>NZ_JBFTLA010000010.1:0-316456 GCF_056396205.1 Paenibacillus sp. 05T425
CACAGGCCATTGGTTAACCAATAAGTTCCAGTCGAATAGGAGCTAAGCCCTACCGACTATTTTTTCAGAATATTCAAACACAACTCACACCCGTCTCCCCAATGGATATTCCTACCTTCTTACACAAACTTCTTGACGCTACCCTGCTGAGGGCTAAAATGTCGGTTTTGACTGTATGTTTTCCACTCAAAAGTCGCTTAACAGGCGATTGGGGCCGAGTAGACTGTATGAAATACAGGCAAAACGTCATTTCAGTAGGAGAGGTCGGGTTGTGCTCAGGCTTTGGTGCCAGAGTGGCCAGTCCTGAAAGTGCCGTACGTTAGGAGCATCCCGATTATACACAAAGGACCTCAGCATTTCACTGTAAAGTGAAGGCGGAGGTCCTTTTTAATGAAACCATTTTTTGTGTCTTCCCTGTTTCTTACGCTAGCAGCTCTTGAACCGCTTTGAAGATCGTGTCATACAGTTCTTCCAAGTTTTCTTCCTCGATACAAGAGAACGCGACTCGCAGATCGGTCTCGCCAAGCGCGATTGTTCCGATGCCGTATTCGTCCAGCAGGCGGTTGCGAACAGCTTCAGCTGTAACACCGCTCAGCTTGAGGCACATGAAGTAACCGGAGTYGAACGGATAGTAGCTCAGCACATCGCCGTAACGGCCGCTGTCGAGCAGGGTCTTCACGGTATTGGCGCGGCCTTTCATAATATCGTATTTCTCGGCCCGCTGCTGCTCGAACTCCGGCGATTGCAGAGCGCGAAGCACGAAAGTCTGCGACGGATGCGGTCCGCTCGAAATCGTAGCGCGAATAATGCCGACCGTCTTCTGCTCAAGCGCTGCGAGCGCAGCAGCCGATGAAGATGCGTAGGTAATGAACCCTACGCGGAAGCCCCACACATACTCTTCTTTCGTAGCGCCGTCAACCTTGATCGCAAGCACGCGCGGGTGCAGTTCCGCAAGCTTGGAGAAAAGCGACTCGTGCAAGGAATCCTCGAAGAACAGTCCGAAATAAGCATCATCGGTAACAGCCACAACATTGATGCCAGCTTCCGCAGCATCGCGAATCGCAGCTACGATCTCGTCGCCTTCCTGAGGACCTGGCGTGTAGCCTGTTGGGTTGTTCGGGAAGTTAAGCACGACGATTGCTTTGCCTTTGTCCTTCTGAGCGAGCAACGCTTCGCGAAGACCTTGGCTGTTGAATTTCATTTCATTGTTGTATAAAGGATACTCGACGATCTCAGCGCCACGGCGTACGCCGAAGGTGAGCTCATAGTTTTCCCAGTTTTTATTTGGAATGACTACGGCATCTCCAGCATCGGCGAACAGGTCGGCAACAATGCTAAGGCCGTGCGTCAATGCATTCGTTACAACAGGCGTCCCGAAGCCCTTGGCTTCAAGAGACGGATTATCTTTAATCATCTTCGTGCGCCAAGCAGAGCGAAGCTCCGGCTTGCCGCCAGGAGGTGCATATTCGTAAAGATCCTTCGGATTATAAGCGGTCAGCGTCTCTTGAATCACTTTGAGATGCATAGGCACACCGCCCTCTGTTGCAATTCCGATCGTAGCGTTGAACTTCTTCGCCTTCGTCTTTGCTTCAGCGGATTGGCTGAGGATGCCCTCCTTCGGAAAATAAATCGCTTTGCCTAAAGCCGATAACATGGCGTAGACGTTCGGATTTTCCGTTTGCAACGTCTCATTTAACTGCTGTGCAAGTGGGTTCATTAGACTTCATTCCATCCTTCCGAGATGATTCGTATAAGTTATTATTGGCTAGAACTGCCGGTCTGTGACGCGTTACAGGCCTAATCTTCTTGTCGGGTGCTATTATAACATTTTTTCTAAGGTGCAAACCATTCTCATAGCAAATTTTTTGCGAAATCTAGTCACATTGTTGTACGGCTTGCACAAAACTTTATCGCTGTTGTATGATGACGACATATGTTTGGACGAGCAACAACGGTTGCTGCTCTGTAAGCGTTAGCTGCCTATTATGGGCCCGCGCGACAAATGCTGCTTCGAGATGGGAAGGAAAGCGGTTTGTTTCGCTGGCGGGGGAGGATTTTTATATGCTGCACGTATCGCCTGATTCTTTAGTTTTGCAGCCTGCCTTTGCCAAGATCGTCTGCGAGCCTGGATGGCGCTGGGCAAGACGCGAGAAGCCGATACCTAATTACGATCTATTCTATGTATGGAGCGGCGAAGGGGAAGTAGAAATTAACGGTTCGATCTATGAAGTAAGCAAGGGAAGCTGCTTCTTGTTCCGGCCCGGTGATCACACGAGCGCGACTCATAATCCCCAGAAACCTCTTGTATTGACATATATTCATTTTAAAGTGGATGAAGCTGTCGATTCAGTGCCAGAGCGTCATCGTGTGCTTACGGATACAGTGGATTTCGAATATATGTTATCGCGTTACGTTCGTTTATTTTTAGTACAAACGTATGCGGCGGAAGAAGAAGCGAAGCTTGTGCTTAAGCAGCTCATCATTCATTTGCTGCGCGAGGACAATGCGGCGCCGGTGGAGAAGAAAGCGAGCAATCAACTGACGGAAGCTATCCACGAGATCGCCAATTACGTTCGCCAAAATCCGAGCATCGCGCATCGCGTAGAAGATCTGGCGATGCGGGCGCAGCTTTCGCCGCGGTATTTTTCGATGAAATTCAAGGAAATGATCGGGATGTCTGTTCAGACGTATATGATTCGTACCCGGATCGAACGTGCGCAGCATTTGCTTATGCATGCGGGCATGAACGTCACCGAAGTAGCCGATGCGCTTGGCTATCGAGATATATTTTTCTTCAGCCGCCAATTCAAGCAATATACGGGCAGAAGTCCATCGGAAATACGTTGAGCCTTAATTCCATATTGAATCTTACAATAACGAAGACTTCTTACGATGCCGCCTAGGCTGTCATCATAAGAAGTCTTTTTATTGTTTCTACTCTCGGTTATAGTGGTTGCTTCGGCAATATACGCCCAAGACGTTCGCCCATCTTCACTTTCAGTCCGACCTCGATATCCTCGCGCGGAGCGAAGCTGTCATCTTCCATCAGCAGGACGACGGTAGAGCCGAAGGAAAAGTAGGCGAGCTCGTCACCTTTAGTAACCTCGTCTTGAAGCGGCTCAACGTACTTAATGCTGCTGACGTTCATAGCGCCGACCTTGACGACCGCCGTTTCCCAGAACTCGTTCCGTATGTAGGTAATAAGCCTTTCGTTGCGGCTTAACACTCTTCGCATATGGCGCAATCCGAAGTCGTTGACCGGATACACCTTGCCGGCTATGTGCTCCCGCTCTACGACCGTTCCGCTTACCGGTACATGGATGCGATGATAATCGGTAGGGCTTAAATATAAGACCATGTAATAGCCGCCCAGATAGGAAGAGGCGCGCGGAGAACGATTAAGCAATTCTTCTACGGTGTAGTCCTGTCCCTTGACGTTCATGATCGTCCCGTCCTGAATGCGGCCGGCTCCGGTGATCAGCGCATCTACGGGACTGGCCACCTGGTCTTCGCCGCCATCGATCTGTCTCATGCCGTGCTTAAGCCGGCGGGTGAAAAATTCATTTAACGTTCTATATTCAGAGAGGGGCTTTTCGGCCTCCTCCACCTTTATGCCATACATAGCTGCAAACCTTGCAATTAGATGGCGGCTGGCGGCTGACTGGGCGAATCCTCCGGTCATCCGGGAAATCCATTTGCGCGAGCTTAACTCAGTCATGGAACGAAGCAGCCATATCATCATGCTCTTACCGTCACGTCCTTTCCTTTCCTTTCATGCAGGGCTTTGGATCCGTTTCTTAAGCGCTTGCCCCCAAACAGTGTGACATATCCGAATCCAATTTACAATACACAGGTTCATTATTTGCGTAAGCGTTTATTTCTGAAAAATATCGACGATGCTGGTCAGTAAGAGGTGATCATAGATGATGGTAATGAGCGGAGTCGGACTCGCGGCTGGGGCGCTTCTGCTAGGCTGGATCAGCGGAAGAAACGCCGGCTTGCGGCGGCTGTGCGATGGACTGGCGGTTATTGCATTCTTCCTTTTTTTCGTCATCGCCTCAACGGCAGTGGCGACTACGATAATGAGGGACACCGTCTTTATGACGGAGGTTCATCGGGTGCTTATTAATCCTGTTTTTCTAGTAAGCGGAGCTTATATTGGACCGTATACGCTATGGAAGCTTGCAAGCGTCTTAGCGTTGAAAACGCCGAAAACTCCGTAAGCGGGTTGCGATGGTATTGGCCGCTCCAGTATGATAAGGGCAGCAATGGAACTGGACTACTGGAGGCGAACCTATATAATGAACGAGAAACAGCTTACAAAGCCGGAAGCGGTTATATTTGATATGGATGGAACGTTATTCGAAACGGAAACGCTGCTCGTACAAGTGCATAAACGGCTGTTCGAGACGCTTCGCGAAGAGAAGCTGTATATGAAGGAGACGCCGCCCGTAGACAAGCTGCTTAGCTGTCTCGGCATGTTGCTGGAAGATATATGGCGTCAGATCATGCCTGATAGCTCTGAAGCGGCCAGAAGGCGCGCAGATGAACTGATGCTCCAGTACGAGCTGGAAGGGCTCGAAGCGGGCGAGGGCGAGTTATATCCTTATGTGGAGCAGACACTTGTTTGGTTGAAGGAGCGGGATGTCAAGCTGTTCGTCGCAAGCAACGGGCTGGAGGCTTATGTGAAGGGTGTAGCGGAGTATAAGGGAATTGCCCCTTTATTCGAAGGCTTGTACAGCGCAGGCGAATACGGGACAGCCAGCAAGGTGGACCTAGTTGCCAGACTGCTGAGCGATCATGGCGTCCGGTCGGCATGGATGGTGGGAGATCGCTCCTCCGATGTGGAAGCAGGGAAGGGCAACGGCTTGTCAACAATCGGCTGCGCCTATGCGAGCTATGGCAAGCGCAACGAGCTCGAAGGCGCGGATATTCTTATTTCGGATTTTCGTGAATTGCGAGAATGGATTGAACGGTATTAAAGATATCATTAACGGCCGCCTAGGCTGCGCATCGACGCAGACTGGACGGCCGTTTTGTTCAAATATTCACACCTTGACCGGAGCTCCCAACTCTGCTGTTTTCTCGAAGCGCAGCGTAGGCTTGCCCGTGGGGCCGCGATGCATAGAGACAGCCTTCATACCGAGCTTGAAGCAGATCGCCATGCTTGCGGTATTGTCGACAGCGACATTGCAAGTCATAGAACCGAGACGTCCTATCATCGCTTCCACGATTTTGCCGCCAATGCCCAGTCCTCGAGCATCCGGATGCACGACGACTAGACTGCCCCCTTCGCCGCCATCGGCAGCGAAGCCGAAGCCGACGATGCGGCTGCCGTGGACAGCGACGGCAATGACTGCTGTATACACACCGCTAGCATCTGATTCAAGCGTTGAATCATCCAGCTTGCGCAGCGCATGCATCGTCGCGATAGCTAGCCGCTTATCGCCGAAGCGAAGGGCGAAGCCGATCAGTCTCTTCTTCTCGGTACGCCATCTATCCGGCGCAAGCAGCTCCACTTCCATCGTTACATGCCTCCCGCCGTGCTCGTTTTTTTCCTGGCTAGATAGGAGCTGTAATGAAAAATCCGCTCCAGCGATTTCTGTCTAATATGCGGCTCGTCGAATTTCATTGGCTTTGAGTTCGCTTCGAAAAACCAGATGCTGCCTTCGCTGTCGATACCCAGATCCATCGACATCTCGCCAAGCAGCTGCTTCGATGCCCGTTCAATCTGCTTGGCGATGAGAATCGCTGTCGCTTTCGCTTTTAATAACAGCTTACGCGCGTTATCCTCGTTAAATGTATACACAAGCAGTTTCTCGGGATCTTCAATCATGCCGCCTCGAGGCACATGTGTCGTGATGCTCGAGCTGCCTGCGATACGGGCGCCGATGCCGGTAATATCCCATTGCCCGCGGCTATTCTTCTGGACGAGCACGCGCAGGTCGTAATGGCGATCGTTGAAGGAAGCGAGCTTAATGCCTTGCTGCGCAATGTAAGCTTCTCCGGCGCTTTCCTTCTGGATACGAGTCCATAGCTTCGTAATCGAGCTGCAGCTGTAGGTGGAGCTCTTCTTGCGCTCTTGTATTTTCAACCGATAAGGAAGCTCTCTGGCCGCTTGGAACTTGATCGTCATAATGCCTTTGCCCGCTTTGCCGCTCTCCGGCTTCAAGTAGATAAAGGAATATTTATCCATCATCTGGCCCAGGCTCGACAGCGACATCAGCTTGCGGGTCGTAGGAATGAATGGTTTGGTGGACTTGGAGTCGCGCAGCCACTCGAACATCTCCCATTTGTTGAAGAAGGAAGGATTGAACAGCCTGACGCGAGGGTGCTTCTGGCAGGCAGCGATCTTCTGCTTAACGGCTGGAAGCATCTCATCCTCGCGCTGAGGAATCCGATTGTAGATAATATCAGGAAACGGCAGCAGCCGTGGCAACCAGCTTTCGGATTCCTCGTTGTATACGTAGCCATTCAGGTTGCTCCGGGTTAACAGCAAGTTTTTCACAGTCACGACGTAGACGATAAACCCCATACCTTGACCTACACGAATAATATCGATGAAGTTATTGCGGTTGCCCCGGAAAAGTTGAGTATCGTCATCGATGGTCAGTATAGCGAGTACTGTTCTGCCGGCGCGAAGCTCTCTGATGTCCGTCTCATCCGGAAGCAAGCTCTCCATTAGCCATTACCTCCTTGGAAGTGGCTAAGATACATACAGTGCTCCAAAATGTACGAAACGGAAGCACGACCCTCCGAACGAAGTGCAGGATGCTTGTAGATGGAACGGCCCGGCTTCGCGTTCGCCTCGAACATCCATACTTCACCGTCCTTGTCGATGCCAAGGTCGAGTCCGAGTTCGCCAAGACGATGAGGGTAATTTCGTTCAATCGCTTCAGACAACTTAATCGCGACACTCTTCGCTTTGTCCAGCACAGTATCCGCCTGCGCACCGAACGTCCGGCTAAGCGCCTGTTCCGGCGTCATCAGCTGTCCGCCGTTCTTCACATGGGTTGTCACGCTCCCGCGGCCGGCCTTCTTCGCTCCGATGCCTGCGGGAACCCATTCATTTTTGCCGTTCTTATGCATATGGAAGCGGAAGTCTAGCGGGCAGCTGTCGATCTCAACGAGTCGAATGCCCTGCTGAACGACGTATTGATTAAAGGTATTGCCGTGACGCGCTTGCAGCATGCGCATGAGACTGTTGAAGTTCGGGAAGCGAAGCAGAACGTTCTGCCTGCCCTTGCGATAACGTACGAAATAACCGCGCTTCGAGTGATAAGTCAGCCGATAGATGCCAACCCCAAGACTTCCTGCTGTCGGCTTGAAATATAAAAATTGATGCTTCTCAAGCATCTCCTTCATCTTCTCCGGTGTCGGATTCGATACCGATTCAGGCAAGTGATTCAGCGCCTCGGGATCGTTGTCGAGCAGCTTATACACGTCGGATTTATTGAAGAAGCTCCAGTTGAAAAAAGGGATTTTCCGCCGTACGAACTTCTCGCGCAGCGAGCTGATGGACGTCGAGAATTCGGCCTTGCGGTTCGGCAGGCGGTTGTAGACGACATCGGGCAGCGGAACGACTTTGCGATACCAGCCGCCTTGGGGGCTAAGGAAGTAGCCGTTGACGGTCTCTAGCTGCCAATTAATGTCGCTTGGCGTGAAGCCGAATAAATAAGCTTTATCCTCGCCCATGCGAATAATTTGTTTAATAAAGTTCGTGCGCCCTCCGAACGGATAGCTTTCGGAGTGCACGTTCGAGTCGCTAAGAATGCCTACGAGCGGCCCGATCTGGACTTCGTTCTCGCCGCTGGCGAGCACGTACACGTTGCCTGACTTCGGCACTTTAATCAATTGCCGTACGCCCGCGGACAGATAGAGATGGTTGCCCGGGCGCTTCAACGCCTTGAGCTCGGTCGTGATGACCTCATTGCCTAATTTGAGATGAATCGATTTTTTACCGGCCAGTTTAAGCTGCTTGAGCAACGGGCTCGACAAATAAATGACTTTATCGGACTGTGGAGAGAAGTGCACATTACACGTTGTCAAACTCATCAATGAACCTCCTGAACGTTGAAAGGCCGTAGTCGTTTCGGATCCTGCGCTTGTCGGCCGTTAGCGGATTCATGGACTGCAGCCGTAGCATATAATCGTCTCGCGATAAATCTAGCGTATAAGAGTGGGCGTTCAATGGAATGTCGCTCGGCGCTATCGTCACCGATGAGGCGGAACGAAGCGCGGCCGGGCTTCGAATTGACTTCAAGCAGCCATAGGCGGCCGCCCGGCTCAATGCCGTAATCGAAGCCAAGCTCAGCGAATCTTCCGTAGCGGCCCTCGAGATGCTCAGCTGCCTGCTCACTTATCATATGGATTTGGTCTAGCAAACGTTCGGATTGCGGCTTGCCATAGTTGATTTCAAGCAAGCTTTGCGGTAGCGTGGCGCCGCCTCCGCCGTGCAGGTTAGAGGTTAACGCGCCTTGAGCCCCTCGGCGGGCAGCTATGCCGGTCAAGCGCCAAAGGCCTTGCTCATTCTTCTGAAGCAAGACCCTGATGTCGAAGGGATATCCTTCTTTATCGTTAAGCGGGAAGTAGGGCTGAAGAATATAGGGAGTACGGGCAGTAACCCGATCCAACCAGTGCCACCAGTTGGTTGTTGCTAGGGTGAACGTCTTGGTGAAAATGCGATTGCTTCGCGTACGGCCATTCATGTGTACCGATTGTTCTTCTGTATTCAGCTTTATATGAATGACGCCGATCCCATGCATGCCTGCTCCCGGTTTAAGGACGAGCCCATCCGGATAGGACGCAAGCAGCGGTTCAATCTGAGAAGGGGAACTGTAGGGCAGCGTGGATGGGAGAAACGGCGCCAGCCTATTGTTTTGCTTAAGCGCGTCATAGACTTCGAGCTTGGATGGAAGGCTGCTGTTAAGAAGTATATGCGGCTTAGCTAGCTTTATTTGGGATAAGATATGACGGCTGTTTCGCCGGCTTACCGCATCAGTGCAAAAGCGGCGGTCGTAGACAACGTCGGGCAGCGGACAAGTCTGCTGCTGCCAACGTCCTTCTTGCCAGCGATAGCCGATCAGCTCGCGAGCACCAGGTTGCCACCCCTCTGCTGTGAATACATATAGCAGTATGCAGAGACGCTCCGCAGCAATGGCAAGCTGACGATAGAAGGATGGTTCAGGCAGCTCAGGCTCGAGGTCAGCATTGGCAGTTGGGATGATGGAAGCGACATAGATTCCGATAATAACATTAGGTAGTTTCATGGCAGCCTCCGTCAGAAGCCCGATAAGAAACGGGAATATTGGATTAGAGCAAGCACGGAAGGGCGTATTTTGTTGTCGTTAAGCGGAGTGTTGTCGTTTTTGGACGGCTTGGAGTTGACCTCCAACAGCCAAACTCGGCCATTCGTATCCATGGCCAGATCGATGCCAAGCTCTCCGAAATGCGCGGGAATTTGCGTATCGACGCCCTTGGCAATATGAAGCGCCGCCTGCCGCAGCCTTACGGAGGCTTCCTGCTTGTTGATTCCGTTCTGCAAATTCGATTTGCCGATCGCTTCGGCCGCCGTGCTGAGCGTTCCGCCTCGGGCCAGATTGGATACGAAATGCTGGTCGCCGGCCGTACGAGCGACGATCGAGGTAATCGCCCACGTGCCCTTGGCATTTTTCTGTACCAGCGCGCGGAAGTCGACGGGCCGCTTCTGAATTTCGATCAGTTGCAGACCTTGTTGAATCTGGTAACGAATCGTCTTCATCTTGGTAGAGATCGTCGAGAAGAGCTTCTCAAGATTAGTAAACAATTGCTTGCGGCTGCCGCTCGCAGTGGCGAACATAGCTAAATAGCCGTTATTCGATTCCCCGCGCGTAATGCGGATAATACCCTTGCCGAGGCTGCCTCGAATCGGCTTAAGGAAAACGCTGCTGTAGCGGGAGCACATGGCGTTCAGCATCGTGTAATTGCGCAGCAGATGCGATTCGGGCAAGTAGCGGGCGACGGTCTCGTCTTTTTTTAACGCATCGAATACTTCAGCTTTATCGAGAAACTTCTCGTTGAATACGACAGTAGTATGATGAAGTTTTACTTCATTCAGGAAATGTTGTACGCTGGGTCTGCTCTCCATTTTCCTCGATGTGATGCGGTTATTGACGACATCGGGCATCGGCATGGATGTTTTCATCCAGACGTTATTGAATACCCAGCCGCTGATGGCATTCATGCTGCCAAGCTGGTTCGGCGTGAAGAAGTAGACGAAAGCCCCATGCTCCGTACAAGCATCCACGAGTTCCCGGCAGAACATCGTAATCGAGCCGAACGGCTTATCCGGCATATTCGGATAATCACGGCTGATCAATACGCCGATCAGCGGACCAAGAACAAGGGATGACGTATCTTCCGTGTAACGCAGTCCCACGGAAGCGTTGTGGGAGAGGCCCATCTTCTTGGCGAGGCTCTGGCTCACGCGCATCCCTTCGAACTTAGGAATCGCGATTACTTTGATATTATGACGGAACGAGCCGAACCTTAGCGTAATATGCTGGCCCTGCGGAATTCGGAGACGCTTCATCTGCGCTTCGCCGAGCATGAGCGTATCCTCCGGCAGCATGCCGGAGCTTATGACCTGTACGGATACTTTCGATTTGAGCATCTTAGAGCTCCTTCCAAGCAGGAGATAACGGGTGGTTGGGAACGAAAATAGGTATTTAACACGAATTAATTTATCATATGAGGACATCTAGCCTTTGTGAATCGAAAAAAACGAACGAGGAGTCGATCCAATGAATGTATATGACAAAGCTTATGATCTAGCGAAAGCACTTAAGGATAGCAGCGAGGCGGAGCAGTTGAAGACAGTTAAACGGGCAATGGAGGCCGATCCTGAGGCTTCGCGGATCATGGAAGGCTTCCGGGAGCGCCAGATGGAGCTTCAGCAGAAAATGATGAGCGGCGAGGAACCGACCGAAGCGGAGATGGCGTCGATTACGAAGCTGTATGAAGAGATCGCGGGAAATCCGTTAATTGCCAGCGTCCTAGAGGCAGAGCGGCAGCTTGCGGTCGTATTCGAGGATATTAATCGATTACTGAATGACGTTCTGAAGGCAATCGCGGGATAGAGTCATATCCGGCCAAGCTTGTTCATACCCTAATAATGCGGACGAGGGTTACAGGTCGGACGCATATGAGGATGAAGGAGTTGAAGGCTATGTTTTCGGGGAGAGCCCGTCATGTGCTCTATTTGCTGCTTGCGCTAGCGATGCTCGTCTACGCGCTGCCGCGTCTTGAGCTCGGCGACCCGCTTAGCGTATCAAGCGTCTTCGGATACATCTGGGTAGCGCTCGCGCTGCTGGTCGTAACGGCGAACGTGAACGAATTGCTGCTGATGGACGAGGAGAAGCGCAAGGAGCTGGCGAGAATCAAGAGAGCGAAGTACGTGCTTATGGAGCGGAAGATGATGCAACGGAAATCAGTCGCGAAACAGTCGCGTTAACGGATAAGACATCTTGCGCAGAGCAGTGTCTCGCATGTGGACAAGAAGAAGACCTAGCAGCTCGCTAATAAGCGCTCTAGGTCTTCTTTTTGTTGCAGATATCGTTGTCGGCTTTGAATTTGGCTATCGTTACTATTTGGTATCTTTGAATTGAACGAGCTGCTTTACGAATTTGTATACCGCTTCCTGCTCTCGCGCAGTCAGACCGTTCAATTGAAGGGCGATCTTGTCCGCATAATCGCTGCCGCCATCTGCTGCTTGCGGCAAGGAGTCGTCGATATTAACGATATGCTCAAGCGGCGTCTGGAGCGCGGCTGCAATCTTGGCAAGCACATCGATGGTCGGATTTTTCTCGCCGCGTTCGACTTGTCCCATGTAAGAGGCGTTTATTTCGGCGCGAAGCGCAAGCTGCTCTTGGCTCAGCCCTTTTCTTCTGCGATGCGATCGTATATTTTCTCCGATAAGCTTCGAAATTCCACTCATTTAAGTCACCCCAGCCTAACGATAGTTCTTTCATGCAAGCACAACAACTGTCTATAGAATGTATTTAAAAAAGTGACTATAGTCATTGACGGAGGGAGGGACTCTTTACTATAATTGTGTAAAAAAGTATCACTCTATTATTATCATTGTCTGTTAAGGAGTAATTTACCAATTGAGTTAATAGTGGTAAGATAATGAAATAGGGCCGTTTGGTGGAGGGAGGCTAACAATGGTTGATGAATTCGAGTTTTTCAGAAAAGTACGGGCCTATTATTGCATGGTTCCCTTCGTTGTCAGCTTTAAGTATAAAATGTCGCACAAGGTCGAGAAGGCCGCAACAGCGTTAGGGTCGTTCAGTTGCCGTGTCAATCCACATACACAAATTGTCGAATACATTATGCAATTGAATTCTGATATGATTGCAAGGCCGCATAGCGAGCAAAGCTCATTCCTGTTCTCGAGCGTATGCGAGGAAATTCCGCCGCAGGCTGTTCGAGTCGATAATCACCTTATACATTCGGCTAGATACCCGATTCCTATTGAATATGATTGGCAGAAATTCGTTATGAACGGTGCCGAGGAGGCAATCAGCGTCCAATCGATGAATCAGCTGTTCAAGAAATGGAAGCTGCTCGGTGTGCACGGACAGCAGGTGAACGCGGATATTAAGGTCGAGCGGGTCGAGATCGAGTGGTATCATTAAGCCGACTCCGCTTTACATGACTTTTCACGGTCCTATCTCTTATAATGGAGGAAGACGATGAAAGGTTGGACGGAGGAATAGCAATGACTTCAAGCGGATCTAGCCATGACAACAGCACGAAACACGAGCAAGTGCTGCAATATATTCAGAATTTGAAGATCGGAACGAAATTGTCGGTGCGACCGATTGCGAAGGCGCTTGGCGTAAGCGAGGGCACAGCATACAAGGCGTTTAAGGAAGCAGAGGCTGCCGGTCTCGTCAGTACGAAGGAAAGAATAGGAACGGTGCGCATTGACCGCAAGCGGCGCGAAGCGCTCGATCAGTTGACTTTCGGTGAAGTGGCGGAGATTGTTGAGGGACGTCTGTACGGTGGGGCAGCGGGCCTTGAGAAGACGCTCCATAAATTCGTAATCGGCGCTATGGAGCTTGACGCGATGCTTCGTTATATCGATGAAGGTAGCCTGCTTATTGTCGGCAACCGCGTCGGTGCTCACAGGTGCGCGCTGGAAGAAGGGGCAGGCGTACTCATTACGGGCGGTTTCGAGCCCAGCGAGGAAGTTATTGCGCTAGCGGATGATCGCGCTTTGCCGATCATTTCATCGCGGCATGATACTTTCACTGTCGCTTCGATGATTAACCGCGCGATGTACGATCGATTAATCAAGCGCAAGATTATGCTGATCGAAGATATCGTTACGTTCAGCCGTCCGGCGGATGTACTGCGGGTAGGCGCTACCGTGTTCGATTATCATAAGCTGTCACGCGAGTGCGGCTATTCAAGATTTCCGGTTGTAGACGAGCGGGGCAAGGTAGTCGGCATGATGACGGCCAAGGATGCCGTCGGAGCTCCTGAAGAGGGTGAAGTGGAGCGTCTCATGACGAAACATCCGATCACGGCAGCGCCGAACATTACGGTACCGTCTGCCGCGCATACGATGGCTGCCGAAGGCATAGATCTGCTGCCGATCGTTGACCGGCATCGCAAGCTGCTGGGCGTTGTAACGAGACAAGAGGTGCTTGACGCTATGCGTTTCGCTGGCAAACAGCCGCAGTCGGGCGAGACGTTCGAAGATTTAATGTGGACGGGCTTCATGGCCTCGGCCGTTCAAGGGCAGCATGAGCTTGGCATCATGTATAAGGGTGCGATTACGCCTCAGATGTCGGGAGCGCTTGGCATGGTATCGGAAGGGGTGCTGGCGACGCTAATGACGCAAGCGGCCAGGAAGATGATTAGGGAGACGATCAAGCGGGACTATTCCATGGAGAGTATGACGACCTATTACGTAAGGCCTGTTCAGATCGATCGTGAAATTACGATCATTCCAAGAGCGCTCGAGATGAGCCGCAAGTTTACGAAGCTGGAGATTGAAGTGAACGACAATCAAGGACTGGCCGCCAAGGCGATGATGACGGCCCAGATGATTGATCCGTATTGACGGTCCATCCATGAGGATAGATGAACGCAGTACGGTGCGAGAGAAGGGCATTAGCCCTTCATCGTGCGATATACGCTTAGATTGCGCAAGCCTGCGAATAGATTGAATACGCCAAGCACCAGAAATAACGAGCCGATTACGATGCGCACGGTCGATTCATTCGACAGGAACAATTGAACCAGCGCAATAAACATTAGCATGACGCCCATGCTGATATTCATCTTGGCTGCGTTCATGCCGCGCAGCTTGGCGTCCGTTCCGCGCCGCGATTTGAGGCTGAATACGACGGATAAGACGAGAGTAATGAGAATGCAAGGCAATAACAGCCATTGCAGCAGTTGATCCATTTTGCAAGCCACTCCTTCAAACAAGTTCTTAAGCTACCTTCGATTGTACCACGAATGGCCAATCTATGCCTATGACGGTGATTTCGCCGAGTAGCGCAATTTTACCCATAAATGCAGGACGTTGTCGACGACGAGCATCGTCTTGACCTCAACCGAATAATTCTTCCCATACACATCGTTATAGTCAATTCGTCCGAGCAATCTGCGCGCGAATTGGGCGTCGGAGTCGATTTCATAAATGCTTTTGCCGATATAGGGGGTCAGATCCTCCTTAATGCGCTTAATGAGCTCGGCCTCGGCCACTTTGTCCAAGTTTGGCTTTGCTGAATTTTGCCCTGCCTCGGTCTCGATTCTCGGAATAATGCTCTTGATGACGGTATGCTGATTTTTGAACTCTTTCAAATGCTTAATATCCTGCTCGTATTGCTCCAACTGCACCTCAAGCTCACTCTTCAGGCTTACAATCCTCTCGAATTGCGCGATATAGAACGAATTATATACGATCGCCCCGATTAGCATGCCTAGCATAAGCACCCCGGCCAATTGAAGTCCCCTTACGAAACGGTCGAATGGAGGCAATCGCATCGGCTAAGCGGTCCCCCTGCATATTAAACGAACGAGCTCCGTAGCTAGATGAGCCCCCAGAAATGCAATGATGATGAAGCAAATTTGTTGGGCGGCAGGCGATAGCTGACCTTGTGCGATGTTGCTCTCGATGACGCGAACCGGATCGATTGAGCCGCCGATTGCGGCGACGATTGCCCATATTTTCAGCCTTGCTGCCGTATCCAGCATCGTTACCGCGGGAGGCAGCAACATGAACACGGAACCGATTCCCGCCAGCATCGAGCCTCCGATGACAACGCCGAATGCTATGAAGAAGTCTAGTCCAGCTTTGGACAAAAAGTAACTCATAAGCACGCACACCCTCCTGAAATGTTCTGTTGCAAATCTGCGATCTAAGCAGTCTATTCAACCCTTACATGCGGCCTGTCCTGCTCTTGCTACCATTCTATGGGCGTCTAGGTGTCTATTATGATAAAATAGAGCTAATGATTTCGATTTGGACGAGAGGGGGTGTGCGCGATGAACGAGGTGAGTTCCGCATCTTTCGTGCACTTGCATGTGCACAGCGAATACAGTTTGCTAGACGGAGCAGCGCGCATTCGCGATCTAGTCTCACGGGCGGCAGAGCTCGGAATGAAGGCACTTGCGTTAACGGATCACGGCGTCATGTACGGAGCGATACCGTTCTATCGCGCATGCCGTGCGCAAGGCATTAAGCCGATTATCGGCTGCGAGCTTTATTATACGGCAGGGCATCGGCAGGATAAGGGAACGCGTAAGGAAAATCCGAACTACCACTTGATTGTGCTGGCGAAGAACGAGACCGGCTATCGCAATCTGATGAAACTAAGCTCGATTGCCCACCTGGAAGGTTTTCACTATAAGCCGAGAGTCGATATGGAGTCGCTTCGCGAACATGCGGAAGGGCTTGTATGCCTAAGCTCATGCTTGCATGGCGAAGTCTCGCAGCATCTGCTGTATKACCGTCCCGAGGAAGCGAAGGCAGCAGCGCTGCGCTATCGCGATATATTCGGCGATGACTTCTATCTGGAGCTCCAGGACCACGGCATGCTTGAACAGAAGAAAGTAGCGGCCGCTATGATCGCTTTGTCGAAGGAGACGGGCATCAAGCTTGTAGCTACGAATGATGTACATTATTTGCGTCCGGAGGACGCTGAAGTGCAGGATGTGTTGCTCTGTATCGGCACAGGCAAGACGACCCAAGATACGGACCGGATGCGGATGCTGACGAATCAGCTCTACATGAAGAGCCCTGAGGAGATGGAGATGCTGTACCGCCATGTTCCGGAGGCGGTTGCCCACACGCTTGAAATCGCAGACAAATGCTCGCTCGAGCTGACGCTGGGCCGGGCGCCGCTGCCTGTATTTCGGCCGGTGCCGGCAGGGATGAGCTCGTCTGCTTACTTGGCTGCGTTATGCAGCGACGGGCTGCAAGCCCGCTATGCGGGATTGCCGGAATGGGCCAGTGATGCGGAATACCGCTCCAAGATAGAGAATCGCCTTGCTTATGAGCTGTCCGTCATCGAGAATATGGGCTTCAGCGATTACTTTCTAATCGTGTGGGATTTCATCCGATTCTCGCATGAACGAGGCATTCGGACAGGGCCTGGCCGGGGATCTTCGGCAGGCAGTCTTGTCGCCTATACGCTTCGTATTACGGATGTCGATCCTATCAAATACAAGCTGTTGTTCGAACGTTTCCTTAATCCCGAACGGATCACCATGCCGGATATTGATATCGACTTTAACGATGAGCGGCGTGACGAGGTTATTGCCTACGTGGCCGCTAAATATGGCGAAGAGCATGTCGCTCAGATCATTACATTCGGTACGATGGCAGCGAAGGCTGCGGTGCGCGACGTCGGCAGAGCGATGAGCGTTCCGCTTCATGAGGTAGACCGAGCTGCCAAGCTCATTCCGCAGCAGCTTGGCATTACGCTGGAGGAGGCGCTTCGGACGAGCACGGAGCTGCAAGAAGCTTGCGCGCGGCAGCCGAAGACGGATGCAATGCTCAAGATGGCGATGAAAGTAGAGGGCATGCCGCGTCACGCCTCAACCCATGCTGCTGGCGTTGTCATCTCACGCGAGCCATTGACGCATTATGCGCCGCTTCAGGAAGGCAGCGAGCAGATTCCTCTAACGCAATATTCCATGGAGCATCTGGAAGCGATCGGACTGCTGAAGATGGACTTCCTAGGACTTCGGACGCTGTCGATTCTGGAGCGTACGTTGTCCTGGATTAAGCAGCAGCACGGGAAGGAAATTGACTTCCGTAATGTGAACGACAATGATGAACTGACGTATGCAATGCTTGGTAGAGGTGATACAACGGGGATATTCCAGCTCGAGTCGACGGGCGTTAGACGCGTGCTGCGCGAGATGAAGCCTTCGGAATTCGAGGACATCGTATCGGTGCTGGCACTTTACCGTCCCGGTCCGATGGAGTTTATTCCGAAATATATTCAAGGCAAGCACGGACTTGTGCAGGTTCAATATCCGCATCCGTCTTTGGAGCCGATCTTAGCTGATACGTACGGCATCATTGTGTATCAAGAGCAGATTATGCAGATTGCCTCGCTAATGGCGGGTTTCTCGCTCGGCGAAGCCGATCTGCTTCGCCGAGCGGTATCGAAGAAGAAACGCGAGGTGCTGGACGAGGAGCGGGCGCATTTCGTGAAGGGAAGCTTGTCGCAGGGCTATTCGGAAGCGGAGGCGAACCTCGTATACGATATGATCGTTCGTTTCGCAGATTACGGCTTCCCGCGCGCGCATGCTGCCGCTTATGGCGTATTGGCCTTCCAAACGGCATGGCTGAAGGCGCATTATCCGGTTCCGTTCATGGCTTCCATGCTTGCTTCGGTTACCGGCAACCAGTGGAAAACAGCGGAATATGTCGACGAATGCCGGCGTATGGGCATTGAGGTGCTGCCGCCGGACGTGAACGAGAGCGGCGTTTCCTTCACGCCGGCCCTCCAGTCCGTTCGTTTCGGCTTGGCTTCGATTAAGAACGTAGGCACGCAAGCGATTGAAGCTTTATCGAAGGTGCGCGAGGAACGGCCATTCGACAGCTTGCTCGATTTATGTCGTCGCGTTGACCTGCGCGTTGTGAATAAGCGCGTGCTGGAGTCGCTCATTCAGTCAGGGGCGTGCGATTCGCTGCCCGGTCATCGGTCGCAGCAGCTTAGCGCGCTCGAGGAGACGGTGGAAGCCGCGCAGAAATGGCGCAAAGAGCGGGAAGAGCTCCAAATCGACATGTTCAGCTTCGGCTTCGACGAGGTGCAGAACTGGGATGTGGAAATGCCGGACGTCCCGCCGTATACGACGAGTCAGCAGCTCGATCTCGAGCGTGATCTGCTCGGCCTATACTTGTCGGGCCATCCGCTTGACGCGATGGATTCGCAGCTGGAGCCGCTCGGATTGGAGCGGCTTGTCGATCTGAGCGAGGCGAAGGACGGAGCGGCCGCCATTATTAGCGCAATGATCGTGTCGTTGAAGCCGTTCACGAATAAGAAAGGCAATGCGATGGGCTTCCTTGAGGTGGAGGACCGCATCATGCGGGTTGAGGCCGTCGTCTTCCCTGCCGTATGGAAGCGGTGCGAGAGCAAGCTTGAGAAGGGCGGACTCGTCATTATGCAAGCGACCGTGCAGCAGCAGGATGATGACTTCAAGCTGATCGTGGAAGATGTCGTTCCTCTGGGCCGCCCCGAGCTTAATCTTGCTTACGAGGTTCGGAAGCTGCAGGGACAGGCGGCAAGACGCGCGGCTCGGCCGTATGGGACCGCTCAGACGACAACGAGATCGAGTGCCGCGCCTAGCGTGAACAATAATGCGACCAACGAGAACACCGCTCAGGGTCCTGCTGTCGAACAGCATAAGGCTCAGCCTGCTGGAACTGCCGCAGTGAGCGCTAGCATTCCTGTTAAGCCTGCTCAAGAGCGCAAGAAGCAGCGGGTCTATATTAAAGTAACTGAGGCTAATGATCAGACCGGCACGCTGGATAAACTAAAGGCGGTGCTGACTGCGCACCATGGCACGCTCGATACGGTGCTGTTCTACGAACGCGACCAGAAGTCGCGAGCGCTCAGCGAGGCGTACAGCGTTAAGCCATCGCCGAAGCTTTTCAGCGAAATCGAAGCGCTGCTCGGCGAAGGTGCGATCGTAGTAAGGTAACAGGGTCGGAATGTAAGTTTTGTCCGAGAAATAACGACAGAAATTTTCGCTATTCCGTTGGATAGAGGTCGTATGTCGGAAATAGCGCAAGCTTATTGCGCTATTTTTTTATTTTCATGGCAACGAATCAGCACTTGTCATTTTATTGCTAAACTTTCCCGTCGCGGTATGCACGTAACGGCTTGTACCCGCATATGTTTAGAGATACAAGCGGATATGGCCTGCTATCTAGAACCGATTAGGAGCGGCTGGGCTGCTCGGATCAGCGAGGTTACGTACAAGCATACAAGCATCAGCGGGAGGGATAGCCGTATGACCGGAATAGAGAAATGGCTTCTGAAGCGTGGCGTGGCGGTTGCCGATATAACAGAAATAGTCTATATGCTGCAGCTTCCGTACAATTCCGATTTGACGATGGAAGATTGTGAAGAGAGCGTCAGAGCGGTTCTTGCAAAACGAGAAGTGCAATATGTGCTGTTCACGGGCATTGCGCTTGATGAGCTGGCGGAGAAGAAACTTCTGCCAGAGCCGCTCCAGGCAATTATGGAAACGGATGAGTCATTATTCGGCGTAGATGAGACACTGGCGCTGGGCATTACGAATGTATACGGCATGATTGGGTTGACGAGCTTCGGATATTTAGATAAAGTAAAACCCGGCATTATTCGTCAGTTGAACGTAAAAGGCGAGAAAATTCATGTGTTTTTGGACGATCTGGTTGCGGGATTAGCCGCCGCTGCATCTGCCAGAATCGCCCATCAGGACCCGAAGGCGCTTCGATATGATTTGCCGGATTCGCCATGACTATGGTATCATTGTGACATCATATGGCCTGTTACCGGGAATTAGCTAAGCTTACGAAGTGAACTTTGCGGGCTGCAAAGTTTTCAGGAGGTACCATGATGTGGACGGTCATCTATATCGCACAAACAGCAAAAATCGCAGATAACATCAAGAAGCGGCTGACGGAGGAAGGTTTCCTTGTGAAAATTCGCTCTGTAAATCTGTCCAAACAGCAATACGAGATATTGGTTCCGTCCGGCGAATTGGAAGAAGTGCAGGAAGTGCTTAATTCCATTATGCGTCTGTAACGGATTGCTCTATACTATTGCGCCTTGAGAGGTGTCACACGTGCAAATTAAAGATCTATTTACGAAGAAGAAGTATGCAACCGTTCCATCGGAACGGCCTTCAAAACGCGATATACCTGAAGGATTAATGAATAAGTGTTCGAAATGCGGCAATATTCAGTATAGCAAGGAACTTGAGAAGAACTTAAAGGTTTGTTCCTCCTGCGGGCATCACAATATGCTCAGCGCGTGGGAACGAGTCGCTATGACGCTTGATGACGGGCAATTGACCGAGTATGACGCCAATATGGAATCGGTTGACCCGCTTGGCTTCCCAGGTTATGCAAGCAAGCTGGAGCAGCAGAAGAGCAAGACGAATCTGCGCGACGGCGTCATTACCGGTGAAGGTACAATCGGTGGTTTTCCAGTCGTAATCTGCGTCATGAGCTTTGATTTCTTCACAGGCAGCATGGGCTCAGTCGTCGGGGAAAAAATTACACGCGCGATCGAAGCGGCTCATGCGAAGCAGTTGCCGCTTCTTATATTCTCGACCTCAAGCGGCGCGCGGATGCAAGAGAGTATTCTTAGCCTCATGCAAATGGCGAAAACAAGCGCGGCTTTGTCCCGGTTCCAAGGTGCAGGCGGCTTGTACATTTCGGTATTCACGGATCCGACAATGGGCGGCGTTTCCGCGAGCTTCGCAAGCTTGGGCGATTATATATTGGCCGAGCCTGGCGCGCGCGTTGGCTTTGCCGGACGCGTCGTCATCGAACAAACGATTCGCCAGAAGCTTCCTGACAACTTCCAAACGGCAGAATTCAATCTGCAGCACGGACAGCTCGACAAGGTTGTGCATCGCAAGGATATGAAATCAACGTTAACGAAGCTGCTCGATATGCATTGTGTAAGGGAGGGAGCATCCCATGGCGGGTGAGTTGCCTTTTGAGAAACCGATCTCTGATTTACGCCAGAAAGTAACTGAACTGAAGGCGCTTAGCGAGGAAAAGGGAATTGACTTCACCGATGAAATTCTTATTTTGGAGGAAAAGTGCAAACGGATGGAGCAAGAGCTGTACAGTGATCTGACTCCAGCTCAACGTATGCATATGGCGCGTCATCATCAGCGTCCGACCTCGCTAGATTTCATTAACGCAGTGTTCACCGATTTTATGGAGCTGCACGGTGACCGTCTGTTCGCAGACGATCTTGCGATTGTCGGCGGACTTGCGAAGCTGAACGGTATTCCGGTTACGGTTATTGGTCATCAACGGGGCAAGGATACGCGCGATAACATCGCTCGTTTCTTCGGCAGTCCGCATCCTGAGGGCTTCCGCAAAGCTTTGCGCTTCATGGAGCAGGCTAACAAGTTTAAGCGTCCGATCATTACGTTCATCGATACGAAGGGCGCATATCCGGGCAATACGGCAGAGGAGCGCGGACAATCCGAAGCGATTGCGCGCAATCTCCGCGAGATGGCAAGCTTCGGCGTTCCGATCATTTGTATCGTTATTGGCGAAGGCGGAAGCGGCGGCGCGCTGGCGCTTGGCGTCGGCAACCGGGTGCTCATGCTGGAAAATGCGATTTATTCGGCCATTTCTCCGAACGGAGCGGCATCGATCCTTTGGAAGGATGCCTCAAGAGCGGATGAAGCGGCTGCTGCTATGAGAATTACAGCCAATGATTTGCTGGAGCTCGGCATCATCGAAGATATTATTGCCGAACCGCAGGGCGGCGCTCACCGTGACTTGGCCTTCCAGGCAGAGCAAATTAAGGATAAGCTATGGAAGCATCTTGAACAGCTTCTTGCGCTTACTCCAGACGAGCTTGTCCTAGACCGTTACAATAAATTTAGAAAAGTCGGCCAGTTCCGCGTAAGCGAGCAGCCAGCCGGCGATGAGCCGAGTTTTGGCGGTGGACAAGAGCCTTCTGCGGAAGCGGCGGCGAGTGAATCGGATGATTCCGAGCAGCTCGCGATGCAGGAAGCGCCAACCGTACAATAAGAGGCTGTAAAGACATGATTTTTCACTGTACAAGCAGTAGTGAATCATGTCATTATAAATGAGGAAATAACAATGTATAAGCCAAGCTTATACGTTGTTCATTTTTGCCCATTTCTAAGCATTTATGAGGATTGCTCTTAAGATACTTAGAAACCATTAAGAAACAAACGGCTTGCTTCGCCAAATAAGTTGCTGGAGCGGCCGCATTTGCATGATATCGAATACTAGGCGTTAATCGGAGGAAAATGAACATGCGTAAAACTAAAATCGTTTGTACTATCGGACCGTCCAGCGAATCGTTGGAAAACACAAAGAAATTGATTAAAGCCGGCATGAATGTCGCTCGTCTTAACTTCTCGCACGGCGATTTCGAAGAGCATGGCAACCGTATTAAAAACATTCGTCTTGCCAACGCTGAGCTTGGAACATCCGTAGCCGTTCTGCTCGACACGAAAGGTCCGGAAATTCGTCTGGGCAAGCTGAAGGAAGAGCCGATCGAGCTCATTCAAGGCGACGCAATTACGCTGACGACAGAAGAAATCCTCGGCGACCGTACTCGTATTCCGATTACGTACAGCAATCTGCCGAACGATGTAACGGTTGGTTCCACGGTCCTGATCGACGACGGTCTGATTGGTCTAACGGTTGAATCGGTTGAAGGCACTGAGATTCATTGCCGTATCGTGAACAATGGCCCAATCAAGAGCAAGAAGGGCGTTAACGTTCCAGGCGTGAAAATTTCGTTGCCAGGTATTACGGAGAAGGATGCGAACGATATTATTTTCGGTATCGAACAAGGCATCGACTTCGTAGCGGCTTCCTTCGTGCGCAAAGCAAGCGACGTTCTTGAAATTCGCGAGCTGCTTGAGCGTCATAACGCAGGCCACATCCAAATCATCTCGAAGATCGAGAACCAAGAGGGCGTAGACAACCTCGACGAAATTCTTGAAGTATCCGACGGTCTTATGGTTGCTCGCGGCGACCTCGGCGTTGAGATTCCAGCCGAAGAAGTACCGCTCGTTCAGAAAAATATGATCAAAAAATGTAACCGCGTAGGCAAGCCTGTTATCACGGCTACGCAAATGCTCGATTCGATGCAACGCAATCCGCGTCCAACTCGCGCTGAAGCGAGCGACGTAGCGAACGCGATCTTCGACGGCACGGACGCGATCATGTTGTCCGGCGAGACGGCTGCCGGCAAATACCCGGTTGAATCGGTTCAAACGATGGCTCGTATTGCAGAGCGCGCTGAAGCGGCTCTTGAATACCGTGAGATCTTCACAAAACAAGCGAACGCTCAACAAACTACCGTTACGGAAGCTGTTAGCCAAGCTGTAGCGAACTCCGCTCTTGACCTTAGCGCGAAAGCGATCATCACTTCGACACAAAGCGGCTTTACGGCTCGCATGGTCTCGAAGTACCGTCCAAAATCGCCAATCGTTGCGGTAACGACGGACGAGCGCGTTATGCGTCGTCTTGCTCTTATCTGGGGTGTATTGCCGGTTAAAGGCGAAGACGCAGATACGACGGACGCAATGTTCGAAAATGCCGTAAAAGGCGGTATGAGCACAGGCCTTCTTAGCCTAGGCGACACCGTTATTATTACAGCAGGCGTTCCAGTTGGCCGCGCAGGCACTACGAACCTGATCAAGATTCACCATATTGGTGAGCTGCTTGCTCAAGGACAAGGCATCGGCAGCCAAACGGCTACCGGCAAAATCGTAATCGCGCGCACTGCTCAAGAAGCGATTGAGAAGACGACGAAAGGCTCCATTCTTGTTGCTGTAGCGACAGACAAAGAATATATGCCTGCAATCGAGCTTGCAGCCGCTGTTATTACGGAACAAGGCGGCATTACGAGCCATACGGCAGTTGTTGGTCTTAATGTAGGGATCCCGGTTATTCTAGGCGTTGCTGAAGCGACGGAGTTGCTCAAAGACGGCATGGAAGTAACGGTATACGCTGAGACTGGCGTTATCTACTCCGGTCAATCGAAAGTTCTTTAATGATAAAAGCTGCTTCTCGCGAAGCGGCATATAACGATACGGAAGCGACGGTGAATCTACCGTCGCTTTTTTCTCAATTTAGACGGAATGGAGCAGTAGCTATGAGTGCAGCAACTGGATGGTATATGCATCCGCTGAGGGTTCGTTACCAAGAAACGGATCAGATGGGAGTTGTTTTTCACGGCAATTATGTAACCTGGTTCGAAATTGGACGTACGGAATGGATAAGGAATGCCGGATACGATTATAAGTCGATCGAGGCGCGAGGCTTGCTGCTGCCCGTAATCGATCTGCAATGCCATTATGTACTGCCGGCCCGTTATGACGACATGGTAGTTGTGTGTACGAGAATTGCGGAATGTACGCCGCTGCGTGTTTCCTTCGAATCGCAGGTTCGAAGAGTAGACAAGGAGCATTTCGCTTCAGGCTTGCTGCCTGAAGGCGAAGATCTGCCTGGCGAGCTGCTCGTCCAGGGCGGTACTAAACATGTATGGGTCAATCCGGAATGGCAGCCTGCGCGGCTTAATAAAGTGATGCCTGAGCTGTACGAGCTTATTTGTGCGGGCATTAGCTCCGGCGTATAGGCGCAAAATGTGAACGAATAGGGAGGAATGAATGATGAATAAATGGCTGCTGGCGGCATTCATTGTCATACCGATCATCGAGCTATGGGGAATTTTGCAGGTAGGCGATCTTATTGGCGGTTGGACGACGTTTTTTGTGCTCATTCTGATGGGGCTCGTCGGTTCGTATATGGCCCGGGCAGAAGGGCGCAAAGTATGGGCGGAAGCGCAGCGGCAGATGCAAGCAGGACAAATCCCGGGACAGACGATGCTGGACGGACTATGCGTATTAATCGGCGGCTTGCTGCTGCTCATGCCTGGTTTTTTCTCCGACATCGTAGGGATCACGCTGCTCTTCCCGATAACTCGTCCCTTCTACAGAGCGTATATGCTCGGTTGGATTGAGAAAAGAATGCGGAACGGCAACTTCAAGATTGGCCGATTCTGACTTTCGTATGATTTACGTTAGCTTTACAATTGATTAACATGGAAATAATAGTCGTCGATTACAATAGAAGTAGTGCTAGGAGCACGTTAATGAATTACGGCTATGTTGGATTTTTGCAGGATAGAGTGCCGTTATTCGGCTGGGCTAGCTGCTATATTGGATTTTTGCATCAACTTCGGTCTTGAATGGTCTTAATGGGGCGTTTCGGAAGATAGTTAGTGCAAATATCCAACATAGGTGCTGGAAGGCCTCTAAACGGGCAAAAGTTAATGCAATTATCCATTATAGACGAGCTGTAGAGACGCTAGAGCACCATGATAAGTTTACGCTTACGATGTGAGTTTACTTTGTAAACTCTAAGATTACGCTTACGAAGTCACGCTATTCTACGAATAGCTTGTAGGAGGATCACCTTGACCAAACATTTATCGCAATATGTCAACCGGGATTTAAGCTGGATTGAGTTCAATCGGCGCGTGCTGCAGGAAGCGCAGGATGCAAGAAACCCGCTGCTGGAGCGAGCGAAGTTTCTAGCCATCGTAACGAGTAATTTGGATGAATTCATGAGCGTTCGCGTAGCCGGTATTCAGGATCAGATGCGGGCAGGACTGACGAAGACCGACTTCACCGGCTACACGCCAGGCGGCTTGTGGAAGCGTCTTATTAAACGGGCGACGCAAATGGTGCATGAGCAATATCGTACATATCGCGAAGTATTTCGCGGACTAAGCAAGGAAGGTATTTTTATTCGCTCGTTCGACGAATTGAACGCGACTCAAGCGAAAGTGATTACGGAATATTTTCATCAAATCGTATTTCCGGTGTTGACGCCGATGGCGGTTGACCAGAGCCGGCCATTCCCGCTCKTTCGTACGAAGGAGCTGTATTTGGCTGTGCTGCTGCAAAGAGAGGGCGGATCGGCCGATGAGGAGCCGTTATTTGCCATCGTGCAGGTTCCGTCTATCTTATCGCGCCTTGTGCCTGTTCCAGGCAGAACGAATAGCAAGAAGTCGGAGTTCGTCTTGCTGGAGGATCTGATTGAGCAATTCATCAATACGTTATTCAACGGCTACGAGCCGTTCTCGGTCCATCCGTTCCGTCTTACCCGCAACGCCGACTTAACGCTGGATGAAGAGGGCGCAGAGGACTTGCTCGAAGAGATCGAGAAGGAGCTTCGCCGTCGCCGCTGGGGGATTCCGGTCCGTCTAGAGATCGGCAAAGGGATGCATCCTTATGCGCTTGAGACGCTGCGAGAGGAACTTGAAATCGAGGATAACTTGTTCGAAATCGATGGACCGCTCGATCTGAGCTTCCTTATGAAGTTCGCGAACTCGCTTCCTGGATACGACAGTCTTAGATATGAGAAGATGGAGCCGGTCTATCCGCGTGAGTTCGATGAAACCGACGATATGTTCGAGGTTATTCGGCAGCGGGATGTCCTGATGTACCACCCGTATGAATCATTCGAAGCAGTCAACGACTTCGTCATGCAGGCAGCTTATGATCCAGATGTAATGGCGATCAAGATGACGTTGTACCGCGTCAGCGGCCAGTCTGCGCTCGTGCAAGCGTTAGCGAAGGCAGCAGAGTCAGGCAAGCAAGTCACAGTCGTTGTCGAGCTTAAGGCGCGATTCGACGAGGAGCGGAATATTGCTTGGGCGCGTCAGCTAGAGAAGGCCGGCTGCCATGTCGTCTACGGCCTTGTCGGATTAAAGACGCATGCGAAAATATTGCTCGTCGTCAGACGCGAGCAGAAGACGCTGCGCCGCTATGTCCATGTCGGAACGGGCAACTATAATGACAGCACGGCAATGTTGTACACCGATATTGGTCTATTCACTTCGCATCCGGTTATTGGCGGTGACGCTTCTGCATTGTTCAACGAGGTGACAGGGTATTCGTCCCCTTACGATTGGAAAGCGTTCGGTGTTGCTCCATCTGACCTGAAGGAGAAGTTGTATCGCCTTATCGACCGAGAGCGCGACAATGCGCTGGCAGGCAAACCGGCTCGTATTATTGCGAAGATGAATTCACTGTCGAATCAAGAAATGATCGACAAGCTGTATGAGGCGTCCCAGGCTGGGGTGAAGATCGAGTTGATCGTGCGCGGCGTATGCTGCTTGCGGCCTGGCGTTGCGGGGCGAAGCGAGAATATTCGCGTAATCAGCATCGTTGACCGCTTCCTGGAGCATGCGCGGATTATGTATTTCAACAACGGCGGCGAAGAAGAAATTTATTTGTCCAGTGCCGATTGGATGACGCGCAACCTGACGCGGAGAATCGAGCTGATGTGTCCGGTATTCGATGAATCGTTGCGACAAATATTAATCAATATGCTCAAGCTGAATTTGAATGACAATGTAAAAGCTAGAGAGCTGAAGCCGACTGGTTTATACGAGTCGATCGAGGAAGAGGGAAGAGAGCCGTTCCGAAGCCAGTTCGAAGCGAGGTTTATAAATTCGTGGAAAGGCCGCGCATAGCGCGGCCTCCGTTTTGACGGCGTTGTCAGTCATTAACACCTGTTAAGGAGAGCCCAGGCGATAAGCCCCAAAGCTTCTTGAATTCGGAAGCGAGCTCTTCGATCTCGCGCTGTTCCACTGCCAGTACGCCTCGAGGCTGAATCGGCCGAAGCTGAAGCGATGAACCCGACGCATGAATGAACAGCTGTCCGATCGCTTGTGTCTCGCTGCGGTCAAGCGCAATGGAAAGCTGCAGCAGCGTTCCGAGTTTATAGATAAGCTCAAGGTCGGTATCCTGCAGCAGCTCGCGATATTCGGACATTTGCTGCCTAGCGCGGCTCTTGCTCTTGTAGGAGGCAATGGCGGCAGTCATGATAATCTCCCGATGGGACAAGCCGTTCAGATGCGAATTCACGATTAAATAGAAGGAGTGCCGGGCATATTCGTAATAGTCGATCGAAGCGCCTATTCGGAACAGCTTTGCGGCCGAGTCGAGCAGAACACGGGCATCGTCAGGCAATTGATGCAAATATTGCAGCGAGTCATACAGCTCTACAGCAAGCCGCCCAACCTGCATCACATGCTGCCTTGGCGCTTCGGGATGGAGCGCGCTAAGGTTGTTTAAGCTGAATGCAAGCACGTCGTCTTGCCTAGAATGGTTAGGAAACCGTGTCGCATGGAATAAGCCGTCCCTGAGGCCTGCTCCGCATATCTGATAATGAGTTGCTTTAACAACACGGTACAGAACGCGTAAGATGGCTATTCCAGGTACGACAACGTCCGCTCGGTCCTTGGACAAGCCTGGCAGCTTGCGGCGCTTGTCAAGCGGCAGCTTGCGCATCTGATCGAAGAGCAGATCCGTCTCCTCGCTGTTGATCGTGTAATTATGGGTTTGCGGAAACGGATATTTGTAGGCCGCTTGATGCATTTTGCCGAGCGCCCGCACGGTACCGCCGACTCCGACGAGCGGCATGCCAGGCGACTTGCCTATCCATGGTTCCTGCTTAACCGCATCGCTTACGAAAGCTTCAAGGGACTTCAAGGCATCGTCTGTGAGCATGCCCTTCGGTCCGAACTGCTTGTTCAAGCTGACGCAGCCGAACGGGAACGAAACTGATTTCACTAGCGTGCGATTGCGGAATAAGCTTAGCTCGGTGCTCCCGCCGCCAATGTCGATGAGGAAGCCGTCTCGAATGCTCAGAGAGTTAATCATGCCTAGGAAGCCGTAAGACGCTTCTTCTTCACCGGAAAGCAGCTCGATGTCGAGTCCCGTCTCGTTCTTGATCCGTGATAATATTTCGGCGCAGTTGCTAGCGTTGCGTACTGCAGCCGTAGCGACGGCGCGGATTTGGCCGGTATGATGATGCGCACATATCATAGTGAAATGGCGAAGCGTGACGATAAGCTCATCCAGCGCTGCGTCGTTCAGTCTGCCGTTCTCATCGATTCGCTCGCTAAGGCGGGCAGCCCGCTTGCTTCCGTCCGAGACGCGATGAGCGCCATTCGCGGTTCTTTCGTATACGACGAGCCGGACGGAGTTCGAGCCGATGTCGATGATTCCGATGCGTTGTCCTGTCATGATGCGCCTCCGTTCCGGCAACTTTCGCCTGCCGATTCTCTTTTGGACATTTTACCATTATATACGACTGAATAAAAATAGTTTTCTAGGACGGCTAAAATGGGAGCAAATGGGGAAAAATGCAGCAGGAGCTAAAGAGAATAGGTACTGCGATAAAATATTTGATAATGCCGATAAAGCATTTTTATGTCCAATTTTGTTCACTTCACCCGCAAAATCATTTATGATTAAGAGCGACGGTAAAGAAACGAACGTTTTTTTATGAACCAATAGCAAATATTTGGTTAAAGGAGAGAGAACGATGACAGCAACTAAAGGTCTAGAAGGAATTGTCGCCGCGGCGTCGTCCATCAGTTCGATTATTGATGGAGTACTGACGTATCGCGGTATCGATATCGATGATCTAGCAGCAAACGCAACTTTTGAAGAGGTCGCATATCTGCTTTGGTACGGTAAGCTACCTAATCGTTCCGAGCTTGCAGGACTGCAGAAGCAATTGGACGAGTACGCAGCCGTGCCTGCAGCCGTTCTTGATCAAATCAAGCTGTATCCGAAGGATACGAATTCGATGGCCGCTCTCCGCACTGCTGTATCCAGCCTTGCTCTGTATGACAGCGCTGCTAACGAAATGACAGCGGAAGCTAATCAGTTGAAAGCGATTAAGCTTCAAGCTCAGCTTCCTACACTTATTGCTGCTTTTGCCCGCATCCGCGAAGGCAAAGAGCCGGTTGCTCCAAAGAAAGGCGTTTCTATCGCCTATAACTTCTTGTACATGCTAACAGGCAACGAGCCTGCTGAAGTAGCGATCAAAGCTTTGGATCAAGCGCTAGTGCTACACGCTGATCACGAGCTTAACGCTTCCACATTCGCTGCGCGCGTTACGGTTGCAACGCTTTCCGACATATACTCCGGCGTTACTTCCGCGATCGGCGCTTTGAAAGGCCCGTTGCACGGCGGTGCGAACGAAGCGGTTATGGTTATGCTTGAGGAGATCGGTTCTTTCGGCAACGTAGAGAGCTACATCAACAACGCGCTTGCGAACAAGCAAAAAATTATGGGATTCGGACACCGTGTATACAAAAACGGCGACCCGCGCGCGAAACATTTGCAAAAAATGTCCCGCGAGCTTGGCAAGCTGACCGGCAACATGGAATTGTACGAAATGTCCGTTAAGATCGAAGAATTGGTTACGGGTCAGAAGGGTCTTAAGCCTAACGTCGACTTCTATTCCGCTTCGGTGTACACGACGCTCGAAATTCCGCGCGATCTGTTCACGCCAATCTTCGCGATCAGCCGTGTATCCGGCTGGTGTGCGCATATTCTTGAGCAATACCAAGACAACCGCCTCATTCGTCCGCGTGCGGACTATGTTGGACCGGTTAATGCAAAATATATTCCAATTGACGAGCGCTAGAATCGTTAGCAGGGTATAATGGAGTGTGCGAGGACGGGCTATTACGTCAATATGTCCGTTCTCTTCGCTCAGTGTATAATCATATATAGGCTTCACACTAGGCTTGCTAAGCAGGCAACATTTTGAAGGAGGATTTTATTCATGGCTCAGTTCGAAAAATACGCGCTTCCAACAGAAGGCGACCAAATTACGATTGACAACGGCGTGCTTCAAGTGCCTAACAACCCTATTATTCCATTCATCGAAGGCGACGGCACGGGCCGCGACATTTGGCGCGCTTCGAAACGCGTACTTGATGCAGCTGTAGAGAAAGCTTACAGCGGCAGCAAACAAATCGCTTGGTACGAAGTATTTGCCGGCGAGAAAGCATTCAACACATACGGCGAGTGGCTTCCTGCCGACACGCTGACAGCAATTCGCGAATACATCGTGGCGATCAAAGGACCTTTGACTACGCCAATCGGCGGCGGTATCCGTTCCCTGAACGTAGCGCTTCGCCAAGAGCTTGACCTGTACACTTGCCTTCGTCCAGTTCGTTACTTCGCTGGCGTACCTTCCCCAGTTAAACGTCCTGAGCTGGTTGACATGGTTATCTTCCGTGAGAACACAGAGGACATCTACGCGGGTATCGAGTACCAAGAAGGTTCCGCAGAAGTGAAGAAAGTAATCGAGTTCTTGCAAAAAGAAATGGGCGTTAACAAAATCCGTTTCCCTGAAACTTCCGGTATCGGCATTAAGCCAGTATCCAAAGAAGGCTCCCAACGTCTTGCCCGCGCTGCGATCGAATATGCAATCAAACACGGCAAGAAAACAGTTACGCTTGTACACAAAGGCAACATCATGAAATATACAGAAGGCGCGTTCAAGAACTGGGGCTACGAAGTGGCTGAGCAAGAATTCGCTGAGCAAACCTTCACTTGGGGTCAATACGACCGCATTAAAGATGCTGAAGGCGCTGACGCTGCTAACAAAGCACAAGCAGAAGCTGAAGCTGCTGGCAAAATCGTCGTAAAAGACGCAATCGCCGACATCGCTTTGCAACAAGTATTGACTCGTCCAACTGACTTTGACGTTATCGCAACGCTTAACCTGAACGGCGACTACTTGTCCGACGCTCTGGCTGCACAAGTTGGCGGTATCGGTATCGCTCCAGGCGCGAACATCAACTACTTGACTGGCCACGCGATCTTCGAAGCTACGCATGGTACAGCTCCGAAATATGCGGACAAAGACGTTGTAAACCCAGGCTCGGTTATCTTGTCCGGCGTTATGATGCTTGAGCACCTTGGCTGGCAAGAAGCGGCTGACCTTATCTATAAAGGTATGGAAAAGTCGATTAATAACAAAACTGTAACGTATGACTTCGCTCGTCTGATGGAAGGCGCTACAGAAGTGAAATGCTCGGCATTCGCTGACGAAATCATCAAAAACATGTAGTCCAGAACGCTGGCCTACGCCTACAAAATAATATCATAGCTTGATTGAAAGGGGACTTTGGGGTCCCCTTTCGGTTTGCTATCAATCGGGAGGATTGATCTAATGGCTATCAAACGTAACAAGATTACAGTTGTTGGTGCAGGCTTTACTGGTGCGACTACAGCGCTTATGCTTGCTCAGAAAGAGCTTGGCGACATTGTTCTCGTTGACATCGCGCCGCTTGAGAACCCGACGAAAGGCAAAGCGCTCGACATGCTCGAAGCGACTCCTGTACTCGGCGTTGATGCTAACATCATCGGTACTTCCAGCTATGAGGATACGAAGGATTCCGACGTCGTTATTATTACGGCTGGCATCGCCCGCAAGCCAGGCATGAGCCGCGACGATCTCGTTAACACGAACGCCGGCATCGTCAAGTCCGTATGCGAGAACGTAAAGGCGACCAGCCCTAACGCTTACGTGATCATCCTTAGCAACCCGGTTGACGCTATGACTTATGCTGCATTCCAAACGCTTGGTTTCCCTAAAAACCGCGTAATCGGCCAATCCGGCGTGCTCGATACAGCTCGCTACTGCACGTTCATCGCGCAGGAGCTTAACGTTTCCGTTGAAGACGTACGCGGCTTCGTGCTTGGCGGCCATGGCGACGATATGGTGCCGCTCGTTCGATATTCGAACGTCGGCGGTATTCCAATCGAGAAGCTGATCTCCGCTGAACGCATTGAAGCGATCGTGCAGCGCGCCCGTGTTGGCGGCGGAGAGATCGTTAACCTGCTTGGCAACGGCAGCGCCTATTATGCGCCTGCAGCTTCGCTTGTCCAAATGACAGAGGCGATTCTGAAGGACAAGAAACGCATCCTTCCTGTTATTGCATTGCTGGAAGGCGAATACGGCTATAACAATCTGTTCATGGGCGTACCGACCATTATCGGAGGAGACGGCATCGAGAAAGTGCTTGAGCTCGAACTGACGTCTGAAGAGAAAGCAGCGCTTGATAAGTCTGCTGAATCCGTGCGCAACGTGATTCAAATCGTTACAGCAGGTTAATAAGGATTAGGCTAGCATATAACATTTCGTTCGGGAGGACCCTGACAGACAACTGCCAGGGTCTTTCTTTGCACATGTGGGGGAGGGATTCGGATTGGAAATGATCGAAGAAGCTAAGCAGGCGCTTAAGCGGGTATATGGATATGATACGTTCCGCAAGGGGCAGGAAGATATTATTGCAGGCATATTGAATGGGAGAGATACGCTTGCTATATTGCCGACTGGCGGAGGCAAGTCGATCTGCTACCAAATTCCGTCTATGCTGCTGCCGGGAACGTCGCTTGTCATATCGCCGCTCATCTCGCTAATGAAGGACCAGGTTGACGCGCTTCGCCGCGTAGGGGTTTCTGCGGCTTTCTTGAACAGCTCGCTTAGCGCGTCAGAATATAGGGATGTTATGCGCAGCGCCATGCAAGGCGAATACAAGCTGCTCTATGTAGCGCCGGAGCGGCTCGATGCGCCGATGTTCCAATCGTTATCGGAGCAGCTGGCTATTCCGCTCATCGCGATTGACGAAGCGCATTGCGTATCGCAATGGGGCCATGACTTCCGCCCGAGCTATCGGCAGCTAGCGGGCTGGATAGCCAGGATGGCGAATAGGCCGCTCGTAGCGGCCTTCACCGCTACCGCTACGACGGAAGTGGCGGAGGACATTTCGGCGATGCTGAAGCTGCGCGATCCGAGCGTCTTCGTTACCGGCTTCGCGAGACCGAATCTATCGTTGTCCGTCGTGACGGGCGTAGATAAGAAGAAGTTCCTAGAGAAGTTCCTTTCGGGTCGCAAGGAGCAGTCGGGTATCATCTATACGGCTACCCGCAAGGAAGCGGAGGAGGTATGTGCTTCCTTGATTCGCAGCGGTATCGCGGCCGGCAAGTACCACGGAGGACTATCCGATGCGGAGAGGGCAGATACGCAGGAGAAGTTCCGGTTCGACGAGCTGCGCGTCATGGTTGCAACGAACGCTTTCGGCATGGGTATCGACAAGCCTAACGTTAGATACGTACTTCATTGGCAAATGCCCGGCGATCTGGAGTCGTATTATCAGGAAGCAGGCAGAGCGGGACGCGATGGCGAGGAGAGCGAATGCATTTTGCTGTTCGAGCCTGCCGATATGCAAGTTCAGCGCTTCCTGATTGAACAGGGAACAGGCGATACCGATCGCAAGTCGATTCAGCTGTCGAAGCTGAACACGATGATGAATTACAGCCGGACGCAGCGCTGCTTGCAGCAGTTCATCGTCGATTACTTCGGCGAGACGGGCGTTGAAGCGTGCGGTAAGTGCAGCAGCTGTCTCGATAAGAGTGAACCGGTCAATCGCACGGAGGAAGCGAAGATGGCTCTCTCCTGCGTTGGCCGGATGAAAGGGCGCTTCGGCGTGATGATGGCCGCCAAAGTGCTTAAGGGCTCGCGTGACAAAAGACTGCTCGAATTCGGATTGGATCGACTCTCTACCTACGGCCTTATGCGGAATATGGCCGAGAAAGAAATTGCCGATTGGCTGTATTGGCTCGTAGCCGAAGGCTATTTGCGGCTTAGCGACGGACAATTTCCGACCGTCTCGCTTACAGCCAGCGCGCTCCCTGTGCTTGAAGGGCGCGAGATGATCATGCAGCGGATGCGGACGACGGTTCGTCAGACCGCTTCTGCGGACAGCTTCGCGGCATCGCCTCTATTCGATGCGCTCAAGCAATGGCGCAAGGAGCGGGCGTCAGCCGAAGGCGTGCCGCCGTTCATGCTGTTCTTCGACGCTACGCTGAAGGAGATTGCGGTCGCGCACCCGCTTAGCGTAGATGAATTGCTGAACGTCAAAGGAATCGGCGCCGCTAAAGCGGACAAGTACGGTGCGGAGCTGCTAGATATTCTTCAAAGCTTCGAAGGGGGCGTAGAGGGACAGACAGCAGCCCGAAGTGCGACGATATCAGCTGCACCTGCTCCTAAGCGTTCGCCGCAAGGCGATGACGAGCAGCCAAGCCATATCGCGACACTTGCGCTCTTCCAAGAGGGCTTGGAGCCGGACGCGATTGCGAAGGAACGTGGTCTCAGTAAGGTAACGGTGGAGGGTCATATTATCCGCTGCGCCGATGAAGGGCTGGAAGTAGACTGGAGCCGTATTATTCCTGAAACCTACGAGCAGCAGATCGTGGATGTGATCGGTGAGATTGGAACGGAGAAGTTACGTCCTATTAAAGACTTATTGCCCGAGGACGTGACCTACTTCGCGATTCATGGCGTCATGAGCAAGTACGGCTTCAAATCATAAGCGGATCGAAGCTAACCAGCTAACCTATGTATCCTCGCTCACGCTGCAACGGCATTTTGGGCAACTAATTGGTATGCTTCTTGTTGAAATGGCCCTATAGTTCGATTTCGGGCAGCTAAATCGCTATTTGAGTGATAGAACTTGATAAATGGTGAAATAGTTCTACGAAATGCCGCTATTGGAGCTTGTTCAGCATAGAGGTTGAATATAGTTCGACGAAATGCCGTTATGACAGTTTTCCGAGTGATGGAGCTGGGTTTCTTGGAATAACTAGGTCCGAGGCGACCTCAAAAACGGGCACCATGCGCGCTATGCATCGAAAGTTCGTTAATGTTTCACAAATGAAGTCAGAAAAGCTGTAATTCTGACCTTTATACCAGCGTATTTCTTTGAAAACAATCTCGTATCTGATAAACTACATGTTAGGTATAAGTTTGAAAGAAGCGGACAAAGACTGAAATATTACTCGCTTCGCGAACCATAAGAGGAGGAAAAATAATGTCTAATGTAATGTGGTTTATCCATTTGCTTGGCGCAATCGGAATGGGCTTCTATATCGTGCTTCCGATCATGCTGGGCAGAGCAACAAAACTGGCAGGAGCAGGGCAAGAGGGCCTTGCTGACGGGCTGCTGTCTGCGAACCGAATCGCGCAATATTTTCTCGTGATTCAACTGCTTACAGGCGGTTATATGATGTCCCAAGGCGATTATGCAGTTGTCTGGATGATCATCATCACGCTGTTGTTCTTAGGAATCGCTGCTATCGGAGGTATCGTAACGAAGCCGCTTAAGCTGATTGTTTCCTCGATCCAAGAGGGCAAGAGCGCAACGGCTCATATCCAAAAAGCGCGTGTGCTGAGCTTGATCGTACTCGTTCTGTACATTGTAATTATTTACTTCATGAGATTTCCGATTACTCCATAAGTATACCGCGAACATAAACGTGAATAAGCTGTAGGGGGATTGCACTATGCATGAATCATCACCGCAAATTGTTACGTTTGGCGAATCCATGGCCTTGTTCATGCCAGGAGAACATAAATCAATCGAAAGAGCTTCTTCGCTGGAGCAAAGCTTCGGAGGGGCTGAGAGCAATGTCGCGATTGGACTTGCTAGACTCGGCTCTTCCGTAGGCTGGTTCGGCGCGCTAGGCGATGATCCGTTCGGCAAGCTCATCTTGAAGACGCTCCGCGGAGAGGGCGTAGATATATCGCGTGCAAAGCTCGATGGCAGCGCTCCGACCGGCATGATGTTCCGCGAGCATGTGGCGGGCAAGCTTGCGGTACATTACTTCCGCAAGCATTCCGCAGCGAGCAAAATGACGCCGGACAAGCTTGACGAGCAATACATACGCGGAGCGGAGCTGCTCCATGTGACTGGCATTACTGCCGCTATAAGCGAAGAGAGCAGAAATACGCTTAAGCGCGCGGTAGCCGTTGCGAAGGAAGCAGGCGTGAAAATCAGCTTTGATCCGAATTTGCGGCTAAAGCTATGGTCGATCGAGGAAGCGCGCGAGACGCTGTTGCCGATTGCCGAAGACGCGGATTATTTCCTGCCAGGCTGGGATGAGCTGAAGCTGCTGTACGATACGAACGACTATGAATTTGTTAAAGGCAAGCTTAAGCAATTGAAAGCGATCAGTATTATCAAAGGCATGGGCGATACGACTGTTGTATTGAACGGCGATCAAGAGGACAGCCTTCCATTCTATCCGGCCGAGCAGGTCGTCGATACGGTTGGTGCGGGTGATGGGTTCTGTGCCGGTTTCCTTGCAGGCATTATGAAAGGCATGACGCCGGTTGAAGCGGTACGGCTTGCCAGCATTAACGGTTCGCTCGTCGTGCAAATGCGCGGTGACTGGGAAGCGCTGCCAGAGTGGGACATTGTGGAACAGCGATTATCGGCGAAAGCCTGGGTGGAACGCTAATAATGGCGAATACGAGCGGCTCCAAAGGACAGCGCCGGCGCGATGCGATCCTGCAGCATCTTAAGCAGCAGGGAAGGATCACGATTCAAGAGCTCGTAGAGCGGTTTGGTGTCTCGGAAGCGACTGCTAGGCGCGATCTGGAGCAGATGGAAGGCGACTATCCGGTGATTCGCACGATTGGCGGTGCCATGTATGACGGCATGCACACCGTTCGAGAGCTTCCTTTTGCCGAGAAAGAGGGCTTATCGATTCTAGAGAAGGAACGGATTGCCGAGCTGGCTACCTCGCTTATCGTCGAAGGAGACGTGATCGGCCTCTCCGGCGGTACGACGAACTTCCTTATGGCTAAGCTGCTCAAGTCACGGAAGGGCATAACGGTCGTTACGAACGCGGTCAATATCGCGATGGAACTGGCTGGGAGCCCGATTCAAGTCGTTGTGACCGGAGGGATCATGCGTCATAATAGCTTCGAGCTGTGCGGACCGCTTGGCGAAGGCATGGTCGGACATTTACATATTGGCAAAATGTTCATCGGCATCGATGGCATCTCGGCAGCTGGCGGCATTACGACGTATTCCGAGCAGGAAGCCCAAATTGCCAAAGCACTCATCAAACGATCCCATTCTACTTATGCGGTATTCGACCATACGAAGACGGATCGAACATCCTTGTTCTCCATTGCGCCCATTGCTGATCTTGGCGGCGTCATCACCGACGTTCCGCTCGAGGGCGAATTGGCAAAGCTGCTGGAAGAACAGCGTATAGCGGTATATGTGACCGGTTAATCTAGTAAAAACAGCCCGATAAGATCTAATGATCTTATCGGGCTGTTTATTATGTTACTCGTTACTTGCGAAAACCGATCTTCCCTGCACCCACGTCTGGCGCACGTTCAGCTCGGCGTCTGTCAGTACGAGGTCGGCTTGCTTGCCGATTGCAATCGAGCMTGTACGATCGTCGATGCGAAGCTGTCTTGCGGCGTTACCGCTCGCCATGACGCTGATCTGCGGTAGCGTCAGGCTCGTATTCGCGAGCATGAAGCGGATCGCGCCGATCATCGTCAGGCTGCTGCCTGCGAGCGCGCCGCCTTCTGCAAGGCGGGCGACGCCGTCCTTTACGACGACAGGCAGCTCGCCGAGCTCGTACTGGCCGTCAGGCATACCGGCTGCCGACATGGCATCGGTGATTAGAATGACTTTATCCTCGGGTTTTGCCGCGACAAGCAAGCGAATGGCAACGGGATGCACATGATGACCGTCGGCAATAAGCTCGGCATGGATCCGGTCGTCGGTTAATACGGCGCCCAGCGTGCCCGGCTCGCGGTGGTGAAGACCCCGCATCGCGTTATACGTATGCACCGCTTGGGACAAGCCGGCATTAGCCGCAGCTTCGATCTCCGTATACAGCGCATCCGTATGGCCGCATGCGGTTACGATGCCGTTCTGCGACGTCCATGCAATCGTCTCTACGGAGCCTTCTTTCTCCGGAGCTAGCGTTAGTTGGCTAATGAGGGCAGGCCAACGCTCCGCCCACTCTTGCAGCCAACTAAGCTGCGGCGTGCGAATATGGGCAGGGTTCTGCGCGCCCGGCCACTTCTCGCTAATGAACGGCCCTTCCAGATGAACGCCGTGCAAGGCTGCATATGGCATTTCAGCCGATCGGTATGCAGCTACAGCTTCAAGAACGGCGTCGATGGATGACTTAGAAGCCGTCATCGTCGTGGCCAGCATTGTCGTTGTGCCGTTCGCGGCGTGGAAACCGGTGATTTTGTCATAGCTGTCACGACTGGCGTCCATGAAGTCGGCGCCGAAGCCGCCGTGAACATGCATGTCGATGAAGCCCGGCAGCACGTAACCGCCTTCGCCGTCAATGACAGCACTGCCATTGACCGCTTCAGCATTGCTTCCAATTGCAATACTTTCAATAAGGCCGTCAGCGATAACGATGCTGCCTGCCTCAACGCTATCCTCTAAGACGATACGGACATTGCGTATAGTGAAGCGTTTTGTATCATCGTGTTCTTTCATTTAGTTCAACATCCTTCCTGCCTCTCGGTCGAGGAGAACAATGACGCGCGGATGTGTCTGAAGCAGGGAGGCGGGTACGCTAGTCGTAATAGGTCCGGTCAACGCATCCTTGACGATCTGCGCCTTGTCTGCACCGCGAACAGCCAAAATAATCGTATTGGCTTTCAGAATCGAGCCTACGCCCATCGTCACCGCATATTCAGGCACATCGTTCATGGAATCGAAGAACCGGGCATTCGCCTCGCGAGTTTCCTGCTTCAGCTTCACGACATGAGTGCCGCCGGAGAGGTTTTGATCGGGCTCGTTGAAGCCGATATGTCCATTATGTCCAAGGCCGAGCAGTTGTACATCGACGGGTTGTTCCGCCAGCATCTTGTCATATTGGATGCACTCGGCTTCAACGTCGTCGGCCATGCCGTTCGGCAGATGCGTCTGCTCAGCAACAATATCGATGCGGGAGAACAGATGACTGTTCATATAGTAGGCGTAGCTTTGATCGTTCTGCGGTTGCAGACCGACATATTCGTCGAGGTTATACGTCGTCACCTGCTTGAAGCTGACGCGCTCATCATTGTGTATTTGTACTATTTTGTCATAAATTCCGATCGGTGTCGATCCTGTGGCCAGTCCCAGCACAGCTTGCGGCTTTTCTTTAACCAGGTTCGTAATATATCGCGCTGCATAAGAGTCCAGCTCCTGCTGCGTATCGAATTGAATGATTTCCATCACGTAGCCTCCTTTAAAATAGGGGTTGAGCGTATTTGCTATTTTAAGTGTAAAACATTTTCGACGGATAAACAACAAAATTATGATTAAAAAAGTCAAAATAATGATTGTAAAGATCATATAAATAATAAACCAACGCATGTCCGCCAAATATCCCGATGCGGAAGCGCGAAACGAAAATGTATGCTATGCTAGTTCTATATGTCTAATTGGCGAAGAGGGCTGCTCGCTCTTAGCGGGGGGCAATAGCTTGCATAGATGAAGTTATGGCGTGGGAGGAAAGTCGTATGGCGGTGGAGCAGCAGGAGGCAACAGCAAGGCGGAAAGGTGAGCATATACGAATATGCTTGCAGGAGAAGGTGAACGGTGTCGGTATCGAGACAGGCTTCGAGCGTCTGCGCTTCAAGCATAACGCGATGCCGGAGCTGTCATTCCGAAGCATTAGCCTCGAGACAGAGTGGTTCGGCAAGAAGCTCGGAGCACCTTTGCTCGTCAGCTCCATGACCGGCGGCACGGATGAAGCGGGAGCGATTAATCGCCGTCTTGCGATTGCGGCGGAAGAGCGAGGCTKGGCCATTGGTCTAGGGTCGATGCGGGCGGCGATCGAGCAAGAGGAGCTTGCGGCCTCATTCAAGATCCGTAAGGAAGCGCCTACTGTACCGGTTATCGCCAATATTGGCGCGGTGCAGCTTAATTACGGATTCGGACCGGAAGCGTGCCAACGGGCGGTTGATCTATCGGAGGCTGATGCGCTCGTCCTGCATCTGAACAGTATGCAGGAGGTGTTCCAGCCGGAGGGTGATACGGACTTTAGTCACTTGTACGCCCGAATCGAGCAAGTGTGCCGGTCGGTCTCCGTACCTGTTGGAATTAAAGAGGTTGGTTGGGGCATCGACGGAGAGACAGCGTCCGCGCTTGCAGGCGTCGGCGTTGCATTCATTGATGCCGCAGGCGCAGGGGGCACGTCATGGAGTCAGGTGGAGAAGTTCCGCTCGAAGGACATGATGCGGCGCGAAGCGGCTGAAGCTTTCGCCGATTGGGGAATTCCTACGGCGCTCAGTATTGCTGAGATCCGCAGCGCTTTGCCTTCTATGAAGCTTGTCGCAAGCGGCGGCTTGCAGCATGGCGTTGATGCGGCTAAGTCGCTTGCGCTTGGCGCAAATATGGCAGGCTTCGGCCGGGTGCTGCTTCCGAAGGCAGCCGGCGGCAACAGCGAAGTATCGGTACGGGAACTGCTGGAGCAGTTCGAACGGATTGAATTCGAGCTCCGCACCGCCATGTTTGGTATTGGAGCCGGTACGATTGAGGAGCTTCGTAATACGAATCGACTTATTGCTATTTAATATACAAATAAGCGTAATCAAGAATAAAGCACGGCTAGGTAGTAACGACTTCACTCGTTGCTATTTAGCCGTGCTTTATTGAATTAACCCCGTGCCTTCAATATTTATTTTCGTATCGAATTTGAATTCGACGCCGGGATAAAGGGACAGCCATTTCTCGTATGCCTCATTTGGATTGTTAGTATGATGGTTCGCGCGATACCGAAGACCGAAGCCGAACGGATCGACGCCGGCGCGCTGAATTTTCAGAAGGAGCGCTTCCGATTGCTGCGAGAAGTCTTTGCTCAGCTTATTCTCAATTGTTTGCCATTCATGCTGATACAAGTTCTCTGGAGCGTCCTCGAGCACAATGCTTAATTTGACGTTGAACGTAATGACGACCTTATCATCTTCGCTTTTCATACGGTACTTCGAACGAATGTCGTTTACTGCTCCAACGATCTGAACGCCCTCGTAAGTTCCGTGAATCGATGATTTGGCAAAGCTTTGGTCAAGCTGATTGAACAGCTGCGTTTCTTCGGGCGATAGCAACGCGCTTATTTTGTTTTTATCGAGTAGAGCTGTTCGGTTGATAATGTAACTTTTTTTGGAATCGGAAACGATAATCGGTAGCAGCGGGTCTAATCCCTTCTCGAAAGCTCGCTTCGAAAATTCGGACAGCGGCTGGACGTACGAGAATGGCGAATCGGTCCCGTCAGCTCCGAAGCTTAGGAAAAGAGTATTACCCGGATAACGTTCGGATACGGGCGTAATGCCAAGCAGCGATTTAGCATCGGGTTTTGCCACGGCAATGTCGGCCACGCTCTGGATGTCCCTTCTTCGCCGCATCCACTGCAAGAGGCCGGTATAGTCGGTTCGGGCTAGGTTCTCCCCAAGCAGAAAAAGTTTGCAATGACCGAAATCGAGTTCTTTGTCAACATAGGACTTCAGCATTCGAACCCCTTCAGCTATGCTGCTGGCCTCGATCGTTTCCAGTTGTACTTTGGATGCGCCTGGCTCGATCTTGGGAGACGGAACGGCGAGCTGTAGGGTAATGCGATAGGGCTTTTGCTCGTTATCGGACTTATCGATCCCCGTCGCTACTACAAAGAAACGTTTGTCGATGTCTTTGAAGCCGCAACCACCTGCGAAGCAGAGAAGCACGAGCAGAATGAAGCACTGAATCAATTTTCTCATGCGGATCTCGGTCTCCTTCGACTTAACATAAACAGCCCGATGACAAGAGGGATTTCGACGAACAATCGGACAATAAACCAATACCTGGAAATGACCATGTTCATCTTCTCGTTCGTTATGAACATGTAGACGAAAGTAAGGGCGATGAATATGCCGACGATAACATAATTGGCGGTCGGCGCTTGCATGCTGTCCACCTCGGGCTTATGACTCGACATCGTACTCTTGACGAATTCCATAGCCTGATGCCAGCCGGACATCGTAAAGATGAGCGTAAGGTTCAAATATATGATGAGGAACAGAAACAATACACGCTCGATGAAGCCGTATTGCATGAGGAGCGCGTCGGCTGTAATACTCCAAATGTAAATGTAATGACCAACGGTCTCCGTGCCGTGAATGCCGATCGGGACGAAAAAAGTAGTAAGCATGATCAAAAAACCGACAAGCGGAAATATCCAGCGGTGCCGGAAGCGGAAGTTGGACGGCATTAATCGGTTGAACAGCGACATGCTAATGTATCCGGTGAAAATATAAGACGCAGCCGCGACGGACTGCAGCGTCGGCGTTTTCGTTACGTAGTTGGCTATAATACGTATCGCATCCCAGTTCAAGTGAGGGTTGCTGCCGGCTTTGAACAATACAAAAAAAATGATCGGCGCATTCACAATCAAGCCAATCTCGATGACGAGCATAACGGTCATCGTAGAACGGGTGGCCGCATACCCGCAAGCGAGAACGAGCATGCCCAATATAAGAGCGACATGCACGTCGGGATTGAAAAAACGGTTGATCATAATAGCAAAGGCGATGATTGCGATCGACGTTGCATATAGCCACAACAGAGCAAAAAAGATGATCAGCGTATTAGCGATCCATTTCGGCAAATGCAGCTTCAATATTTCTGGCAATCCTTTGCCAGGATACCTTGCCAGGGCGCTCGTATACATATACAGAAGGATCGTCCCGATCAATGCGCCTATAATAAGCGACATGACGGCGCCTTTATAACGATCAGCAACAAGAATATGCGGGACATACAGCATGAGATTAATGAAGCTTACGAGTATAAAGTTGTAGAAAAAGTAACGGTTCACTTATGCTTCACCTGCCCGATATCGCCTTCTGTCGGCTGAAGTTTGCCGAATACGCGGAAGTACGGCTTGCCGAAGCTGCGCAGATTGCATAAGTACGTCATGTAGACGAACATACCGACCGCAACGCCTGATATGCCGAAGAAAATCGCGATCACGATTAACGGATATTTCAAGAATCGAATCGCGAACGATAAGGAGCTGACCGGAACGACGAAGTTCGCTATCGCTACGACCGAAGTAACGATAATCATAATGCTGCTGACAAGGCCGGCTTGCTGCGCGGCTTGTCCTAGGATGAGACCGCCGACGGTCGTCGCCGTCGAGCCGATATACCTTGGCAACCGTATGCTCGCTTCAATAAGCGTCTCAATCATGAACAGCATGATGAATACTTCGATGAAGGAAGGATAAGGAACGGCCGAACGGCTGCCGGCGATCGAGAACGCAAGCTGGACGCGGAACAGCTCCGGATTGTAGGAGACGACGGAAATATAGAGGGCTGGCAGCGTGATTGTAAGCAAAATAGATGTATACCGCAGGAAAATAAGAAATCTCGTCATCCAGAATGCCTCGTAATTATCCTCGACCGCATGCATGAAGTCGAAAAAAGTAGCAGGCAATATAAGCGCGAACATGCTGCTTTTCATTAGTAGGATGACTTTGCCCTTGGCGATTGCTTTTGTAATCCGATCGGGACGTTCCGTTATGAGCACCGTCGGAAACAAATGCTTGCGCTTGCCGATAAGCAGCTTCTCCAGTTCGCCCGCCGCATTAACCATCTCCACGTGAAGGGTCGTTATTTTGTCGCGAACGCTGTCCAGAACGGAAGGGTCAACGCGCCGTTGGTCGAATACGACCATGATGGGTGTTTGGGATACATAGCCGATCGTATGCTCCTCTACGGATAAATCAGCCGATTGATACATGCTCCGAATGAGGTTCAACGACTTGCTTAAGTCTTCGCTTAAGGCAAGCTGCGGGCCTTGTATGGCGCTCTCTACCTGCGTCTGCGGGCTTTCGTTGCAGATGATGCGAGCGGTGTATAACGAATAGACGGTACCGTCCGCCTCGATAAGCACATTGCCGCGCAGCAGCAGACTACGCCATTTGGCTACGTCGTCAACAACCTTATATTCGGCAATCGTATGAAGCAGTTCGCGAAAAGGCTTTTCCTGCTTAGCGAACGGTATGAATATGTAATCGCTGATCATTTTCTCTTCGCACATCGGAGCGAGGTAGGCGACCTGAATGGTCATATCGCCATTGCTCAGCTCCTCGAGCTYCATGTCGACCGCTTCCGCGAACATCAGCCTTATGCGTTCGTTCATTACAGATTACCTCCCCTTTCGCAATTTGGATAAGCTACCATAGTTTGTGCAAGGGGACGTATATTATGCTATATGGCTGCCCGATGCATCGTTTTGCGAGGAGTAAAGAATTCAAGTACAATGAGTAATCATGACGATCCGCGTATAGCAGCAGGCGATAATGAAGGAGTAAGAGTGAATGAAACCTTGGTATGAGACAAGCTTCGGCAACGATTATATGCTCGTCTATAAGCATCGAGACATGGAGGCCGCTAGGAAGGAAATCGAGCGAATGATTCGCTTGCTTGGTTTGCCCCAAGGGTCCAAAGTGCTCGATATCGGCTGCGGAATGGGGAGGCATTCCGTTGCGTTGTCCGATCTGGGCTTCGCGGTTACGGGCGTTGACTTATCGGACGATCTGTTGGAGGAAGCAAGGCAGCATGATGCGAATGGAGAAGTCGAGTGGATACACGGGGATATGCGCGAGCTGCCTTTCGAGGATGGAAGCTTCGATGCGACCGTCAATTTGTTTACTTCCTTTGGTTATTTTGCGCGAGAGTCGGATAATATTGGCGTGCTGCGCAATATTAGGCGCGTACTCCGTTCAGGAGGGCTTTGCCTCATCGATTTCTTGAATCCAACCTACGTCGCGGAGCATCTCGTTCCCCATTCCGTAAGGGAGGATGAGGAAGAGGGCGTTCGGATCGAGGAGGTGCGGAGGATTGACGGCGAATGGGTGAAGAAGGAAATCACGATAACGGAGTTAGATTTCAAGGACGGCAAGGATGCGAAGCGGCAGTATGTGGAGCGTGTTCGGCTTTATGAGCTGGATTGGTTCAGGGATCACTTCACAAGCTCGGGTTTAGATCTGATAGGTGTATATGGCAATTATGACGGTACTCCCTACCGGGAGGCCGATTCTAATCGATTAGTCATGATAGGAAGGGCGATATAATGGGGGAATTACATATCTTAAAGCTTGCGAATGGGTGGCTGCAGGTGAAGGTGCCGCTGCCATTTTCACTGAGGTGGGTCAATAGCTATGTCATACCGGAGGAAGACGGTTATACGTTGATCGATCCAGGATTGCGGACAGATGAGGCGATTGCAGCTTGGGAAGCAGCGCTGACGGAGCATGAGCTCAAATGGACGGATGTTACGCGCATTTTATTAACGCATCAGCATCCTGATCACTACGGCCTCGCCGGTTACGTGCAGGAGAAAAGCGGCGCGCCGGTCTACATGTCGAGGAAGTCGCATGCCTATGCACAGCGGTTATGGGGCGAGGACAGCCGGTACGCAGAGGAGCTCCAATCGCTGTTCGCCGAGCACGGCATGCCGGCGGAGTTGATAGACGCGATTGGACATAATCTGTCCAGCTTCGTGAAGATGGTATCGCCGCAGCCGCAAGTCGCTTATATAGAAGCAGGCAGCACGATTGCATTAGGCGGCCTGGACTGGCTGCTCATAGACGCTCCTGGACATGCATCCGGTCAGTTATGCTTCTATCAACCGGAGCGCAAATGGATGATATGCGGCGATCAAGTATTGCCGCATATTACCCCTAATGTGAGCGTCGTGCCTGGCGAGGATGAGAAGCCTCTTAATTTATTTCTTACAAGTCTGAAGGAGCTTGCCGGCTATGAGGTGGAGATGGCATATCCCGGACATCGCGATCCATTCGGCGATTTCTCTGGACGAATAGCAGAGCTTATCTCCCATCATGGACGCCGACTCGAGCGGATGGCCGAGATGCTCGCAGAAGAGCCTCGCACAGCTTTCGACATGTGCGAGGCTCTATTCGGCAGCAGACTGCGAGACAATCCGCATAATCTGCGATTTGCGATGGCTGAGACGCTTGCCCATTTGTACGAGCTTGTTCAGCGGGGACATGCTACTTATAGTCCCGCGAACAGCTGTACCAGCGGCGTATACTATGCCGTAACTCCCTCGTAATAATATATGATTATCTGTCGCGGAATTCTTGAGGCGTAATGCCGTAACGATCCTTGAATACTTTGATGAAATAGCTTGTTTTCAAATAACCGATTTTGGCGGCGATCTCGTAGATCTTCTCGTTGGAGGAGCGAAGCAGATGAGCCGCCTTTTCCATCTTCAGCCTCGATAAGTAATCGCTTATGCCTTCCCCGGTCTCAAGCTTGTACACCTTTGACAGATAAGAGGGGTTCAGATAGACATTCGCCGCAATCGTCTGGAGAGAAGCGTCCTCGAGGTGATTCGAGACGTATTCCTGAACCTTCTGGACGATGCCGGAACGTGAGTCCCGATTTTTCGAACTCATCTGGCTACGGTAAGCGCCTAACACATCCTCGGTCCATGCCCGAAGCTGCTTAATCGTATGGAAATGCGGTCCGCCGAGCAGTTGGTTGAAGTTGTCCTTCATAATGTCGGCCATCCACAGCTTGTTTTTATGAATCGAAAAGCTGAGCGAACTTGCGATATTGAAATAAGTCTCCAAGATGTGCTCATGTGAATCGCCCCATTTATGCTCCAATTCCTCAAAAGCGCCGTTCAGCTTGTCGGTAATAGCGTCCCATTGTCCCGCCTCGAGCAAATGATGGAGAAGCGGCGGATTGTAAATTTGCGTCAGCGAATTGGCTTCGCCTTGGTCGCTTTCATCCGCAAGCGAGAACATAAAGCCGCGGTCGCTACCAATCCGCTGTCTGAAGCTGTAGAGACAACGCTCGTACGTATCTCTGACTTCATCGGGGAACAAGGCTTGCTTGCTCAGCACGAGCGAGATTGTCCCTTTCAAATAAAGGCTCACATAATGCTGAAGCTGAGCGACCTTAGATTCGACCTGCTGCAGGTTAAGCTGCTCGCCCGCGGTGTCGATCGTCTTGCTGCTCGTTTTGCGCACAATCAGGAAGACGAGATAACCGTGATCATCCTTCAAGTGCCACAATGTATACTCGTCGGCGAATATTTCTTCGGCGATGTTGCATACGGCGAACTCGAGCAAGGAATTATCCCGCTCTGACTGCTCATCGAAGTAGTCCTCCATGCGCAGCAGCATAATGCAAAACGGCGAGCCTGCCGTATGAGGCAGTTGGAACATGTCGAGCTTCTGCTGCAGCTCTTCGGATGCGGCAAAGGTTTTGCCATGCAGCAGCGAAGCGAGCAGATGCTTCCGCAAAACGGGCAAATTTTCTTTCATTGAGGTCAGCGACTTATGCTGCGAGGTTACCGCGCTCCAATGCTGCTCCAGCTCGGTGACCGCTTTCTTCACCGCTTCAAGCAGCTCCTCATCCTCCGCTGGCTTAAGCAAATAATCGGTCGCTTGCTGCTGCAGCGCCCGCTTGGCGTATTCGAAGTCGTTGTAGCCAGTAAGCAGAATACATCTTACATTGGTCCAAGTGCCGCGAATCTGTTCGATGAGTTCAAGCCCCGATAGACCGGGCATATGAATGTCGGTAATGACGATGTCAATCGGCGTTTCGTTCATGATGGCAATGGCGTCTTGCCCCGAATAGGCTTGATGCACGTTATCGATGCCTACCGTGCTCCACGGCAAGTTATGGGCCAGATCTTCAACCAGATCGGGCTGGTCGTCAACAATTAACAATTGATACAAGGCTGTGATGCACCTCCAATGGTGAAGTATGTGTCTGATCGTCTAACTGTTATGCGGCCAAGTGATCGATACGGCAAGTCCGCCTTCAGGCTGGACGCGGAAAGTCAGCGATGCCTCGGCGCCGAATTGGTATATCATCCGTTGTCGGATATTCCATAGCGCACATCCGGTACTATCGTTCGGCGGATTCATTACGCTCATCTCCAGCTTCCTCATCCCATCCTCGGTAACGCCTATGCCGTTATCCGCAATGGTGATCGTATAGTAACGATCATTGCTCTCTCCGGTAATCGTAATAATGCCATCGCCTTCGAAACGTTCAATGCCGTGAAGGACCGCGTTCTCGGCAAGCGGTTGAAGCAGCAGTCTAGGAATTTCTAGATGATGCATCGTTTCCGGTACGTGAATCTCATAGGACAAATGCTGAATATGGAATTGCTGAATTTCCAAGTAGCTCTCGATCAGATCAAGCTCTTCTTTAATAGTAGCGGTTTGCTTCTCTACCCTCGTCGTATAACGATAATATTTGGACAGATGCATCGCTAGCTTCATAACCGACTCTTTCTTGTCCAGTCTTGCCAAGCTGCGTATAAGCGCGAAGCAATTATACAGGAAATGCGGGTTGATTTGCGACTGCAACTGCTTCACATTGGCTTCGCGGGTTCGTATTTCTTCCGCATACAGCTTCTGAATCAATTGCTCCGTATTAGCTGCCATGTCGTTGAACCGATGGAATAGGTACGTAAATTCATTTTTTGGATTTGCTGTAATCCTCGTCGAATAGTTGCCGTCCTGCAGCCGCTTCACGCTGCGGATGAGCAGGCCGATCGGCCGCTGAACGTTCCGATAGAGCAAGTATCCGGCCAACAGGCTCATGACAAGGAGCAGACCCACAGATCCATAGAACAGGTTCTGGCTTTTGACGATCGGCTTGAGAATGTCGGCTAGCGGCACATAATCGACAAGATACCAGTCTAGCGTTTCTATATGCGCGGTCGTCACTAGGAAGTCGTTCCCGTGTACTTTTATGATGCTGTTGGCGGCAGTATCCGATGTGATGCTAGGGAGAAAGCTTTGAATCGAATCGGTCATCTCTTTGTCCGCGTTACGATTCTGAATGACCGCGCCGTCCTTATGGACGAGGAAGGGGTCTCCTTTGCCTGCAAGCTTGAACGTATCGAGGTCTTTAATGAGATGCTCCTCGGGAAAAGAGATTTCGACGATGATGCCGGCGTTCTCAAGGTCGTTTACTTTATTGTTCGGTTTAACAATATGGCGTACGAACCGCTTCTGTTTTATGTTCTGAATAATCATTTCTTCATATTTCCATTTTGGCGCATAAATTTGCTTGACGTAATCCAGATCGTAACCAAGGTATATGTTGGTTGATACGAACTCTTTGCTTGCGGGCGCTAGCACCGAATATTGCGTATCCCAGCGCTGGGATACGTTTAGCAGCCGAAGGCGCTCGATGATGCGCAGCTTCTCGTCATTGCGCACGTAGGCGCTTTCGATCAAATGCAAAGTTTGCAGCTGTTGAATATGGATATCCTCGCTAAGCAAAAAACCGAGCGACGAAAGCGTCGTTACACTCCGATCAATCTCGCTGGCTAAGAAGGCGACATCCTTCTGCTTCAAGGACTTCATCTCTTCCTTAATAACTTCGATGCTTGTCCGAATCGAAAGCGTATACAAGACGATTATCGGAATGAGGAGCAAAACGATTAACGTCATGATTTTGGTGAACGTATTTTCTCGTAAACGCATGGTCAACCTCACTTTTTTGTTTAAATAGCGATAGATAAGTCAACAAAGTGGCATGCTTCCAAAGAACGTGGTCTATAGCACAGGAGATACTGCTGATAAAATTAATCATACAGGAGAGCTGATAAAACACAAATCAATTTTTGTTTGGAAAGGGGCAACAGGAGTGGATAGCGCATTAAACAAACCGCTGCCGCAAGCAGAGAAACAACTGCAGAAGCGGGAGAACAAAGGTAGAGAGAAAATAAGACTCACTTGGCCCTTGCATCTGATGCTGCTGCCGGCAGTTATCGTAACGTTCATCTTCGCTTACGTGCCGATGAGCGGTCTCATCATGGCATTTCAGGATTTTAAGCCGTATGACGGCATTTCCGGATCGAAATTCGTCGGCCTGGAGCACTTCAGGTTTATGTTCGAATATCCGGACAGTAAGCAGGTTATATGGAACACGCTTATTATTTCAGGATTAAAAATCGTATTCGGTCTCATTGTACCGTTCACATTCGCAATATTGCTTAACGAGGTTCGCAAAATGCTGTTCAAGCGCGTTGTACAAACGCTTGTCTATCTGCCTCACTTTATTTCTTGGGTTATTCTCGGTGCGATATTGACCGATATGCTCGGCAACAAAGGTATCGTCAACCAGACGCTGAATGCGATCGGTTTGTCTAACGTATTCTGGCTTGGCGACGGGGACTGGTTCCGCTTTACGGTCGTTGTCAGCGATATTTGGCAAAACTTCGGCTTCAACACGATCGTCTTCCTGGCCGCGCTGTCCGGCGTTAACCCGTCTTTGTACGAAGCAGCGGAAGTCGACGGCGCAACGCGCTGGAAGCAAACGATTCATATCACGATCCCGTCGATGATTCCGATTGCGGTCGTTGTCGGCACGCTGTCGCTTGGTAACATCCTGAACGGCGGATTCGACCAAATCTTCAACCTTTATAATGCGCTTGTCTACGACAAAGGCGACATCATCGATACGTTCGTATACCGCACGGCTATCCTCAACGGTCAATACAGCTTTGGTACAGCGGTCGGCTTGTTCAAATCGATTATCGGCTTAATCATGATCGTATTCTCTTACCGGATGGCATACAAATTCGCTGGTTATCGAATTTTCTAATAAAGGATGAGATTTCATGTATCATAAAACAGCAGGCTACAAAACGTTTTCTGTATTCAATTACGTACTGCTCGCGATTATCTGCATTACTTGCGTCATACCGCTCATTCATATTCTCGCTGTCAGCTTCAGTGCAAGCTCGCCGGCGAACGCGAATCTAGTCAAGCTTTGGCCGATCGGATTCAATCTCGACGCTTACTCGAAGACGTTGAATAATGCGAACTTCTTCAATGCGCTAAAGGTCGGCTTATGGCGTACTGTGCTGGGTACTGTGGTCGGTATGAGCCTTATGATTCTTGCCGGCTACTCCTTGTCCAAGGACAATCGTGTTTTCCGCAGCCGGTCGATCTATACGTGGTTCTTCTTGTTCACGATGCTGTTCAGCGGCGGTATCGTACCGGGCTACATGCTGATCCGCAACTTGGATCTGATGAATTCAATCTGGGCGCTCGTCTTGCCAGGCGCGATCAATGTATTCAATATGGTATTGTTAATGAACTTCTTCCGCGCAGTTCCGAAGGAGCTGGAAGAGGCGGCAACGATCGACGGCGCAGGCCAGTTCCGGACGCTTTGGAGTGTCTTCCTTCCGATCTCCATGCCGGCCTTGGCGACGATCTCGTTGTTCACGATGGTGACGCACTGGAACTCCTGGTTTGATGGTTTGTTGTATATTACAGATTATAGAAAATATCCGTTATCAACATTTTTGCAAACGATAATTGTACAACAAGATTTCAATAAAATTAATCCGGATATCAATGAGCTCAAAAACATTTCTCAGCGTACGGTAAAGTCGGCCCAAATATTCATAGGGACACTCCCGATCCTACTTGTATATCCGTTTTTACAACGTTATTTCGTGAAAGGCATCATTTTGGGAGCAGTTAAAGAATAGGCGAGAAAATGGCATCGATAACAAAATAATGGTCTTTCGTAGTGATTAATATGGCATTATAGTTAAATTATAGCGATATGAAATATCGTTATAAATAACATAATATTACTTATGGGGGTAGAGCAATGAAAAAGTGGTTGTCTGTACTATTAATTCTTACTTTTATGCTGGCGATTGCGGCATGCTCGGGTAACAACAACGGCAACAATACGAATACGGGAACGAACGGCGGTAAAGCAAGCAACACGCCGAAAGAAACCGAAGCGGCAGCAGAGGAGAATTTTAAGGACGGTAAATACACGACTCCTATTACGCTGTCGACGGTTTGGGGACTTAACCAAAACGGTTCGGTCTTCAAAGAAGGCGAATCGATCGAAGATAACGTTCATACACGCCTTATCAAAGAACGTCTTGGCATTGACATTAAGTATGATTGGGTTGTAACGAACACGAATGACGCTTACAAAACAAAGCTTCGCCTGATGCTCTCCTCCGGTGAGAAAATGCCGGATGTCGTTGTATACCGCGGCGATCTTGAGACGGTCAACATGCTGATCGACTCCAACCAATTCATGCCGGTTGGCGATCTTGTTGACAAATACGCGAACGAAACATACAAAGCTGGTCTTGAGCTCGATCCGACGATCTGGCTGCCAATCAGCCGTGATGGCGAGAAAATGGCATTGCCGATTCTCGACTATGCATACAACGGTGACCATGTTATGTGGGTTCGCCAAGACTGGCTCGATAAGCTAGGTCTGAAAGCGCCTACGACGATTGCTGAATTGGAAACGGTTATGGATGCATTCACGAACCAAGATCCAGACGGCGACGGACAGAAAAATACGATCGGTCTGGCAACAGGCTTCAAGAACGGCTTCGCGAACTGGATGACGGACATCGGCTTCGTGTTCGGCGCTTACGGTTCCGTGCCAGGACAATGGAATCTGACTGCGGATGGCACTCTGGAGCACGGTTCGGTTAACCCTGCAACGAAAAACGCGCTTTCCAAGCTGAATGAATGGATGAACAAAGGCTACATCTCGAAAGACTCGGCATTGTTCGACGAAACGAAAGGTTCCGAGCTGTTCACGAAGGGCGAAGCGGGCATTATCTTTGGACCTAACTGGCTGCCGGCATGGCCTTTCCCGGATCTGAAAAACAATGTTCCAGGCGCTTCGTACAAAGCATACGGCGTACCTGCAGGTCCAGACGGCACGATCGGTTCGCAAGGCGGAAACCCGCCGGCTAACGGTTACATCTTCATCAACAAAGATTCGAAAAATCCGGAAGCGATTCTTCACTACTACAACTGGTTCTTCGATAACCTTGCTAACCCGCAACCGGGCAGCGAATTCGAGAAAGGTTTCGCGGAAGGTTATGACTATGCGACTCTTCCAGACGGATCGATCACAGCGGATATTGCCAAATACCCTGATCTGTTCCCTGGCTTGAAAGACCAAACGGCACCGCCGCTTTACTACACGCTGACTTATGAAGGCGCACGTATCCCTACGTTGTATGCTGATACGCATGTCAAGCTTGCAGGCGGCGCAGAGCCAGTAACGCCTTACGAGAAACAAGAATTCAATACTCGTCTGAAAGAAAATACAGACGCAATGAAAGTAGTTATGGACCAAGTATCGATTCGTAAGAAAAACTACTACATGGGTCCATTGACRGAAACGATGCAAAGCAAAAATGAGCTTCTGAACAAGCTGCTCAACGAAACGTACAGCAAAATCATTTACGGTCAACAACCAATCGACTCGTTCGACGAGATGGTTGAAAACTGGAAGAAATCCGGCGGGGAGCAAATTACGAAGGAAGTTAACGACTGGTACAACAGCGTTAAGTAATATTGCCTCCTAGAACTTACACCTAGAGCATGAACGTCGCACATCAGCCTGTTACCTGCAGTGTCATTATCGAACTGTAAGAGCAGGCTGATTTTTTATGCCTAATAACGGCTTAATCGATGGATTTGAACGAGAAAGGACGGAAAGTAATGACGAAAAAACTGATTTCGCTGGCACTCGTTTTCCTTATGCTTGCGTCATATATTCCTACAGTATCCGCACAGTCCGCAAGCAACGGGGAATCGGCGCATTGGGGTGAGGCTCTTCTAACCAAGTGGGTAGACAAAGGGCTGCTGACCGGGTATCCCGACGGCAGCCTGCAGCCGGATCGCAGCGTGACGCGGGCGGAGTTCGCCAAGCTGATTCAAGTTGTGTTCGGGTTGAAGGGAAGCGGGAAACTGCCGTTTGTCGATGTGCCAGAAAAAGCGTGGTACTACAACAGCATTGCATCCGTGTGGAAGGCAGGGGCGATCAATGGTTACCCGAGCGGATTATTTAAGCCGGATGCTCCGTTGACGCGACAGGATGCGGCGATGGTAGCTGCACCGTTGTTCAAGCTGCCTGAAGTTGCAGCAGGAGGTTTAGCCGGATTTAAAGACACTGATAAGGTAAGCGCTTACGCAAAAGCTTCGCTTGAGAAGATGATAGCCGGAGGGTATATGAAAGGATATCCGGACGGCAATTTGCGGCCGCTGCGTCCGATTACGAGAGCAGAGGTTGTAGCCGTACTGGATCGGCTTGCCACGGTTATTATTAATGAGGCAGGCACAGTGGATCGTTTTGATTCTACTGGCAATGCGGTTGTAAATACGGACGGCGTTACTTTGTCCGGCGGGACTATTGCGGGTGATCTCTTCTTGTCCGCGGGTATTGGTGAAGGAAGCGCCTATGTGAAGAATATGACGGTGAAAGGCACGGTATATGTAAATGGCGGCGGAATCAACAGTATTCATTTTACGAATTCGTTGGTGGGTTCGATCATTATTCATAAGCCGGATGGTCCGGTTCGTGTCGTAATCGACGGGCAATCCTCGGTTAATCGCGTTACAGTACAAACAGGAGCAAAAGTGGAGGTCGGAGAAGGCTCGACGATCTCGGAGCTGACGATTGGGGAAGAAGCATCTGATACGGAGCTAACGATTGATGGGTCTGTTGAACATATAGACAATAACGGCGACAATACGGAGCTTAATGGCGCCCCGTTAAATAAAGGTGAAGAGGCTTCCGTTAAGAATGGTGTTGTAACGAAAGGCAGCAATCAAGGAAGCGGCACTGGAGGCGGGGGAGGAACAGGCGGCGAGCAGCCGGATGAGTGGGAGCTCGTTTGGAATGACGAATTCGACGGCACAGGTAACATTGTCGATACGAATGGAGTCAATCTCGACAAATGGGCTTATCAGAACGGTACGGGTTCGGATTATGGTCTAGACGGTTGGGGCAATAACGAGCAGCAGTACTACCGTCCGGAGAACATTGAAGTGGTGGACGGCAAGCTGACGATTACTGCGGACGACGATGGTTACGGCGGCAAGCCATATACGTCGGGCAGGCTGTTCACGTCTCCGACGTTCACGAAGACATACGGCAAATTCGAAGCGAGCATCAAGATGCCAGTAGGCGAGGGCATATGGCCTGCGTTCTGGATGATGCCGCAGGACAGCGAGTACGGCGTATGGGCGTCATCGGGCGAGCTTGACATTATGGAAGCAAGAGGCAGACTGCCGGAGGAAGTGGGAGGTACGATTCACTACGGCCGCAATTGGCCGAACAACAAGTCCACCGGCGATGAATATCATTTCCCGGAAGGCGAAGACATTACGGGTTACCATACGTATGGCGTCGAGTGGGAACCGGGTGAGATTCGTTGGTACGTTGACGGCAATCTGTATCAGAAGCTGAACAACTGGGACAGCATCGGCGCGGATCAGCCGGCCAAGTATGCGTACCCTGCGCCGTTCGACAAGCCGTTTTATATGATTTTGAACTTGGCGGTAGGCGGGAATTACGACGGAGGACGCACGCCTGACCCGTCTCTGCTTCCGGCCAAGATGGAAGTCGATTACGTACGTGTATACGAATTGACGGGCAGGCCTTACAAGCAGCCGGTCGAGCCGAAGTTCGAAGCAGAGCCGTATCCAGATACATACAAGGAGCCGGTGAACGGCAACTTCGTATACGATGCGGCATTTAACCAGCCGTTCACGACAATAGCCGAGCCGAATGTGACGCTGAACGAGCAGTATTGGAATTTTGCCCATATCAGCACATTCCTCGGTAATGGCTCGATATCTGTCGATCCGATTGACGGTGTCAGGTACGCGAAGGCAGCCATAACTTCTGGAGGCAACGCGGCTCATGCCGTACAGCTGATCCAGAATGTTACCTTGGGCAAAGGCAGATGGTATAAGCTGTCGTTCGACGCGAAGTCGGACGCGAACCGGACGATGACCGTCAAGTTCGGCGGCGGGGAAAGCAGAGGGTGGACGACGTATTCCGATACGCTGGAAGCGAGATTGTCCGGCAGCCTGCAGTCCTATGAGATGACGTTCCAAATGGGAGCGGATACCGACCTGCTCGCGCGACTCGAGTTCAACATGGGTCTAAGCACGAATCCAATCTGGCTTGGCAACGTGAAGGTGGAAGAAACGACAGCGCCGGATCCTTACAATGAAACTTCGCCGAAAGAACCATTGGGCGGCAACCATGTGTATAACGGCAGCTTCGATCTCGGCCGGCTGGATCGGATGACGTATTGGAACTTGAAATCGGCATCAGGCGCGAATGCTTCTGCATCGGTTAATCCGAGCGCAAGAGAACTTCTCGTTGATGTGAAGACCAAAGGGAATTCGGCTGGCGCAGTCGAGCTGACGCAGCCAGGCATGAACTTGATTAAGGATAATGATTATAAAATCAGTTTCAAAGCACGCGGGACTGCCGCAAGGAATATAAGCGTAGCTGTTCGGAGTGCGGACGGGACGAATTATGCAGCTCCGCAATCCATTTCGCTTACGACATCGATGGATACGCATGAAGTGTTGTTCACGATGGCGAATGATACGGACGTGGCAGGGGTGCTCGTATTCCAGCTTGGCGGCGAGCAAGCCGATGTGTACATCGATGACGTATCCATGATAAGACTGACGAACAACAATGCGGGCGAGCTGTCCCTTAACGACCAGTTCCCGGTGAAGAACGGCGATTTCTCGAACGGCACGGCTGGCTGGGCGGAGCATGTGCAGGGGCGTTACGACGGATACGGCTCGAATGCAGCTTTCTCGGCCGCGGCTGGAGAATTGAAGATGGCAGTCACGAATGAAGGTACGGAGCCATGGCATGTCATGCTGATGCAGACCGACTTCGAGCTGTTCAAGGATCAGACGTATACCGTATCGATTGATGCGAGAGCGTCGGTGAACCGTGAGATCGAGATCGTGGTTGACGAGAGCAACAGCAACCGTCTGTTGTCGGAGAAGGTGCAATTGACGGGCGAAATGCAGACGTTCACGTTCGAAATGGCAATCGGGCAAAACACGACCGCATCCCTCAAGCTGCTTCTCGGCAAGCTTCAGGGTGCAGCTGCGATCGGCGCGCACGACATTTATTTCGACAATGTGCGGGTCGAACTGAAGGAATCGCGGAGTAAGGCGTTTCTCTTGCAGAACGGTTACTTCGATGAGGAGTTGACTGGCTGGAGCGCTCATATCCAAGGCGTATATGACGGACCGTCAAGCGCAGAGGTTACGGCGGACGAAGATGCGCTGAAAGTAAGCATTGCGCATTCGGGCATCAATGCGTGGGATGTTCTCGTTCAGCAGCTTTCCATGGCATTTGCCAAAGGCAAGACTTATATCTTGTCATTCGATGCACGCTCGACCGTGCCGCGTACAATTGAAGCGATCGTCGAGAACGGTACTTATTTCCGTTATTTCGAGACGGATGTGGAGCTTGACGAAATAACGAAGTCGTTCAGCTACGAATTCACGATGGCCGAGGAGGACATTGCCGGCCTGAAGTTCCTGCTTGGAAATCAAGACGGGGCACCGTCTCCCGATGCCGACCATCATATTCTGATCGATAATGTGCGGCTTGAGCTTAAAGGTGCGAAGGAAGCGACCGGCGAGAAGGTCAGATCGGGCAACGATATCAGATTGCCGGCTGCTCCGATTCTAACGCCAGATGCCGCTGACAACGCGATAGGCGAAGAGGTTGAGCTGACGTTCGCCAGCAATGCGGCTTGGGAAGCGGCCGTTCGCACGGTGTCTATTGACGGCGTGGCTTTGGCAGCCGGCGATTATTCGCTGGAGCCGGGCAAGCTGACAATCGATGCCGGCAAGTTCACTGCCGCGAAGACGTATGTGATAGCGATTCGGGCAACCGGCTTCGAGCCGGCCGAATTACGGCAGGAGATGCAGGCTGAGCTCATGTGGAGCTTAACCTGGTCGGATGAATTCAACGGATCGGGCGGCGGAAATCTCGATACGAATGGCGTCGACCTGAGCAAATGGGCGTACCAGGAAGGCAATGGCACGGAATATGGCGTTCCATCTTGGGGCAATAACGAGGAGCAGTACTACCGCAAGCAAAATATTAGTGTAGCCGATGGGCTGTTGTCGATCGAGGCCAAGAAAGAGAGCTTCGGCGGCAAAAACTATACGTCAGGCAGATTATGGACATCACCGACGTTCAGCCAGGCGCATGGGAAGTTCGAGGCGCGCATCAAAATGCCAGTAGGGCAAGGGATATGGCCGGCGTTCTGGTTAATGCCGAAGGATCAGGAATACGGAGGCTGGGCATCTTCAGGCGAGATTGACATTATGGAAGCKAGAGGCAGGCTGCCGGGCGAGGTGGACGGTACGATCCACTACGGCAAAGGCGCTCCGAACAATAAAGCGACAGGCGCGAAATACGAATTTCCCGAAGGAGAGAGCATTGCCGAATTCCATACGTACTCCGTGGAGTGGGAGCCTGGCGTAATCCGCTGGTACGTAGACGGCAATCTGTTCCAAGAAATTAATGATTGGCATAGCTGGGGAGTGGATCAGCCGGAGAAATACGCGTTCCCGGCTCCATTCGACAAAGAGTTCTATATCATTCTGAACCTAGCTCTCGGCGGCAATTACGACGGCCAACGAGCTCCCGACGATTCGAAGCTTCCTGCGAAGATGGAGGTCGATTACGTCAGAGCTTACGAGCTGACGGGTCGCCCATACCAGCAGCCGGCCGAGCCGCTGCTGGTGAAGGAGCCGTTCCCGCAAGGCGGCAAGCCGGCGGTTGGCGGCAATCTGGTCTATGACGCCGATTATGCGCACGGCATCAAGGATGTTAACGCTGCGTCTCCGGCGATGGATCCGCAGTATTGGAACTTCGTGCACGGTGCCGACTTCGGCGGAGCCGGAACGGCATCGGTGGAGCCGGTCGGCGGTGTTCCGCACGCGAAGCTCGACGTGACCAATGGCGGCAACGCGCCGCACGCCTTGCAGTTCATTCAGTATGTGACGCTCGTCAAAGGCCATGCGTATAAGCTTAGCTTCGACGCGAAGTCTGCCGCGGCTCGCAGTATTGCGGTCAAGCTGGGGGGAGACGAGGACAACGGTTGGTCCGCATACTCGGACAGCTTCGAGGCAGCGCTTACGACAGAGGCTGGACACTATGAATACCGCTTCCTGATGACGGCGGATACGGATAAGACAGCCCGGCTTGAGATTAATATGGGCTCGAATCCAAACGATGTATGGATTGGCGGCGTGAAGCTGGAAGAGATCGAGGTGCTGAACGATCCGAACGGTCCTAAATCTCCGCTCGGAAGCGGCAACCATGTGTACAACGGGGGCTTTGACCTTGGCACGATGGATCGGATGGTCTATTGGAATTCAGTAATTGGCGAGACGGCGGATGCGTTATTATCCGTTGATCCTGCCGAGCGTCAATTGTCGGCCGTCATCGAAGACGGTGGTTCAGATGCTGCACAGATCAAGTTGATCCAGCAAGGAATCAATTTGCTGCAACAGGATGAATATAAGCTGACCTTTGACGGTTCGGCAGAAGCGCCGCGTACGATCGGGATTGCTTTCGTCAGCAAGAACGGCAGCGTGACGTATTCCGGTCCGCATACGATTGCGCTGGATACGGTAAGTGACTCGCATTCGGTAAGCTTCACCATGCCTGCCGGAATCACCGACGAAGAGGCTCAGCTCGTCTTCCTGCTCGGCGGCGAGGATGCGGATGTAAGGCTTGATAATGTGAAGCTGCTAAGGCTTACGAACTTGAATGTCGATTTTACAGGCATTGATCTATTCCCGCTGAAAAACGGAGATTTCGCTTTCGGAATTGACGGCTGGGAGCCTTTCGTGCAAGGCGGCAACGCGCAATTCAGCGGAACGGACGGCGCGGCGAAAGTTGCGGTGGCAAGCCGCGGCAACGAGGCTTGGAATGTCATGCTTAACCAATCGGGACTGCAATTATCCAAAGGAATGACGTACACGCTGTCTTTTGACGCTAGCTCTACCGCCGCCCGTGATATCKAAGTCGCATTGGAGAATGCGGGTTATACGAGACGCTTCTACTCCGGTCCGTTAATGATAGGTCCGAGTATGCAGCGCTTCTCGTTCACGTTCCGAATGACGACGGACGATTCGCTCGCGCTGAAATTCCTGCTCGGCAAAACCGTACAAAGCCCAGACGGAGCGCATGACATCTTCATCGATAACGTCGTGCTTGAAGTACAAGGCGCGCCGGTCTTAAGACCGCCAACGCTTGCTGCGGACGCAACGAATAATCGCGTAGGCCAGCCGGTGGACATTCGATTCGCGGCTAACGAGACGTGGAGAGAGGCGATAACATCCATCGAAGTAGACGGAGAGACGCTTGATCCGGAACAATACGAGGTAGAATCAAGCAGCATCATGATAGGTTCGGATGTGTTCGCTGACGATAAGCTTTATGCGATTGTCATCAAAGCGGCTGGTTATGGCGATGCCGCGGTCAGTCAGCAGCTAATGCCAGGCGACGGCAATCTGGTATTGAACGGCGATTTGTCGAGCGGTTTTGCTTCTTGGGAGAATTGGGTTGGCGAGGGAGGCGTGGCCGACCTGACGGCCCACAACGAAACCGCCAAGATCGACGTCCACTATCCGGGCAATGCCAGTTGGGCGATCCAGCTTATGCAAAGCGGCATCATGCTGCAAGCAGGCAAAGCCTATGAGCTGAGCTTCAACGCTTGGTCGACGGCGAGCCGTCCTATTGAGCTCGAGCTTACCGGCTACAACAACAATCAGAAGATTAGCTACAATATTACAAGCGATTCTAATGCTGTATACAAGAGAAGCTTATTGCCCGGCGCAAATGTAAACCTAACACTGAAATATTTGCTCGGTAATGTAACGAATGCAGGTGGAACGACACCGATGCCGCCTCATACGATCTACATCGATAATGTATCGATCACGGAAGTGACGCCGGGTCCTGCATTAACGCCGGATACGACGGACAACAAGATCGGGCAGCCGATTGTCGTCACCTTCGCCGATAATACGGCGTGGCGAGCAGCAGTAACGGGCGTTACCGTTGACGGTATCGCTGTCGAGGCGGAACATTATTCGCTGACTGCAGGTCAGCTTACGCTGAACGCGAGCTTGTTCCCGTCGATCAAGACGTACACGATTGCTATAGAAGCGCTTGGTTACGGCGCAGTCATGGCTGAGCAGCGCGTATTGACGGCTGCGAACAATATTGCGCTTAACAAGTTAGCGGCATCGTCACTATCTAACGCGACGATGCCGGCTAGAAACGCGTTCGACGGGACGCTCGGAACCAGATGGGAATCTGCCTTCGACGATAACAGCTGGGTAGCGGTCGATCTTGGTGCGATCTATTCATTGGATAACGTTGTCTTAGCCTGGGAAGGGGCATATGCCTCATCCTACAAACTTCAAGTATCGAGTGCAGCGGTTCCAGGGGAAGCAGACTGGACCGACGTCCATGTCAATCCGAACGGTACAGGCGGCACGGAGAACATTCCGCTGGCCGTGGAGGAAGCTCGCCATATTCGTATGCTTGGCGTAGACAGAGCGACCCCATGGGGATACTCTCTGTAYGAATTTGAAGTGTACGGCGATTGGATACGTGATGTTGAAGGCGGAAGCGGGCCGGGCACGGACCCGGGTCCGGGTACCGATCCAGCGGGCGCGAACTACRCCCTGGATAAATCGGTTACCGCCTCGAGTATCGGTGAAGGCTTCACAGCCGACCTGTTGACCGACGGCGACCTGGGAACGCGTTGGTCGGCCGACTGGGCCGCCAATCAAGACGGGGCGATGCGTCCGGAATGGGTGTATGTCGATCTCGGTCAGTTGCGGACTATTGAAAAGTTTGTGCTTGCTTGGGAGACTGCATACGGCAAAGCCTTTGAGATTGCGGTGGCGCAAGAAGGTGACGATTTATCTGCTGTCAGCGAGGACTGGGTAGTCGTCCATGCCGATAATCGAACGCTTGCCGCAGATGAGCTGACGGAAACGATTGAACTGGATGAAAGCGTGCAAGGTCGTTATGTACGGTTGTATATGACGGAGAGAGGTTTCCAAATCTATGGCCCATCGTTAATCGAGCTGGAGATTTATTAGAATGAACGGGTGACAAAAGAGCCGGAGCGGCTGGAGTTCCGGCTCTTTTTGTCGTCTCAATAGAAGCGTGATGGAGTAAGTAAACGTTCTATTTGCTGATATTGTGGGATGATAATCTGTTTATGACGGTTAATGATCATTTAATGAACATAATCAATTATATATTGCGTCATATATAAATTTATGATACATATTAAATAACGGAAACAAAAATGGAGAGCCATACGCATGATTCCGTAACATTAGAGCAGGGGAGAAGAGTCGATTATGGAGAGAGAGTTAGCGCTTGAAATCGTACGTGTAACGGAATTGGCGGCTCTGGCGTCTGCGCCTTGGATGGGCAGAGGAGATAAGAATAGTGCGGATGGCGCAGCGACTTCCGCGATGCGCGCGATGTTCGACTCGGTATCTATTCGCGGAACGGTCGTTATCGGCGAAGGGGAAATGGACGAAGCGCCGATGCTCTATATCGGGGAAGAGGTCGGCAGCTTGAACGGACCGGAGGTCGACGTAGCGGTGGATCCGCTCGAAGGTACGGAAATCGTGGCTAAAGGGCTTAATAATGCAATGTCCGTCATCGCTGTAGCCCCCAAGGGGCAGTTGCTCCATGCGCCGGATATGTACATGGAGAAGCTTGCATTCGGTCCTGCATTAGTTGGCAAGCTTAGCATTACGGATCCGATGGAAGTAACGCTGGAGAAGGCGGCGGACGCACTGAATAAGAAAGTTTCCGATCTTACGGTTATGATTCTAGACCGCGAACGGCACGAGGAGCTCGTTAAGGTGCTTCGCAAGGTTGGGGTGCGCATTAAGTTCCTATCGGACGGGGACGTAGCAGGTGCTATGGCACCAGCATTTCCCGAGGCGGGCATCGATCTCTATGTAGGCTCTGGCGGAGCACCTGAAGGCGTGCTTGCCGCGGCTGCGCTCAAATGCTTGGACGGTGAGCTCCAAGCTAGACTTATGCCAGCTGATGATCAAGAGTATAACCGTTGTATCCAAATGGGCATCTCCGACCCTTACCGCGTCCTGACAATGGACGATATGATCGGTACGGGGGATGTCATATTCGCAGCAACAGGCGTTACGCCGGGCGAGTTCTTAGGCGGCGTTCGCTACTTGTCGGACCAGCGTGCCGAGACCCACTCCATTGTCATGCGCGCCAAGACGAAAACGATTCGTTTCGTCAAATCGCTCCATTACTTGCCGAACAAGCCGCTGCTCGATGCCGCTTTGGTGAATGTGGGCAATGAGCAGTCCATGCCGATAAGCGTTGGGGAGTAGTTGAACCTAAGGAAAGAAGACACCGGCGAGGTGTCTTCTCAGATTGTCCTATTGTCGCTGAAAGCATTGCGATTAAGCCTCAGGGATGGTTTCCTCTAGACTCGACACGACATCATGAAGCTCGGCTTGAACGCTATCGTACTTGGAAGCAAGCGTCCATGCAAATACTTGGTGGTAATGTGTATCGGTTTCGATCGTTGTAACAATGTACGCAATCTTCATACCGTCATACTCCGACTCGAAGCTGAGCTGGTAGGCAGGATAGTTGCCGATAAATGTCTCGGCGGTCGGATAATAGATCTTGTCGGATGCTGTAAGCTCTAGCGCAGCCTCCATATCTTGATGGTAGTCGGACAAGGTATAGCCTTCCTCAAAATCGCTTTTGCTCTCCGACAATACAAATAGGTATTTCTCTGAAAACAGGTTAGAGATTGAAATGTCGGCCTCGTCATTCAAGCTTGTGTCTTTGCGCCAATCCGCGGGAGCGGTTATTTGAAACTGCCCGTCCACGCTAAGAAATCGTTCTGGTTCTTTAGGCGTAGTATCGATGTTGGCTAAGGCCATAATAGTCAACACAAGCACCAAAACAGCGTAGACAGGGAAAGCAATCGTCATCACTATCGTTTTTTTTCTGCTAGTGGGAGGCAGGTCTTTCACTTTAACTACATAGGTATTGGCTGCCATATCGCCAATCCGTTGTTTCTTTCTTGTTGCAAGAACGCTAATGCCGGCAGGCAGTCCGCCAAACAGTACCGGATTAGTATCGACGAGGCGTAAAAGCGTTCTGATCAGTCCTTTGACGAAGCCAGGAGGTTGTCCATTTGCGTTTACCGCTTGAATTCGCAATGCGAATTTTCCTGCCGTGTATCCGGTTAAGCCTTCTAGCAGCAAATAATAACAGATGGCGATCAATAGCTGAGCAAGCACAAGCAACTGCGGAACTTCTTTGAATAAATAGGCAGCAGCGCCGGTTGTTAATGCGATGAGCAGGAAATCGATGATCGTAGCTGCCCATCTTCTAAAAAAGATAGACGAGCTGTAGGTCGAGCTGAGTTGCTCCATATTGCCCTTATTATCAAAGGCATATGGATTTACGTATGCATCATTCGCAGATGCGGTCGGAAATTTGTTCACTGGGATTTGTTCCATCAATTACACCTCATAAATAGTAAATGTAGTTAATTTTAAACATCCCATAATTCTCTTGTCAACCTTTATTTTCCTAATTATTAGGATGGAGAATATCCGTTTCACTATATATTTCCTTGATTAATATGGTTTTTAGTTGCTTGGTTGCGAAAAAAAAGGGACTGTTTACAAGGTCGAATATGACCTTTATAAACAGTCCCTTCTATCGTTGTTAGTCGAGCGGAGGCGTCGTTACGCCTTCGCGTTCCGCTTGTTTGCGGTGAGCGATGCGGCTGGCAGCCGATGCGGCAATCGCTCCGACGATATCGTCGAGGAACGTATGGCAATCCCCGTCCGACTTGTCGTTCAGCTTAACGAGAATGCCCGGCTTGAGCTTGTCGATATATCCAAAGTTCGTGAAGCCGATGCTGCCGTATACGTTGACGATCGACAACGCCAATATTTCGTCGCAGCCGTACAGTCCTTCGTCATGCTTGATCATATCCTGCAGCGGAGCCATCAGCTTGCCTTCTTCGGCAAGAATGTCCAACTGGATTCCCGTTAGTACGGCATTTTGCACCTCGCGCTTCGATAGGACGGCGTCAACGTGAACCATGCAATCCTCGGGCGTTAAGTCCGGGAAGTAATCCTTTTGCAGAAAATGAACGAGTTCGGCGATCGCTTCCTTCTTCACACCGCGCTTCAATAGCCATTCATTCGTCGCCTCGGCCACTTTGCGGCTGTTCAGGCTGTATTTCTCCGTATTGCTCATTCGTATATACCCCCTCAGAATTTGTGGACAAAACTGGTCTAAAACAGGGAAGGGCTCGTATACATAGTACTACAAATAAGGAGTTGTACAAAGCCGACAGGCAAAAAATGATTGGGGAGGAAAGGTTAATATGGTTCAAAAAAGTTGGATTCGTCGCACTGCGCTCACGGGTGTGTTGGTGCTGCCCATACTGACGGCGGGGTGCGGGCTGTTCTCGCAGGAGACAGGGAAATCGATTGATCCCCCGCAAGTGGAAGAGAATGCGAACGGCACAGACAACGGTCAGACGGGACAGGCTGATCCGCAGGGACAAGGTACGCATATGACTGTTTATTTGCAGGATCGGAACGGTTACTTGGCACCGGTATCGATTAGTACATCGCTTGCCGCGAACGAGGCGGCCGGACAGAGAGCGCTGGAGATGATGGTAGAGGACGGTACCTATGCTAATCTGCTGCCAGAAGAATTCCGCGCCATGATCCCGCAAGGCACTCAAATTAAGTCTTTCAAGGTGGACAAGGAAAACAAGCTTGCGCTGGTCGATTTCACCGAACCGTTCGCTAACTACAACCCGCAGGATGAGAGGGCGATCGTCGAAGCGATTACTTGGACGTTGACGGCAATTCCGGGAATTGAGAACGTCGAGCTCTCGCTTGAAGGCGAGAAGCTGTCCGAGATGCCTATGGATGCATTCCCGCTTGATCTGGCGCTTAATCGCGATATCGGTATCAACATCGAAACGGCTGATGGCGTGAACTATATGCAGTCAACGCCGGTTACGCTGTACTTCTCGGCTAAGACGCTCAGCGACGATCAATACTATGTACCGGTTACAAGGCTGATTAATAACGACAACGATATGCCGACTGCGGAAGCAGCCATGGAGCAATTAATCGCAGGCCCTCTTAATAAGAAGGAACTTACGAGCATCATCTTGCCAGAGGTTAAGGTAACGAGCGTCGAGACGAAGGACGACGTCGTTACGGTCGATCTGGAAGATGCAACGTACGAGGCGGGCCAACAGATGCCTTCCGAAATGCTGCAGGCCGTCGTTCTGTCCATCACGGAGAACACGGGGGCAGCCCAGGTTCAAATTCTAATCAACGGCGAAGCGAATGTCGTCGACGATCAGGAGAAATCCTATGTCACGCCGGTAGGCCGTCCAAACTACGTGAATGCCCTCAAATCTTAACACTGGTAAGAGTCGTGTAAAATAATCGCAAGACGGTACAGGAGGTTGCTCCTGTACCGTCTTTTTCTATTTCGAATAATGGTGAGCCATGCTACAATGGATGCATGAAGTAAACCGCTTAACCTAAAAATTCCACATCTATTTGATAGCGCTTACAGAATAGACGGTTACTGGCAGGAGGTTGTATATGCTTAAGCTTAACAACTGGTATTTCCGGTTGCTTGTATCTTATTTTCCGATTTTGGTGCTTACCGTATCGATGATCATCTTTTTGTCGTTCATCGCGGTCAATGAAATATCGCGCTCCGAGACGGCGAAGGCAGACAGCATAACGACTGGTTATGTAGTGGACAGCATCGAACGCGCCATCCGTGAAGTTGAGTTTAATGCGCTGAATGAAGCCGTGAAAAATAAGAGCTACACCGCGTATTTGAATGGCTCGTCCGATACAAACGACCGATACAATGTTGTCCATAGTTTGCGATCGCTTGTTGAGGATAGCGATTTGCTCGATTCCATCTATTTGTACAGGCAGTCCGATGACATCGTATTGACGTCAAGCGGGCAGACCGAGCTGGCGGATTTCGGAGACCGGGAGTTCATTTCCCGCGCGAAGGAAAACCGCAATTTTACGGGATGGTCGGCATCCCGGGAGTACCGGGAATATGATCAGCTTAAGCCGGTCAGGGTCATCACCATGTATAAACAGACGCCGCTTCCATTCGGGAAGGACGGTATCCTTGTCATTAATATCGATTTGTATGTAGTCGATCAATTGATTGGAAGCATGACGAATCACCAATTTTCGTTCATGCGGATAACCGACGGTGCCGACCAGCGGATTTATCCCGCATACAATGGCGATGAAGAAGAGGCAAGCGGCGATGTACTGACGACGATCACCTCGAGTTCACTTGGCTGGACCTTCGAGAGCGGCATCCAGGCTGGGCAATTGCTTGGCTGGGTATCCGTCGTTTCTTATGCATGGGTGATCATTGCGGTTTTAACATTTGCGGTCGCGATCATTTATATTATTTGGGTAACACGCCGCAACTATAAGCCGATCCGTCTTATGATGAATCGGATCCAGGCGCTCCAGCTGCGAAGCAGCGACGGGAAAGCGGTAAGGATGGATGACTTGACGGTTATTGACCGCGCGCTCGAGAATTTAATCGATCAGTCGCAAGACTATGAGAAGGGGCAGCGAGAGAGCGTTATGCTCCAGCGCAGGCAGCTGTTTAACGAGCTCATTAGCGGAGAACGAAGCCAGCAAACGATCGAGCGGATGCGTAAGCTGAACCTTCTTCCGAATGCCGGGCGGTATGCGGTTATGATCGTTAGGCTGAACAGGTACGATGATTTCCAAACCGAGAACAGTCTTAACGAGCAAAATGTATTGAAATTCGCGCTTAGCAATGTCATGCAGGAACTTGCCTCGGGCGAAGGGTTGATGGGATGGGGGGAATGGACGGCACCGGACCGGATCGCTTTTGTGTTCGCCGTACCCGATACCGATGCTCCGATGCTGGAGCAGCTTCACACGACAGCTTCCGTTGCAAGGCAATGGGTAAGGGAGCACTTGCGCTTCATATTGTCGTTCGGAATCGGATCGATTGTAGACGACTGGAGCCGAATTGGACAATCGTACCGCGACGCCTTGTCCGGTATGGAATATCAATTGTCAATCGGCAAAAGCGCGATCACGTTCAGCGGCGATATTCCGAAGAACAATCAGCCAGGGATGTTTAATTATATGCAGATGTGCACGGACTGCGTGCAGGAAATCAGACAGACGAACGAAAACTGGCAGCCAACGCTCGAGCAATTATTCAAGCAACTGGAGACGGATACGCTGAGGGATGAAGATATTCATTCGCTGATGCAATTATTCGTGCAGATGCTGACCCGCGAGCTGAAGGATTTATCAGCTGCGTTGAACGAATGTTTGGAGGACGATAAGACGTCTGCCCTGCTTGACAAGCTAAAGGCTTCGTCGTCCCTGACCGAGATGAAAGAGCTGCTGCTCGATTATTTGTTGTATGTCTATGAGACGTATGTGGCGATGAGCGAAACGAAAAGCTACAAAACGATGATAACCGAGATGAGAGTATATATTCAGGAAAACTTTGCGGATCCGGACTTGTCTCTCAAGCATTTGAGCGACCGGTTCCAAATATCGGGCAAGTATGCGAGCTATCTGTTCAAGCTGGAGTACGATATGAAGTTTGTCGATTTTCTTGTGCAACTGCGGATGCAGCAGGCGGAGCGTTTGCTGGCCGAGACGGATGAGACGGTGCAAAGCATTGCGCTTCAGGTTGGTTATGCGAACTCGATTACGTTCGGGCGGGTATTCAAACGTATCATTGGCGTTACGCCGGGTGAATTCCGTAAGCTTAAGATGCGGCCCTCCGCCCTGACATAGTTGTCTAGGGAGTGAAGTTGTTAGTAAGTAATATTATGATGAGTTGTTTACGGCAGCGGCAGTCCGAATAAGGAGCTACATTCGGACTGCCGCTGTATTTGTTTCCAATGATTATAGTTTATCGTCGGAATCCGCTTTATTACGGCCTTTTCGAACGCGTATGGAAAACGGTTTATGTAGGGAAAATAATCTATTCTAGTTGGATAAAGCCTTATACAACAAGGTTTTGGAGGAACGGTTTGCCACGCCGAAACTGGTTTATTGTCATTGATTTGCAAGTCGTGCCATACTGAGGCCACTTCCCAAACACGGGCCGCAAGCCACGATTGAAAGCGCGAACATTTCCGGGGGACAGGAAGCAAATTGATGGGGAAGAAAGAGGGGTTGGTATCAAATGGTAAAGGTTGCAAACGTAAAAAAGAAAGCCAGTACGCTCCTAGCACTCACACTCGCATCTACAATGATTCTAAGCGCATGCGGCAACAACAATGACAACAAAGGCAGCGAATCAACAGGGGGCGAAGGCGCCTCCGGCAAACCGGTAACGCTTAAGGTAGAAGTGTTCGACCGGGGCAATTCGCCTTCCGGATCGACCATTACGAAGAACTATCTAACAACCTACGCACAAGACAACTTCGGCACGCCGAACAACATCAACCTGGAATACGTACCAGTTCCGCGGTCGGAAGAGATTCAGAAGCTTAATGTACTGATGGCGAGCGGAAGCGACGTACCGGATATTGTATTCACGTATGATTCGCCAACCTTTTATCGTTACGCGCAGCAGGGCGGTCTGACCGAGCTCGGCGAGCTTCTCGATCAGTACGGTCCTAACCTGAAGAAATTTCTGGGTGAAGACACGATTGCTTACGGCCAATACGACGGCAAACAGTATGCGCTCCCGGCAAAGCGTGCGCATCTAGGCAAATACTCGTCGTTCATTCGTCAGGACTGGCTCGACAAGCTCAACCTTCCAGTGCCGCAAACAACAGATGAACTATACAGCACGTTAAAAGCGTTCAAGGAAAAAGACCCGGGTCAAACGGGGGGCAAAGTCATCCCGCTTGGTATGGCGCTTGCTTCGGCGCAATACGAACCGCTCATATGGTCGTTTATTCAGCCAACGACAGAAGAGCAGCGCTACACGTTGACGCAGCAGCTTGGCTCGAATGATTATCCTACGCTGCTTCCGGGGTTCAAGGATGCTTTGCAATTCATGAACAAGCTCTATAACGAAGGTCTGATGAGCACCGACTTCAGCCTTGATGAGGATAAGAAAAAGCTGGGTGAAGATGCAGCTAAAGGTCTGGTCGGGTTCTTCAGCGAAGACGATATGAACCCGTTCTATGCGGACGGCCTATACGCTACGCTTCAGAAGAACATTCCGGATGCGAAGCTCTCCTCGGTTGATGTGTATTCGAACTCAGAGGGCAAACATCCGAAACCGGAATATGCGCCGGTAGGTCTCTACCTGATGATTCCAAAAAGCAGCAAGAACGCCGTAGAAGCAATCAAATACTTGGATTGGATGGCTTCCGGCGACAACCTGCTGAACATGCAAAACGGTGTGGAAGGCGAGAACTACACGCTTCAAGACGGCGTTCCGGTTTCAAAAGCCGATGCTACCGAAGAAGCGAAAAACCGCATCTACAACTTTGGCGACATGGCCATCATCTCGAACGGCAAGCAGCTTGGCGAGACAGAGAAAAACGTTGAGGCTTACGTATTCGGCATGCCGGAACAATTCCGCGATGAGACGCGTAAGGCGTTAACGATCTCTAGAAGCGATACGATCAAGCCTGTCCAGTTCGATCGTCCGATTGAGTCACAGAGTAAATACGGTACGGCGCTGCGCGATAAGTTCCACGAAATGATCGTCAAAACAACGATGGTGAAGCCGGACCAATTCGAGAGCACGTTCGAAGCGATGTTGAAAGACTACATGGCGGGCGGCGGTCAAGCGATCTTGGATGAACGCACAAAAGCTTATGAGGCTATGAAATAAGCGTAAGCGACGACATCAAGCAGCTCGGAGACGAAAAGCCACGCGTGGCTCCCGTCTCCGGGCAACACCGTAAAGAGATAGGAGTGGATTGCATTGAACGCGATCGCGTATTTACGTAGATATTGGCAATTGTATGCGTTGCTCATTTTACCGGTCAGTTACTTCATTATTTTCAAATATGGACCGATGTACGGCATTATTATCGCGTTTAAAGATTTTAACTTTTTCCAGGGCATTAACGGAAGCGAATGGATCGGGTTCGACGCTTTCAAGGAAGTATTCGCGATGTCGGACTTTTACAAGACGCTGCGCAATACATTGATGCTTAATGGCTTGGATTTACTCGTATCGTTCCCGGCCCCTCTACTCTTGGCTATTATGCTCTATGAGCTGAATATCATCTGGTTCAAGAAGCTATCGCAAACGATCTTGTACATTCCGCATTTCATTTCATGGGTTATCATCGGCGGAATCGTCTACCAAGTGTTCGGTACGCAGTCCGGCATGATCAACAACATCATCACCTCATTAGGCTTCGACGCCATTCCTTTTCTGACGAATAAGAGCGATTGGCTCATTACGTATTTGGTCGTTGGCGTGTGGCAGAGCGCAGGCTGGGGAACGATCATTTATTTGGCGGCGTTAACCGGCATCAACCGGGAATTGTTCGAAGCGGCCGACGTTGACGGCGCGGGTCGACTGAGAAAGATTTGGAGCATTACGCTGCCATCCCTGAAGCCAACGATCGTTACGCTGCTCATTATCAATGTGGGCCACATGATTGCGATCGGATTTGAACGACCTTACATCATCGGCAATACGGCCGTTCGGGATTATTCGGATGTGCTCAGCACCTTTGTATACCGCATCGGCATCGAATCCGGCCAATATACGCTTGCTACGGTTGTCGGCTTGTTCCAAGCAGTTGTCGGACTTGTCTTCGTACTAGGCGCTAACTATTTTTCCAAAAAATTGGCGGACCAAAGCATTCTATAACAACAAAACAACCTTCTGTTCTCGAAAATTGGAAAGGAGCGATAGACATGAGGGATCGACAAGCAAGCCGATCATTCGATGTTATCAATGTGATCGCTATAATATTTTTCGTGCTGCTGTGTCTGGCTCCATTTCTTCATATACTGGCTATCTCCTTAAGCTCGTCGCGTGCCATTATGTCGGGCGAGGTCAGCCTTATTCCAGTCGAACTTAATTGGAGTTCCTACAAGCAGGTGTTCTCCGACGTTTCGATGATCCGCTCGCTTGGATTTACGATCATGATGACGCTGCTGTTCACCGTGTTATGCATGCTGATGACGATCGCGGCGGCTTATCCGCTTGCCAAGACGAAGCTCAAGGGACGCAAGATCGTCATGTTCATTATCGTCATTACGATGTTTTTCAGCGGCGGGATCATTCCTGAATATATGCTTGTGCGCAACTTGAACTTGCTTGACTCGATCTGGGCGCTTGTGCTGCCCGGGCTAATCAGCCCGTTCTACTTGATCATACTTATTACGTTCATGCAAAATATTCCCGATTCGCTGGAAGAATCCGCAGAGATCGATGGCAGCTCGTACTTCCGCACCTTGGTCAGCATTATCGTGCCGCTGTCGCTGCCTGTTATCGCAACGTTAAGCCTGTTCTACGGCGTCGGCCGTTGGAACGGATTTACCGATACGCTTATGTACATTACAAGTCCAGAGATGTACCCGCTGCAGTTGAAGCTCTATCAGCTTGTGCAGAACAACATGGTTAGCGAGCTMATGCAAATGGAAGGGGCAAGCGGGCAGTCCATGCTTCAGCCGGAAAGCTTGAAAGCAGCGAGCGTCATCTTCGCAACCGTGCCGATCTTGCTCGTCTATCCGTGGCTGCAGCGGTATTTCGTCAGCGGGGTGATGCTTGGAGCGGTGAAAGGTTAACGTACAGATCAGCAGGCATATTCACCGGTTCACGCCATTGCTCCAGCTCGTTCCCTACGAGCTGGAGAAGCGTGAGCCATTGTTCGTTTTCATGTGAAGAAGGAGGAAGAGGACGATGTACAAGAAGCTGGTTGCCGTCAACGATGGCTGGGTCGCGCAAGGAATGGACAATCAAATAATGGACAGCGGCAGCCGCTTTTATGGCGGAGTTGCCGATCATGACAACGGCATCGCTTGGGCGACCCATACGGGAACGACGGCGGTTATGTCGATATGGGCATGTGCGCTTGTATGCGAAGATTCGCGTTATTATCAAGACGAGCTGCTGCGGGAGCGTCTGGAGCTTGCTGCGGCGTTTATCGTTCGCGCGCAGCACGAGGACGGAAGCATATCGCCCGGCTGGACGAATATGCATTCTCCGCCGGATACCGCATTTGCGGTCGTCGGTCTTGCCCAGCAGCTAGAATTGTTGGAGAGGCATGATTGGTCGGCGCTGGAGGGCATTCGCGTCAACCTACGAACATTCCTGCAACGCTCGGCACAGGCGCTGCTGACAGGCGGTTGCCATACGCCGAACCATCGGTGGGTGCTGACGGCGGCGCTTGGCTTCGTGCACAGGCTGACCGGCAATGAGAAGCTAATCGCCCGCGCCGATCAATGGCTGGCCGAAGGGATCGACTGCACGGAGGACGGAGAATGGACGGAGCGCAGTAATGGCATCTACAACGGCGTTAGCGACATTATGCTGTTCCATACGGCGGAGCTGCTTGGGAGGCCTGAGCTGCTTGCGCCGGTTCGTCGCAACTTGAGGATGATGGCTTATCTGATTCATCCCGACGGGGAAGTCGTCACCGATTACTCCGGTCGGCAGGACTTCGGACATAAATTCGATATGTCGAGTTACTTTCAAGTATCCAGCATTATGGCGCATCGCGATCAGGATCCGTTGTTTGCCGCCATCGCAGCGCTCGGAGGAGAAGCATTGGACCGCCCGGACGCGAGTTCGAACAACGGTTTTATCGGATATTTGCTATATCCGGAGCTGCAAAAGTCCTCTGTCGAACGGGGCAGTCTGCCAGACCATTATCGGGTCGTTATTAACGGACAGTTTCCTCGGGCTCGCTATTTAAGCGGGATGGATGCCGCGGGTCACGGCGGCAAAATTTATCATAGCCGCCTTCATCCTGAGTTCGGCGCTCCCGTTGCCCGGCAGCGGGAAGGCAAGACGAGCGTTACGGTCATGACGGAAACCAATTCGTTCTTTGCGCTTCGGCATGGCAACGCGCGTCTGCTTGGCGTGCAGGTCAGCAGCTCGTTCGAGCCAGGTTTCGTTAAGATGAACGAGCTTGCGCAGCTTGAATCCGGCTACTTGTTGTCAGGGACCGAAACGAAAGGATATTACGGTCCGATTGCAGGCGATCGCTTACCCGTTACGGCCAGCGGTCCGGTCAGCCCTTGGTATTTGCTGCCGCATCAGCTGCGCGAAGTAACCCATTTGCAGGAGCATCATGTGCAAATCGAGCTGGCGGAATCGCAAGGCGGCTGGCAACTGCGCGTTAGATGCGACATGCCGGACGTGCTTTTGACCCAGATTTCGTTCGTGTTCGGGAAGGAAGGGGCGTTTGTAGGCGGCGAATTGGCTCCTGCCGAGACGGGTACGCAATTTTGGAAAGAAGGCACAGTACGGTATTCGGCAGGCAATGAGTGGATTGAGGTGGATGGCGGAGCGCATGAGCATAGAGCCCGTTCGATTCGCGGGGCTTCTTTCCCGCCAGACTGTCAGACGCTCGTCGTTAACGTGCTGACACCGTATGACAAAACGTTCGATATTCGGCTTTCGCCAACGAGATAATCATTGAAAGCGATCTCCATAGCGCGCATAATGGAAATGAAAGCGATAACAAGCGAATGGAGAACGTTGTCATGAAAGCGACCATATATGATGTTGCCAAAGAAGCAGGTGTATCCATTGCTACCGTATCTCTTGTCATCAACGGCAAGGGCAAGATCAGCAAACAACGCCGTGAGGAAATTAGGAGCATTATGGTGCGCATGGGCTATAAGCCTAGCATGATCGCTTCTGCGCTTACGGGCAAGAAGACATATGCGCTTGGCTTGTTAGTACCGGATATCTCTAATCCCTTCTTTGCCGAAATCGCGAGGGCGGTCGAGGATGAAGGACAGCGTCATGGCTACAGCGTCTTTATATGCAGCACGGATAATAAGGACGAGAAGGTAGGGCACTATGCCGATCTGCTGCAGCAAAAAAACGTGGACGGGGTAATTATCGGCACAGGCATCAAGGAGCTGTCGGTGCTGGAACCGCTGCTGAACGGCGGCGTACCGATTACGTTTCTTGCCCGTGAATTTCCTTCCGTTGAGGTGCCGTCCGTCGTTGTAAACGATTATGAGGGCGGATTTGCAGCGGCGGAACATTTGATTGCGCTTGGCCACCGCCGTCTTGCCGTATTAGCCGAACAGGATTCGATCAGCAGCAGCAGGGAAAGAGTGCGAGGATTCAGGCAAGCTGCTGAAGCCATGGGCCTGTCTCTCGATCCGGCGCTTGTGCTGAGCAGCAGCGTCAATGAAGGCAAGACAAAGGCTATGGAGCTGTTGCAACGACATGATCGTCCTACCGCCGTCTTCTGCTGCAACGACTTGCTTGCGATCGGCACTCTCCGGGCTGCCAAAGAAATAGGTCTTCGCATTCCGCAGGATTGCTCGATTATCGGGTTCGACGATACGGTGCTTGCTTCCGTTACGGATCCGCCGCTTACAACGATTGCCCAGCCGATCGAACAGATGGGGCAGATTGCCGTACAGCTTCTGGTCCGAAATATCGGACAGCGTGGTGAGCGTCCCGAGCGAATCGTGCTCCGTCCTGAATTATCGGTTCGACATTCGACGATGGCCCCCTGAGAAGATGTTTACTTTTAATTGAACCCCTGCTATTCGCTATATAGGCGGATAGCTGGGGTTTTTGTTTTATATATAAGAAGTTCCGACCTCTTACTGAGATTACGTTTTGTCTGTATTTCATACAGTCTAATCGATCCCAATCGCTATTAAGTGACTTTTGAGTGGAAAACATACAGGCAAAACGGGCATTTTAGCCCTCAGCAACCTTTTTTGATCCATTTGACTGCACAAAATCCAATCAAACTCTTATAAAAATGTAAGAGGTGCTTTTCACCATTCACTTTGGTAAAATAGGAAGGATTGCACGAAGAGGCATTCCATGAGTTGAAATATGAGAGCGGTTCAGGAGGAAGACACGAATGAGATTGGACGGACGTCAGACTAACCAGCTTCGGCCGGTAACGATAACGACAGGCATTAACAAACATGCAGAAGGCTCGGTGCTCATCGAGGTCGGCGACACGAAAGTGATTTGTACGGCGAGCGTAGAGGAACGCGTTCCTCCATTCATGAAAGGGCAAGGAAAAGGCTGGATTACGGCCGAATACGCGATGCTTCCGCGCGCAACGCATTCCCGCAACATTCGCGAAGCGGCAAAGGGCAAGTTGACCGGCAGAACGATGGAGATACAGCGTCTGATTGGGCGTGCGCTGCGTTCGGTTGTTGATTTGAAGGCGCTCGGCGAGCGCACGATAACACTCGACTGCGACGTTATTCAAGCGGATGGCGGTACAAGAACAACCTCGATTACCGGCGCGTTCGTTGCGCTTGCGATTGCAGTTAATAAGCTGGCTGAGAATAACGCCAAGTTCGATAAATATCCGATTACTGATTTTCTTGCATCCGTCAGCGTTGGCGTTATCCAGGAGCGAGCGCTGCTTGATCTGAACTACGAAGAGGATTCCAAAGCGAAGGTCGACATGAACGTCGTTATGACCGGCAGCGGCAAGTTCGTAGAGGTGCAAGGCACTGGCGAAGAAGCTCCGTTCACGCGCGAAGAGCTTAACCAGCTGCTGGCGCTGGGCGAAGAGGGTATTAGCGAGCTGATCGTGAAGCAGAAGGAAGTGCTGGGACCGATCGCAGCGCGTATCGGAGGCTGAGTACATATGGCTAATTCTTTTTTGGCGGCAAGCAACATTGTCGTCGTTGCTACGAAGAACGCAGGCAAAGTGAAGGAGTTCGCTCACGCGCTGAGCAAGCTGGATAAGGAAACGACAAGCTTGCTCGATTATGCCGATTTTCCTGATATCGTCGAGGACGGCGACACGTTCGCGGCCAATGCGCGAATTAAGGCGAAGACGGCAGGAGATACGCTCGGCGTGCCAGTGCTAGCCGACGATTCGGGGCTGCGCGTCCATGCGCTTGGCGGCGAACCGGGTGTTTATTCGGCGCGATATGCCGGCGAAGGAGCGACGGATGCGGACAACAATGAGAAGCTGCTTCGCGAGCTGTCACGGCTCGAGAGCGAAGGCGTCATCCAGGTCAACGAAACGCTTGCCGATGGCTCCAAGCTGCTGAGCGGTGCTCAGTTCGTCTGCGCGCTCGCGCTGTATGATCCGGCAACGGGGCAGTTTCTGGAGACGGAAGGGACGGTTGACGGCTGGATTACGGACAAGGCGCATGGCAACGGCGGCTTCGGTTATGATCCGCTGTTCTGGCTGACAAGCCTTGGCCGCGGGATGGCCGAGCTGTCGACGGAGGAGAAGCAGCAAATCAGTCATCGCGGCGATGCATTGAGGAAGCTCATTGCCTTGCTAGAGGAATAGCGAACGAACATATGAATGAACTAACCCCGCTTGCGCAATGCTTCGTAAACGAAGTGACGCGCGAGCGGGGTTTTTTAAATTGTAGTGCGGTCTGTACTGACCTTTAATGCTGGTTTATTCTCTTACCTCTCACCAATACGGACTCAGCGGACGCTGGCTGTGTCAAACAGCGCTAATAAGTATGGGGAAGGATCCAATAGAGTCTCTTCGGTCCGCAACCGCGCGTAATGATCGTAATACAGCCTATTAGCGTCGCTTGTGTCCATATTCGATAGGAACTGAGAGGGCGTGGCTTAGCCGATCACGACTTTATAATGCTTCAGCCACAGATTAACTTGATACAGATAGGCGAATAATTGAGGTCCGGACATGAGCTGGCCGAACCAAGGAATATTGGATCTCGCAGCATCGGATTCCGCAAGTTCTCTCACCTTCTTCACGTTGATAAGCGGGAGCAGCGGAGAGGAAGGATCATTCAACACATCAAGCAGCAGGCCTTTGACCGCGGCCAGATAGTTCGGGTTATGCGTCTTTGGATATGGGCTCTTCTTGCGCGTAATGACGTCATCCGGCAGTACGCCCTTCAGCGCTTTGCGCAGAATTCCTTTCTCCCGGTCGCCCGAAGTCTTGATTTCCCACGGAATGTTCCACACATATTCAACAAGCCGATGATCGCAGAAAGGGACGCGCACTTCCAGTCCTGCTGCCATGCTCATCCGGTCCTTGCGGTCGAGCAGCGTCGGCATGAAGCGGGTAATGTTCAAGTAGGACATCCTCCGCATCTTCTGCTTCTGCTCATCTTCGCCATCCAAATGCGGAACCTCCGCAATGGCTTGCTCGTAACGATCGCCGATGTAATCCAGCGGCTTTATCCACGCCGCTACATCGGGCGCGAGCAGATCCGCTCGCATATTCGAAGCGAGCGACCAAGGGAACGTGTTCGCGCTAAGCGCATCCTCGCGGTGGAACCACGGATAGCCGCCGAATATTTCGTCTGCGGCTTCGCCGGAAATCGCGACGGTAGCGCCTTTCTTAATCTCATGGCAGAAGAGGAGCAACGAAGCGTCGACGTCGGCCATACCAGGCAGGTCGCGTGCGAAGGTGGCGGCTTGCAGCGCGTCTACAAGCTCCGGCGTATCGAATTGAATCGGGTGGTGAATGGTGCCGAGATGGGACGTCATCCGCTCAATCCACGGCGCATCGCTATTCGGCTGGAACGCATGCGCCTGGAAGTGCTTGTCGTTATCGGTATAGTCGACCGAATACGTATGCACATTCCCTTGCCCGTTCGCATCGTAATAGCGGACAGCGAGTGTCGTCAGGGCGCTGGAATCGAGCCCGCCCGACAATAACGTACAGACGGGCACGTCCGAAACGAGCTGTCGTTCAACTGTATCCTTCAGCAGCTCGCTTACATGCTCTGCTGTTTCGGCGATATTTTGCAGATGAGGGCTGCTTTCCAGCTTCCAATACGTAATGGTCTTAACGCCGGCGTGGGTAACAGACATACAATGGCCTGGCTTCAGCTCGCTAATTTGTTTATATACGCCATGACCTGGTGTCCGCGCGGGGCCTAAAATGAAGATTTCGGCCAATCCCTCCGCGCCGACCTCTGGCTTCACTGCCGGATGGGCTAGAATAGCTTTCTGCTCCGATCCGAAAATAAACAAGCCGTCCTGCGTACTATAAAACAGCGGCTTCACGCCAAGTCTATCTCTTGCCAGAAACAGCTCCTGCTCGGCTGTATCCCATATGGCAAAAGCGAAAATACCGTTAAACCTTTCCAAGCATGACTTGCCCCATTCCATATAAGCGACGAGCAGCACCTCTGTATCGCAATTCGTCGTAAATGTTCGGCCTCTGCTCTCCAATTCCTTGCGCAGCTCCAGCGCGTTATATAACTCGCCGTTATAGACGATGACGTATTTGTCATCGCCGGTATGGCGAATCATGGGCTGAGCGCCGTTCTCGGGATCGATGACGGACAGACGCCGATGTCCCAAAGCGCAATGCGCCGAGATCCATGTGCCCGATGCGTCAGGTCCGCGGGGCGCTAGCGTGTCGGTCATCTTCTCCAGGCTAATGCTTTCCTTGGTCAGGTCACGGGTCCAATCGATCCAGCCGGTAATTCCACACATCCGTCTCATTCCTCTCTATTGCTGGACTCCAGTAGCGATAATAACAGTTATATGCTGAAAATAGGCATAAAATGTCTGTCCATAGGGGGAAGCTAGAGGAGGCTGATACAGCTTGTGCAAGGTAAGCATGAAGGAAGCGAGGCTGGGTAGGATGTGGAATGAGGAAAGCAATGAAGAAGAGCGAACGACATATTATGTGTCCGTTCAAGCGGGCCAAATATTAGCCGATCCGGAAGCGGCGGCCTACGAACTTGTCATACAAGCGAACGATGAGGAGATTGGAAAGCTTCACGAGCTGTTCAAGGAGCTTGCCGCAGCGGACAACGGAGGAGTAAGGACTATGGCTGCCAATCCTTATCAAGCGGATAGCGACGAGCAGAACAATTCGGATTATGATTATTGGCTGAAGCAGGTGTATAAGCAATTGTATGATTGCGGAACGGATACAACGAAGAATCATATTGAATCGATGCATTTATGGTAATGAGAAGAAGGGCTTACCTCGCTATCTGTCACGGTCAGTGACAGATAGGATGAGGTAAGCCCTTTGTTTCGCCTAATGAAGTCTGATGCTATTGCCCAATCTTGCTTATAAGCTGATCGATTCGTTCGGATAAGAGCAGCAATCTGGCGCAAGTGTCCGCAAGATGATCCGTCAACTCGACCTGCTTCTCCGTCAAGCGGCCGATGACCTTCGTTTCCTCCAGGGAGTCGACCGAGAATTGCGCCATCTCGTCCATCGTAAGGGAGACAAGACGTGTGCCGGCGGCAACTTGAGCCGAGGAAGCAGCCGCTTGAAGGACTTGCTCTTCGACGATATGAATCTGATTCACAATATGCTTGAATGAGGAGTTGGTCTGGCCAATGCTGTCTATCATAGTCCGCGTTCGTGCAACGCAGGCTTCTGTCCATTCCGCACATTCGCGAACGGAATGCTGAACGCCCTCAAGAACTTCTTTGATCGAATAGGCAGACTCACCAGACAGATTAGACAGTTTACGAATTTCCCCTGCAACGACTGCAAATCCTTTGCCTTGCTCCCCCGCTCTAGCTGCTTCAATAGAAGCATTCAGCGCGAGCAGCTTCGTCTGCTCGGCCATCGCGGATATGATGTCGACGAACGCTCCAATTTGATCCGATTTCCCGCTAAGCGCAATCACGCTGCTGCTCATGGAATCAAGAGCGCGGGTTACATCGTCCATTTGCTCAATCGTATGCTCGATATGCCGGCTGCCCTCATCCGCGGTATGGCGGGATAGTTTAGCGTTATGCGCCACGCTTTGGAACGCGCCGTTCATGCCGTTCATCTCGTCCGACATTTGATTCATATCGTTCATACTGCGACGGGAGTCTGCTGTCTGGGACGCCAGCCCGCTTGTCAGCTGATTGACAGCCGCGGCGATGCCGTTGATCGATTCCGCCGTATGGCCGCTTTTGTCGACAAGTCCTGCTGTCACTTCCCTCAGCTGTTTGGAGGTCTCCGTTAACTGCCCAACAATCGTCTCGAAGAGCTGTTTGCTTTCTTGGTTCTGTTCGTCAACGCCCTTCATAACCATCAACTTATTCGCAATTTGAAGAATCGTGGCCAAGGAGGTAAGCAACAGGAAAACAGCATGAATCGCAACCATGCCGATTGTATAATCTTTCGTTCCGAATACGTAGGTTGGAAATAAATAAAGCCCGGCGACGTGCTGTACGGCGAATAATACAGTCATCACAACAATAAGGCTTATTCGCTCATAATAAGCGACTATGGCAATGACCATGAATATAGAAAAATGGAACTCTACCGCTCCGCCTGCCCCTGCAATGACAGAGAAGCTGGACAACGTTAACGATAGTGCATTAAGGAGTGGAATTTGAACATGATTCCGATCGCGGCGATAAAGCAGGATAGCGATGATCCACGCCGCAAAGGGGAGAAAGGCTAGAAGATTCATAACCCAATCGTTCGTTTCCGGCATTGAAGGTTCATGGCCGTTCATATGATGACCGGCTATCGCGACTTGGAAGGAGCGTGTAAGCAGATGGATGATAGCGGCGAGAGAGGCTGCGGAAAGGCTCATTTGCAATATCAGTTTATTTTTTTGGTTCATGGTGTTGAATCACCTCGGTTGTTAGTAATAGGTTAATCATACCATCCTTATGCGCGAAACGAGCAAGGACTATTCTATGAAAACCTATGAAAAGATGATATAATGCATCAAAAAAGTAGTGGAGGCACATTTTTTTGCAAAAATTAATCTTCTTTGTAGGCGTAGCAGGCACAGGCAAAACAACGGTAGCAAGGAAGCTATCATCTCGAATTCCGGCAGCATTCCTGGATCGCGACACGATTGGCGGAAGATTCGTGGAGGCAATCCTCGAAATGAACGGTTTGGATAAGAATGATCGGGATTCCGATTACTATAAACGCAATTTGCGTGACCTTGAGTACGACACGGCTAAGGATGTATGCATCGAGAACCTTGCCGCAGGCCAAAATGTGTTCATGATTTCTCCTTTTACAGCTGAGCTCAGAAATGAACAATGGATCGAGGACGTCCTTCAAGCGGCCGGCCGCACCAAACAATCCGTTGACGTGAAAGTCGTCGTCGTTACTTTGTCTGACATCGCGATGCAAAAAAAACGGATTATCGGCAGACAGACCGTACGCGACCAGTGGAAGCTCGACAACTGGGGCGACTTCGAGAAAAGAGTCGACTTCGTGCCGCAGATTAATTGGAATATTCCGGCCTCATCCATCCTCGTCTTCGACAATAGCGGCGAGCTGACCGAGGAGAAGTCGGAGCTTCTCTTCCAGTTCGTGACAGAAAGTCAGGCATCGCTTTCGGTATAGCATAGCAGCAAATTCAGAGAGACCATATCCTTAACTAGGATAATGGTCTTTATTTGTGACTGAGAATATGCTGCAAATGTCCCGATCTAACACTTTTCAAAAACTTTATCCGATAAGCCGTCTAATTTATCACTTTTCAAATAACTTCCATGGAATTTTTCTAACAACTCTCATTTAGTATGGTGAATATAGAAGTTCGCCATTTCAGTCGGCTTAACCGATAAAGGAGGTCAGGGTCATTCCTAAGAAAAGATCGATGATTGTAGAGGTAATCACATCCAGGCAAACGACAGCTGTGGACCGACAAGAGAAACGGCATATTCGAATACTAATCGGCAAAGAGCTTGAATCCTGTGACCGATGCGAACATCGATTCAATTCTTTAAAGGGAGACCAGGTACCGGCGCCGTGCAGAGAGTGCCCGACAAGTCTTCGCATGCAGCAATTGGTATCGAAGCTTGAGACGGCAAACGTATAACCTATTCATAACCAATTCATAATGAGGTAGGAGGTAGTGTTCATATGTACATGCAAAGAACGGATGCCAAAGCCCGAATCGAAAGCCTTCGCAAACGGATGGTCGAACTCTATATGCAGTCAGGATCGTTGACATCATCGCAAGTGGTTAAGGCAAGCCAAGAGCTGGATGAGGCGCTTAACTACTACAGCAATAGCGCAGGGACATGGCAGATTTAGCAGCATATAAAAAAAGCCCCACCGCTTACAGCGGTTAGGCTTCGATTGCGTACATATAATGGCGTCCCAGAAGAGATTCGAACTCCCGACCGACGCCTTAGAAGGGCGTTGCTCTATCCAGCTGAGCTACTGGGACACGAGTAATAATATAACATGAACGTTTTTAGTATTGCAAGTCATTTTTTGGATTTTGTCGAAAAAATAGTTGGTTGCACCTGCCGAGCGGTCTTCTAGCAGCTTTTGTTTTTTTCTTTCCTCAGACCGTGGTATAATCTTACGCAAGCTTGCGAGAAGCATGAGATGGCGTATACGAAGGCGGTGTTAGCATTACAACTCCCATTGACCCACAAGGCGACAACAAGGATAACGTATATTTGTTCCCTAGCATGCTGGATCATTATCAAATTCATCTTACCCGAATGCTGGAATCGGAGCAGTACGGGGAGGCTAAGGAGCTATTGCGTTTCCTGCTGCAATGCCAAGGGGAGGACGAACGCCACTATGAGGAGTGGAACAGTCTTCTCACATGGCTCGATATGGCTTTTCCTGAAGGAGGAGGCGGAGACGACGGTACAGGCTATGTGCTCGCGATGCCCGAGAAGGAGCCGAGCGAGGATACGATTCGCGCGGAGCTGCTGAACCCGCCTGAGCAGGATGAGACATACATTAATCAAGTGATGTACATTATGCAGAATCATCCTATGATTGATCAGCAGATGCTTGCGCTTGAAAGAGCGGCATACATACAAAGCGAACAGGTGGACGCGACGATTGTGAATTGGCTCGTAACGAAGCCGGTTCATCCAGTCGTGCAATTCAAAGCGCTGCAATGCTTGCGAAAGCGCGGTGCTCAAGGCTCTTTGACAATTGAAAGGCTCGATGAGCAAGTTCAGCTGGAGCTCGACGAAACGCCGCTCTCTTTGGACGACTTTCCGAGTCAAATCAACCAAATTTTGGAGCGGGCTGAACAGGTGGCCGAAGTCGATGATCCGACGCTGCCTCATTTTGCCAAAGAGCTTTGGAAGGAAAGTCTGCAGTTCTTGTATGGGACGGCGGCTTACAAATGGATGCTTAGAGAAGATGAAGGAACCGTCGATTGCTTTGCTGCGGCGCTACATCTTACGCTATTGCTGACCGTATACGGATCGGCGAACGACGATGATATACGCGATACATACGGCATTACCGAATCGTTAAGATTTCAATATGAGCAAGCTTGCAGAGCGCTTAGGCAGGTTGCGGTATTGCAGCCGTCAGAGCCAGATGAACCTCAGCCTTGAAAAGCTCGTCCATCTTGTTTATAATGGAATGGTTTATGGAACGTGAAAATAAGCGAAGTACGTGCAATTTTGGAGGGGAAGGCATAAAATGAAAGCAACTTKGGAAAAAATAGACAAGAACATCGTGTCTATCGATGTTGAGGTTGAAGCGGAGCAAGTCGCAACAGCGCTGGATCAAGCGTTTAAGAAAGTCGTAAGTAAAGTGAATGTACCTGGATTCCGTAAAGGCAAAGTACCTCGCGGTATCTTCGAATCCCGCTTTGGCGTGGAGAGCCTGTACCAGGATGCAATCGACATCCTTCTTCCTGACGCTTACACAGCAGCAGTGAACGAGAACAATCTTCAGCCGGTTGACCGTCCGGAGATCGATGTTGAGCAATTCGCCAAAGGCCAATCGTTCAAATTCAAAGCGAAAGTAATCGTTAAGCCAGAAGTAACGCTTGGCGAATACAAAGGCCTTGAAGTTGAAGCAGCAGCGGCTGAAGTAACAGAAGAAGAGATTGCGGCCGAGCTTGAGCGTCTGCAACAACGCCACGCTGAATTGTCGGTTGTAGAAGAAGGCGCTACTCAGAACGGCGACATCACGGTTATCGACTTTGACGGTTCCGTTGACGGCGTTCCATTCGAAGGCGGCAAAGCAGAACGTTATTCCCTTGAGCTCGGATCGAACTCGTTCATCCCTGGCTTCGAGGATCAAGTAGTCGGCATGCAGCTTGGCGATTTCAAGGACGTTACCGTAACGTTCCCTGAAGACTACCATGCTGAGAACCTTGCAGGCAAAGCAGCGGTATTCGCTGTTAAACTGCACGAAATCAAGCGCAAGTCGCTTCCGGCTTTGGATGATGAGTTCGCGAAGGACGTTAGCGAGTTCGACACGCTTGACGAGTACAAAGCAGACTTGTCCAGCAAGCTGAAAGAGCGCAAAGAGAAAGAAGCTGAGCAAGCCCGCGAAGTTGCTGTCGTTGACAAAGCTACTGCGGCTGCCGAAGTTGAAATCCCTGAAGCGATGATCGTAACCGAGACGGACTACATGATCAAAGACTTCGAGAACCGTCTTCAAATGCAAGGCATGAACATGGATCTGTACTACCAGTTCTCTGGCCAGAACGAATCCGTGCTTCGCGAGCAAATGCGTTCCGACGCCGAGAAACGCGTTCGCAACAACTTGGTGCTTGACGCAATCGCGAAAGCTGAAGGCTTCTCCGTAAGCGAAGAAGATCTGACGGCTGAGCTTGAGACGTTATCCAAATCGTACAACCGCCCAGCAGAAGAGCTGCGCGACATCTTCACTCGCAACGGCAACATTGCGAACCTGCAAGAGGACGTATTGCTTCGCAAAACGATCAAATTCTTGCTTGATAACAGCAAAACGGTTTAATACGCATAATCAATCTACAACAACATAAGCAACACCCTCAGAATAAGGCGCGTAATATACGTGCCTTATTTTGACCCTACATATGAAAATGTGCTTGACTCGGAGGCTAATCTCCGTACATATCGAACGGCCGACATCGTATACTGTATTATTGGAAAAATGACATCACTACGATGACGTGTTACAATAAGGAAGTACTTAAAGCCATAAACGAAAAGAGGTTGGTCGCATGAATCTGGTACCTGTCGTAGTCGAACAAACAAACCGCGGGGAGCGTTCTTACGATATTTACTCCCGCTTGCTGAAGGACCGCATCATTTTCCTTGGGAGCGCAATTGATGATGACGTTGCAAACTCCGTTATTGCACAACTGCTGTTCCTGGCGGCCGACGATCCGGAGAAAGACATCCATCTGTACATTAACTCTCCTGGCGGATCTGTAACCGCTGGTATGGGTATTTTCGATACGATGCAATATATTAAGCCTGAAGTGTCCACGATCTGCATGGGCATGGCAGCAAGTATGGGTTCGCTTCTCCTGACTGCGGGAGCGAAGGGCAAGCGCTTCGCGCTTCCCAATGCGGAAGTCATGATTCACCAGCCGCTTGGCGGCGTTCGTGGTCAAGCGTCCGATATTAAGATTCACGCGGACTGGATCTTGAAGACAAAGCAGAAGCTTAACAATATTTACGTTGAACGTACGGGTCAACCTTATGACAAGATCGACCGCGATACCGACCGCGACAACTTTATGAGCGCGGAAGACGCACTCGCTTACGGTCTGATCGACAAAGTCATTACTTCGCCTGTAGTGTAACGATTTAATTGAAGGGGTGATTCCATGTTCAAATTCAACGACGAAAAAGGCCAGTTGAAATGTTCTTTCTGCGGCAAGTCGCAGGATCAAGTGCGCAAGCTGGTAGCCGGTCCCGGCGTATATATATGTGATGAGTGCATCGAGCTATGCACGGAAATCGTAGAAGAAGAGCTCGGTAACGAAGAAGAGCTTGATCTGAAGGATATTCCGAAGCCGAAAGACATTCGCGCTATTCTTGATTCGTATGTTATCGGTCAAGAGTTCGCTAAGAAATCGTTGTCCGTTGCGGTTTACAACCACTACAAGCGGATCAACTCCGGCAGCAAGATCGAGGATGTCGAGCTTCAGAAGAGTAATATTTTGCTTCTAGGCCCTACAGGCTCGGGTAAGACGCTATTGGCTCAAACAATGGCGAAAATTCTGAATGTTCCGTTCGCGATTGCGGATGCGACTTCGCTTACGGAAGCTGGTTATGTAGGCGAGGACGTAGAGAACATTTTGCTCAAGCTTATTCAAGCCGCCGACTATGATGTTGAGAAAGCGGAACGCGGTATTATTTATATCGACGAAATTGATAAAGTAGCCCGCAAATCGGAGAATCCGTCCATTACGCGCGACGTATCCGGTGAAGGCGTACAGCAAGCATTGCTGAAGATTCTAGAAGGTACGGTTGCATCCGTTCCGCCGCAAGGCGGACGCAAGCATCCGCATCAAGAGTTCATTCAGATCGATACGACGAACATTTTGTTCATTTGCGGCGGCGCGTTCGACGGCCTGGAGCAATTGATCAAACGCCGTATCGGCAAGAAGGTTATCGGCTTCAACTCCACTGGCGAATTGACAAAGGACTTGAAACCGGGCGAATACCTATCGATGGTATTGCCTGAAGACTTGCTCAAATTCGGGCTAATCCCTGAGTTTGTAGGACGTCTGCCGGTTATCTCTACTTTGGAGCCGCTTGATGAGCCGGCACTCGTTCGGATTCTGTCCGAACCGAAGAACGCGCTCGTGAAGCAGTACCAGAAGCTGCTTGAGATGGATAATGTGAAGCTCGACTTCGAACCGGCTGCGCTTGATGCGATCGCGAAGGAAGCGATTAAGCGTAATACCGGCGCGCGCGGCCTGCGTGCGATCATCGAGGGCATCATGCTGGAAGTGATGTATGAGGTTCCTTCCCGTGACGATGTGCAGAACTGCCTGATTACGGAGCAATCCGTGCAGGAAAAGATGATGCCTGAGTTGACGGCGAAGAAGGGCAAGAAAAAGGAAGAGAGCGCGTAAGCTACCTTTTCAAATAACAAACGTATGATATAGAGCGAGATTACCGTCATTGTTTCCACCTTGCTAGCTGCGGCTTTTTTCGCCATAAGCTTGCGGGGTGGACTTTGACGTTCATGGGAGAGATTGGTAATATGTACAAACGTCAAGATACGGTAGCGGTGAAGGTCGGCGATCTGACGATCGGCGGCAGCAATGAAGTCATCATTCAAAGCATGTGTACGACGAAGACCGCCGATGTGGAAGCGACTGTAGCTGAAATACTGCGTCTCGAGGAGGCTGGCTGCCAGGTTGTCCGGGTAACCGTCAATAACAAGGAAGCGGCGGATGCGATTAAGGAGATTAAGAAACGCATCCATATTCCGCTAGTTGCTGACATTCACTTCGATTACCGCTTGGCGCTTGCGGCGATCGAGAACGGCGTCGACAAGGTGCGTATTAACCCAGGCAATATCGGCCGCCGCGAGAAGGTTGAGGCGGTTGTTAAAGCGTGCAAGGAGAAGGGCATTCCGATCCGGATCGGCGTCAACGCCGGCTCGCTGGAGAACCATCTGCTAGAGAAGTATGGTTATCCAACGCCGGAAGCGATGGTCGAGAGCGCTTTGTTCCATATCGGCATTCTTGAAGAGCTCGATTTCCATGATATTATCGTGTCGCTTAAGGCGTCCGACGTACCGATGGCGATAGCGGCTTACTCGATGGCAGCAGAGAAGATCAAATATCCGCTGCATCTTGGCATTACCGAGGCGGGCACCCTGCACACGGGTACGATCAAGAGCTCGGCAGGCATCGGCGCATTGCTGGCGCTTGGCATCGGCAATACAGTTCGGATCAGCCTAAGCGCAGATCCGGTTGAAGAGGTTAAGGTCGCTCGCGAGCTGCTCAAGACCTTCGGTTTGATTACGAACGCAGCGACGCTGGTCTCTTGTCCAACCTGCGGCCGTCTTGATATCGACTTATTCTCGATCGCGAATGAGGTCGAGGACTATATCTCGAAGATCAAGGTGCCGATCAAGGTTTCGGTGCTCGGCTGCGCGGTTAACGGCCCAGGGGAAGCTCGTGAAGCGGACATAGGCATTGCCGGCGCTCGCGGCGAAGGGATGCTGTTCCGTTACGGGGAAATGATCCGTAAAGTACCGGAGGCAGAACTGCTGAACGAGCTCAAGAAGGAAATCGACGAAATCGTACGTGTATTCGAAGCGACCGGCGAGATCCCGGGCCGCAAACATCATACGCACGCTTAAATGTTATTGGGCCTATGCCGACTCTATTCGTCGGGTAGGCCCTTTATTTATGAGGTCAGCCAGAATGCTCTGGTTGGCCTCTTTTTATTTTGACGTCACTTCGAAAGCACGCAGTAAGTACACATATGCTCTTGGATGCGAATAATTTCCATGATTGGTGGCAAATTAAGGATTGCAGCTACGACAAACGCAAAAGGTGGGAGCGGGTTGGAGCGAATTAGTCTGAATCAGTTAGGATCGATGATCGTTTTGTTTCTAATCGGCAGCTCATCGTTGTTCTTGCTTGCAAGCGATGCGGGCAATGATGCATGGCTGGCCGTCTTCGTCGGTATGCTGGGCGGACTTGCCCTGCTCTGGGGCGTTAACCTTATGATTTTCCGTCATGCGCCGAATAGCAACCTTATCGAAATCATTAACGATCATTTTGGCAAATATATCGGTTTCCTGTTGTCGTTGGGATATGTCTTCTATTTCTGCTACAAATCCATAAGAAACGTCAGAGAGTTCGGAGATTTGACGTCGATGCTGCTTTTGCCGAACACCCCGATTAGTGTCCTCATGCTTATTATTTGTGCGATGGCTGCTTATACCGTCATGAGCGGGGTTGGCGTTTTTTTTCGCATGGCTGAGTTTATATTGCCGCTCATTATTGCGATCTACGTCATCCTGTTTCTCGTTATCGCCTATGCGGATCTGCTTCAGTTCGACAACTTGCTTCCGGTTCTGGACAAAGGGTTGAAGCCGATTCTCAAAGCTGCGTTCCCTGGGCTTATTTCATTTCCTTTCGGAGAATTGATTTTGTTTCTGATGTTCTGGAAATATGCCGAACAAGAAGGCCATCACATGGTAAGCATTACGATCAAATGTTATCTGTTCTCAGGTTTATTCATTATGACAACGAATCTGCTTATATGGGCTGGGCTTGGCAAGCTGGCTCCGGTTATCACGATACCGTTCATGCAAATGACGACGTTCATACAAATCGCCAAAATATTGGAGCGCATCGATCCTTTCGTAGCGTTGCTATTGTTCACGGGTGTTTTTTTCAAGCTGACTGCTTATTATATGGGCGCGGTGCTTGCCGTACGTTATATGACTAAGCTTTCAAAGGCGTATGCGGTGCTGATCGTAGGCGCAGCGATTTATTTGGGGTCGTGCTTCATATTCAAAAGCTACATGGAACAGGTGTCGTTTGGCTTCAACCTTAACGTGAAATACCATTTTCCTATTTTCCAGATTGCTTTTCCACTGTTGCTACTGATTGTTGTGCTCGTCAAAAAAAGATGGAATGAAAAGGTGCATAATCATGAAGAAACGGAGTAACGAAACAAGCTCTCAAGATACAGAGCAAGTGAAGCGGCTATCTAGCGATATCGAGGCTACTATTCGTTACGCGCAAGAGACACTCGGTACGGGGCCGGATATTTTAATACGGCGTATGCATCTATTCGAGTCGAGCGAAGCTGCTGTTATGTCAATTGCGGGCATATCGGATAAGACAAGCGTCAACCTGCTTATAGACAGCATGCTGTCGGAGCCTAGAGAGCAAGGCGCATTGGCAAGAGAGGGTGATCCCTTTCAAGCGCTCATCTACCGCACGCTGGCTGTAGGAAGCATTCGCAAGCTGGAGACGCTGGACGATATCGACGTCGCCATGCTGGAAGGGTATACAGTCGTTTTGCTTGACGGTTATGATCGAGCCATTGCGGTAGATACGAGCGGCGGAGAGCGGCGTGGCGTGGAGGAACCTAGTACACAAACCGTTGTCAGAGGGCCGAAAGAAGGCTTCACCGAGAGCATCTCGACGAACATCTCTCTTCTGCGCACGAGAATCAAATCGTCTAACCTGCGAATCGAGTACAAAATAATCGGTCGTGAGACACGGACAACGATTGCAATTGCTTATATGAAAGGAATTTCTGAGGAAAAGGTGGTGACAGAGATTCATCGCCGATTGGACGCAATCGATACCGACAGCATTCTGGAGAGCGGCTATATCGAAGAGTTCATTCAAGAGAGAAAATATTCGCCGTTTCCCATTGTCCAAAACTCCGAGCGGCCCGATGCGATCGCTGCCGGTTTGTTGGAAGGACAGGTAGCCATTATTGTCGACGGAACGCCCTTCGCCTTGCTTGCTCCCGTAACGTTCGTTAAGTTCTTTCAATCAAGCGAGGATTATTACCAAAGCTATGATATAGCGACTTTCCTTAGGATCATTCGTTTCGTTTCGTTCATTGTTTCTATGCTGCTGCCATCGCTGTATATCGCCATTACGACGTTTCATCAAGAAATGCTTCCGACTCCGCTGCTGATCAGCGTCGCCGCGCAGCGGGAGGGCGTTCCATTCCCGGCGATCATCGAGGCGCTGCTCATGGAGCTGACGTTCGAAATATTGCGCGAAGCGGGGGTTCGGATGCCGCGCATTATTGGACCCGCGATATCGATTGTCGGTGCGCTCGTTATCGGACAAGCAGCCGTACAGGCAGGCTTGATCTCAGCGGCCATGGTTATCGTCGTATCGTTTACAGCCATTGCCAGTTTCGTTATTCCCGCGGTCAATATGGGTACCTCGGCCAGGCTTATACGGTTCGCAATGATGATCTTGGCGGGCTCCTTCGGCGTATTTGGAATTATGGCCGGACTGATGGTCCTGTTGACGCATTTGTCGGGATTACGGTCATTCGGCGTTCCGTATCTGACGCCGCTCTCGCCGCTCGTGAAGAGCAACTTAAAGGATGTGTTCATAAGGGTGCCGTGGTGGGCGATGAATACGCGGCCTGCAATGTTCGGCAAAGAACCGAGCAGAAGACAAGGCCAACCTCAGAAACAGCATGAATCAGAGCCGCCAGGAACTTCAGGAACATCGGAGAAGGAGGAAGAGTGACAATGACGTCATCGACGCAGCGAATATCGACTGGCCAAGGGATTGCCATTGTTATCAATGCTATTGCGCCAAGCGCATTGCTGCAGCTGCCGGCTCATGTCGTCTCGATTACGAGACAGGACGGATGGTTGACCATTCTCCTTTCTCTGCTGCTAGGTTTGGTATACGCCTTGATTATCGGCAGAATCTGCTTGCTCGGTAACGGCAAGCCGTTATTGGAATGGCTCGAATCCCGATTTGGCAAGGCAGTCGCCCTATTGATCGGGGTTATATTGTGCGGTTATTTTTTTATGGGGGCAACAAGCGTAATTAGGCAGTTCACGAATTTCGTGCAGGAGCAATTGCTTAGGACGACACCAATACTTGCTATCGCCCTCGTCATTGCACTCGTTTCCGTCTATGCCGTATGGCAAGGGATAGAGGCGATTGGAAGAATTCATTTTATTGTATTTGCGTTTGGTTTGATGCTTATGATGCTTAATTTCGCCTTGTTATGGAGTCACTATAATTGGACAAATTTCATGCCGTTCTTCGAGATATCCGTACCTAAGCATATGTCGGCTGTGCTCCTTCCCGCGGGATGGCTATCTGAAATATCGATCGTTTTGTTCTTGCTGCCATATTTTGAGAAGCCGTCGCAAGCGGCGAAGTCCGCGATGTGGGGAACGGTTGTCTCAGGTGTGATGATTCTGACGATGGTCGTCATGATTATTGCGGTATTCGGCGTAAGAATCGTAAATGTGCTTTCTTATCCGAGCTTCGCCGCTCTCGGCATGGTGGAGGTTGGGAAGTTTTTGGAGCGAATCGATGTTTTTCTGCTGACGGCATGGATCGCATCGATGTTCACGAAGGTTTCTATTTATTTATTTTGCTTGTTCCAAGTCATGGACTATCTCTTCCGAATTCGGAGTCGCTCAAGCCCATTAAACGCATTTGCGATATCCGCGTTCATTAGCGCCTCGTCGATTTATTCCTGGTCACGAAATAGTAATTTCATTGAATACATCTTTACTTCGCTGTCTGCTTATCTGCTTATAAGCAACTACGGGTTATTTCTTCTTATATGGGGCGGGCTCAGCTTGACTCGAAGGAAGACGGATGCCATAGAGGGAGGGGGGGCTGTATGAAATCTTGGCGGATAAYGGCGGTAGCTATGCTGATTCTACCATGTGCGTTGTTATTGACAAGCTGCTGGAGCCGAGTAGAGTTGAACGAGCTTGCTATTACTTCCGCAACGTCAATTGATCGCGAAGGTGAAGACTGGGTGCTCACGTATCAAGTGCTTATCCCTTCCTCGATCTCCACGGGCATCGGAATTATGGGCGGAGCGAATACTTCTCCGGTCATCGTTTATTCGACCAAGGGAAGAACGATTCGTGAAGCGGTGCTGCATAGCGTATACGAAAGCCCGCGTAAGCTTTATTTTGCCCATAATCAAGTCATTATCATTAGCGAAGAAACGGCGCGCCGAGGTTTGAACCCACTCCTTGAAGTGTATTTACGCAACCCTGATGCCAGGGAGACTGTCGATGTGCTCATTACGTCGGGTAAATCTCGGAAAATTCTCGAACAGATGATGCAGATTCAGAAAATTCCAGGCGATGGCATGCGAGAGATCAATGCCATCGAAGCCCGGTATTCTTCGGCGCTGCCAGAAGTGAGAGTATACGAGCTCGCGATGGATCTTGCAAGCGATTCGGCCAGCGCCCTGCTTCCGGAAATAACTTTGTCGGGAAGTAAAGATACCTCCAAGCTCTCGKATTTCGAGAACACGACGCTTCCGTCCAAGCTGAGACTCGGTAGGGCAGCGGTCATCAAGAAGGACAAGATGGTGGGATGGCTTTCCCGCAAAGAGGCATTAGGCGTCGCTTATATGAAAGATACCGTTAAGAGCTCAATCGTCACGATCGCTTGTCCTGACGGAAGCGGAAACCATTCGACAATCAGTATCCAAAGCTCTTCATCAGAGCAAAAGCCGTCGATCATCGAAGGCAATCTAAGTGTGAAGGTAAATGTCAAAGCAAGAGGAGAACTGGTCCAGACCGATTGTCATTCTCAGGACCTCTATAAGCCAGAGGTCATCAAGCAGATGGAGAATGCTGCCGAGAAAGAAATTACGGGATTCATCATGTCGGGCTGGCAATCTCTGCAAAAGCTGAATGCAGATGCGGTAGGCTTCGCCGACCTCGCGCACCGAACCTACCGCAAGGAATGGCGGAGCTGGCAGAAGGATTGGGATGTGGTATTCGCGCGTATCCAGATTAAGCCTGTTGTACGTGTAACCTTATCCAATGTAGGTCTTAGCAATCAGCCTATGAATGTAGAGAAGCTGAACGAGGGCAAGAAATAAGGTGATAAAGAGAAAGAGGAGCAGATCGACTATGGAATTAAAAGAGGCAATCGGCGCGGCGCTGCTAATCGTTGTGTTAGGGTTAGGCGTCGCGAAGCTGTTAAAGAAAGGTTTGGTGCGCGAATATATCGTGTATGCTTCGGCCGTGCTATGGACGGGCTATCTCCTTGCCTCGCAGAGCTATAATTGGATCGTTGTATCGCCGGTTACGATCATCAGCGTAGCAATTAAGCCGCTAGGTTTATGGCTCAAATATACCGGGATACTTACGTGATGCGGCAAGGTAGAAATACTTGAGCCGAAGTTTTACCAAATGCGATTATTCCTATTGCCAAGAGGCAATACTGACATAATACGGATGCCTTCGAGAAACAGGCGGTATGAGAGGAGCGGAAATAAATGAGTTTAAGTGTCGTGTTAATGTTGATTCAAGTGTTTTTTGCCGTCGTTATCGGCTTGTATTTTTGGAATTTGCTGCGTAATCAGAAGACGAACCGCTCTGCGGTCGATCGGGAATCGCGCAAGGAAATGGATAAGCTGCGCAAGCTGCGCTCAGTTTCGCTTACGAAGCCGCTCGCGGAGAAGACGCGCCCGCAGGCCATGCAGGACATTGTCGGTCAGCGCGATGGGCTAAGGGCGCTTAAGGCTGCACTATGCAGCGCGAACCCGCAGCATGTTATTATCTATGGACCGCCTGGAGTCGGTAAGACGGCTGCCGCGCGTGTCGTATTGGAAGAAGCGAAGAAAAATCCAAGCTCGCCATTCCTTCCAGAGGCGAAGTTCACCGAGATCGATGCGACGACAGCGCGCTTCGATGAGCGGGGTATTGCCGATCCGCTGATCGGGTCTGTTCATGATCCGATCTACCAAGGCGCAGGAGCGATGGGGGTAGCGGGCATACCGCAGCCGAAACCCGGCGCGGTTACGAAAGCCCATGGCGGCATTCTGTTCATTGACGAAATCGGAGAATTGCATCCGATTCAAATGAATAAACTGTTAAAGGTGCTGGAAGACCGCAAAGTATTTCTCGAGAGCGCCTATTACAATTCTGAGGATGCGAACATTCCTGTCTATATTCATGATATATTCCAGAATGGGCTGCCGGCAGACTTCCGTCTCGTAGGCGCAACAACGCGTTCGCCTCAGGAAATTCCGCCGGCTATTCGCTCGCGCTGTATGGAGGTATTTTTCCGCCCGCTGCTGGCAGATGAAATTGCACTAGTCGCTGAGAATGCAGTGAAGAAGATCGGCTTCGCACCATGCCCGGAAGCGATCGAGGTCGTGAAGCGTTATGCGACAAACGGTCGCGAAGCGGTCAATGTTATACAGCTAGCAGCAGGAGTAGCCTTATCCGAGAAGCGGGATAGTATTTCGGCAGGTGATATCGAATGGGTTGTGAACAGCAGCCAAATCCCGCCGCGTCCGGACCGCAAGGTGCCTGCGGCGCCGCAGGTCGGCTTCGTGAACGGGCTTGCCGTATACGGACCGAATATGGGCACGCTGCTTGAGATCGAAGTTAGCGCCATTCCGGCAGCAGCAGGACGCGGCCAATTCACGATAACAGGTGTCGTGGAGGAAGAAGAGCTAGGAGGCGGCTCCAGGACGCTTCGCCGTAAGAGCATGGCGAAGGGCTCTGTCGAGAATGTGCTGACTGTATTGCGCCGTATCGGGCTTAATCCGCAAGACTTCGACCTTCATATCAACTTCCCTGGCGGAACGCCGATTGACGGCCCGTCAGCAGGTATTGCAATGGCAACGGCGATTACGTCTGCTATCAAAGGCTTGCCAATCGACAATAAGCTGGCGATGACCGGAGAAGTCGGCATACACGGCAATGTAAAGCCTGTAGGCGGCGTGCTGGCGAAGGTCGAGGCTGCTTTCCAAGCAGGCGCTGAGAAGGTTATTATACCGCGAGAGAACTGGCAGGCTATCTTCGCAGACTTGAACGGGCTTAAGGTGATACCTGTTGAGCGCGTCGAAGAAGTATTTGGCATTGTTTTCCCCGAGTCGACTATTGCGGAGAAGACCGTGGATGCGCCGATCGGCACAGAGCTGTTCATCGCATCGGGGGTTCCTTATTTGCAAGCTGAATCAGCCGAATAATAAGGAATTCGCCGGCATTTAGATTTTGTACTTTGCGATGTGGTAATATAGGGTAGACGTATACAATTGGAGGTGCTGGAATGGGACCTAATAAATCGAAAGGTCGTCGTCGGCTGCCCCTGCTTCCGTTACGGGGGCTACTCGTTTATCCCAGCATGGTTCTCCACCTTGATGTGGGCAGGGACAAATCGGTTCGGGCACTAGAGAGGGCAATGGTCGAGGAAAATATGATCTTGCTCTGCTCACAATCCGAAGTAAACATTGAGGAGCCGACGGAGGAAGATATATATAAGGTCGGTACGATCGCGAAAGTAAGGCAAATGATGAAGCTGCCGAACGGAACGATCCGTGTGCTGGTTGAAGGCGTTGTTCGCGCGGAGATACAGGAGTATCTGCCGAACGATGAATTTTACGAAGTAGCGGTGAAAGAGCTGCCGGAGCAGGAAACGGACGATCCTGAGGTCGACGCGCTTATGCGTACGGTGCTTAGCCAGTTCGAGCACTATATCTCGTTGTCGAAGAAGGTAACGCCGGAGACACATGCGGCCGTGTCCGACATTGACGAACCAGGCAGGCTCGCAGACGTCATCACGAGCCACCTCTCGCTGAAGATTAAGGATAAGCAAGATATCCTAGAGACGATCGGCGCCCGGGAGCGGCTGGAGAAGCTGCTCGACATCTTGAACAACGAGCGCGAGGTGCTGGAGCTGGAGCGCAAGATTAACCAGCGCGTCAAGAAGCAGATGGAGAAGACGCAGAAGGAATATTATTTGCGCGAGCAGATGAAGGCGATCCAGAAGGAGCTTGGCGAGAAGGAAGGCCGCGCCGGCGAGATCGAGGATTTGCGCAGTCAGCTTGCCGAATCCGGCGTGCCCGAGTCTGTGAAGGAGAAGATCGAGAAGGAGATCGATCGGCTCGAGAAGATGCCTGCCTCGTCCGCCGAAGGCGGCGTTATCCGCAATTATATCGATTGGCTGTTGTCGTTGCCTTGGGATAAGCAGACGGATGACGATCTCAGCATTAGCAAAGCTGAGGAAGTGCTGAACGACGATCATTACGGTCTCGAGAAGCCGAAGGAGCGTGTGCTGGAGTACTTAGCCGTACAGCAGCTCGTGAAGAAGCTCAAAGGGCCAATCCTCTGTCTAGTAGGACCTCCGGGTGTCGGCAAGACATCGCTTGCCAGGTCGATTGCGAAGTCGCTCGGACGCAAGTTCGTACGTATCTCGCTCGGCGGCGTACGCGACGAGGCTGAGATTCGCGGTCACAGGCGGACATACGTCGGCGCGATGCCGGGTCGTATTATCCAAGGAATGAAGACGGCCGGTTCGCTTAATCCGGTATTCCTGCTTGATGAAATCGACAAGATGGCGATGGACTTCCGCGGGGATCCTGCTTCTGCCTTGCTAGAGGTGCTTGATCCTGAGCAGAACAGCAACTTCAGCGACCACTTCATCGAAGTTCCATTTGATCTGTCTAACGTCATGTTCGTTACGACCGCGAATGCGATGCACAACATTCCGCGTCCATTGCTTGACCGGATGGAGGTACTCTACATTCCGGGCTATACGGAGCTAGAGAAGCTGCAGATCGGTACGCGGTATTTGCTGCCGAAGCAGAAGAAGGAACACGGTCTTACGGAAGAGCAGCTTCGCATATCTGAAGATACGCTGCTGCAATTGATACGTGGATATACCCGTGAATCCGGCGTGCGGAACCTGGAGCAGCAGATAGCGTCGATATGCCGCAAAGCAGCGAAGTTCTTCGTCTCGAATGAAGAGGCGGAGACGCTGGAGGTAACAAACGATAAGCTTACGGAATGGCTTGGACCTTCCAAGTTCCGTTACGGCTTAGCGGAAAGCGAGAATCAGATCGGCGCCGTTACAGGCCTCGCTTGGACGGAGGTCGGCGGCGATACGCTCGTCATCGAAGTGACCGTTATGCCGGGCGGCGGCAAGTTGACATTGACGGGCAAGCTCGGGGACGTAATGAAGGAATCCGCCCAAGCGGCATTCAGCTTCACGAGGTCGAAGGCGATCGAGCTTGGTATCGATCCAAGCTTCCACGAGAAAAACGATATTCATATTCATATTCCGGAGGGCGCTATTCCTAAGGATGGCCCTTCCGCAGGCATCACGATCGCGACAGCGCTGATCTCGGCGTTAACGAATCGGTATGTGAACAAGGAAGTGGCGATGACCGGCGAGATTACGCTCCGCGGCCGCGTGCTTCCGATTGGCGGATTGAAAGAAAAATCGTTGGCGGCGCATCGCGCGGGCATTAAGACCGTGCTGCTGCCAAAAGACAATGAACGGGACTTGCGGGATATTCCCGATAGCGTGCGCAATGATCTGCAATTTATTCCTGTCGCTCATATGGATGAGGTGCTGCAGCATGCGCTGCTTCCAGTTCTAACGGAACAGAAAGCAGGTACAACTATTTCATGAAGATTATGGATGCACAATTTATTATTAGCGCGGTTCAGCCTCACCAGTACCCGGAGGACGCCTTGCCAGAGATTGCTCTGGCAGGGCGTTCCAATGTCGGGAAATCGTCACTCATCAATAAGCTGATTATGCGCAAAAACTTAGCTAGAACGAGCTCGCAGCCGGGCAAGACGCAGCAGCTCAATTATTATCGCGTGAATGATATGGTCTACTTCGTCGATTATCCAGGCTACGGTTATGCGAAGGTGTCCAAAACACAGCGCGAGAAGTTCGGCACGATGATCGAGACCTATATTAGGGACCGCAAGCAGCTAAAGCTGCAGCTGCTCGTCATCGATATTCGCCATGAGCCGTCCAAGGACGATCAGCTTATGTACGACTGGCTTAAGCATTATGAAATACCTACATGCATCGTCTGCACGAAAGCGGACAAGATTCCAAGGTCGAAGTGGGACAAGCATGTGAAGATGGTCAAAACAACGCTTGGCGTCGACCCGCGAGATTCTATCATCTTATTCTCTTCGGAAACAGGGCTTGGCCGTGAGCAGCTCTGGGACGTTATTATGGAGACGATTGCTACTTAAGGTAGCAAGTGCAGCAACTTCTGCTCTAAAGCAGAGGATTTAGGGAGAAATGCGGCATTCCTCGTGAATTCCTGCGTTATTTTCAGTTATATGCAAGAATATCGCGTGCGGACGGCAGGAATATATTGACGGGATCACGTATAATATACTTAATCTAACGAACCGACGTGAACGATGAATCGCGCGGAGAGACGCGTCGATCGATTCGGGCAAGTCAAAGAATTGAGGAGATTTTTATGGCTAAGCGGCTAGCCACAGAGTATGTAAATGCCAAACTGCAGTTAACGGCCACGGAGATGGCGGGATTCATTCGATTGTTCGAAGAGCAGCAAATACACCTTCAGGTGCGCGTGCTCGAAGGCGGCAATCAGGAGCTCGTTCTCGAAGACGTAGCAGGGAGGGAAGAGGTCAGGTTGACGTTTGAGCGTCGACAAGACTATTACGTATGTGTTCTTTCTTGCCGACTTGTAGGACCTAGGCTGACAAATGCAATGCGCAAAGCGGTCTCCGCTTTCCGAGGCAACGCGATCGTMAACCGGATTTATAGTCATTATACGATGATCTATCATTATAGGAATGGTTCCGTCATGAGCATTGTGGAACAAACCGCTGCAGGCGAGCGTCTCGTATTTGAATACAAAGATACGGCTTTGCAGCTTGAGAACGTATACCGCAGCCGCTTAATCGAGCGAGAGATTGGATTGATTAACGGTGCAGTCAACGAGCTTCTTGACCTTCGCAATCAAGCGACGGCAGCCGAGGAGATCGGCAGAATTGACGAGCGCTTGGCGGATATGACCAAGAAGTTGTTTATTTTAGAAGCGTAATGTTTAATAAGGGATAAGCAGGAGGCCGCTTGCGCGGCTTCTTTTTTTATATCGGAAAAAACTGGATCATTCCGAGTAACTGTAACCTCATGACCGGTTTGATCGTCTAAGATTTGTCGCAAGTTTTTCATACGATTTCGATTAGCATCACAGAGATTACACAAAAGGAGCTGGAACAGAGATGAATCCTTCGAAAAATTTCAAAAAGTTTGCGGTCGGCATTACCTTTTCAGTCGCATTGGCGCTATCCGCTTGCAGCAATGCTAATAATGGAGAAAACGGCGAGCAGCCGGACCCAATCGTAAGCGAAGCTCCGTCCGAGGCTGAGCAGACAAGCCCTAGTCAAGACGTCGCTCCGAGCGCAGAGCCTTCAGAAACGCCGAATGGGACGGGCGAACAGAACGGCGGCAGCCATACTCCATCCGACGGTGATGAAGCAGCGGTAACGGTCGGATCTCTCGTCCAACTGGCCAAGAAGGGCAAAGTGCCGAATTGCCAATACGCGGCACATACGGACCTCTTCGACGATATCGAGAAAAAGTGGGGGAAACCGGACAGCAACAATGCAGCTGGAAAGGGTCTTTATGCGGAGTATAAGGATAAAGGCATCACCTTCGGTTACAACAAAGGCATGGTGGTGTTCGATGTCCGTTCCTATGCAAGCGAGCTGCGCACCATCGCTTTGAAAGATATCGAGAAGGCGCTTGGCAAAGCGGATGAACAAACAAAAAACGGTTCGGACGATATTTACACCTATGAAGTAAACGAGCAGTACCAGCTGAAATTCGTTGTATCTGAAAAGACCGGAAAGGTTGATCATATCTCGGTATTCAGCCCGCAGGACACCAAAAATAATATGGCTGGCTGACAAGCATTTCTGTTTCGCGACAAGCCTGACAGTCATACATTGAAAACGGGGCCGGCGACGATATTTTGGTCGAAAAAAACCTGTTGCATTTCTCCCGGATAGATGTTATTTTTAGATTCGTTGAAAACATTGTTGCAATTGAATAATAGGAACCAGGATTCACTCAGGACATGGTTATGTTGCGAGAGATTAATCCCTCGAGAAGTGAATGACGTAGGTCCTAGCGGATGAAATTTTTCAAACATTTTATTCCTAGGAAGGGGGAACCGAAGGATGGAATATTCAACTTTCGGAAGACACGTTKCTGTTGATACTTGGGGTGTAGATTTTGAACTGCTGAACAGCGCTGAATTTTTGCAAAACCACATGGTGGAGGCTGCCGAAGCTTGTGGTGCTACTGTACTTTCGGTGCAAGCGAAACAATTCGATCCTCAAGGCGCAACCGTTCTTGTCATGCTGTCGGAGAGTCATCTCTCGATTCATACGTATCCTGAGAGAGGATTTGCCGCGCTGGACTGCTATACCTGCGGTGATACTGTAGATCCACAACTTGCGATTGATTACATGCTCGCTGTGCTTAAGCCGAAGTCGACTTATGCGAAGAAGCTTGTACGCGGAATGGGCGAATTGCAAGTCGTTGAACAAAAAATGAAACAAATCGAGCTTGTCTAAGAGCTTTGGGCCGATTGGCATATCGAAATAACCATGGATCTAATCCATGGTTATTTCTTTGTATGAAAAGGGAATAATGGATAGGAGTTTTTCAAACATTATTCATAAATGAACATTTTCTGAAAGTCGAACTATGTTATAATAAGCGATAACATCAAGGTTATGACGGACAAGAGAAGGAGGCAGGTGATCGCGCATGCACATTATCGCAGTAGGACTCAATTATCGGACGGCTCCAGTTGAAGTGAGAGAAAGATTCGCATTCGCGGAACGGGAATTGCCGGGTGCGCTTAAGCAGCTCATTCAAACGAAGAGCATCATGGAGTGTGTCATTGTAGCAACCTGCAATCGTACGGAAATGTATGCAGTCGTTGACAGGCATCATCTATGCGGTCATTATATTCGCAGCTTTATGGAGAAGTGGTTCAATCTGCCGAGACAGCAGTTCACGAACCATTTATATATGTATGAAGATGACAAAGCGATTGAGCATTTATTACGAGTAACAAGCGGGCTTGATTCGATGATTATTGGCGAAACGCAAATCTTGGGTCAGGTGAGAGACGCGTTTCTGCAGGCTCAGCAGCTCAAGACGACGGGAACGCTGTTCAATCATCTGTTCAAACAAGCGCTAACGATGGCGAAGCGGGCGCATACCGAGACGACGATAGGCGAATCGGCTGTATCCGTCAGCTACGCAGCAGTAGAGCTTGGCAAGCGGATATTTGGACAATTCAACAAAAAGACGGTTATGGTGCTAGGTGCGGGCGAAACAGGCGAGCTGACAGCGAAGCATCTGTACGCGAACGGCGCTGAGAGAGTTATTGTAGTGAATCGGACTTACGAACGTGCTGTGCAGCTGGCGGACAAGTTCAACGGCGTGGCCTACTCGATGGAGGAAGCGGCGCAGCGGCTGCATGAAGCGGATATCGTCATTAGCTCCACCGGAGCTGAGAACTATGTCCTCACCCGCGGGCAGGTTGCTGAAGCGATGAAGCGCAGAAAGTCGAAGCCGCTTTTCATGATCGATATTGCTGTTCCGCGGGATCTTGAGCCGTCGATTGCGGCGGTAGACAACGTCTTTTTATATGATATTGACGATTTGGAGGGCATTGTGGAGAGTAATCTGGAGCAGCGCCGCCTTGAAGCAGCCAAGATCGAAACGATGATCGTCGAAGAAATCGGACTGTTCGAGCAATGGTACAAGACGCTGGGCGTCGTGCCGCTCATTCGTGCTCTTCAGACGAAGGCCGCCGATATTCACGAAGAAACGATGAACAGCTTGACGAACAAGCTGCCGGATCTCGATGAGCATCAGTTGAAGGTGATCCGCAAGCTGACGAAAAGCATCGTCAATCAAATGATGCAGGACCCGATCCTGCGCATTAAGGAAATGGCAGGCGAGAAGAAAGCGGACGAAGCGATGGATATGTTCGTCAAGCTGTTCGCGCTTGAGGAACAAATGACAAAAACGCGGCAAACAGAGCTTCAAGCGGCATCGGGGCCTGTGACTGCAACACAAACCAAAAACGTACAAGACCATGCACCTGCCGCGGCGCTGGCACCTGCTATTCAGTAAAGGATGCCCGCGAAATTTAGTTGAGGGCCGCAATATGGAGGCGCTATGGTTACACAAAATGTACTGTACGACGCGATACTTTATGTTTACGCCCTGAGCCTTCTGTTTTACTTCTCCGACTTCATGAATGCGAGCCGGAAAGCGAAGCGGATAGGTACAGGGCTGCTTATTTTTGTTTGGGTTTTGCAGACTGCTTACGTTACGGTAAGAACCGTATCGCATTTTCAGCTGACGCCCGTATCTACTTTCGAATATTGGCTTTGGTTCTCATGGCTGCTCGTTACGGTGTCGCTCGTTATAAGCCGGTTTTTCAAAATCGACTTTATCGTCTTTTTCGTAAATGTGATCGGATTCGCCGTACTTGCTCTTAATCTGTACAGCAGTACGAACAGCGGTCAGTCGTCCGAGCTGTGGCAGACAACAAGAGAGCTGCTCTATGTTCATATTAGTCTCGTATTATGCGCTTATGCGGTATTGACCTTCGGGGGTCTGTTTGCCGGCATGTACCTGTTTCTTCATAAACGTCTGAAGAGCAAGCAGTGGACCAAAGCGGTTCGCAGGCTGCCTAGCCTGGAAATGATGGAGCGATATATGGATCGTGCAGTGATCGTTGGCGTACCGCTGCTTGCAATGTCGCTTGCGATAGCGGCAGTGTCGTTAATCGTAGAAGGAAGATCCGCGCTGCTGCTGGACTTTAAGGTGCTGACATCTGTTGCGACGCTAGTTTTATTTATCATTTTCGTCTATCAACGTGCCGCGCAGAAGCGGCCGGGACCGCAGATGGCATGGCTTTATATTGCTTCATTCCTGATGTTGCTTATTAATTTGCTCTCCAATTACGTTTCAAGGTTTCATTAATGATCATTTCGGTCAATCCTATGGGGGATCAAGCATGAATGGCTATTACCCGGTCGTGCTCCAATTGCGCGGCAAAAAAATCGTCGTTATCGGCGGCGGCGGCGTAGCAGAGCGAAAGGTTATCGGCTTACTGGAAGCCGGGGCAGACGATGTAAGGATCGTCAGTCCAGCGGTTACGGAGCGACTGGCCGGTCTTGCCGAGGAAGGCAAGCTGCGGATTGAGCTTAGAGGGTACAAAGAGAGCGATGCAAGCGGAGCGTGGCTATTATTCGCGGCGTCAGGAAATAAGGAAGTTAACGCTGCTGTTGCAGCTGACGGCAAGCGTTATGGCGCGCTAGTGAATGCGGCGGATTCCTACGACGAAGGCGACTTTCTCGCACCATCCGTCATTCGCCGGGGCGAGCTGTTGCTGTCTGTGACGACAGCCGGCGCAAGTCCATCGCTAGCGGCAGCGATAAAGAAGGAGCTGGAAACGCAATACGGGGAAAGTTACATAGAAGCAGTGGACCGTCTGCGCCGTTTGCGAACAATTGTCATGAACAGTGAGATAGATCGAGTAGCTAAACAGGCTATACTGAAGCTAGCGGCGGAAGAGGCGGCTGAGGACGCGAAGAGCGGTGCTTCAGTCGCGGATAGCGGGGAAGAAGTAGAAGGCAGCGACGATGAATGGCTGAACAGCCTGCTGCGTCGCATCGGAATAACGGGAGGCATACATAATGAAGGAAACAGCTAATGCACATCGAGTGATCGTTGTAGGAACGAGACAGAGCGCGCTTGCGCTTACGCAGACAGGACAAGTGATCGATCAATTGCAGCAGCTCAGCGACGAGCAAGGCTTCTCTTATACGTTCGAGGTAAAGAAGATCGTGACGAAGGGCGACCGGATTCTCGATGTTACGTTGTCCAAGGTAGGCGGCAAAGGGTTGTTCGTTAAGGAAATTGAGCAAGCACTCATTGATGGCGATATCGACTTGGCGGTACACAGCATGAAGGACATGCCCTATGAATTGCCAGAAGGTTTAATGAACGGAGCCATTCCGCTGCGCGTCGATCCAAGGGACTGCTTGGTTATGAAGGACGGCCTGCATAGCCTGTCAGACTTGCCGATTGGAGCGCGTGTAGGAACGAGCAGCTTGCGCCGCTCTTGCCAGCTCAAGAACGCTAGACCGGACCTCAAGCTCGAGTCGATCAGAGGCAATATCGATTCCCGTATCCGTAAGCTGGAGACGGAAGGTTTCGATGCGGTTGTGTTGGCGACGGCTGGGTTGACAAGAATGGGCTGGCAGGATCGCATTTCGGCAGCCGTACCGGTTGATGTCTGTATCCCTGCGGTAGGCCAAGGGGCACTTGGCATCGAATGTCGGAGCGATGATGCACAGATCAGAGAGTTGCTTGCACTGTTGAACGATAGAGAAAGCGAGCTGGCCGTCCGCGCAGAGCGCAGTTTCCTTGGCGCGCTGAACGGAGGCTGCCAAGTGCCGATCGGCGCATATGCCGTATTGGTGGATGACGCTGGAAGCGAGCCGCTGTTGGAGCTGACCGGCATGGTTGGTTCGCCAGACGGAGAGACCTTGCTTAAGGAGCAGTTAAGGGGGACGAATCCCGAACAGCTTGGACGGGATGTGGCGGCAGCGCTTATCGCGCGCGGCGCTGATCGTATTTTAGCGGAAATTGGGGGATGACCGGTGAATAAGGGGAAAGTTTATTTGGTCGGGGCCGGTCCCGGCGATCCGAAGCTCATTACCGTTCGCGGGCGCGAATGTCTTGAGCTGTGCGATGTCGTCGTGTATGATCGGCTTGCCAGCCCTCGGCTGCTGCGTCATGTGAAGCCGGGCACGGAGAAAATTTATGTAGGCAAGCTGCCTGACCGACACACGATGAAGCAAGAGGAAATCAATCAATTGCTCGTCGATTTGGCGCTTCAAGGCAAGACCGTTACGCGCCTTAAGGGCGGCGACCCGACGATATTCGGCCGCGTGGGAGAAGAGGCCGAATTGCTGTACGATAACGGCGTCGAGTTCGAGATCGTGCCAGGCATTACATCGGCGATTGCCGTACCAGCGTATGCGGGCATACCGGTAACGCATCGCGATCTTGCTTCGTCGCTGTCGATCATAACGGGCCATGAGAGTCCGGATAAGCTCGACCGGTCGATTCATTGGGACAAAGTGACGAATGCGACAGGAACGCTCATCTTCCTGATGGGCGTTGCGAAGATCGGATATATCGCCGATCAGCTGATCAAGCATGGCAAGCCGCCGCAAACGCCAGTTGCGCTTGTCCGCTGGGGGACGAGAGTGGAGCAGCAGACGATCGTCGGTACGCTCGAAACGATCGAAGCCATCGTCCGCGAGGCGAACTTCCAGCCGCCGGCGGTCATCGTTGTGGGCGAGGTTGTACTGCAGCGGGAGAAGCTGAGATGGTATGAGAACAAGCCGTTGTTCGGCATGCGAATACTGGTTACCCGAGCACGGGCGCAAGCAAGCGAGCTCGCCGACCAGATCGAGAGCTTAGGCGGCGAGCCTTGCGAGTTTCCGGTTATCGAGACGCAAGAGCCTTCGAATGCAGAAGCGATAGGTATGCTAAGAACGCATCTAGAGCAAGCGGAGAGCTATAGCTGGGTCATGTTCACGAGCGTGAACGGCGTCGATTATTTCTTMCGCTGGCTGCAGCGGTTCGGCATCGACATTCGGCGGTTCCACGGCGCTCGTCTTGCTGCCGTCGGTCCAAAGACGGCCGAGGCGCTGCGTATGCGCGGCTTGACGTTCGAAGAACTCCCTGTTCAATTCCATGCTGAGGGACTGCTGGAGCAGCTCGATCCGCACTTGAAAGCCGGCGAAAGAGTATTGCTGCCGCGTGGCGATTTGGCACGCGAGGTGCTGCCAAGAGAGCTTCAGTCTAAGGGACTTGAAGCAGTGGAGATTGATGTCTACGAGACCGTGCTGGCGGATACGCAGGACGAGCTGGCATTGGAGTGGTTACGCGAGAAGCGGATTCATATGATTACGTTCACCAGCTCGTCTACGGTAACGAATCTCCTTGAATTGCTTAGACGCAGAGGCATTGAGGATCCGGCTGAACATCTCGCAGGCATACCGATCGCGAGTATCGGTCCAATCACATCGAAGACGGTAATAGATGCGGGACTTTCCGTAACGGTTGAGCCTGAACATTCGACCATAGACAGCTTAATAGACGCTATTGCCGCCTATCGCGCGGCCAAAGCGAACGTGTAGAGGAGGAACTATTCAGATGAGCTTTCCTATAGTGAGAAATCGCAGATTGCGCCGCACAGCCGGCCTTCGCAGCCTGGTGCGCGAGACGGTGCTAAGCGCTAATGACTTTATATATCCGCTTTTTGTAACGTATGGCGTGAACGTAAAGGAAGAGATTCCTTCAATGCCGGGCGTATACCATTACTCGATGGATCGCCTTGAGGAAGAAATTCGCGACGTTGTCGCAAGCGGCGTTCAGTCGGTGCTTATGTTCGGCGTTCCTGAGCATAAGGATGCAGTCGGCACATCGGCTTACGACGCTAACGGCATTATGCAGCAAGCGATCCGTGCGATTAAGGGATGGGCGCCTGAGCTTGTCGTTATTGCCGATACATGCTTATGCGGGTTTACCGATCACGGCCATTGCGGCGTCGTTCATGTCGACGAGCATTCCTGCGAGGCTACCGTAGATAACGATGCGTCACTTGAGCTGCTTGTGCGTACGGCAATTTCGCAAGCCGAAGCGGGAGCCGATATTATCGCGCCTTCGAATATGATGGACGGCTTCGTCCATGCGATTCGCGGCGGGCTTGATGAAGCGGGCTACAGCGATATCCCGATTCTGTCTTACTCCGTGAAATACGCATCTGCGTTCTATGGTCCATTCCGTGACGCGGCACATTCCGCGCCGCAATTCGGAGATCGCAAGACGTATCAGATGGACCCGGCCAACGTACGCGAAGCGCTGCGCGAAGCGGAATCGGATGTAGCAGAAGGCGCGGATATGCTCATGGTGAAGCCGGCACTGGCTTACTTGGATGTCGTGCGTTTGCTGAAAGAAAACTATGATTTGCCGGTTGTCGCTTATAACGTAAGCGCTGAATACTCGATGGTGAAGGCAGCGGCAGCGAACGGATGGATTAACGAAAAGGCGATTGTGCTGGAGACGCTCACGGGTATGAAGCGCGCAGGCGCTGATATTATCATTACGTACCATGCAAAAGACGCTGCGCGCTGGCTGAAAGGGGAGGCTTAACCAGATGAGCAACCAATCTCGTATCGCTAACAACGCGCGTTCCGTAGAAGCATTCACAAGGGCGAAGAAAGTAATCCCCGGCGGCGTGAACAGTCCGGTGCGCGCATTCAAGTCGGTAGATCTTAATCCCGTCTACATGGAGCGCGGCGAAGGCAGCCGCGTCTACGATATTGACGGCAACAGCTATATTGATTACGTCGGTTCATGGGGGCCGCTTATTATGGGTCACGCGCATCCGGAAGTGATTGAAGCGATCAAGCGTACAGCCGAGAAAGGCACGAGCTTCGGAGCTCCGACCGAGCTGGAGACGCTGATGGCCGAGCTTGTCGTAGAGCGTGTGCCATCGGTGGATATCGTCCGTATGGTCAACTCGGGAACGGAAGCGACGATGAGCGCCCTGCGTCTCGCGCGCGGTTATACGAAACGCAGCAAAATACTGAAGTTCGAAGGCTCTTACCACGGCCACGCCGACAGCTTGCTGATCAAAGCGGGTTCTGGCGTCGCAACGCTTGGACTGCCGGACAGTCCGGGTGTCCCGGAGCATGTCGCTTCGCATACAATTACCGTCCCGTACAACGATCTGGCATCTGTGAAGCTGGCGTTCGAGAAGTTCGGCGAGGAGATCGCTTGCGTTATCGTGGAGCCGATCGCCGGCAATATGGGCGTTGTACCGCCGCTGCCCGGCTTCCTGCAAGGACTGCGCGATGTGACGGAGAAATACGGTACTATTCTTATTTTCGACGAAGTAATGACCGGCTTCCGTGTCGGCTACAACTGTGCGCAAGGACTGTACGGCGTAACGCCGGATCTGACTTGCTTCGGCAAAGTGATCGGCGGCGGCTTGCCGGTCGGCGCTTACGGCGGCAAGCGCGAGCTCATGGAGCAGATCGCGCCAAGCGGCCCGATCTACCAAGCAGGTACGCTATCGGGCAATCCGCTGGCTATGGCGGCTGGCTATACGACGCTTAAGCTGCTAACGCCAGAAGTGTATGAGCAATTGGAACGCCAAGCTGTGAAGCTGCAGCTCGGCTTCGAAGCGAACGCCAGTAAGCACGGTATTGCGAATACGATTAACCGCGTTGGCTCGATGGTTTGTCCATTCTTTACGGACAACTTCGTCATTAACTTCGAGACGGCAAAGACGTCTGATATTACTCGCTTCAAGGCTTACTTCGCAGCTATGCTTGACCTTGGCGTCAATATTGCGCCATCGCAATTCGAAGGTATGTTCGTATCGGCTGCTCATTCGGATGAAGACATTGCTGCAACGATTGCTGCGCATGATATCGCATTCAGCAGATTGTAGCATATGAGATATAACTAGCTCGCCACACACCCTCTTAATTGCATTGCATAGCAGCAGGCATTAGGAGGGTTTGTTGTGGGACGAGATGAACATAGGAGGCGGCAATGAGAATGGAACAAGCAGTTCGTAATGGAGAATGGCTCGAGCTAGACTGGTCGGCGCTTGCTGATGCCGATAAGGGAGCAGGGGAGCTTGCGCAGCCAGCAGCCGGAAGCCATCCGCATGAAGTGAGGAAATGGCTGCTTGCTAGAGGACTCTTTTCGGAAAAATGGGTGAATCGGCTGTTCTCGGTCGGCGGCATTAAGTGGGAAGGCGATAAGCTGCGTTTGCTTACGTTCCCGGCTGTTGATCCGAAGACGCATCCTTTCTATCGTCAGGCGATTTCGGGACCGACGATCGATATTCCCCCTGTGCTATACGAGGACGACTTCTGCGTCGTGTTCCATAAGCCGGCAGGGATGAAGGTTCATGAGACGTATGCGGGGGAGCGGGGAACGCTGGATGAAGCTGCCGCAAGGCATGCGCTGAAAGCGAAGGATCCATTGCCGCTGCGCCATATTCATAGGCTTGATGATTACACGTCTGGACCGGTACTCTATGCGAAGTGCGACCTGGCTCAGTGGAATCTCGATGAAGCGATGCGGGACAAGGCGATTGACAGGCAATATATTGCGGTCGTTCAAGGCAAGCTTGCGAAGCGGGCTGGAACGATTGACGAGCCTATCGGCAAGGATCGTCATCATAGAGCTAGGCGCATGGTAACGCCATCGGGCGAGCATGCCGTTTCTCACTATGAGAGAGTGGAGGCGTATGGGAAAGCTTCGATTGTCCGCGTTCGGCTAGAGACGGGACGGACGCATCAAATTCGTGTTCATATGAGCTATATAGGTCACCCGGTCATTGGCGATGAGATGTATGGCGGAAACACGCGACTGCTAACCCACCAAGCGCTGCACGGTGAGCGGCTGCTATTCCCTCATCCATGGACTGGGGAGACGATAGAAGTCGTTGCACCGTGGCCGTCTTGGCTGGAAAAGCTCGTATCATCCGTCAGCGGCATGTAAATAAAAGTCATGCTCTAGCCTATCCAACCATATAGATAAGTAGTGAATGTAACTTTAAATATAAGTGAGGATAAGCTTTGTGCCCATCCTCATCTTATATGGCTTGCGTAACGGTCTTCTTGCCGTCCTGCGGAAGGCGGTAGCCGTTAACGCTTCCGAGCATTCAGTACGAGAAGGGAGGACTTAGGCGTGTCGGAACAAACGAGTGGGTTACGCTTTGATGTGTATGAGCGCGTTCATCTGCCGGACGACGTTGCGGCTATCGATGAGTTGGAGGAAATCGAGCTGGTTCCACGCATCCAAGTGATCGATCAGGGGGATCATGCGGTATTGAAGGGCCAGCTGCTTCTAAGCGGCGTATATCGGGGGCAAAATGCGGAAGAAGCGCCGCTTGTGCTGGAGCACTGGATTCCGGTTGAAATTACGCTGCCGATGAACCGAATTTCACGGCTGGACGATATCTCCATCGATATCGACAACTTTGATGTGGATTTGCTGTCAGCCAGAACGTTGAACGTTACTGGCGTCTTGTCGTTGCGCGGCATCTCCGTCGATCCTGTGGAAGAGCCTGAGGAGGCTTGGAGAGAAGAGCCGATTACGGTCGTTCATGAACGGAGTTTCTATGGTTCGCAGCAGCCCGGAGAGGAACAGGGACACGAACAGGAACAGGGACACGAACAGGAACAGGAACAGGAGCCTATACGGGACAATTCATTCCAACAAGAGGCGCCGGCGTACATAGCAGAGGACGAGTCCTTCTATGCGTCAGCGGAGGGCTTCGAGCAACAAATCGCCGAAGCACAAGCACAAGCGCAGGAACGGGAGAATGAGAATGAGATTGAGCGTGAGCGTGAGGCAACCGTGTCGATTTCCTCATCTCCTAATGATTCAGGCTGGTCGTCTTCACAGCTATTCGCGGTGAACGACAGACAGCCTCAGGAGGAGCAGCGGGAGATTACGCTTGCCTCACAGCAGAATAGCGATGACGGGTGGCTCGCCTCTTCATCTCAATATGTGGACGAACCAAGCGAGATCACCGAGCAGGATCGGAATGAAGAGCTGGAGCAGGCAGAGGAGCAAGCGGAGGAAGAGGCTGCTTTCGCCGAAGCGTATGCGCTGCTGGCGCTTGAAGAGCAAGCTCAGCGCGAGCTTGAGGCGGAGCTGGAAGCTCTGCAAGCATCTCAGCAAGCTGTACAGCAAGTCGTGCAGCAGCCTGAGAAGCAAGAGCCGCGCGTCGCGCTCTCAAGCAAACCTCCGGAGGAGCAGGCTGAACAGCCGCCTAATGTCGGCATTATGACGCTGCTCCAGACGAGCCGCCGCGAGCAAGCTGCGCGTCAGGCAGCCGAGCAAGAGATCGCCACTCAGCAAGCGGCTGAGGATGCGCGTGCGCTGTCGTCCGGCGACGAGATTGAGTGGAAGAACTTATTCCTCGGCCGCAATGCAGAGGAGAATGAATTCCGCAAGATCCGGTTATGCATCGTTCAGCGCGATGAGACGCTTGATGCGATTGCGCTTCGCTACAGCATTAATCCTCGAGAAATATTAGTTCGCAATAATCTTAATGAATCGGCCGTGACGGAAGGGCAACTGCTTTATATTCCGTGAAACACCTATTCCTTAATCAATAAAAATGGGTCCTTTCACTCGTTCATTCGTGAACAGTGAGGGACCTTTTTCATGAAACGTACTATGCGAACGTAATCGAACTTCGTATCTTCGCTGTAAGAGCCTATATGCACATACAGGGGATCACAAACCCAGTCTCTCACTGTAAGACTATATATGCTCTTACACGAGGCATGCGTGTGTAATCGAACTTCCTAATCGTGCTGTAAGAGCCTATATGCACTTTCAGAGGCGATCCCACACCCAGCTTCTCTGTGTAAGAACAAATATGCTGTTACACGAGGTGAGATTTATGTCAACATGATGGGTTTTTCACCCCTTAAAGTTGACTCTAGCGCATAACAACGGTATTATGTATACATATAAGTGTCATAATGACGTTGAAGGGGAATAGTACGCAGTGAAGCCTTCAGAGAGCGGAACCGTTACGCTGAGAGGTTCTGCAGGAAGTGACTGCTACGGGTCGCCCCGGAGTTGCCTGGATCAAGCGGAGAGTTTGCGAAACAATGCATCTCTCGCCCGCCTAAGTCAGGCCGGCTGCAGCCGTTATCTGTTCGAGTGTCGCGCGAATCATCTTTTTTTGCGTGAAACAAAGGTGGTACCACGGAAGCTAAACCTTTCGTCCTTTATATGAGGGCGAGAGGTTTTTTTGTATTTATATCGATGTATGGAGGATGGAATGAATGTCAGAAAATCAAACAACGACTACGTCTACGGAAATGCCGACGACTTACGATCCGAAGGCAGCCGAGCAGAAATGGTATGACTATTGGCAGCAGGGCAAGTTTTTCGAAGCGGGCAAGCGTCCTGACGCGAAGCCTTATACGATTGTTATTCCGCCGCCGAACGTAACCGGCATGCTGCATATCGGGCACGCGCTCGACTTTACTTTGCAGGACATCTTGATTCGCACGAAGAGAATGCAAGGCTATGATGCGCTTTGGCTGCCGGGAACAGACCATGCCGGCATTGCGACGCAGACTCGCGTTGAGAGCAAGCTGCGAGAACAGGGCATTAGCCGCTACGATCTCGGACGCGAAGCATTCTTGGAGAAGGTATGGGAGTGGAAGGATCAATACGCGAACACGATTCGTGATCAATGGGGCAAGATGGGTCTCTCGCTTGACTACTCCAGAGAGCGTTTCACGCTTGATGAAGGTCTCTCCAAGGCGGTTCGAGAAGTATTCGTCCGTCTGTACGAGAAAGGCCTCATCTACCGCGGCAAAAAAATTATCAACTGGGATCCTGCGGCACGCACGGCGCTCTCTGATATCGAAGTAGAATACAAAGAAGTGAACGGCAACCTGTACCATCTCCAATATCCGCTTAAGGACGGCTCGGGCTTCATAACGGTCGCAACGACTCGTCCGGAGACGATGCTTGGCGATACGGCTGTAGCGGTTCATCCGGAAGACGATCGTTACAAGCATCTTATCGGCCAAATGCTCATTCTGCCTATCGTTGGACGCGAGATTCCAATTATTGCGGACGAATATGTGGAGAAGGACTTCGGCTCCGGCGCGGTTAAGATTACGCCTGCTCATGACCCGAACGACTTCGAGGTCGGCCAGCGTCATAACCTGCCGCAAATTATTGTCATGGACGAAACGGGCACAATKAACGATCAAGCAGGTCCTTATGAAGGTCTGGATCGTACGGATTGCCGTAAGAAACTCGTGAAGGACTTGCAGGAGCAGGGCATCTGCATCCGCATCGAGGAGCATGTGCATCAGGTTGGCCACAGCGAGCGCAGCGGTGCCGTTGTTGAGCCGTATTTGTCKACGCAATGGTTCGTTGCAATGAAACCTCTTGCCGAAGCGGCAATTGCGGCCCAAAAATCGGGTAAGGGCACGAACTTTATTCCTGAGCGGTTCGAAAAGATCTATATGAACTGGATCGAAAATGTTCGTGACTGGTGTATTTCCCGCCAATTGTGGTGGGGACACCGTATTCCGGCATGGTACAACGATGCTACCGGCGAGATTACCGTATCGCGCGACGACGTTCAAAATACGGAGGGCGCAACGTTCACACAGGATAACGACGTACTGGACACTTGGTTCAGCTCTGCTTTGTGGCCGTTCTCGACGCTTGGCTGGCCGGAGGAGACGGAAGAATTCAAGCGCTACTACCCAACAGACGTGCTCGTTACGGGCTACGACATTATTTACTTCTGGGTAGCGCGAATGATCTTCACGGCGCTTGAATTCACAGACGAAATTCCGTTCAAGGACGTGCTGATCCACGGTCTTGTCCGCGACGAGAACGGGCAGAAGATGTCCAAGTCGCTTGGCAACGGCGTTGATCCGCTCGATGTTATCGAGAAGTACGGCGCGGACGCTATGCGTTATATGCTCTCAACGAGCAGCACGCCAGGTCAAGACTTGCGTTACCGCAATGAGCGTGTCGAGCAGGCGCGCAACTTTGCCAACAAAATATGGAACGCATCACGCTTCGCGCTTATGAACCTGGAAGGGTTCACCGCAGCGGATATCGATATTACGGTTAATCTCGGCACGTCCGACCGTTGGATCCTGCATCGTCTGAACGAAACGGTGCGCGATGTTACCCGCCTAATCGACAGCTACGAGTTCGGCGAGACGGGACGTTTGCTCAATAACTTCATCTGGGACGATCTTTGCGACTGGTATATCGAGTTTGCCAAGCTCAGCCTATATTCAACAGACGAAGCGGCTAAAAAAGCGACGCAGTCCGTCCTTGCTTATGTGCTTGACCGTACGCAGCGCTTGATTCATCCGTTCATGCCGTTCATCAGCGAGGAAATTTGGCAGCACTTGCCGCATGTCGGCGAGACGATCACGCTTGCGGAATGGCCGGTATACGATGCGGCGCTTGAAGCGCCTGAAGCAGTGAAAGAGATGGAGCTGCTGATGGGCCTCATCCGCTCCGTGCGTAATATTCGCGCAGAAGTGAATGTGCCAATGAGCAAGAAGGTCGAGCTTCTCATCAAGCCTTCGAGCGAAGCGGAAGCGGCGATTCTCGCGCGCAATGAAGAGTTCATCAAACGGTTCTGCGGCACATCGATGCTGGAGACGGGAACTCACATTAATGCTCCGGACAAAGCGATGTCAGCAGTCATTACGGGAGCGGAGCTTTACTTGCCGCTGGCTGGCTTGATTGACATCGAGCAGGAAATCGCCCGTCTTGAGAAGGAACGTCAGAATTTGACGGCCGAAGTTGAGCGTGTGGAGAAGAAGCTGGGCAATGAAGGCTTCGTAGCGAAAGCACCGGCTAAAGTCATCGAAGAGGAAAAAGCGAAGATGGCCGATTATGCGGAGAAACGCGAGAAGGTAGCGGCACGTATTGCGGAATTGCGCGGCTGAGATTAAGGGAAGAAGGATCGATACGTATGACGGAACAGTTCAACGAGCAGCGGCCGGCAGGGCCGCTGCATTCCTATACTGAAGCGGTGGAGTGGATTACAGGCCTCATCCCATTCGGCATCCGTCCGGGCCTTGACCGGATCGAGAAGCTGATGGAGCTGCTGGACAATCCGCATCGCAGATTGAAGTTCATTCACGTTGCCGGTACGAACGGCAAAGGCTCGACATGCTCATACTTGACAAGCGTGCTGCTTAAGAGCGGTTATGATGTCGGTACGTTCACGTCGCCTTATATTACGAAGTTCACGAATCGCTTTCAATACAATGGCGTGGATATTGAGGAAGAGACGCTGCTGAAGCTTGCGAATGAGCTGAAGCCGCATGTCGAGGCAATTGCAGAGACGGAGCTCGGTTCGCCGACCATGTTCGAGGTATCGACGGCTCTTGCTATTTTGTTCTACGCAAAAGTGACGTATCCTGACTATGTCGTGTGGGAGACCGGACTCGGCGGCAGGCTGGACGTAACGAATATCGTTCATCCGGTTGTGTCGGTCATTACGAACATCGGACATGATCATATGGATCGTCTCGGCGATACACTTGCTGCAGTCGCGAGCGAGAAAGCCGGCATTATTAAGGCCGGCATTCCGGTCGTTAGCGCCGTATCGCAACCGGAGGCAGTAGCTGTTATTAAGCAAACTGCTGCCGGTAAGCATAGCACGCTTTATTTGCTCGGCGAGCAATTCAGCGAGACGGCCGTTTCCGTTCAGGAAGACGAGCAGACTTTCCGCTTCGACGGATTATTCCGCTCGATCGAGCCGCTGACGATTACGCTTAACGGAGCGCATCAACGAACGAATGCGGCAGTTGCCGTCATGACGCTAGAGGTGCTGCGTCAGTACAATGCGCTTGTCGTAGAGGATGAAGCGCTGGAGGAAGGACTTCGGGCAGCAGCTTGGGCGGGCAGACTTGAGATGGTTTCGCGCTCGCCGCGTATTTTGCTGGACGGAGCCCATAATCCGGAAGGCGCGGAGACGCTCGTAAGCGCGCTTCGGTCAACGTATAAGTACGACCGTCTTCATCTCATGATGGGGATGCTGGAGAATAAGAATCATCAGGATGTACTCAAGCATATACTACCAATAGTGGATACGCTTATATTGACCGAGCCTGATTTTCGAATGAAGATGGATGCACCCGCGTTAGCTGCTATCGTTAGCGATATGAATAATCAACAGCCTGCGGAAAGCTCGTTCGAGCTCATCGTAGAGCCGGATTACCGCGCTGCGCTTCAAAAATTACAACAGTTAACCGGGGAAACAGACCTTGGGGTCGTGACAGGCACGCTATATTTGATTGCTGACGTTCGCTCCCGCATATTGTACAACTCGGATTCTGAAAAAGGTTGGTGAACCGTCTTTGAATACGGCAGAACACGTTCATTTCATCGGAATCGGCGGTTACGGAATGAGTGCCATAGCCCGCGTCATGCTGGAAATGGGCTATAAGGTTACCGGTTCCGATGTCGCGCGTCAGGAGCTTACGGAGAAGCTCGCGGCGAAGGGGGCCGATATTTATATCGGCCATCAGCCCGAGCATGTGAATGGAGCAGATTTGGTCGTTTATTCGACTGCGATCTCGAAGGACGACGTCGAGCGGAGAGCGGCGGAGCAGCTTAACATCCCTGTTCTGCACCGCTCGCAAATGCTGGCGAGATTGATGAATATCGGTAAAGGCATCGCCGTTGCAGGCGCGCACGGGAAGACGACGACTTCCTCGATGATTGCCCTTGTTATGGAGTCCTGCAATGCTGATCCGACTTACATTATCGGCGGCGAGATTGTTAACTTAGGTACAAACGCGAAGGCAGGCAAAGGCGAATACGTTGTTGCGGAGGCCGACGAAAGCGACGGGTCGTTCTTGCATTATCACCCTACGCTTGCAATCGTGACGAACATCGAGCCAGACCATTTGGAAAATTATGACGGAGACTTCGGCAAGCTGAAGGCAGCGTATGTTCAGTTCCTGCAGCAAGTCAAATCCGGCGGCAAAGCTATCGTATGCGCGGATGACGATAATGTGAAGGAACTGATCCCGCTTGTGTATACGGGAGCGGAAGGCGAATCGCAGCTTGTGACGTACGCTATCGATGGCGAAGCGGAATATAAAGCGAGCAATATCGTCTTGGGCGACCGCAAAGTATCGTTCGATATGACCCATAACGGAGCATCTCTCGGTACGATCGTGCTGTCCGTTCCAGGCMGCCATAACGTATACAATGCAATGGCGACCGTGATCACTTGCTTGGAATCGGGATTGTCGTTCCGGGAAATCGCCGAGGCGATTCGCGAGTTCAGCGGCGCGAAGCGCCGCTTCCAGGTGCTCGGGGAAGTCAATGACATTCTGGTCATTGACGATTACGCGCATCATCCGACAGAGATTCAAGCGACGATCAGTGCGGCCAAAGCAACGGGCAAACGGATCATTGCCGTATTCCAGCCGCAGCGGTATACGCGGACATTCTTCTTGTTCGATCAATTCAGCCGCGCTTTCCCGGAAGCAGATGAAGTCATTATTACCGACATCTACTCTCCGGCGGGCGAGCAGCAGATCGAAGGCGTGCATTCGCATAAGCTCGTTGAGCTTATTAAGAGCAACAGCAATGCGAACACTCTATATCTGCCGACCAAGGAAGACGTCCTCTCTTATTTGACGGAGCACGTAGCGCCGGGCGATCTTGTCATAACGATGGGCGCAGGCGACATTTGGAAAGTAGCTGATCAGCTCGCCAAGTCGTTGAAGGCCGCCAACTAAACATATATACGATAAGGGGCCGTCCCAATAGCCAGTAGGCTGCGGGGACGGCCCTATGTTATTTAAGCGCACAAGTGTAAGGAAACGAGAAGTCGCTATTTTGGAGAAGTTTGATTGAATCGTGGGGCTAAAGTTCAAATAGCGTTTACTAGGTTCGTTACACGCTCACATCTCGAATATATCCGCAAATAACGCTATACCGGTTCCTTAGTCTATTTAGGTGGGGAGAAACGACCTGGAAAGTTAGGGTGAACGTCTTAGAAGGCCGGCTAACATCCTTCGTCGGTCTAAATCTCTCACTTGTCTCATAGAATACTAGCAGAAGCTATGGGACAAGGAGAGATTTGCATGAGCTCAAAAAACCGGATTACCTATCGTTTTGACCAGGCAGGTCGCAACGTGACTGATAAACCTATCAAGGAGGCTAAGCGTACGGATACTCATGCGGAGAATGCGGGGAGTCCGGCGAAGTCGAATGTCGTGCCTCTATATCCGCCGCATGAATCGCCCGTTATGAGCGAGCTGACGCCCTGGAACAGCCCGTTCCAGGAGGACATTGTGGCGTTGGAGCAATTAATTCGCGACATAGAGCCGAATTCGAAAGAGAATGCTTCAGGCAAGCTGCCGCCTAATTTTTCGGCGAAGGATGGATTCCAAGGACCGATTCTACTAAATAAATTGGATGCTCCTCTAGCACCGCCCGAAGGTGATCCGTTCGAATCTGTCCTGCTGCCTATCGATGATAGCGAAGCAGAGAGGAAACCTTTGGCAGCCGCGGCTAAAGCCGACAACGGACTAAATTACGAGGCTTCAAACGAACTCTTTTATGATGAAACAGAGGATTTAAGCAGAAACAAAGGTAAATACAAAGCCGTTCGTTACAAAAGACCATCGTCTCCGCCATCTTGGTTCAATGTTTTTTTATCTGTCGCAGGCGCGCTTGCAACGGGAGCGTTGTTCGGTTATTTGCTGCTGTCGCTGTTCACAGGGTCGCCCGTACTGCCCGGCGGCGAGAAAACGGCAGACGGCAAACAGTCCCCTGCCGTTGATACGAATGTCGATCAGCCCGCAACAGGCGGAGTGGGAGTCAGCGATCCTGATTCCGATCCGAATGAAACGCTGCCTGATGAGAGAGGCCCGTTAACAGACGGACCAATGGCCGTATTGACTGGTCTTGACCAAACCTACTATTTGTTGCAATTCGGCGTGTTCAGCAACACGGAAGGCAGAGATACGGCGCTCGCCCAACTGAAGGACAAGGGGCTTGCCGCCGCGGCGCTGGCGACGAAGGATGATTACCGCGTATTCGCCGGAATCGCCGGAAATAAAGATCAAGCGACAGCGCTGCGTGCCTCGATGACGGATACCGATCTGTTCGTTAAGGCACTAACGGTCACCGCGCCTGGCGAATTTCCTTTCGATGGCGATGCCGCAGATGCCCAGAAGTTCTTCGAGCGGACGAGAGACGTCGTCCAAATGTTGGATGATTTGGCTCTGGCGCAGCTCGAGCAACCGACTCTATCGCCGCTTAGCGATGCCGCATCCGTTGCATGGGAGAACAATTACCAGCTGTGGAAACAGGCGGTGCCGATTATGCAGAAAGGCACGAAGTCCGCGGAAAATCTAGCATTTCTGAACTCTATCGTCACTGCTCTAGACAATGCGGCCAAAGCGATGCTTGAATATGACAAGAAACCTTCCGCGTCACATCTCTGGTCTGCGCAATCCTCGTTAATGGCAGCGGTCATTGCACAAAAAGGGTGGTTTGAGTCCATCAGCGCATTGTAAACGAATAGGGATCTGCGTATAATAGAATCAGGTGTCATTTCGTGGCGAGAGGCGTTGAAAGATGAAGAAAAACGGCTGGATCCTACTCATTTTCATCGTATTAGGCTTATTAGCCGGCACGTTGGTTGCCAGATGGCTTACTCCGGTTCCGGGAATATCATTTCTTACGGATCCGCTTGAGGCTGCTTGGTCGCCTGCAATCGATTTATATGTACTCAGCTTCAATCTGTCGATTCATCTGCAAGTTAGCATGCTAAGCATCATAGGTGCTATAATTGCTATCTGGCTTTACCGCAAAATATAAGCTGCCCAAGCGTACTTTCCTATTTCCGGACACAGCCGAGCCGCGGTGGCAGCAATGAAGGAGCATAGTCATCCATTAATGGGACATACACAACTAGGCAATGAACCGATAAGCCGGATTGTATTGGCTTCTTCGTCACCGCGCCGGAAGGAACTGGTTGCATCGCTGGGCCTTTCCTTGCCGGTTTATATTTTGTCTACCGATACCGATGAATCGATTGAACTCGGCTGGAAACCGGATTATGTCGTCGAGCAGCTCAGCTTGCGGAAAGCCTCCGCTGCTGTCCACATGCTGCAAAATGAATCCGATAACCAGCCGTCGCTCGTTATTGGAGCAGACACGATCGTCGTGCTAGACGGAGAAGTGCTCGGCAAGCCGAAGGACGAAGCAGATGCGAAGCATATGCTGCAGCGTCTGCAAGGGCGATCCCATGAGGTTTATACAGGGGTGGCCTGCGTACCTTCCATGAATGGCGAGACGATTGTCATGCACCGTATGACGAGGGTGTGGATGAAGCCGCTTAACGACAAGCAGATCGCGAATTATGTCGCATCGGGCGAACCGATGGACAAGGCGGGCTCCTATGGCATTCAGGGGCTCGGCGCAACGATAGTCGAACGCATTGACGGCTGTTACTTCAACGTCGTCGGATTGCCGCTGTCGCTGCTCTCGGACATGCTGGCGCGTTATGACATTGCTGTGTTTTGAAGGAATGAATGAGTATTTGACGTTATGCGAATGAAAACAAATGTGAATGGAACACATGCAACAACCCGATAGGCGGATAACACATGCCTGTCAGAGTTTGATGGAAGCCGGTTAGCTCAAAGTCGTCGATTTGCTACCGCAAGATGCGGTCATACAATATAGAATGGCCTTGAAAGCATTTTTTTTCAAAAATTAGGCAGGATATGAGAGAAATCTAATGTAGCGAAGGCGGGATCGGGACATGGAGCCGCAATACTCGGTTTTGCGTGATGTCCCCCATGAAGAACGTCCAAGAGAGCGCATGATGCGATATGGGGCAGAAGCACTTAGCCATGCAGAGCTGCTGGCTATCTTATTACGAACCGGCACGCAGCGGCAATCCGCGATTCATCTAGCGGGTTCGGTCTTGCAGCAGTGCGGGAGCTTGCGCAATTTGATGGATATGAGCATGGAGCAATTGACCGCTATCCGCGGCATCGGACCGGCAAAGGCGCTGCAATTGCGCGCCGGCATCGAGCTAGGCAGACGCATTACGCGGAGCAAGCTGGGGGAAACGGTTACGGTTCGCAAGCCGCAGGATGCAGCTGACTATGTCATGGAGGAGCTCCGTTATTTGAAGAAGGAGCACTTCCTTTGTCTGTTTCTCAATACCAAAAATCATATTATTGCCCAAGAAACGTTGTCTGTAGGTACGCTCAACGCCTCGCTGGTTCATCCTCGCGAAGTATTCCGAGCAGCCATTCAGCGCAGCAGCGCGTCGATTATATGTGTCCATAATCATCCTAGCGGCGACCCAACGCCAAGTCCGGAAGACATTGCGCTTACGAAACGACTGGTGGAAGCGGGAGAGCTCGTCGGGATCGAGGTATTGGATCATCTGGTCATCGGGGACGCGCGTTTTGTAAGTTTGAAGGAACAAGGATATATGTAATATAATATAAGGGATTGTGCAATGAGAAGGGAGCAACATCATGTTTGGTGGTTTTTCGAAAGATTTGGGAATTGATTTGGGTACTGCGAATACGCTCGTATTCGTGAAAGGCAAAGGAATTGTCGTAAGGGAGCCTTCCGTGGTAGCCCTGCGTACCGATACGAAAACAATTGAAGCTGTAGGCGAGGACGCCAAAAAAATGATCGGCAGGACGCCTGGGAACATTCGCGCGGTTCGTCCGATGAAGGACGGCGTTATTGCCGACTTCGAGACGACGGCTACGATGATTAAATATTTCATTCGTCAAGCGCAGAAGCAGCGCTCGTTGTTCCCGCGCCATCCGAACGTGATGGTATGCGTGCCGTCCGGCATTACTGCGGTTGAGAAGCGTGCGGTTGAGGATGCGGCGAAGCAAGCCGGCGCGCGTGAAGCTTATACGATCGAAGAACCGTTCGCAGCTGCGATCGGTGCTGATCTTCCGGTATGGGAACCAACCGGCAGCATGGTTGTTGATATCGGCGGCGGTACTACCGAGGTTGCGGTTATCTCGCTAGGCGGCATCGTAACAAGCCGCTCGATTCGTGTAGCCGGCGACGAAATGGATGAAGCGATTATTCAATATATTAAACGTGCGTACAACCTCATGATCGGCGAGAGGACATCGGAGCAACTGAAGATGGAGATCGGCTCGGCTTTGCCGCTGGACATGCCTGAGAAAATCGAAATCCGCGGCCGCGACCTCGTATCCGGCTTGCCGAAGACGCTTGCGATTACATCGGATGAGATTACCGAGGCGCTTACGGATACGGTGAACTCGATCGTGGATGCCGTTAAGATTACGCTTGAGAAATGTCCTCCCGAGCTTTCTGCCGATATTATGGATCGCGGCATCGTTCTTACAGGTGGCGGAGCGCTGCTTCGTAATTTGGACAAGCTGCTGCAACGCGAGACGGGCATGCCTGTTATTGTAGCGGACAATCCGCTTGACTGCGTTGCAATCGGAACGGGCCGTTCGCTGGACAATATTCATCTGTTCAAGAGCAGAGGCAGTTCGTCGTCGCGCTCCAAGCGATAAGAAGCGTCCATAGGGGAATGGATATGAAACGGGCAGGTGATTGAGCTGTTTAAGCTAATGCGAAATAAGCGGATGTTTATGCTTATGATCGGGTTTATTCTGTTCATTGCGGTAATCGGCTTCTCGCTTAGTGACCGCAAGGAATTGACTTGGCCGGAAAAATTCATCAAGGATACGTCCGCATACGTTCAGCAATGGTTTTACAAGCCCGCTGGTTCTATAGCGGGCTTCTTTGAGGATATAAGCGAGCTTCGTCTTCTCTATGAAGAGAACGAGCAATTACGTATAACGGCGGCGGCATACGCTAGAGAAAAAGTGAATTACAACTTCGTGCAGAAGGAAAACGAGCGGTTGAAAGAAGCGCTCTCCTTCACCGAACGCCAGAAGCAAATGTATAACTATAATTATCTCATTGCACAGGTTGTATCGGTAAGCAATGACGCCAACAACCGTTCGATGAATATTAACCTTGGCTCCAAAAACGGCATTAAGCCGAATATGGCGGTAACGACGATTGACGGACTTATCGGACTTGTTGATTCCGTAACGCCGTATACGGCAACGGTAACGCCGATAACGGAGCTGGATGAATCGTCGCCTACCTTCAACTCCATCGCGGTTACGGTAATGGGACGCGAGGATCGTTCCTTCGGTATTCTTAGCAGCTATAATACGGAGACGCAAAGACTTCTTATGACGAAGATCGCAGAAATCGATCCGATGACCGTCGGCGACACTGTCATTACTTCGGGACTCGGAAATGTGTATCCCCGAGGTCTGGTGATCGGCAGGGTGGAGACGAAGCAGGTTGGCGATTTCGGTCTGACATATACGGCAACCATCGATCTTGCTGCAAGCTTTGATCATTTGACCGAGGTGTTTGTCGTAGAGGTTCCCGCATTGGAGGACGTCAAGGAATGACGATTAACCGTATTATCGGGTTGATGATTCTTTTATTTATTGTAGAAGGCACTATTATGCCGTGGATTATTCCTGCGGGGTACGGTGAGCGCATTATTACCCATTTTACGTTCGTTATGGTTATCTACTCTGCGATGTACAGCGGAAGACATTATGCCTTATTGTTCGGGATTGGCTTTGGCATGTTGCAGGATATCGTATATTTTGGACATTTGATCGGGGCTCATGCTTTCGCAATGGGACTTATCGGGTATTTCACTGGCGTATTGTTTGAACGCAAGCGAGCCACAATCATGATGGCGTTATCCGTGATCGGCATAGCCTGCTTGCTGTACGATACGATGATCTTCTTTATATACAAAGCATTCCGAATTACGAACGAGACGTATGCCTGGGCGGTGCTCGATCATATTTTGCCTAGCTTATTCATCCAGCTTGCGTTCGCGTTGGCGGTTTATGTGCCGGCAAGACGCATGTTCGAGTCGCAGAATAAGCTGAAKACCGAAGAAGAGGAACAATGATTAGCAGCCGAAGGCAGTTTTCTCGGTAAATATTGGGGCATTAGCAGGAATTTGCGCCTTGCGTCAAGAATCCAATAGGTTGGGGAGGGGCTAACGTGACCGAGAAGCAACATATAATGATAAAAGGCGTTAAGGAAGGTCTCGTGTTCCTTCTCAACGATCAGTGTGAATTCGCTACACTATTGGATGAGTTGCAATATAAGCTGGAGAAGACGCACCAACAATTGCTGACAGGGCCGCTCGTGCACGTGCATGTGAAGCTAGGGACACGGCAATTGTCCGATGATGACAAAGAGCGGATTAAGACGGTCATTCGTTCGCAGGGCAATCTGATGGTTCAGTCGATTGAATCCGAGGCGAAGGCAGTAAGCGAGCAGCAGGTGAACGCTCAGCAGCTTCACGCTCTGACGACGATCGTAAGATCGGGCCAGACGGTCGAGCATGATGGCGATTTGCTGCTGATTGGCGATGTGAATCCGGGTGGAACGCTTCTATGCACCGGCGACATCTATGTGCTCGGCGCGTTGCGCGGCGTAGCGCATGCCGGGACAAGCGGTCGAACCGATGTTATTATCGCAGCTTCGCTAATGAGGCCGACGCAGCTTCGGATCGCTGACGTCATAAGCAGGCCGCCGGAGGAATGGATGACCGGGGATGCGGCAATGGAGTTTGCTTTTCTGAACGAAGGCCGTATGCAAATTGATAAAATTACGCATTTATTCCGCATCAGGCATAATCCTATTATGTTTAAAGGAGTGTAGAACATGGGAGAAGCGATTGTTGTAACATCGGGCAAGGGCGGCGTCGGCAAGACGACGACATCGGCCAATTTGGGTACAGCTCTAGCGTTGCTTGGCAAAAAGGTATGCATGGTCGACACGGATATCGGCCTGCGCAACCTGGACGTTGTAATGGGGCTCGAAAATCGGATTATATATGATTTGGTCGACGTAGCGGAAGGCCGCTGCAGGCTTAGTCAAGCGCTTGTGAAAGATAAGCGTTTCGACGAGCTGTACATGCTGCCTGCCGCACAGACGAAGGATAAAGATTCTGTAACGCCTGAGCAAGTGCGCGACATCGTGCTGGAATTAAAGAAGGACCATGATTATGTCATTATCGATTGCCCGGCGGGAATTGAGCAAGGCTTTCGCAACGCGATAGCGGGGGCGGATCGAGCCATCGTTATTACGACACCGGAAAATGCGGCTGTCCGCGACGCCGATCGCGTAATCGGCTTGCTGGAACAAGAAAAAATACCAGCTAAGCTCATCATTAACCGTATTCGCCAAAATATGATGAAAACCGGGGAAATGCTTGATATCGATGAAATTTGTCAGGTGCTTGCAATCGACCTGGTAGGTATCGTCCCTGACGATGAGAAAGTCATCTCTGCAGCGAACAGCGGCGAGCCGACCGTTATGAATCCGGCATCCCGCGCAGCTATCGCATACCGCAATATTGCGCGCCGTATTCTGGGAGATATGGTGCCGCTTATGCTGCTCGATGAGAAGGCAGGCGCGTTCAAGCGTTTCCGCAAGTTTCTTGGAATAGGATGATTGCCCCGTGCTTAACAAATTAAAGAAGCTTGACTGGGGGATATTAGGCATATTGCTCCTCTTCATGGTCATTAGCTCCGTGGTTCTCCACAGCGCGACGATCAATGATCCAAGGTATGCCAGCTCGGATACGAAACAAATTATTTTTTATGCGCTCGGTTTTTTTGTAGCGATTGTCGCTTCCATGTTCGATTACCGAATCGTGCTGAAGAGCTGGCATGTGTTATATGGCATAGGGGTTACGTCGCTTATACTCGTTTATTTCGTCGGAGCGAAGATCAACGGTGCGCGAGGCTGGTTCAAAATTACGGAGACGTTAACGATTCAGCCCGCAGAGATCGTGAAGATCATTATTATAATAGGCATTGCTTACTTGATGGGACGAAGGCAAGGCGACAAGCTGACCTTCATGCGGGATTTGGTGCCGATCGGCGCATTCGCCGCTTTGCCGTTCATGCTCGTTATGATCCAGCCCGATCTAGGGAATGCCATTATCTATTTGGTCATCGTGCTCGGCATGCTGTGGATCGGCAACGTCAAGTACACGCATGTGCTGATCGGCCTTGGAACGGTTATTGCGAGCATCGTGTTATTCGTCAGTCTGTTCACGATGTTCAATAACGAGATCAAGGAATTTATGATTGATAAGGAACTAACGCACTGGTATGAGCGTATCAATACGTACATTAACCCGGAAGAGGCAAGCTCAGACGCGAAGCATCAGTCGCTTAATGCGAAGATCGCGATCGGTTCAGGCGGGCTGAACGGCGACGGATACTTAAAGGGAGATATGAAGAACGGCGGCTTCGTGCCTTATCCTTATTCGGATTCCATCTTCGTCGTCATCGGAGAGGAATTCGGCTTCCAAGGCGCGGCGATTCTGCTGCTCCTGTACTTCCTGCTTATTTATCGAATGATCATTGTCGCGTTCAAATGTTATGATATGAAGGCATCGTTTATTGTTATTGGCATTGTATCGATGTATGTGTTCCAGGTGTTCCAAAACATCGGCATGATGATCGGCCTTATGCCCATTACGGGCATCACGCTTCCGTTCATCAGCTATGGCGGCACGTCGCTGCTGCTTAATATGTTGTCGATCGGACTTGTGTTAAGCATCAAGTCTCATCAAGAGGTATATGAGCTGGCGGATTAGATATCCAGCTCAGCTTAACGAACCGTTCATGCGGAAAGCATGTACGGTTTTTTTGCGTATTGAGCCGCATACTTGTCTACTCCCGCTCATAGGATGAAGGAAGTGATAGTGATACAAGCTCTCTCTAGGGCAGGGGAGGAAGAACGAGATGAATACGAAGGATAGCGTGAAGCTGCGTCGGCAGCAAAAAATAAAGCAGTTGATGGAGCAGCAGCCGGCCGGCAAGGAAACGGAGATGCCTTTCTATGACGGTGGCGCTACTGACGCGCCGATCTATTACGAGCCCGCTTATCGCGAAGAAGCGATCGAGCTCGATCCGGAGACTGCTTGGAAGAGCAATCCGAATCCTTGGGCAAGCTGGCGGGAGGATGTAGGGTTCGGCGACCATAAAACGTTCATTAAGAGCGCTTATGACCCGACAAGGCATGCGAAACCGCCCAAAAAACATCCGTTCCGGCGTGAGCTCATGTGGAAGCTCGCAATTGCCGTGTTGCTATTCGGCGGCGTGTGGGCGATGTTCGGCAACGATTCGGAATGGTCGCTTAAGGGACAGGCGATCGTGAAGAACGCTTTGACGGAAGAGATTGATTTTGCAGCGGCAGCTGCCTGGTATAAAGAAACGTTTGCAGGAGCGCCATCCTTTATTCCGATCTTCGAGGACAATAAGGGCGAGGCGATCGGCGCTGACGGAACGGTCAAACTGCCGGTCGTCGCGCCGCTTGCAAGCGGTGCGCTCGTTCGTACGTTCGCTGAGATGCTGAACGGCGTGGAACTGGCCGGCGCATCGGAGGAGACGGTTGTAGCCGTTGAGACGGGACAAGTTATTGTGATTACGGACGGAGACGACAAAGGCGCATCGATCGTCATACAGCACGCGAATAAGCGCGTAAGCGTGTACGGCAAGCTGGGCGAGACGGAAGTAAAGGTAGATGATTGGGTGGAAGCGGGCGACCCGATCGGCAAGTTGTTCAAGTCGAACGATACGGAGCCGAGCTTGCTCTATTTTGCGGTAATGGAGAATGACAAGTATGTCGATCCTCTGGACGTGATTCCGTTTGATTAAATGGAAAGGGATCGTTTGGTCGGTCCATCCGTTGTTCGTCATGATTATGTTGGCATCGGTATTCACTGGTTATTTTGCCGAGCTGTTGACGTTGTTTCTCTTAGTTATCGTTCATGAGCTTGGACATGTCATCATGGCTCGGAGCTTTGGCTGGACGGTACGGGAGGTAAAGCTGCTGCCGTTCGGCGGCGTTGCGGAGGTCGAAGAGGCCGGGGGAGTATCGGCGGCCGAGGATGCGATGGTCGCGATTGCCGGGCCGCTGCAAAATCTATGGATGGGACTGGCTGCTTGGGGCTGCGGGCAGCTCGGATTATGGGATGCGGACTGGGCAACGTATGTGTGGAAGGCGAATCTGATGATTGGCATGTTCAATCTGCTCCCGATCTATCCGCTCGACGGAGGCAAGCTGCTCCAGGCAGCGCTTAGTTACGTGATGAATTATTATTCCATGCTTATCTGGTCGGCTCGAATTAGCTTGTTGCTCAGCGCCTGTATGATCATCGGCTCTTTGCTGCCTTGGCTGATCTATGCGGATGGCATTCAATTGAACTTGCTCGTTGTCGGCTTCTTTTTGATAATGACGAACTGGACGTATTCGCGCAATCGTCCTTTTTTGTTCTACCGGTTTCTCATGCATCGGGGCCGAGTGGCGGCCCGTGTTCTAACGCGCGGCGAGCAGGCGAGTCCGCTCATCGTTAGCGGAAGACAGTCCATTCTGTCGGTCGCGCGATTATTTCGCAGGGAGCGATATCATCTCATCTATCTAGTCGAGCCTTATGACAAGCAGGTGAAGGTGCTGCCTGAGCAAACGATAGTTGAGGGGTGTTTGTCGGATCATAATCCAAATCGTGCAGTATTGGAGCTTTTCAGGTAAAATAAATGAAAAGCGACTGGATGGTGATGCCCGGAATGAAGCAAATGTTCATGCACGCAAGCAGCGAAATGCTGCAGACTGCCGTGCTGCAAGACGGCCGACTTTTCGATTATTTCGTCGAGCGAGCCAAAGGAAGCGGTTTGGTAGGCAATATATACAAAGGTCGTGTCGTCAACGTATTGCCGGGCATGCAGGCGGCTTTCGTCGATATAGGAATCGGCAAAAATGCGTTTCTGTATATCGATGATCTGCTCCATCCCCACCTGGAGAAGCAGCCCGAGACGAAGCCGTCGATACAGGACGTAGTAAGTGCTGGCCAAGAGCTGATCGTACAAGTGATGAAAGAGCCATTGGGCGGCAAAGGGGCAAGAGTGACCACTCACTTCTCCTTACCGGGCCGTTGGCTTGTCTATATGCCGATTGCCGATTATATCGGCGTATCGAAGAAAATTGCAAGCGAGCAGGAGCGATTGCGGCTGCGTGATATTGGCGAGCAGCTGCGCAAAAACGAGGAAGGCTTCATAATCCGTACAGCTGCAGAAGGCGAGAACGAGCGAGCGATTGCGGCCGATGTATTAGAGCAGCGAGAGCTGTGGAGATTAATCGCGGCAAAGAGCGTGCAATCGAAAGCGCCTGCGGTGCTCCATTACGAAGCGGGTCTGCTGCGGCGTGTCATAAGGGACAATATAAAACCGGATATTGATGAGGTATGGATCGATGACCCCATCAGGCATGCCGAGGCAGCTGCTCTGCTGAAGGAGATGGCTCCGTCATTAAGCGAGCGGCTTCGACTGTACAAGCTGCCTGCATCGAAGGCGCTCTTCGACGCTTATCGAGTCAACGATCAGATTCATTCGGCTTTCGAGCGTAAAATATCGCTGCCGAGCGGCGGCTATCTCGTATGGGACAAGACCGAGGCGCTCACGGTTGTTGATGTCAATACGGGCAAGTTCATCGGCACATCCGATCTGGAGGATACCGTCTTCCAGACGAATATGGAAGCGGCCGCCGAGATTGCCAGACTGCTGCGAGTGCGGGATGTAGGCGGTATCGTCATTATAGACTTTATAGATATGGAGCAGGAGCATAATCGCGAGAAGGTACTGTATCAGCTTATGGAAGGCACTCGTCCTGATCAAACGAAATGCACGGTCGTTGGCTGGACAAGGCTTGGCCTCGTAGAGCTGACGCGCAAGAAGTCGCGCGAGAATTCTTTTGCGAATACGTGAGAATAGGTTGATCTAGGCAATAATGTATGATAAACTGTTTTGGTGTATGTCTGACACATACGTGAATCAGGCATATGGATACCGCTCCGATCGGGTAAGCAAGCGCATGCGGCATACGTCGCAAGCCACCTGGATTAGGCGAGTCTTCGAAAATAAGGAGGTGCACTAACTATGTTCGCAATTATTGAAACTGGTGGCAAGCAATACAAAGTCCAAGAGGGCGATGTGATCTACATCGAGAAACTGGACGTTAACGCAGGTGAAAATGTAACTTTTGACCGTGTTTTGGCCGTATCCAAAGGTGAAGGTCTTGTGACTGGAACTCCGGTTGTTTCCGGTGCGACGGTTTCCGCTAAAGTCGAGAAACAAGGCAGAGGCCAAAAAATCATCGTTTACAAATACAAAGCCAAAAAGAACTACCGCCGCAAGCAAGGTCATCGTCAACCGTTCACAAAAGTAACAATCGAGAAAATCCAAGCGTAAGAGGAATTTCGCGATGATTGACATTACTTTTGTCAGGCAAGCCGCTGACAGGCGTATCGTATCCTTCGCTGTCGTAGGACATGCTAAGTATGCGAAGCACGGTAAAGATATCGTGTGCGCCGGCGTATCGACCGTTACGGTTGGTACCGTCAATTCGATTGAGACATTAGCAGGCGTAGAGCTTCCCGCTCGGATGAAGGACGGCTGGCTGTCATCGGATATTCCGGTGCTCCAGGACGCCGAAGCCGACGGAAGAATGCAGCTTTTGCTTGAATCGATGGTTGTCATGCTTGAGTCGATAGCTACATCATACGGCAAACACGTCGTCTTGCATGAGACGCTTGTATAAGCGCCCTTGAGGACGAATTTTATCATTAAATTCCTTAAACAAGGAGGGAAATTACTATGTTGAAACTGAATCTTCAGCTATTCGCTTCGAAGAAAGGTGTAGGCTCCACGAAGAACGGACGTGACTCGCAGTCGAAGCGCCTTGGCGCTAAACGCGCTGACGGTCAAGTCGTATCGGCAGGAAGCATCTTGTTCCGCCAACGCGGAACGAAGATCCACCCAGGAACTAACGTAGGCATCGGCAAAGACGACACTCTTTACGCTAAGGTTGAAGGCGTAGTGAAGTTCGAACGTTGGGGACGCGATCGCAAAAAAGTGAGCGTATACCCAGTTGATCTGGCTCCGGTAGCCGCAGCAGTAGAAGCTTAATTTTTGACATTTGCATCAAGCCCCGGCCTGCATCGCGCTAGGCCGGGCTTTTTTTTGTGCTGGTAAGTGACCAGTAGTCCTCGCGCATGCTATACTGGATAAGCTAGGAAACACGGGTGAAAGTGGGTTTAATCAAATGGAACGCTTAACAACGCCTAAGTATTATGCAGCGGCATCGGTGTTACTTCCTTGCGCTGCTGTGCTTATATGGCCTTCTAAAGTGTGGTTAACTGCTGTGTTTCTCATTTGGATCATCGCTGCGGCCGGTTTCTGGATCCGGCTAGAACGGAAGGAATACGAGGAGCGCAGTGAAAGAACGATTCATTCGTTGCAGTCATCGGCTATTCGGACGTTGAACCATCATCGTCATGACTGGATGAATGATTTGCAGGTCTTGTATGGCTATATTCGGCTTCAGAAGCTGGATAAAACGGTTGATTATATGGAGAAAATAAGAGAGAAGATGGGCAACGAGAGCAGCATCGGCAGGCTTGGCAGCCCGTCACTGGTCAGCTTCATTCAATCGTTTCGGACGATGACGAATGCGCTGGAGCTTGAAGTCGATGTTAAAGGCGAGATACAACTTAGTGAATTCGCTGGTGATTGCGACAAGATTGCCGATACTCTTATACATACAATCAATGCTTATCGCTTCGCTACGAAGCCTGGGCATGGAGCTGTAGCGACGCTGCGCGTGGAGCTGTCGAAGGATAGCGGGGCGCTTTATGCGGCATTTTATTATGAGGGCGAGCTTATGAACGAACAGCAATGGAAGCAAAAAATACAACAGCAGTTGGAAGGCGCGCCTATGCAACCGATCAACTTCGAGCAGCCTTATTCCAAGGTGCTGCTGAAGGCGGAATTGCGCGCTTGAACGGGGGTACACCATGTTTGTCGATAAAGCGAAAATATTTGTAAAAGGCGGCGACGGCGGCGACGGCATCATCTCATTCCGTCGCGAGAAGTATGTCGAGAACGGCGGACCGGCAGGCGGCGACGGCGGTCGCGGCGGCGACTTGATCTTCCAAGTCGACGAAGGATTGCGTACGCTCATGGACTTCCGCTATCAGAAGCACTTCAAGGCGCAGCGCGGCGAGCGCGGCAAAGTGAAGACCATGCACGGCGCAGGCGCTGAGGATACAATCGTCCGTATCCCGCCCGGAACGGTCATCATCGATGATGATACGCAGGAAGTCATCGCGGATATGACGCGTCATGGTCAGAAGATTGTCATTGCGAAGGGCGGGCGCGGCGGACGCGGCAATACCCGGTTCGCGACAGCGAACAATCCGGCTCCGTACATTTCGGAGAACGGAGAGGAAGGCCAAGAGCGCTGGGTCGTGCTGGAGCTGAAAGTGATGGCGGACATCGGACTGGTCGGATTCCCAAGCGTAGGCAAGTCAACGCTGCTCTCGGTCGTATCCGGTGCGAAGCCGAAGATCGGCGCTTATCACTTCACGACGATTACGCCGAATCTAGGCGTTGTCGATGTCGGAGATGGACGCAGCTTCGTCATGGCAGATTTGCCGGGCTTGATCGAAGGCGCACATGAGGGCGTTGGCCTCGGCCATGAGTTTCTGCGCCATGTCGAGCGTACGAGGGTCATTATTCACGTTATCGACATGTCGGCGTCCGAAGGACGCGATCCGTTCGATGACTGGGTGAAGATCAATGCCGAGCTTTCGCTATACAACGAGAAGCTGGCGGATCGTCCGCAGATCATTGCTGCCAATAAGATGGACATGCCGGAGTCGGCTGATAATCTTGAGCTGTTCAAGCAGCAGCTTGACGAGGTGCGCGGAGAGCGGACCTATGAGATCCTGCCGATATCMTCGCTAACGAAGCAAGGAATTCAGGAGCTTCTGTACAAGGCGGCAGACGTGCTGGATACGGTCGTCGAGCAAGCTCCGGTCGAAGAAGTGAAAGATATCGAAGAGCGTAAAGTATATACGTACGAGAAGCGCGAGGAGACGACATTCACCATCCACAAGGAGGACGAAGTATTCGTCGTCGTGAGCGAAGGCATCGAACGTTATATGAAGCGTATGAACTTGAACTCGTACGACGCTGTAATGCGATTCGCACGTATGATGCGCAAGATGGGTGTCGATGCGGCGCTGCGCAAGCAAGGTGCGAGAGACGGCGATATGGTCAGAATCAACGACTTCGCTTTCGAGTTCTTCGAGGGCAATGATTACGATCCGAACCGGTAGACGTAGCAGTTCCTGAATGTTGTGCAAAGAAGCTTCCATATCCACTATATAAGTGGGGATGGAAGCTTCTTTTTGCGCACATAAATCGATATTCATGTTGCAGCCGATATGACGATGGATATCCTTTTTTATTTTGTACCAATTGGAAATTCTCTACAAGATCGTGGAATTGTTGTCGATATTAATGTCATCACATTGCTAAGTACTAAGGAGCGAATCATGACATGAATCGATTTATGAGGGTTTTGACGTTAGGTGTATTCATAGCTATCGGCATGATAAGTGTAAACATGAATGAGGATTCTGTTTCTGCGGCAACAACTGCCCAAAGCAAAATAAAGGTAATGATTGACGGTAAAGCAGTCAGCTTGGAGAAGCCGCCAATCGTTATTGGCGGAACAACATTTGTGCCGTTAAGAGGTATCTATGAGAAGCTTGGAATCGATGTGAAATGGGATTCCAGCACGAGAACTGTAACGGCGACTAAATATGCCAACAAAGTAGAATATACGATTGGATATAGTTGGGCCAAAATAAATGAGTACACTTATCTAAACTTGAGCGAACCGGGTCAAGTTATCGGAGGTACTACAATGATTCCGCTACGATTCGTAGGGGAATCATTTGGCGCAGATGTTCGCTGGGATAGTTCAACGAAGACGGTATCCATATCTACGGAAGAGAAGTTGTTAGCTACGATGTCTTCTGAGCCGACGGGCAACACGAACTCCAATCTGAACCAGAACGGGGTCGTGGTCGTTCAAGGGGATTGGATCTATGGCGTTGAGGATCCCGCGAGCCAAGCTCAAAATGGCGGTTACTTATATAAGAGCAAACTAGGGGGAGAGGATAAAGTCAGCCTTTTTCCAGGGAATATCGTTTCTTCATTGAATATTCAAGGCGACTGGCTGTATTTCGTGAGTGAACGGGATGTTTACAAGATGAAGACCGATGGCAGTTCGATCGAGAAGCTGACAGAGGATCAGACCGTCTATAAAGTGTATGTCATGAATGATTGGCTCATCTACACAAATCATGACGGTATTTATCGAATGCGTGCAGACGGCAAGCGTTCACTGAGGGTAGTTCAAGTTGCCAACGTTGAAGAGATATCTGTTTCGTCAGGTTGGATATATTATAGTTTCATAGCCACAAATAAAGAAGGTACGTATCCTACAGCTATCGGGAGAGTGAGAGTAGACGGATCGGCTGCATTTATTTACGACAACGATCTCGGTTATTATCTTAAAACAATGTCGGTGAAAGGAGATTATCTCTATTTTATATATTTGAAGAAAAGTGAGTTTATTTTAGCAAGGCAGCATGTAGGCGATGGAAACATCGAAGATTTGGTGACCGGGGCAAGCCAAATGAATCTTAATGGAAATACGATCTATTATATTTCGGATGATGATAGACTGTACCGACGTGAATTGGATGGGGAAGATGCCTGGAATACGGCTGAGTTGCCAAACGCTTGGGCTATTCAATATTTTACGTTTCAAGGCGACCGACTTTATTATTATGATAACTTGATTGATAGCAGCAATACGGAACAAGGCAAGTTGTATTCACTTGATCTGAAAACGAAAGAAACGAAAAGTGTCTTCGGCAGAACCTATTTCAGTGGCTACAATCAGGCAATTATTGCCGATAAGTACGGAAGCGATTATTCATTCATAAATTCAAAGCTAGCTGATACGTATAAAAAAGCGAAGGAAATTGTGCAGTCTACGATAACGTCAGACATGCCGGAGAGGGAGAAAATTAGAGCGGTTCATGATTACGTAGTGCTGAATGCGGCTTATGATTATGACAATTATAAACGAGGAACGATACCGGATGATTCATATTCGGAGTATGGCATATTAATGTTGAAGACAGGTGTGTGCGAAGGCTACGCATTGACTATGCAATTATTGTTCAACCTGGCTGGAATTGAATCGTATTACCTGGCAGGAACGGCTAACGGCGGTGGTCATGCATGGAATGTAGTTAAACTGGATGGTAAATACTATCATCTGGATGCGACTTGGGATGATCCGGTGCCTGATCGTCCTGGCAAAACGCGTTACGCCTATTTCCTCATCTCGGATGAGCAGATGGCTCAGGATCATAAATGGGATATGGAAAGCTTAAATAGGCTGCTCGGTAGATAGACCCGAAAGAGACGGCGAAAGCCGTCTTTTTTTGCTGCAGACGAATTATTAGTCCTAATGTCATTCTTACCCGCGATTTAACTATTGCCCCAAGCTGGAAATTCCGATATAATGTCCACTATAGGAATACATTTGTCTTTTTGAGGAGGACGTATAGTGACTGAGCGCTATTATGTCGTTCGAGAGGACATTTTACCGGAAGCGATTATTAAGACGATACAAGTGAAAGAGATGCTCGGACGCGGCGAGTCGCTTACCGTACATGAAGCGGTGGAGCGCGTCGGACTTAGCCGCAGCGCCTTTTATAAGTATAAAGACGGCGTATACGCGCTCAATCAGTTGGAACGCGAGCGCATCGCAACGATCTCGATGGATCTGGAGCATCGCTCCGGCGTGCTGTCCACGGTGCTGGGCCTTGTTGCCGGCCTGGAAGGCAATGTGCTCACGATGAATCAGAGCATTCCGCTGCAAGGATTCGCGAACGTCGTCATTTCGGTCGATATATCGCAGCTATCCGGGGAACTGTCATCGCTTGTCGAGACGCTCCGCAATCAGGCGGGCGTTCGCAAAGCATCCGTTATAGGGCAAGGCTAACAGCAGGCAGCAGCTTGACACATATTGGAGGGTATTATTATGAAGCCGATTAAGGTAGGTTTATTAGGTTTAGGAACAGTTGGAACAGGCGTTGTCCGTATCGTAGAAGGACACCAGGACGATCTGCAAAGCCAAGTCGGCTCTCCGATTGTAATCGAGAAGGTGCTCGTTCAAAATAAAAACAAATCGCGCAGCATTTCAATCGACGCGGACAAGATGACGGAGGACCCGTGGGAAATTATCCGCCATCCGGATATCGACGTCATCGTTGAGGTAATGGGCGGCGTAGCGCAAACGAAGGAATATATCTTGGAAGCGCTGGAACGCGGCAAACATGTCGTAACGGCCAATAAAGATTTAATGGCGATGCACGGAACGGAAATTTTGGAGAAGGCGAAGCGCCATCAATGCGACATCTTGTATGAAGCTTCAGTAGCGGGCGGCATCCCGATTCTGCGGACGCTAGTGGAAGGCTTTTCTTCGGATCGCATTACGAAGATTATGGGCATCGTGAACGGAACGACGAACTTCATCCTCACGAAGATGAGTCAGGAAGGCGCGTCGTATGCCGACGTGCTGAAGGAAGCGCAAGAGCTCGGGTATGCGGAAGCGGATCCGACCTCCGACGTTGAAGGGCTCGACGCTGCTCGCAAAATGACGATTCTCGCGACGCTTGGTTTCCACACTAACGTAGCGCTTGAGGACGTATCTGCGCAAGGCATTTCTTCGGTTACGAAGGACGATATCGCTTACGCGAAACGTCTCGGCTACGAAGTAAAGCTGCTCGGCATCGCAGAGCGTCAAGACGATCTGATCAGCGTCAGCGTTCAGCCGACAATGGTGAAGCAATCGCATCCGATCGCTTCGGTTAACGGCGTATTCAACGCTGTGTATGTGCACGGCGAAGCGGTAGGCGAGACGATGTTCTATGGCGCAGGCGCAGGCGAACTGCCGACAGCTACTTCGATCGTTGCCGATCTTGTTGCGGTTGTGAAGAACATCAAGCTTGGCGTTAACGGCAAGCAAAGCGGCGGCGCATACAAGGAGAAGAAGCTCAAGACGGATGAGCAGATCTCGTCGAAGTACTTCCTGCTGCTGCAAGTAGCTGACCGTGCTGGCGTGCTCGCACGCATTACGCAAGTGTTCGCTGATTTCGAAGTCAGCCTGGAATCGGTGCTGCAACAGCCGAACCCGAACATTGCGCAAGCGGAAATTATCGTCATAACACATGATGCGAACAAAGCGGCTATCCAGAAGGTGCTTGCAAGCTTCGAGTCGCTCGACGTCGTACACAAAGTGAAGAGCGTATATCGCGTCGAAGGATAAGGGGAATAGCAGCATGAATAATCGTCGAGTAATTGTTAAGGTGCCGGCTAGCACGGCTAACTTGGGTCCCGGCTTCGACACGCTGGGCATGGCCCTTTCGTTGTATGCATGGATCGAGATGAGCGTAGCTGATCGGACAGAGTTCCAATTCTATGGGGATCAGATGCAGGGCTTGCCTCGCGACAAAAGTAACTTACTCTATAAAGTAGCCCAGCTTGTATTTACTGAAGCGGGCGTATCCATACCTGAGCTGTCGATCTCGATGGTCAGCGATATTCCGCTGACGCGCGGCCTCGGCAGCAGCGCCTCGGCGATTATCGGGGCGCTGGCAGCGGCTAACGCGCTGATCGGCAGTCCGCTCACGGACGACAAGCTGTTCCAGATGGCAACAGCGCTAGAAGGTCATCCCGACAACGTCGGGGCCTCGCTGTTCGGAGGCATCGTCGTGTCGGCATGGGACGGCCAGCGCGCGGATTACGTGCGGCTGGCGCCGAATGAGAGGCTGGAGACGCTTGTTGCGATTCCAGCGTTCCAGCTCTCTACGGAGAAGGCGCGGCATGCGCTGCCTTCGCAGATCAGCATGGCCGACGCGGTATTCAACGTCGGCCGCAGCTCGCTGCTCGTCGCGGCGCTGGCCAGCGGCGAGCTTGGCCTGATCCGTCATGCGATGAAGGATCGGCTGCACCAGCCTTACCGTGCAGCTCTCATCCCCGGCATGACGACCATCTTGGAGCGCGCAGCCGACTATGGCGCGCTGGGCGCAGCGCTCAGCGGAGCGGGTCCGACGCTGATCGCGTTCGTATCAACCGATTGCCCGGACAAAGGGGCGATCGAGCAGTTTCTGCTGGATACATTGAAGCAAGAGGGCATCGAAGCGGAGACGCTATGGCTAGCGCCGTGCCCGAACGGCCCACAAATAACGGTAGAGGACATATCGGCGGTTGCCCCTATGCCGCTCCCGGATCGAATTAAAGGAGAAGTTAAGGCATGAAGACAATCGCACTTTTACCCGCTGGTTCGGTATCGGATGAAGCGGCGAAACATTTTATCGGAACGCAAAATGTATCCTGGGATCACCATCGCCTCATCTCCGACGTGTTCTTATCTACCGTGAATGGCGTCAGCAATTATAGCGTCATTCCAATCGAGAATACGATTGAGGGCTCGGTCAGTCTGCATTTGGATTGGCTCGTGCATGAGGTAGACTTGCCGATACGCGCTGAGTGGGTATATCCATCGATTCAGAACCTGATCGGCAGGAAGAGCGAACTGCTTGGCGAAGACGGCGAGATCGACTTCAGCCGGATCAAGAAGGTTATTAGCCATCCGGTCGCCATGGCTCAATGCCTGCAGTTTCTTCGCAGCAAGATGCCGCAGGCGATTACCGAGCATGTAAGCAGCACCGCCGAATCCGTTCGTATCGTGCGAGATAACCCGGGTCAAGGCATCGTGGCGATCGGTACGACAACGGCCGCTGCGAATAACGGGCTTGACATACTGGCAAGCGGTGTGACCGATCATGACAACAACTATACGCGGTTCTTGCTAGTCGGACCTGAGGCGTATTCGGAGCGTCAATCGGATTCGGAGAAGACAAGCATTCTAATTACGCTGCCGGAAGACTTTCCGGGCGCGCTGCATCAGGTGCTTGCGGCGTTCGCATGGCGGAAGATCAACTTATCGCGCATCGAATCGCGTCCGACGAAGAAGAAGCTCGGAAATTACTACTTTTTCATCGATATCGATATGTCGCTGGAATCCGTGCTTCTGCCCTCGGCTTTGGAAGAAATCGAGGCGCTTGGCTGCCAAGTTCGCATTCTAGGATGTTATCCTAGCTTTACGTATGAGCAGCTCGCTGTAACCGAATAGAGATAGGATGCCGGGGATGTTGCCCTGCATATAAAGTGAAGTTAGGCCCTTATGACAAAATATGGGCCAAGCTTCACTTTTTTTTTGCGTGAAAGTGGAGACACCTGCCCATATTCTGCATAGGATGTAAGGATCGATAGCAGGCATTAGCCGTGCCTTGTTATTCAGAACGTGACAGGAGGTAATTGGCGCGTGAAAATTCATATCGTAAAAAAAGGCGAGTCGTTATACTTAATCGGCCAAAAGTATAATGTAACGCTGGAAGAAATTTTGAAGCTTAATCCGGGGATCACGAATCCGGACGCAATCGAGATCGGGATGAAGGTGAAGATTCCATCCAGTCATCCAGGGAGCGGCGGCGGCATGGACATTATGCACCAGCATGTCGTGAAGCAGGGCGATACGCTTTGGAAACTGTCCAAGTCATGGGGAGTTCCGCTTGCGGACATGATTAAAGCGAATCCGCAGCTCAAAAATCCGAATGTGTTATTGACCGGCGAGATCGTTAACATCCCGAAGGTAGGCACGACGCCGTCTGATGTGACAGGTCTTCCGGGCACGACCGTGGCGCAAAGCGCTGGCAATCAGAAGTCGCTTATGCAGAACGTCCAAGGCTGGGTCGGCAAGCTTAGCACGGCGCCTATCATAGGCAAGACACCGACCGGACCGGCCACGACGACGCCTGGCAAGACGTCTACTGCGCCAGCTGCCGGGAAGACACCAACAGCGCCGATCGTCACTCCAACGCCTCCAGCGCCGTTGCCAGCTCCTCCTCCGGCAGCTGTGAAGCCAGCGCCAGAGAAGACAAAGCCGGCTGAGAAAATCAAGCCAGCCGAGAAGACGAAAGCAGCGGCAGAGAAAACACTTCCGATAGAGAAGCCGGTTGAGAAAAAATTATCGCCTATTCATTCGGAGTATCAACCGAACGTTGATCTGTTCAAGCAATATGGCATTCCTGCAACGGAAGCGATGTCGTTGTACGATTTGCCGAAAGCGCCTGAAGCCGTATCGCCAGCCATGCAACAGCCTTTTTACGGCGGTTATGGTAACGGCTATGGCCAGCCGATGGTGCACCCTGCACAGATGGGAACGGGCTATGGCAATTGGCAGCAGCCTACGCCGTTCAGCCCTATGGTCAGCCCTGCAGCTGAAAATGCTGCAAATGCTTTGAACGCAATGAATGCTGCTCATGCAGCCAACGCAGCCAATGTAGCTCCACTGGCGAATGCTGCTAATGTGTCGCCTTTAGCGAACACGGCTCATGCCGCCAACGCCGCTAATGTGGTTCAAGCTGCGAATGCCGAAGAATGTCCGCCGGGTATGGTCATGACGACGGGAGGCTACGGCTACGGCAATCCGTTCGTGTCCCCGCAAAGTGAAGGGCCTTGGGGATATGGAGCGCCAATGGTAAGTCCATTTACTCAAGGGCTTGGTGAAAACAACAGTCCGCTTGTAGCAGGAGCCAGCACATTGCCAGAGCAAGACCATTATGGTCACGGCATGGTGTCCCCAGCGTCCTTACAGCCAGAGTATGGCCACTACGGTCATGGCATGGTGTCTCCAGCGTCCGTACAGCCTGAATATGGTCACTACGGCTATGGAGGCATGGTGTCCCCGGCATCCGTACAGCCTGAATATGGCTACTACGGCCAAGGTGCTGTATCGCCAGCATCGATGCAGCCGGATTACGGGTACGGAGGGGCCGTCTCTCCGATTGCCGGCGGCCATGGGTACTATACGCCATATCCAACATGGCCGCAAACAGCAGGAGCCGGAACGGGCCCAAGCAATGATTGCGGCTGCGGCGGAGAGCGCGAACCTCAGGTGGGCGCGAACGTGTCTGAAATTAACGAATCACCAATCGGAACCAAGCCGGCTGTGGCGAAGAAGTCTACCAAGAAGGCCGTTATCCGCACAATCTCTACTCGTTCCAGCAAACCAAAGAGCGGGTTCAGCCGTCCATGGATTAATCGATAAGTAAATGCAAAGCAAAGAGCAGGCGAGGAGACAATCTCCTAGCCTGTTCTTTGTACGTTCAAAACATTTGGCGCTTATTGAATAATTAGGAAGCAGTGGTGCACACTAACAGCAAAAATACAATAAAGGGGTCTTCCTTATGATGGAATTCAGCCTTTGGAAGCAGCTAAAGCGACGTTTGCGCCGCAAACGAAGGCCGTTATGGATGTTGGGAGGTTTGTTGCCTCTCCTTATTATGACTGTTGCCATTCCACAGCAGGCATATGCAGCCCTTTCTATGGAAGACAATCACGCGACAGTCCTCCAGGCGCTCCGCAGCCAGCATGGGCCGGTTACGGTTAACGTTCACCGGCTGTACGTATGCGGAGAAGAGATGAGGCCGCTTGGACGCATCGATTCCAAGCAGCTTGTTCAGCTGCTTACCGCCCATCCCGAATGGGAAGCGGCAGCTTTTGATCAGAGCAGCAGCAGTCTATTGATTGAGCATCATGTCGACGATTTGTCGGCCTACTGCAAGAGCCATGCCTATATCGGAATGGATAAGGACGGCAACCTAACCTTGTTCGACGGCGAGCCGAAAAAAGAGAAGGTCGTGCGGACTTTTTTCCAACTGGATGTCCGTTACATGGAGAGCAGCCTACCGCAGGACAAGCTGGATCAACTGACTCGGGGCATACGGATTAGCGATATCGACGAATATAACAGCGTATTATCGACGTTCAGCGATTTTGCACGATCAGATAACGAGAAAGTGATGAAACCGTCGTACTAGATTGCAATTAAGAAGAGCGGCCTGTTCAATCAGGTCGCTCTTCTTGTTATGTCGGTGCTAGACGGATGATAGGCTCGAAATATCAAACGCGCGTTCTCATTCTCGGCAAGTTTTGCTATAATGGAAGGATGATTAGTGTTCATTGAGGGAGTTGGCGGGTTGCGAGTACTAGGAATTGACCCCGGTATTGCGATAGCGGGCTTTGGATTTATTGATAAGATGGGACATAAGCTGACCCCCGTACAATATGGCTGCATTCAGACTGAGGCGCATACGCCTCCCGAGGAGCGGCTGCTCCAAATCTATGAAGCCGCAGGCGCGCTCATGGATAAATACAAGCCGGATTCCGTTGCCGTCGAGAAGCTGTTCTTCAATCGCAACGTAACGACCGCGTTTGCCGTCGGTCAGGCTAGAGGCGTTATTATCCTTGCCGCTGCGCAGCGGAAGCTGCCGGTAGCGGAATATACGCCGTTGCAAGTAAAGCAGGCTGTCGTCGGATACGGCAAGGCGGAGAAGCGACAGGTGCAGGAAATGGTCAAAATGTTTTTGAAGCTGTCTGCTATTCCGAAGCCGGACGATGTGGCCGATGCGCTCGCCATAGCGATTTGTCATGCCCATTCGGCTGTATTGACTCAAAAAATAAATGAGGTGAACCGTTCGTGATCGATTTTTTAAGAGGACTTGTCGTACATATGGATACTGAGTACATCGTCATGGACGTAAGAGATACAGGCTATCGCGTGTTCACGCCTAATCCGTATGCTTTCGCGAAGAAGGAAGAGGCGGTTACCGTCTATATTCATCATCATGTTCGCGAGGACGCCATTCTGTTATTCGGCTTCGAGACACGCGAGGAGCAGACGTTATTCCGCAAGCTGCTGGAAGTGTCGGGCATCGGTCCGCGCGTTGCGCTTGGCATTCTCTCAGCCGGCAAGCCGGAAGCCATCATATCGGCCGTACATAACGAGAACATTGCATTCTTGACGAAGCTGCCGGGCATAGGCAAGAAGACGGCGCAGCGCATTATATTGGATCTGAAGGATAAGCTTGCAAACTTCGGAATGAATACCGGCTTGTTCGCGATTGGCGGACTGTCTCCGGATATGGAGGGCGCTGCCGGTTCGAAGCAAGGTGCGGGCACGGCATGGCAGGAAGCGCGCGAAGCATTGATCGCGCTTGGTTACACGGCTGCTGAGTTAGACCGCGCTTGGAGCGGGCTCGAGCAATCCGTTACGGCGGAGGACAGCGTAGAAGTATTGATGAAACGGGCATTGCAGCAACTGTTCAAAGGTTGACGGAAGGAGAGTAAGCTTACATGGATGATCGAATCATATCCGCTAACCTGATGATGGAAGACCAGGCAGCCGAGTTTAGTCTTCGTCCGCGTTATTTGGGCGAATACATCGGGCAGACGAAAGTGAAAGAGAACTTAACGATATATATCGAAGCAGCTAAGATGCGCAAGGAAGCGCTTGACCATGTGCTGCTCTATGGGCCGCCGGGGCTCGGCAAGACGACGCTGTCCAACATTATAGCCAATGAGCTTGGCGTTAATCTGCGGACGACGTCCGGCCCTGCGATCGAGAGACCGGGCGATCTTGCAGCTCTGCTGACGAATCTGCAGGAGGGCGACGTACTGTTCATAGATGAGATTCATCGTCTTCATAGAACGGTCGAAGAAGTGTTGTATCCGGCGATGGAAGATTTCGCCCTCGATATTATGATCGGCAAAGGTCCGAGCGCAAGATCCGTTCGCCTTGACTTGCCGCCATTCACGTTAATCGGCGCCACAACGCGCGCGGGCTTATTGTCTGCTCCGCTTCGTGATAGATTCGGCGTCGTTAGCCGATTGGAGTTCTATACGGTGGACGAGCTTGCCTTCATTATCTCCCGCACCTCCGAAATATTGAATGCGGGTATTGTCGGCGAAGCGGCTATGGAGATCGCCCTGCGTTCAAGGGGGACGCCGAGGATAGCCAATCGCCTGTTGAAGCGGGTTCGTGACTTCGCGCAGGTTCGCGGCGACGGCATCATCACGCAGGAGATTGCTGGTCTAGCGCTTGAATTGCTCCAAGTCGACCCGATGGGACTGGATAGCATCGACCACAAGATGCTTCATGCGATGATGACGACTTTCTCAGGCCGTCCTGTCGGACTAGATACAATAGCCGCAACGATCGGCGAAGAGAGTCAGACGATAGAGGATGTGTACGAGCCGTATTTGATGCAAATCGGATTTCTGCAGCGAACGCCTCGCGGAAGGATTGCTACCGAGCAAGCCTACCGCCACTTAGGAATTCCTTATCCGGACGGAAACCGGTAATCAATGCCGGCAACAGCACATTGCACATAAGGAGAGGAGTAAGATCATGTCCGTAAATATGAAGCGGCTCGCGCTTTCAGCGCTGTCCGCCTTGCTGCTTATATCGTTATGCGCTGCGATTCCCGCGCAGGCAGCAGTACCCAAGCTCGATACGATCCGAGTCGCTATGTTCTTACAATTGCCTGGGAAATATACTGACACTACTGCTGCCGCCACATTCTCGGCAGCTGGCGGGCTGTCGATCGGCTTAAGAACGCCAAGCGGCGTTCAGAAATGGTTCCAGACAGCAGCAGGCTCGCAAACAAGGTTTGCATTGGACAGCTTCAAGGTGAAGGTGTTCGAATCATCCAACTTCGCATCCGCTCAAGCCGCTTACAAGCGTATTGTTGCAGCGAAGGGAGCGGGCTATCTAACTTCGGCGGCGAAGAAAGGAACGATCGTCTATCAGGTCACCGAAGGTACCTATGCGACGCTAGCCGATGCGAAGACAGCTATGACGCGTTGGGCGACAGATGCAGATCTTGCTAAGCTGACAGCTGGGTACAAGTCTTCGGTGCAAGGTGTGCTTCGGTTGGAGACACCGGCAATCGCGAATAAGGCAGCAGCCGTAACAACTATGAACAGCTACGCGGCTGCCGGCTTGGATGCGTATGTAGCTGTACGCGCATCGGCTGCAGGAGCTGCTGTATATTCGGTAATGGTCGGCTCAGCTGCCGACGCAGCGGAACTGCAGATCGTTAAGGCTGCTGCAGCGGGTGTAGCTGGCGCAGCAACGCTCAAGCAAGCCGACGCGGCAGCGCCATATTTGCTGCTGAAGAACGATCATGCCGTTACCGGCAAGGCGGAGAGCAGCCTTGAGCTTTACAGCTTCCCGCAAGCAGCCATGAAGATATGGATCGAATCGCTTGCAGCCGACCCTATTAAATTGACGGAGAGAAGCGGTCGTACCTACCGAGGACAATTCGAGCTCAGCTCGCTTAACGGGGCAATGGCTGTTGTTAACGAGCTTCCTTTCGAGCAATATTTGTATTCGGTAGTTGGCAGCGAAATGTATGCCACTTGGCCGGCGGAAGCACTTAAGTCACAGGCCGTTGCGTCGCGTAACTATATCCTCTCCAAAGGATTTGGTTTCCAAATCGCCAATGTCGTCGATACCGTGCTAAGCCAAGCCTATAATGGCGTTGGTTCAGAGCGGCAATCAACGATCGATGCCGTCGAGGCGACTCGGGGCGAAGTGTTAATGTATAACGGCAAGCTGATCGAAGCGTTGTATTCATCGAATGCCGGAGGCATGACGGCGGATGCGACAGAAGCATGGAATAATTCGATTGCATACTTGCAAGCGATAAAGAGCCCGGATAATTCTTCTGAGACAGGCTTGAAGAGCTGGTATAGGGTCGTGCTTTCAAGCGGCTTGATCGGTTATATCCGTGAGGATCTGCTTAACGATACGGGCTCGACGACGGCTGCCGGAAGTAAAATCATGCAAGTAAACACAGACAGCACGAAAGTGAGGCAGCATCCCGTTATTCAAGACACGATCACGTTGATCGCGACCGTTAATTCGGGAACGAAAGTGACGGTGCTGGAGAAGACGATCGAATCCAATTCAATGACTTGGGTTAGAGGGCCTTATAAACCGGAAGAGCTGCTCACGGTTATTAATGCGAGAGTGAAGACGAAGATAGCAGGTCCGATTCGGACGCTTGAGGTTAGTGGGCGCGGGCCATCCGGCCGAGCGACGGAAATAATGGCTAATGKAACGAAGCTAGACGTAGCGAATCCCGATGCGTTCAGATCCACGCTAGGCGTACAGGGCTCATTGCCTAGCACGAAGTTCCAAATCGATGAGACTGCCAAGGTTGCTATGATCGGCGGGGGCTCTCAGCAAAGAATGAAACCTAATGACAGCAGTCCCGTATATAGCATTGGCGCCGGCGGCAAGACGACAGAGCTTACGGATACGAATCTGTTCATTCTAGACGGCAAAGGCAATCTCAGAGCAGCAACGAAGGAGCCTTCGTTCCGATTTGTCGGAACCGGCTACGGACACGGAGTTGGAATGTCCCAGTTCGGAGCGCTTAGCCTTGCACAGCAAGGGTATGACTACCAATATATTTTGAAATACTACTATAAAGATGTAACTATCGCTAAGGAATGATTGCAACGTTATGAACGTAGATTGGTTTGACTTTGAATTGCCAGAGGAACTTATCGCGCAGACGCCTCTGCTGGAGCGTACCGCTTCAAGGCTGCTTGCGCTGAACAAACGGACAGGTGATATCGAGCATCGCACCTTCACCGACCTGGAGCAATATGTCCAGGAGGGAGATGTTCTCGTATTGAATGATACGAGAGTGATGCCGGCAAGACTTATGGGCATGAAGAGCGATACAGGCGCCAAGGTTGAGCTGCTCCTCTTGAAGCAGCTCGAAGGAGATCGTTGGGAGACGCTTGCCAAGCCCGCCAAACGCTTGAAGATCGGCACTCCTCTTTCTTTTGGCGACGACGGCAACGGTAATCCGTTGTTGCGGGCGTATATTGAAGAAGAAGGCGATATGGGTGCGAGAGTCGTGCGGTTCGAATATGAAGGTATATTCCCCGAGCTGCTGGATCGACTAGGCGAGATGCCTCTGCCTCCTTATATTAAGGAGCGGTTGGAGGAGAAGGAACGTTACCAAACGGTATATTCGAAGCATGAAGGTTCGGCAGCTGCGCCTACCGCAGGACTTCACTTTACGAAGGCGTTTCTGGAGCGGCTTCAGAGCAAAGGCGTTAAGCTTGCTTACGTAACGCTGCATGTTGGTCTTGGCACCTTCCGTCCGATGTCGGCGGAGAAGGTAGAGGACCATGAGATGCACGCCGAATATTATGAGCTGGATGAAACGAACGCGAAGCTGATCCGTGAAGCTAAGGCTGAAGGTGCCCGTATTATCGCAGTTGGGACAACCTCCTCTAGAACGCTAGAAACGGTCGCACAGCGTTATGGAGATGAGCCGATTGGGGCGTGCAGCGGCTGGACTTCGATATTTATTTTTCCGGGCTATGAATTTAAGCTGGTGAATGCGTTGTTAACGAACTTCCATTTGCCGAAATCAACGCTCGTCATGCTCGTCAGCGCTTTGGCGGGACGCGATCATATTATGGCTGCTTACCATGCTGCGATTGAGGAACGATATCGGTTCTTCAGCTTCGGCGATGCGATGTTTATTTATTAACTATAGAAATAGGGTGCGAGAGCAGTGGCAGTCAAATACGAATTTATTAAACAATGCAAGCAATCGGGAGCGCGTCTAGGACGCGTTCATACACCGCATGGCGTGATCGAGACACCGACTTTCATGCCTGTAGGCACGCAAGCGACAGTGAAGACGATGAGCCCTGAAGAACTTAAGGCAATGGATGCCCAAATCATCCTTAGCAACACCTATCATTTATTTCTGCGGCCTGGCCATGATCTCATTAAGCGTGCGGGCGGGCTGCATAAGTTCATGAACTGGGATCGTCCGATCCTGACGGATAGCGGCGGCTTCCAAGTATTCAGTCTAAGCGAAATGAGAAAGATCACAGAAGAGGGCGTTCATTTCCGTTCCCACTTGAATGGAGACAAGCTGTTCTTGTCACCGGAGGTGGCAATGGAAATTCAGAATGCGCTCGGTCCGGATATTATGATGGCATTCGATGAGTGCGCGCCGTATCCGGCTGAGTACGACTATGTGAAGCAGTCTCTTGAGCGGACGACTCGTTGGGCAGAGCGCTGCTTGAAGTCTCATGCAAGGCCGCATGATCAAGCGTTGTTCGCAATCGTTCAAGGCGGGATGTTCAATGATTTGCGCATTCAGAGCGCTAAGGATTTGACTTCCATGGATTTCCCGGGGTATGCTATTGGTGGACTAAGTGTAGGCGAGCCTAAGCATCTTATGTATGATGTTCTGGACCATACCGTTCCCATTCTGCCTGCCGACAAACCTCGTTACTTGATGGGCGTCGGTTCGCCTGATGCTTTGATAGAAGGGTCCATCCGCGGTATCGATATGTTCGACTGCGTTCTGCCGACCCGGATTGCCCGTAACGGGACAACGATGACAAGCACGGGAAGACTCGTCGTACGCAATGCAAAGTACGCAGAGGACTTTGGTCCGCTTGACCCGAATTGCTCTTGCTATACATGTACGAACTATTCGCGGGCTTACATACGGCACTTGCTTAAAGCAGACGAGACGTTTGGCATGAGGCTGACAACGTATCACAATTTGCACTTCTTATTGCAACTCATGAGGGACGTTCGCCAAGCGATAATGGATGACCGGCTGCTTGATTTCCGGGATGAATTCTTTACGCGGTACGGCCTGTTCGATAATGAGAAAGGGTTTTGAAAGGGGGGATTACGATGTGGCTAGCAGCAGATGCAGGTGGCGGTACTAATATTTTAGGAATGATTTGGCCGTTTCTTCTTATGTTTGCGGTATTTTATTTTCTTCTAATTCGTCCGCAACAGAAGAAGCAGAAACAACGTTCGTCCATGCTTAACCAAATCAAGAAGGGTGACAAAATCACTACGATTGGCGGTTTGCACGGAACGGTAGTAGAGTTGACTGACGATACGGTTATTATTCGCGTAAACGATACGACGAAGATGACGTTCGAGCGCAGCGCGGTTAATACAATCGTGAGCGCGGCTCCTACAGCAGCGGTTGACTTGGAGAAATAAGCTTATACATGTAAAGGAGTTGTCCTGCTAGGTTGCGTTAGCACCTGTCGGACAGCTCCTTTTTTAATTGGATTGTATCCGTTTGAATGGAGCTCGGAGACTGTCGTTTCATTATGGGCACTCCAGCCCTAAATCGAAGTACAAGACCTCTCTTGCAGATGTTGCGTTTGCCTGTATTTCATACAGGCTAAGCGGTCCTAATTGCCTGTAAAGTGACTTTTGAATGGAATTGATACAGCCAAAACCGGCCATTTAGCCCTCAGTAGACTTTTTCCGTCCATTTGACTGCACAAAATCCACTGAAACTCCGAAATCTTCTCGTTCCTATCCTTTTGACTGTATGAAATCCATTCAAAAAATCGAGCACATCTCTACTAGGCAGAATGAATCAACAGTCTTAATCGTCCAAGCTAATGAGGAGGGAGAGATGATATTGGTATTGGTTATTATGGGTCAAACGGATAGTAGGCAAGCTTCGGCGACTAACTGGGAGTAGTATGCGCTTATTTTCGCATATTAACGCCAATCATCCCTCCAAAAGCGCCTGCAAGCGCTGCCGCGCCAACAATAAGCGCACTGCGGAGCGTAATCGATGCATCAGATGCCAAGAAACTGATTATTAATACGATTAGACCGTATATTAGTCCTAATAAAGCTCCGTAGTACCAACCGCGCTTCTCCGTTCGTTTCCCTGTTGCGAAGCCGCCCGTCAAAGCTGATACAGCATGGACAATGAGCGCTCCCGATGGCAGATTCGCTTCCTTCATACTGGTGAAGTGCAGCAGAATCGACAAGAGCAATGCGCCAGCCGCCAGCCACAATATCGAAAAAACGATTCCCGCCGCTATCGGTGAAGAGATGACCATAGCTTTAGGACCTTGCTTGATCGAGTTCATCATTCGTTTCATCCCGCCTTTTCGTACGTATTATTAATCCTTATGGTCAAGCTTGATGGAATATTACGGCTTGTCATGTTTTATTCAAGTTGGAGGGGGCATTTGCTGTTGCCAATTATTCGTCTGTCGCCGCTCGTATGATGTCTGGAGGCGGAGGCTAGAATAGCTTTACGGACAACAACAACTGAACACAGTTGGCATAACATGTCGAGGAGGCGGATTCCAGTGGAGTTTTGGAGCCTGTTAGTCCGGACGGTTATTATTTATTTCGTTGTATTTCTCATCATGAGGTTCATGGGAAAACGCGAGATAGGCAAGTTATCGGTGCTTGATCTCGTTATTTCGGTTATGATTGCCGAGATTGCGGTCATTGTCATCGAGGATGTGGGACGGCCGATGTGGGACGGCATACTGCCGATGGTCGTGCTCATGCTTATTCAAGTGGGGAGCGCTATCGTTTCGATGAAAAATCGCAAGCTTAGGCTGCTGCTCGACGGAAAACCGAATGTCATTATCGACAAGGGTAAGATTAACAAGGATATTATGCGCAAGCAGCGCTATAACTTGGATGACCTTATGCTTCAATTGCGTGAAAATAAAATCAGCTCCGTAGCCGACGTTGAATTTGCGATCTTGGAGACGAGCGGCAAGCTGTCCGTCATTCCTAGGGAGAACACGGCTGCAGCGGATGAATTGAATGACGGCACCGACGAGGAGTCAACCGAGAGAAGTACGTCTTCTATCGCTATCGCGGAAGCGGATGAACAGAAGGTTAAGCCGGAATGGAGGAAAAACATCATTCCTCCTCATTATCGGTTCGAAATATTGCCGATACCGCTTATTATGGACGGCAAAGTGCAGGATGAAAATTTAAGCAAAATGGAAAAAACGAGATTTTGGCTCAAAAATGTGCTGCAGGAAGAAGGCGTAACCGACTTTAAGGACGTATTCTTCTGTACGATCKATCATCGCGGCAAACTATTCGTCGACACGCATAAGCGACGTCCGAACTAAGAGCAAAAGACAGCGTAGAGGCTACTCTATACGCTGTCTTTTTTTCATTATTTAAACCATCTTCGCAATAAGGGGATTCGAATCATGTCGTAACGGTCGATGAATTTCATCCAAATCATGAGCAGCAGGTAGACGATCGCGCTGGCTGCGCAAGCAATAATCAAATTGATCCATTCCGCCGAAAGCGGCTCTTGATTCATCGTAAAGCGCGCGGCGGCTCCCATGATGAACATCGCTGCAATCACTTTGACGAAGTCAAGAAGCTTCATTCGGAAGCCGATAAATCGAAGCACGCTAATCGCATGCAGCAGCGTAACGAGCACGATATTGACGTTGATCGCGATAAGCGCGCCGTAAATGCCGAACTTCGGATCGGACGCTAGCTGCACGATCAATACAAGCTTGACGGCTGCTCCAAAGAAGGTGTTGACTAGCGCCGTACCAGGCTTATCGAGCGCTTGGAGGGCAGCCTGAAGCGGTCCTTGCAAATAAATGAACAGCCCAATCGGTGCGATAAGCTGCAGCATAGGGGCAATATCTGCATTGTTGTATAGAATGCGGCAGATGGGTTCGGCAAATAATAACATGACGACTACGAAAGGCGCTCCGAAAACGAGGGACAGCCGCATCGATTGGTGAAGCCGCTTATGAATTAAAGCGCGATCCCCCTTGGCTGCAGCCTCCGACAGAGACGGGACAAGCGAGACGGAGAGCGAATAGGTGAGCGCGGTTGGCAGAAGCAGCAGCGGAATAATCATCCCTTGCAGCGCGCCGTACTGAGCGGTTGCAATACCCGTTGCAATGCCTGCTGCCGCCAAGCTCCTTGCGGTGAAGATCGATTCCAGCAAGTATGACAATGAACCGACGAGGCGGCTGCCTGTTACGGGAATCGAAAGGCTAAGCAGCCGCCGAAGCGCTGGTGTTGCCTTCGTATTCGCAGTCGATTTTTCAGCAAGACCGCTTTCCCTTTTGTCACGCATGTATCTCCATAGCAGCACGGTGAAACCGCCGATCTCCCCTACTACTGCGCCAAGCATAGCTCCAGCCGAGGCCCATTCCAATCCTCGCGGCAGCAGCAGATACGCGAAAGTGAGGGAGGCGATTATACGGATAACGGTCTCCGTAATTTGCGAGATCGCGCTTGGAAGCATATTTTGTTTGCCTTGAAAATAGCCGCGATAGACCGATGAAACGGCAATGATGAGCAGCATCGGCGTCATCGCGACGAATGTGCGGTACACACGCTCGTCAGGAAGCACATGGGTCGTAATCCAAGGGGCGAACAGCAATAGAAGGGCTGTCATGCCGATACCTAATGTTGTAACTAGCCCCATTGCAGCCTTGAATATTTGCTTCACCCGGGCGGAGTCGCCTTGGCTCTCGGCTTCGGCGATCCACTTCGCAACGGCCAGCGGAATGCCGCCTGTTATGATGGTGAGCATGACCGTTAAGAACGGATAGCTTAGTTGGTATAAGCCAACGCCTTCGGCCCCGATAATGCGAGGCAATGCGATTCGCGGCACAAATCCGAGCAAGCGATTGATGATGCCTGCCGCCAGCAGAATCATCGCTCCTTTGATAAACGTTTGCTTCGTCATAGTTCATTGCCTCTTCTCTTCCGTATAGGGATGGCCCGCTTATTTTCGGATCAATGATTAGACAGGCTGGTAGTATCATCTTTATGCGAAGCATGTCCGGTTCAATGTCAGTCATTTTTGTGAAATCGTGATTACAGGGCAGGAATATGTACAACGGGCATCGAATAATACATGTCAGTCCGCTTACAGAGGAACAGATTAGGGGAGGTGCGTCATGGCTATCGAAAGCGAAGAGCTCAGCGTAATGATCGAGGAGTTGTGCAACAGCAAGGCAGAAGAATTCAGACTGATCGGCTACGAGCATGTTACGGGCAAGGAAGTATGGGAGTGCGTAAATGCAAAGTATGTCAAGAAAGGGCAGCCTGAATTGCATCAACTCGTCAATGACATCTTATCGCTTAAGGTGACGCAGTTCATGAATTATATGACGCTCAGCGCGTTCAAAGGAACTCCATTCTAACGAAAGGAGTTCTTTTCTTTTTGACTCGTTTTTGCAGCGTCTGTATAATAGGAATATTGAGATCATAAGGAGGATTCAGACGTATGTTTGGGAAGAGAATATTTGCCTTCCTTGCGATCGTGGTGATTATGTTTGGCGTAATCGCTTGGACAAGCCCGTCGCTCGTGAAAAATGTTCGATTAGGCCTTGATTTGAAAGGCGGCTTCGAGGTTCTGTACGAGGCGGTTCCGCTTGAAGGCGGGGAAGCGGTTACACCTGAATCGCTGAAAGAGACGGCGAGAAGCCTGGAAGAACGTGCTGACGCGCTCGGTATCGCCGAGCCGGAGATTACGACTGAAGGCACGAACCGTATCCGCGTTAAGATTGCGGGAGTTACAACGGAGGAAGAAGTTAAAGAAGTGCTTGCAAAGCCGATTAACCTTACCTTCCGCGACCCTGATGGTAAAATCAGGCTGGACGGCAGCGACTTCGTTCCGGATGGCGCGGGCATCGGTTATGACGAGTTGAACCAGCCGTTCGTAACGATCAAGCTGAAGGATGCGAAGAAGTTCGAAGACCTTACAAGAGAATTGATCGGTAAAACGTTAGCGATATATCTTGACGAAGACCCATTGTCAGCACCTATGGTCAACAGTGCGATCCCAGGCGGATCTGCAACGATTACGGGCAATTACACAACAGATGAAGCGAAAGACTTGCGCGACAAAATCAATCTGGGCGCATTGCCGCTCCAGCTTAACGAAAAATATACGCAATCCGTAGGCGCGAAGCTTGGACAAGAGTCGCTTCAGGATACAGTTACAGCAGGCATTATCGGTACGGCCATTATCCTCGTGTTTCTCGTTATTTTGTTCCGGATTCCGGGCGTCGTTGCTGGTATTACGGTAATAACGTATACGTGGCTGTTAGTTGCCGTGTTTAACTTGATGAATGCGACGTTAACCTTGCCTGGTATAGCGGCCTTCGTTCTCGGAATAGGGATGGCCGTCGATGCGAATATCATTATGTACGAGCGGATCAAAGAAGAGATTCGAAGCGGCAAGAGCTTGCTGTCGTCGCTTAAAGCCGGTTCGAAAAACTCGTTCCGTACGATCATGGATGCGAACATTACGAATATTATCGCAAGCGCCGTGTTGTATTACATCGGCAACGGTGCGATTCGTGGCTTCGCGCTTACGATGATATTCAGTATTCTTGTAAGTATGCTTACGAATATTTTCTTGTCGCGTTTCCTTATTATGCTGTTAATTAAGAGCAATATGTTTACGAAACCAAGCTACTATGGCGTGAAGGAGGCTGAGATTCGTGAACTATAATACGAAGATTCGGTTCGATTTTATTAAGAATCGGAATAAGTTTTTTATATTCTCGATCGCGCTGACTGTATTGGGTATTTTATCGCTGCTCATCTTCAACCTGAACTTCGGGGTTGATTTCAAAGCGGGTACGAATATGGATATATCCGTTGGCAAGAGCACGACGCAAGCGGAAGCGAAAGCGGTAATCGAGCAGGCGGGTATTAAAGGCATTACGCCGACAGTCGGCGGTGCGGGCAACGAGCGTGTATCTGCAAGGTTCGACGAGGTGCTCTCGCAAGACAAGATTACGGAAATCAAGAAGCTGTTCACGGAGAAATACGGCGAGCACGTATCGGCGGAGGTTAACGTTGTATCGCCAGATATGGCACAAGAGCTAGGCATTAAGACGATCTGGGCGATACTGATCGCCAGCGTCGCGATTATGATTTATGTGATGATTCGTTTCGAGTGGCGCTTCGCGCTTGCGGCGAATATTGCGATCCTGTATGATGCATTCGTCGTTATCGCGCTATTCTCGATCTTCCGGCTGGAAGTCGATCTGCCGTTTATCGCGGCGGTGTTAACGACGATCGGTTACTCGATAAACGACAAAATCGTTATTTTCGACCGGATCAGGGAAAATCTTCGCTTCGGTCAATTCAAAAGCCGCGAGCAGCTTGCGGAGATGGTTAACGCGAGTATTTGGCAAACGATGGCACGGAACATTTATACGGTACTTGCCGTGTTAGTTGTAGCTCTCAGCTTGTTCATCTTCGGCAGCGAATCGATCAAACTGTTCGCCCTGGCGAAAATTATCGGTCTGACAAGCGGCGCTTATTCTTCGATCTGTATCGCGAGCCCGTTGTGGCTCATGTTCAAAGGCGATCCGAAGACGAAGAAAGCGGCCAAAGTTTCAACAACGCCATAATAAAGATACAAAGCAGCGGTTAGGTTTGCGCAAGCGAGCCTAGCCGCTCGCCTCGCTTACGAGGCTGCAGAAGGAATAAGTTAATGCTTACGAAGTAAGTTTTGCTTCGCAAAACTTTTTAGGAGGGTGCCATGTCAACCGCACAGCGATATGCACAAGCAGAGGCCGAAGGATGGTCCGGCTTATGGGGACACATGCTGCTTACAATTATAAAAGGCGTAGTCGGCTGGCTGTCGGGCAGCAAAGCGTTGCTTGCTGACGCATTCCGTTCGGCTGCCGAGGCTGCGGGAGCTTTTGCCGCGCTGTCAGGGCTGCGCGACAATCGTCTGCGTAAGGAAAATAAGAAGACGATAACGACGAATAAGCAAGTGTCCGGCTCGAGTACGGGAGCACGAATTTTAATGTCTGTTCTGCTGCTCATTATCGGTTTGGAGATTGGTATATCCGCCATCCGCGAATTAGTTGAGGGCGTTGTTGATGCGCCTCACTGGAGCGCCCTTGTGGCGATTGCTGCAGGCTGGCTTTTCAAAGAGTTGTTCTCAGCGCAGAAGGAGAGGCATTCCGGTCTATATTGCTCGCTCGCGGCCTTTATCGGCGCTGGTGCGGCAATGGCCGGTAAGGCGCTGGACATTTCTGCTCTTTATTATTTTGACCCGGCAGCGGCGCTCGTCATAGCCGTTATTGTCGTGTACAACGGCTTCCAATTGGTACAGGCAATCGCCCGGAAGGACGCCAAGCAAGAGGCTCATGAAGAAGATCCGGATGAGCTTATGCAGCTTATTCAACGGGTGGAAGGTGTTGTAACGGTTGAATCGTTGCGCGCTAGGGAACATGGACATTACGTTGTTGCTGACGTAGTCATTAGTGTCAATCCGCGTATTACCGTACTTGAAGGACAGGAAATAGCTAAGCGTGTAAAGCAACTGCTGATGAAACGATTTTTGCATCTGACTGATGTATCTATATATGTAGAGCCGTACGATCCAGGTTATCCGTACAAATCGAATCATGATCCGAATCAGGAGCAGGTGCCAACGCTGCTGCAATAATGGCTGTGAGCAGACAGCGGAAGGGGGAAGCTTTTAAAATGATCCATAGGAAGACAAGATGGGAGATCGCGCCATGGAGCGAGCAGGACGAACGCCAAGCCGGTCTTATAGCTCAGGCGCTTCGCGTACCGTCTCTTGTTGCGAGACTGCTTGTCCAGCGAGGCCATAACAGCCCCGAGGCGGCAACGCGCTTTATCAACGGAGGGGAAGAACATCTTCACGATCCGTATTTGCTTCTAGGCATGGATAAGGCGGTGGAGCGCATACGAGCTGCCGGAGCTGCCGGGGACAAAATTCGCATATACGGCGATTACGATGCCGACGGCGTCTCAAGCACATCGTTGCTTATCTATTTATTTCGTCATTTAGGCTATCATTTTGATTATTATATTCCGCATCGCGCATTGGAAGGGTACGGTATGAACCGCGCTGCAATCGCACTGGCGGCCGAGGAAGGCGTTAAGCTGATCGTTACGGTCGACACCGGCATAAGCGCTTATGAAGAGGTCGAATACGCGAAGGAGCTCGGTGTAGAAGTAGTAGTAACCGATCATCACGAGGCACCCGAGCGTATTCCGAACGCGTATGCGGTCGTTAATCCGAAGCAGCAGGGCTGCGGTTATCCGTTCAAAGGGCTTGCAGGCGTCGGCGTAGCGTTCAAGCTTGCTACGGCGCTATTGGAGCGCCCTCCGCTGGAATGGACCGATATTGTCAGCTTAGGCACGATTGCGGACTTAATGCCGCTAGTCGACGAGAATCGCATCTTCGTCAAATATGGCTTGGAGCGGATTCGCTCCGATGCGGGTGTCGGCTTCCGAGCGTTGTCTGAGGCTTGCGGCATTGAGCTTGATGTCATGACATCAACGTCTGTTGCCTTCGGTATCGCGCCGCGTATCAATGCGGCAGGACGCCTCGATCATGCGAAGCGGGCCGTTGAGCTCTTAACGACGACCGATTACGATACGGCTATATTAGCTGCATCGGGTCTCGACAGTTTAAACAAGGAACGCCAGCGTATTGTAGAATCAATGGTAAAGGATGCCGAGCTACAGTGGCTTGCGAAGTGTGCAGCGGCAGAAGACTCAGGCAAACCTTCGCCATCGGTCATTGTGCTTGCAGGGGAAGGCTGGAATGTCGGCGTAATCGGCATCGTAGCTTCGAAGCTGCTTGAACGGAATTATAAACCGGTGATCATACTCGGTATCGATGAACAGACAGGTATGTGCAAAGGGTCGGCCAGATCGATAGAAGGTTATGATCTGCACGCCGCTTTGACGGAATGCGAGCAATGGCTCGATCATTATGGCGGACATCAGGCCGCCGCCGGCATGAGCCTGCATCGTGATCATTTGGAAGCCTTCGAACAGAAGTTATGCGAGCTTGCACAGGCATGGCTAACCGAAGAGGACTGGATACCGAAGACGGCAGTCGATATTGTATGCAAGCTGGATGACGCATCGTTAGAAACAGTCACGCAGCTTGCTCAGCTTGAACCATTCGGGATGGGCAACCTTTCTCCGCGGCTGTTGTTCCAGTCGGTTGAGCTTGCAGAGAAACGAACGATAGGCAAAGAGTCGAAGCATCTAAAGCTGCTGCTTGGAAGCGGCAGAAAGCTGCTTGATGCCATTGGCTTCAGCATGGGGCCGATATCGGAAGGGTTGGATCCGGGCTGTTCGATCGATATCATTGGGGAACTATCGATCAATGAATGGAACGGCAGACGCAAGCCTCAGCTTCAACTCCAGGATCTTCATTACCAAGCCGGAGAGAGAAGGCAGCAGTTCCCTGAACGGGAGCAGTTTATTATCATATACCAACAGCTTAAGAAGCTCGGCAGCGCTCCGCTTGACGGCTTGATCGCTAAGCTTGCAAGCCAGCATAAAATGCCCCTAGAGACGATAGAGCTAATGCTCGATGTCTTCGAGGAGCTAGCTTTCATTGAACGGCGAGACGGCTTGATGAACGCGGCATTGTCTCCAAGCAAGCGGGACTTATCCACTTCAAAACGTTATACGGATGCGCGAGAAATTGCCATGTTGCAGAAAGCGTAGATTATGTTAGGATAGAACAGTGATACAAGGAATAGAAAGGGTTGACGGTTCGTGTCGAATACAGAATACAACTTTAAAGATTATATAAGGGTCATCCATGATTTCCCGCAGCCAGGCATTCGCTTCAAGGATATTACGACTTTGCTTAAGGATGGCGGCGCTTATCGCGCAGCGATTGAAGAAATGCGCAAAGCCGTTGCTGATATGAAGATCGACATTGTTGCAGGTCCTGAAGCGCGCGGCTTCGTGGTAGGAGCTCCGCTTGCGCTTGCGCTAGGCGTAGGCTTCGCCCCTATTCGCAAGAGCGGCAAGCTGCCAGGCGAGACGATTACGGCAAGCTACGACCTCGAGTACGGTAATGATCAGCTTGCTATGCATAAAGATTCGATTCAGCCGGGACAGCGCGTTCTGATTGCTGACGATTTGCTTGCGACGGGCGGAACAATTGCGACTTCAATCAACCTTATTCGTCAGCTTGGCGGAGAAGTTGTGGGAGCTGCGTTCTTGATCGAGCTTGCATACTTAACTGGACGCGAGAAGCTAGAAGGCATTGATGTATTCTCGCTTATGACCTATAACTAACGACCAATCCGCTGCCCGCAGCGGGATCAACCGCCACTTTCGCTGCCTTATGGACGCGGGAAGGGCGGTTTTTGCCAATATTAGAGGAAATTAGCAGTGGTAGCTGTTTACGCTGAACAGTTGACGCAATGCTGTAGTTACAGGCATAATATTAGAAAACTCGGAAAATGCATGGGCGGTCCTCATCTGCGATGCTTTCGATAGAATTACCGACATTATATTCACAGCATAAATTTCATCGCGAAACGAGCTTGTGCTGCCATTACAAATGGCTTCAGCTGTTTACGCTTTAAATTTATTGGTGAGTGAACCTCCGGTATCACCATCACAGCATAAATTTCATCGCGAAACGAGCTTGCGCTGCCATACGAATGGCTTCAGCCGTTTACGCTTGGAAAGGGAAGTTTCATGGGCATTGAGCAATTACTTGAGAAGGCATCCGCCTATATGAAAGAGCAAGACCTCATACGCATTCAGGAAGCCTATGATTTCGCGGAACAAGCCCATCACGGACAAGTTCGAAAATCGGGAGAGCCCTATATCCTTCATCCGGTTACGGTTGCAGATATCCTTGTGGATATGCAGATGGACGTGCTGTCGATTATCGCAGCGCTGCTTCATGACGTTGTAGAAGATACGACCGTTGATTTGCAGACCGTGCGCGCGAAATTTGGCGAAACCTGTGCGATGCTTGTCGACGGCCTTACGAAGCTGGAGAAAATCCGTTTCCAGTCGAAAGAAGAGCAGCAGAACGAAAATTATCGTAAAATGTTCGTCGCCATGGCGCAGGACATTCGCGTCATCTTGATTAAATTGGCGGATCGTCTTCATAATATGCGGACGCTTAAATTCCAGTCCGAGGAGGCGCAGCGGCGGATCGCTTACGAGACGCTCGAGATCTTCTGCCCAATCGCGCACCGGCTTGGTATTTCGGCGATCAAATGGGAAATGGAAGACATCGCTCTTCGTTATTTGAATCCGCAGCAATATTATCGCATCGCCAATTTGATGAAGAAGAAACGTGCTGAACGCGAGCAATTTATTGAGGACGTCATCTCAAGAATTACCGAGAAGCTCGATGAAATGGGTATTGAAGGCGATATTTCGGGCAGACCGAAGCATCTGTACAGCATTTACAAAAAAATGACCAGCCGCAATAAACAGTTCAACGAAATTTACGATTTGATGGCTATTCGGATCATCGTCGACAATATCAAGGACTGTTATGCGACGCTGGGCATCATTCATACGCTTTGGAAGCCGATGCCGGGCCGCTTCAAGGACTATATCGCTATGCCGAAGGCGAATATGTACCAATCGCTTCATACGACGGTCATCGGTCCTAACGGAGAGCCTACCGAAGTACAGATTCGTACATGGGAAATGCATCGGACGAGCGAATACGGTATCGCGGCGCATTGGGCTTACAAGGAAGGCTCGATTGTACCAGGCGGAAGCTTCGAAGATAAGATGACGTGGTTCCGTGAAATTTTGGAGCTTCAACACGAAGCGCGTGACGCATCCGAATTTATGGAATCGCTCAAAATGGACTTTTTCGCCGATTTATTATTCGTCTTTACGCCGAGCGGGGAAGTCATTGAGCTGCCTGCGGGCTCCGTTCCGCTCGACTTCGCCTACCGCATTCATACGGAAGTCGGAAACCGTACGATTGGCGCGAAAGTAAACGGAAGAATCGTACCGCTCGATCATAAGCTTAAGACTGGCGATATTGTCGAGATTCTGACCTCGAAGCATTCTTACGGACCGAGCCAGGATTGGGTGAAGATCGCTCAGTCTTCCCATGCAAGAAGCAAGATCAGGCAATGGTTCAAGAAGGAGAAGCGCGAGGAGAACGTGGCGAAGGGCCGCGATCTGCTGGAGCGTGAGCTGAAGCGCCTTGGACTTGAGCCGTCGGCGTGGCTGAGCGAGGATAAGCTGCAGGATGCAGCCGGCAAGTTCGCATTCAATGATATTGAGGATATGATGTCGGCCATCGGCTTTGGCGGCATAACGGCAGCGCAGATCTGCACGAAGCTGACGGAGAAGTTGCGCAAGGAAGCCGAAGAAGCGAATCTRATCGAGCTGACAAGCGAGCCGAAGGAGCTTAAGTCTCCGGGTGCGAAGAAACCTCGCCCTAACCACGGCGTTACCGTGAAAGGTATCGATAACCTGCTCGTTCGTTACGCACGCTGCTGCAATCCTGTTCCAGGTGACGCGATTGTCGGTTATATAACGCGCGGGCGCGGCGTATCCGTTCACCGCATGGACTGCCAGAACATCCCGTTCGGCATGGACGGCGAAGAAGCGGAACGCGTGATCGAGGTCGAGTGGGAAGAATCGACAGACGCCAATTACAGCGTTGACATCGAGATCACCGGTCATGACCGCCGAGGTCTGCTGAACGAGGTACTGCAGGCGGTATCCGAGAGCAAGACGAATATATCCGCCGTGACAGGACGTTCGGTCAAAAACAAAATGTCGCTCATCCATATAACGGTGCTCATCCGCAACATCGATCATCTCTCATCCGTGGTCGAGCGCATTAAGCGAGTGCAGGACATCTATTCCGTTCAACGGACGATGCAATAAACGAAGGAGCGTCAGCATACATGCTTGTGTGCTGGCGTTTTACATATTGGGGGATTAGTGAAGTGAGAGTCGTCGTACAACGAAGCAAGGAAGCGAAGGTAGTTATTGATGGCGAGACTGTAGGAGCAATCGACTTTGGTCTCGTGCTGCTGATAGGCATTACGCACGAGGATACGATTGACGATGTGAAATGGATGGCTGACAAAGTGGCAGGATTGCGTATTTTCGAGGACGAGTCGGGTAAAATGAATCTTGCCGTAACCGATATCTGCGGACAGTTGCTATCAGTATCGCAGTTCACACTGTATGGGGATTGCCGGAAGGGGCGGCGTCCGAACTTTATGGCGGCAGCTAGACCGGAGCAAGCGGAGCCGCTGTATGATGCGTTCAACGCTGCGTTGCGTGAACGCGGGCTTAAGGTCGAGACTGGACGTTTCGGCGCGATGATGAATGTGGAGCTAGTTAATTCCGGGCCGGTGACGCTTATTTTGGAGAGCGGCGCTTAAAGGGTGCAGGAGCGGGCAACAATAAGCATAATACGGCGGCTTGCCGAAGGCGGGCGGCTTTAAAATGCGAATTGGAGGACGATACCGCTTATGCATCAATCACGCAAGGAACAAGGGATAGAGCGCGCGATGAGAAGGCTGCTTCATCCGGATCGACGGGAAGCGAGAGCGATGGCCGAGCTGGAAGAGGATGTGGAGGCGGCCGAGGAGTGGGCAGGATTTCCCCAGCATCCGAGGCGCGACAACCCTTAGTTTCGATGAAACAGTGAGGCTGGCTCACTTAAAGATGAGGGTAATTTCGCTGAATTACACAAATGACGATTACTTGATCGATTTAGTGAGGTAAATCTCATAACCATGAAGCTAGGTTCACGGGAAGTAAGGTTTACCTCACTGTTTGTACGTGAAACGGAGCAGGCGGTCGATTTGAATGAGGATGGCAGCAGTAATAGTGAGATTTGCCTCACTTCTAGATGGTTTAGACAAGGCATAGATTGCAGTGGCAAAGGTTCGTCGTAAAAACGCTTACGAATTTGTAATATTACTGTAATCAATCTCTAACTTTTTCTTAACACTGCTGTCCTATAATAAACCTCGACCCCCTTTTTTAAAATATATTTTACTTTTGGACCTACAACTCGTTTGTAGGTTTTTTTCTTTGTATGGGCAGCATAGATAAGAGCCGCTTGACTTTACACGTCGCGACAGGTAAAATAAGTCCTCAGTATAACTAAATTGGATTTGTTGATGGGAAAAAGTAATTCTTCTCGTATACCCAGAGAGGGGCGCCACTTGGCTGCAAGCGTCCTTATAACGATTGAATGAACAGACCTCCCGGAGAACAGACAGTGAACCTCGTAGTGCGCAAGCTATCAAGCTTGTTCTTACGTAGAAGTAGCTGGCTGCGGCTAACGGACGTTAACCGTTTTGAAGCGAGTCACCTTCCAATAGGAAGCGGCTCGGAATGTGGGTGGTACCACGGGAGATACACTCTCGTCCCTTTCGGCGCAAGCCGTTAGGGCGGGAGTTTTTTTGTGTTCAAATGAGAAAGCAAATGACTAACAATGGCAGGGGGCTTTACGATGGCATTTCAAAAATCTCCGGGAACGCAGGATATTTTGCCGGGCGTGGTGGAGAAATGGCAGTACGCGGAGCAGAAGGCCCGCGATATTTGCCGCCGGTATAATTTTCGCGAAATAAGAACGCCGATCTTCGAATCGACGGAGCTGTTCCAGCGTGGTGTCGGCGAGACGACGGATATCGTGGAGAAAGAGATGTACACGTTCACCGATCGCGGCAACAGAAGCGTCACGCTGCGCCCGGAAGGAACGGCGGGCGTTGTCCGCTCCTACGTGGAGAATAAGCTGTATGGCGAGCCGGACGTAACGAAGCTCTATTATGTGGGGCCGATGTTCCGATACGAACGTCAGCAAGCGGGGCGTTACCGCCAGTTTCATCAATTCGGCATCGAGGCGCTCGGGTCGGTAGATCCGGCGATTGATGCAGAGGTAATTGCGCTCGGCTACACGTTCTACACCGAGGTCGGCCTGAAAGGCGTCCGCGTCGAGATCAACTCGGTCGGTACGCCAGCCGTTAGAGCGGTGTTCCGCGAGCGTCTGCTTGCTTTCCTAGAGCCGAAGCGGGAACTGCTTTGCAAGGACTGCCAGTCGCGCATGGATCGTAATCCGCTCCGCGTGCTTGACTGCAAAGTCGATCAACAGCACTTCACGGACGCGCCGTCGATTCTGGACAGCTTGGACGAGGAATGCAGCAACCACTTTGACAAAGTAAAAATGTATCTTAGCGACATGGGCATCCCGTTCGAGATTAATCACAGGCTCGTCCGCGGTCTCGATTATTACACGCATACCGCTTTCGAATACAAGGCGGAAGGCATTGGCGCGATCGATACGATCGGCGGCGGCGGCCGATATAACGGTCTTGTCGCAGAGATCGGCGGTCCCGATCAACCGGGCGTCGGCCTCGGTCTTGGACTTGAGCGGACGATCATGCTGCTTGAGCATCAGGCAACCGAGCTGCCTGCGCTGAATGAGGTGGATGTATATCTCGTAGCGTTAGGAGAAGCGTCCGAGCGTGAGGTAACGAAGCTTGTCTATCAATTGCGGCAGCGCGGCGTACGCGCAGAGCGCGATTACCTCGGCCGCAAGATGAAGGCGCAGATGAAGTCCGCCGACCGTCTGCAAGCGAAGTTTACAGCTATCCTTGGCGACGACGAGCTTGCACGCGGCGAGATTGCGCTGAAGGATATGGCCAAAGGCGAGCAGCGCCAAGTCGCGCTGGATAAGCTTGCCGAAGAGATATTGGGTTCAAGCAACAGTTAAATAGATGAACGATGGAATGAATTTATCACCCATTAGAAGAGGAGCATGAACATTATGACTATGATGTTAAAAACGCATAACTGCGGCAGCTTGACGAAAGCCGACGTAGGGCAATCGGTAATCTTGAACGGCTGGGTACAACGTCGTCGCGACCTTGGCGGCGTATTATTTATCGATCTTCGCGACCGTACGGGTATCGTTCAAACGGTATTCAACCCTGATTTCTCCGGTGACGCGCTCGCTATTGCCGACCGTGCCCGCAACGAATTCGTACTTGCCGTAGAAGGCAAAGTCGTAGAACGCGATCCAGAAACGTACAACGCGAACCTGGCAACAGGCGAGATTGAGATCCGCGTAACGAAAATCGAAGTATTGAACGCAGCCAAGACTCCTCCGTTCCCAATCGAGGATGGCGTTGAAGTAGACGAATCGCTTCGTCTGAAATACCGTTACCTGGACCTGCGTCGTCCGGAAATGCAAAAAACATTGCTGCTTCGCTCGAAATCGGCTAAGATTTTCCGCGATTTCCTTGACGGAGAAGGCTTCATAGACATTGAAACGCCAATCCTGACGAAGAGCACGCCGGAAGGCGCTCGCGATTACTTGGTACCAAGCCGTGTGCATGAAGGTGAGTTTTTCGCGCTTCCGCAATCGCCGCAAATTTTCAAGCAATTGCTGATGGTCGGCGGCATTGAGCGCTACTACCAAATCGCACGCTGCTTCCGAGATGAGGACCTTCGCGCTGACCGTCAACCGGAATTCACGCAAGTCGACATCGAGACGTCGTTCCTGTCGCAGGATCAATTGCTAGCTCTTATGGAACAGCTTGCTGCTAAGCTGCTTCGCGAGACGATTGGCGTCGAGCTGGCGCATCCGTTCCAACGCATCACTTACGCGGACGCGATGAACAAATACGGCTCCGACAAGCCGGATCTTCGTTTCGGCCTGGAAATCCAAGACATTACCGACATCGTATCGACGAGCGAAGTGAAAGTGTTCGCAAGCGTTGCTGCTGGCGGCGGCGTTGTCAAAGCTTTGAACGCGAAAGGCTGCGCGAGCTGGAGCCGCAAGGAGCTAGACGACCTGCAACCGTTCGCGGCACGCTACGGCGGCAAAGGTCTTGCTTGGATCACGGTGAAGGACGGCGAGTGGCGCGGTCCGATCGTGAAGTTCTTGAAGCCTGAAGAAATTGCAGCTTTGACAGAGCGTCTTCAAGTTGAAGAAGGAGACTTGCTTACCTTCTCCGCCGACAAGAAAAAAGTCGTTGCCGACGTGCTTGGCAACCTGCGCCTGAAGCTAGGCCGCGACCTCGGTCTGATCGACGAGTCGCAATTCAAATTCGCATGGGTCGTTGACTTCCCGCTGCTTGGCTATGATGAGGAAGCGAAACGTTATGTTGCAGAACATCACCCGTTCACGCGTCCGAACGAAGATGACCTTCATTTCTTCGATACCGATCCAGGACAAATCCGCGCGCAAGCGTATGACCTTGTTCTGAACGGCTACGAAGTAGGCGGCGGTTCGATGCGTATCTACAAACGCGAAGTACAAGAGCAAATGTTCAAAGCGCTTGGTTTCACAATGGAAGAAGCGCAAGAGAAATTCGGCTTCTTGCTTGATGCTTTCGAGTACGGAACGCCTCCGCACGGCGGCATCGCCTTCGGCTTCGACCGTCTCATCATGCTGCTTGCCGGACGCACGAACCTGCGTGAAACGATTGCCTTCCCTAAGACGGCAAGCGCAACGGATCTGCTCTGCGATGCGCCTTCCGAGGTGGAATTGTCGCAGCTTGAGCAGCTTCATATCCGTACCGTGCTTAAGCCTAAGCCGGTTGCGGCAGCTGCCGGAGCGGCCAAGGAACAAGGCGAATAATAGACGAAGATTAGCAAAGGAGGCGGCAGCTGAATGCTTCATCAATTTTCACGTACGGAGCTGGCTATAGGGCCTGAAGGACTCGAGCTGATGAAGGGGAGCACGGTTGCCGTGCTCGGCATCGGCGGCGTCGGCTCGATCGCGGCGGAGGCGCTGGCTCGTACCGGCGTCGGCCGCATTATTCTGATCGACAAGGACGTTGTCGATATTACGAATATTAATCGGCAGATTCATGCGCTGACGACGACGGTCGGAGAGCCTAAGGCCGATCTGATGCGCGACCGCATTAAGCTTATTAATCCGGAATGCGAGGCGATCTCGCTGCGGATGTTTTATACGGAAGAGACATATGAGCAGCTGTTTGCTTATCCGCTCGATTACGTGGTTGACGCTTCGGATACGATTTCGTACAAAATCCACTTGATCAAGCAATGCCTGGAACGGAAGATTCCGATCATCTCCAGCATGGGCGCTGCGAACAAAATGGATCCGACGAAGTTCCAAGTCGTCGACATCTCCAAGACGCATACCGATCCGATAGCGCGCGTCGTTCGCACGAAGCTGCGCAAGGACGGCATCAAGAAGGGCGTTAAGGTCGTATTCTCGTCCGAGCTGCCGAATAAGCCTCGTGAAGATGTTACGCAGCGAATCGTGCCGGAGAACGCGCCGGAAATTCGCAAAGCGCAGCAGCCGCCGGCAAGCAACGCTTTCGTTCCGCCAGTCGCGGGACTTATTATGGTGAGCGTTGTGGTCAAGGATATGTTGGAGGCCGGAGGCATCAAGGTATGAATGCGGAGCTCGTCAAGAAGCTGCGCTTAAGCGCCGAGATGGCAGTGCTCGTCATTCAGCCGCCCGATAGCAGCTATTTGACGGAGCTTGGCTTATCCGAGCTGGCTGTGGAGGCTGAGGCAGGCGAAGGGCATTACGATTACGTACTGCTGTTCGCCAGATCACTTGCCGATCTGGAGGCCAAGGGTCCGGCCGCGATTCGCTCGCTTAAGGAAGACGGCATGCTTTGGATCGCTTATCCAAAGGGGACGTCCATGATTAAGACCGATCTGAATCGGGATACGGGCTGGAAGCTCATGCAGACGATGGGGATGGAAGGCGTGGCGATGATCTCGATGGACGATACGTGGTCCGTCATGCGCTATCGCTCCGCATCTGCTGTCAAGAAGAAGCCGGCGAGCTTGAAGAAGGCTGCTTCCGCATCCGTGGCAGCGGTACAATCCTCCTCTGTCGCGGCGGAGACAGTAATCCCTGAGGATGTAGTCGCAGCGTTCGGCCAGTCGCCGGCAGCCCAGCAGTTCTTCGGAACGCTGACCGCTGCTATGCGCCGCGATTACGTTAACTGGGTAACAGAAGCGAAGCGCGAGGATACGCGTACGAAGCGGATTGCGTCGATGGTCGAGAAGTTAGAGCACGGCCTGAAGCGTCCGACGGACAAGCTATAAATTGGGAAAGGACCATGACTTGAGCGGCTTAGCGCCGCTTCGGTCATGGTCCTTTTTTTTTTGTTGGGCTGTTACATGACAAACATCCACCTCTGTAACGGCATATGTGCTCATTGATGAGGCAATAAATATAACTGCAAAATACGGAATAGACTGTTGACCGCAACGCTGGCGAACAAATGTGCTTGTATGCTATGATCGAGTTAACAGATTAACAGGTGGAGAAGGTAGAGGGACAGCATGGACTTATTTTCATACCAAGAGGAAGAAGCGCCGAGGGCAAGGCTGCTGGCTGATCGAATGCGTCCGCAGACGCTGGATGAATATATTGGACAAGAGCATATTGTGGGAACGGGCAAGCTGCTTCGCAGGGCGATAGAGGGCGACCAAGTGTCATCGATCCTTTTATACGGTCCGCCGGGATGCGGCAAGACGACGCTGGCTCATATTATATCGCTGAAGACGGCAGGAGATTTCGTTAAGCTGAACGCGGTCGATGCGTCGGTGAAGGATGTGCGGGAGGTTATCGACCGTGCCCGCGTGAGCAAATCGATGTACGGCAAGAAGACGATCCTGTTTCTGGACGAGGTCCATCGGTTCAATACATCGCGTCAGGATGCGCTGCTGCCTGCTGTGGAGCAGGGCATTATTATTTTCATAGGGGCGACGACGGAAAATCCGTTCCATCATGTGAACGGCGCTTTGCTGTCGCGCTCAACGCTGTTTCAATTGGAGCCGCTGGGCGAGGAGCATGCGTACGAGGCGATGCGCCGGGCGCTCGTGGATCGCGAGCGCGGCCTCGGCTTCATGACGCTGCATGCCGACGAGGAGGCGCTGCAGCATATCGCGTCGATGGCCGGCGGCGATATTCGCCGAGCGCTCAATGCGCTTGAGCTGGCGGCGGTGACGACGCCTTCCGAGCCCGACGGCTCGGTGCGCATTACGCTGGAGGTTGCGCAGGAGTCGGTACGCAAGCCGTCCATTCGTGCCGACATGTCCACGCAGTATGACGTACTGTCGGCGTTTCACAAGAGCGTGCGAGGTTCTAGCGACGCCGCGCTGTTCTGGTTCTTGTACGCGGTAGAGAAGCTGGGCATGGACCCGATGACGTTCATTCGGCGGCTTATCGTCGCGTGCAGCGAAGACATTGGACTTGCCAACCCGCAGGCGATGATCCAGGCAGTGACGGCGATGGACGCCTATCACAAGATCGGCTGGCCGGAGGCGAAGTACAATATCTCGCAGGCGATTTTATTCGCGGTCGAGAGTCCGAAGTCGAACGCCACAGCGATCGCCATCGGCAATGCAACGGCAGCAATCGAACGGGCGGGAAATGCCGAAGTGCCGCTGCATCTGCGCGATACGCATTATAAGGGTGCACAGCAGCTCGGGCATGAAGGGTACAAGTATCCGCATGATTACCCGAACCATTACGTGAAGCAGCAGTATTTGCCCGACGTTTTGCACGGAGCTGCTTTCTATAAAGCTACAGACCAAGGCACGGAAAACAAAATACAGCAAAACCAGAATCATCGAAAATCGTCGCATTAAAATTTTGGAAATTCCGATTGACGCTGGAAATGTTATATGATACCATTTAAAGCATACTAATCCACTAGGAATAAACGGTATACCGGTTAACCGGAGACCCTATCTAATCAGATAGCGCGTCTTCGGTTTTTTTATTTTATTATCGCAATAGAACGAGGAGGCAGACCAATGAGCAAGGCAAACAGGCAAATCAAGCTAGGCGCTTTCTTAATGACGCCCGGCCATCATGTAGCGGCGTGGAGATATCCGGATACGGAAGCTTCGGAAGTGTTGAATTTCAAGTTTTACAAAAAGCTGGCCCAAATCGCGGAGCAAGGCAAATTCGACTTGTTATTTCTCGCTGACGGTTATGCGGTATCTGAAACGTATCCAGAAGCGGTTACTCAGACGGTTACGGTGCGGCCGGAACCGATTACGCTGTTGTCCGCGTTATCCTCGGTAACCGAGCATGTCGGACTTGTCGGGACGGTATCAACCACATACAATGAGCCGTTTCACGTAGCCCGCAAATTCGCTTCGCTCGATCATCTTAGCGATGGCCGGGCAGCCTGGAATGTGGTTACCTCGGGAAATCCAGCCGAAGCGAAAAACTTCAACAAGGATGACCATTTGCTCCATTCGCTTCGTTACGAGCGCGCGCAAGAGTTTCTTGATGTGGTGAAGGGCTTGTGGGACAGCTGGGAAGACGATGCTTTCGTCTATGACAAGGATAACGCGGTATTCGCCGATAGAAGCAAGCTGCATACGCTTCACCATAAAGGGGAGTGGTTCTCCGTTCGCGGTCCGCTCAACGTGGCCAGACCCGTACAAGGGTATCCGGTCATTGTGCAAGCAGGCGCTTCCGAGCCAGGCAAGGAGATTGCGGCAAGAACGGCAGAGGTTATCTTTACCGCCTGGCAAACGCTAGAAGAGGCGCAAGCATTCTATTCGGATGTGAAGGGACGGTTACGCAAATACGGTCGTTCGCCGGATGAACTGCTCATCATGCCGGGGGTATTCCCGATCATTGGACGTACGGAAGAAGAAGCGAAAGAGAAGAAAGCCCAATTGGAGCAACTGATTCCTTTGGAGGCCGGGGTAAGCTTGCTCTCCAATCTGATTAGCGTGGATCTAAGCCCGTATCCTGTTGACGGCCCGTTGCCGGATCTTCCCGAGCTCGAGCAAATTAACGGGGGGAAAAGCCGCTTCACGCTGCTGAAGGATTTGGCGGAACGAGAGGGCTTAACGATTCGGCAATTGTATCAACGAATCGCGGGAGCTAGAGGACATCGCGAGATTCTTGGCACGCCTGTCCAGATTGCCGATCAATTGGAGGAATGGTTCGTTAACGGCGCTGCAGACGGCTTTAATGTTATGCCTCCTTATTTGCCGGGCGGCTTAGAGGATTTCACCCGGCTCGTTGTACCTGAGCTGCAGCGCAGAGGGTTATTCCGTACCGAATACGAAGGAACGACGTTAAGGGGCAATTTAGGACTCAAAAGACCTCCGCACCCCGCTGTTGTTCAATCATCATTCGAGAGCACAATCGAAACCGACCGGTCAACCGGAGGTCTTGTCTCCCCTAATAAGGCAGATGAGGCCTCTTTTCATTCCGTGAAGAGGTAGGAGGAGAAAGATGACCATGAACAAAAGTCAGGAGACAATCGCAACGACAAGCCGGCGTACCATTCGACTGGATGAGAAGCTCATCGGCGCTGCAGAGGAGCATACAGCCTATGGCCGTGAATGGACGAAAGTCGCGCATGTAACGGACAATGCGGAGCATCCGCTTAGGGAGCAGGCCTACCTGCTGCCGAGTTCACTGGATGATCTGAGGCGCAAGAGAACCGGATATTACAGCTTATCCGATGGCGGTTCGGTATTCGGAAACGGTTGGGCTGATTACGCGCATTCCTTGCTTGCGGGGTGGTACGGACATGTATCCTTGCTATCTTCTGTGAATCCGCCAGCAGCTAAAGGACGATTGGCGGCTCTGTTCCAGCAAAGCTTAAAGCAGCGGGCGATTATTACGACTTCATTCCAGCCAATAGTTAGAAAAAACGCGGATCTGCCGATTGTTCAGTATACGAAGGAAGGTATAACTTTGCATGGCGAGCAGACCTTTGACTCCGATACGTTGTTCGCGGACGAATTACTGGTGTTCATTCGTGAACAAGGGGAAGCAGCGCCTGCTTCGGCGGTTCTTATTCCCGTTCAATCTGCCGGATTAGAACTCAGACCGTATGGAGCCCAGGCAGAGAGCCTGAACGCAGGTGTTCAGGTGTCGTACGAACATGTAGTGATACCGAGGGAGAGAATATTGCACGATAACGATGCTCCGGAGCTTCGCAGTCTGCTAGGTCATCACCATGTCAAAGCGATCGCCGACTACCAATGGGTATCGAGACAGCTTGATGCGCTGGAGCTTGTTACGGGCACGGCATTCGCTCTGGCGGAGCTGACAGGCGAGGTCAAGGAGCTGCATATTCAAGGCGACCTAGGCGAGGTTATTCAAAATGTGGAGACGTTAAAGGCGCTGATCCATGCTGCGGAGATCGGGGCGGATGCCGGCTTAACCGGAATCGTTCTGCCTTCGAGTGTTCCGCTGGAAGCAGCTCGCAAAGCAGGCGGCCTCTATTATGCTCATGCCGTGCAAGTGTTGCAACGGATAGGAGCCGGCATATTTGTGCGTGACCAGCATCTCTTGCGGCAAAGGAAAGAGGGGGAGAAGCCAACGATCCTCCAGCTGGCTTGGCGGCTCTCGGGAAGCGCGGAGGCTGCTAAGCGCAAGCTGCATGAGTTGCATGCGTTTGGAGATCCGATTGTGCAGTCGTCAGAGTTGTTCAGACAATATCCCGTACAGGTGCTGCGTGAAAGATATAAGCAATTCTGGCAAGGCATTGATACAAGGTCGAAAGCAAATCCAAAGGAGGCTCAGCTATGACGGTAAAGATAGCGGCGAGAAAGGTTGGCATGCAGTTTAAAGCATTGAATGAGGCTGGCAAGAAAGACAGTATATCGGTGCTCGACGACTTCGATCTAGACGTCAAAGAAGGAGAATTTCTTGCTATACTCGGGCCGAGCGGCTGCGGCAAGTCGACTTTCTTGAATATATTGGCGGGGCTATCCCGCCAAACGGAAGGAGATATCGAGGTTGACGGCAAGCCGATCAACGGAGTCGACAAGAAGCACGGCGTCGTGTTCCAAGGGTATGCGCTGTTTCCATGGCGCACGGTGCTTCAGAACGTCGAGGTAGGCCTGCAAATTCGAGGGGTTCGAGCGAAGGAGCGGAAGGAAATCGCGCGTGAATATATCCAGCTTGTCGGCTTGCAAGCGTTCGAGAACCGTTATCCGCATGAGCTGTCCGGCGGCATGAAGCAGCGTGTAGCGATTGCCCGTTCGCTAGCCTACGAGCCGGATGTGCTGCTCATGGATGAGCCTTTCGCTGCGCTTGACGCGCAAACGAGGGAAATCCTTCAGTCGGAGCTGCTGCGTATTTGGGATTCGAAGAAAAAAACGATCGTGTTCATCACGCACAGTCTGGACGAGGCGATCTTCTTGGCCGATCGGGTCGCGGTCATGACGGCAAGACCCGGCAAAATTAAAGAGTTGATCGACATTCCGCTGGAGCGACCGCGACCGGCCGATATTCGCAATTCCGAGGCGTTCGTCAAGCTGCGCCAAAGAGCGTGGGAGATCTTGAAGGATGAAGTAGATAAATCCGATTCATTGGGTCAACTTGGAGTTAAGCCGGCGCCTGCACACACCGTTGTAGCAATAGCAGGAGCACATGGGGGAGGACAGCCGTACCAGGTTGCCGCTGAATTATTGCCCGAGAAGGCAGCGAACCATGGCTAAGACGGATGAAGGATGTGAGTGCTTATGACGTCAACGGCAGGAAGCCGCTATATACAAAGATTGAATGACGGAAGAAGAGTATGGCTGAACGGAAATATCGTACCGGATATAAGGTCGTCCCCCGCCTTTCGGGGGACGATTGAATCGGTGGCAGCCATTATGGATCTGCAAGACGACCCGTCTGTAGAGCAACAGTTAACGTTCATTGCCGAGACCGGGGCTAGAGCGAATCTTGCCTTCCTCATACCGGAGCAGAAGGAGGATTTATTTCGTCGCAGCCATTCCTTCAAGCTATGGTCGGATGCTACATTCGGCGTTATGAGCCGCGTCGGCGGATTTTATCGCTCGCAGTTGACCGGTTGGCATATTGCCAAAGGACTGATCCGCGATGAGCAACCGCAATTTGCCCAAAAAATATCCGATTACTTCGCTTACGTAAGAGATAATGACTTGCTTCTTACAGCGGCGGGTCATGATCCGCAGATCGATAGGACGAAGCTTGCGTCGGAATTAGGCGATCTGTACACTGCGGTTCGCATCGTGCGTGAGACGGAAGACGGAATCATCGTAAGGGGCGCGAAGATGATTGCTACAGGCGGACCTTATATGGATGAAATCATGGTCTCTCCTCATAGCAAAAAAACAGGCGACGAGCAGCAATATGCCGTCATGTTCGCCATTCCTGTCAATCAAGAGGGTGTTCATCTTATTTGTCGGGAATCGTTTGCCTCGGARCGAGATGAATGGGAGGATCATCCGCTCAGCGCGCATTACGATGAGATKGATGCCGTGCTCGTATTCGAAGATGCGCTGATACCTTGGGAACGGGTGTTCATTAAGGAAGATCCTGAAGCGATCTGGAAAATCCGCTCCGATCGAACGGTATCTTCGCTCAGCCTGCACGAGAACATCGTTCGTTTGGTAAGCAAGCTGGAATTTACGGCAACGGTCGGCAACGAGCTTGCTGAATCGATAGGCATTACGAGATTCGCGCATGTTCAGGATAAGCTGGCCGAGCTTTTCTTCCAGCTGGAGTCGATCAGATCTCTTCTCTTATCCGCCGAGCATCATGCGATCTATAGCCCGCATGGCGTATGGGAGCCCGCGCTTCAGCCGATCTTGACGGCCAAAAACTTAGGCAATCGTTATTATCCGAGAGCGCTGGAAATCCTTCAGCAGCTATCGGGCGCCGGGATGCTGCAAGTGCCGTCTACCATTGCCGAGCTGAGAGGCCCGCTTGGCACCCAGTTACAAACCTATTACCGGGGGGCGGACCGTGGAGCGGAAGAGCGAGTCAGACTGCTTAAGCTGGCTTGGGAGCTGGTAGGCAGCCAGCTGGGCGCCAGGCATGAGCTGTATGAACGCTTCTATGCGGGCGATCCCGTACGTACATACGCAGGCCAGTATACCGAGTACGACAAACAAGCGCTGCTCGATAAGGCTTTGCGCATATCCGTATGATCCCCGTCATTCGGCATCGTTTGTTCCGTATCGCGGTCGGGTTTACGCTGCTGCTAATGGCGCTTCTCGCATTCCCTTATGCGTCTGTATCCGCACATTCGTCATTGACGAGAGCAATACCGGCACCGGATAGCCGACTGGAAGCTTCGCCTCCGGAAGTTACGCTATCGTTTAACGAAAGAATTGAGAATACAGGCTTTGAGGTAAAGGTATATAACCGTCAAGGACTACCGGTTACGGAATCCGAGGCGGTCATAGATAAGAATCGAAAAACGTTGACTTTAGCGCTCCCGCGGCTGGAGGGCGGAGGTTATACCGTCACTTACCGTCTCCTGTCGGCAGACGGTCATCCGATCAAAGCATCGTATGTATTCACGGTAGGAGCAATGACGGACGCCAATATCGGCTATTCCTCGGCTGCGCGTCTTCATGAAGAGCATGATATCGGGAAAAATGCAGGTTATTGGGTCATAAGAGCTTTCTATTATCTCGCTTTGCTTGCCGCGACTGGCTGGGCTGGCTTGCAGCTATACGCCAAAGGGCTCGTCGATGAGAATCGTCGGAAATATATGCAGTGGCAAAAGCTTCTGCTAACGGTACTGTTGCTGGCGTACGGGCTCCTTGCTTGGAGCGATTACCGCAATTTGGCGGAAGAATTCGAAGCGTCTGACCTCACTGCTATACTGACCCGTACATCGATTGGTATTTCTTACATGCTTTCCTTGGTTATCGCCGTCGCTGGATATTTCATATTAGGCAGGCGGAAAGGCGTCGATGCGGGTTGGGTGCTGTTGCTTATCGCTGCTAAAGGCTTGAATGGCCATGCTATGGGATTTGCAATTCCGATCGTGACATTCGCGCTAGATGTAGCGCATTTGGTTGCGGCGAGTCTATGGGCAGGTGTTCTGCTTGCATTCGTAGCGTTCGGAACAAGAAAGAGAAGCAGCAATGCCGAATCGTACTATCCCGTGCTCTCGCAAACAGCTCTTATAGCAATCGCTCTGCTTGTCGTCAGCGGCCTGACCACTGCAATCTTGTATACGGACGGCTTCAAGCATCTGCTCGATACTTGGTGGGGAAGGTTGATGCTTGGCAAAGCCGGGCTTGTGCTGCTCGTGATTGCAACAGGCGGACTCATTCGCTCGCAAATCAGAAAGCGAAGGCGAAGCCGATTGTTTGCGTGGTTGGGCGTGGATCTCGTATTGTTCGTGGCCATCATCGCAATAACCGGCATATTCACGTACCTGAATCCGCTCGCCGCGACAGGGCCGCTATTCTGGCATGAGAACGTGAAGGGCGTACATATTGCCGTCATTATTACGCCTAACGAGCCGGGATCTGTCAATCAATTCAATGTTTCCGTTGGCGGTCAAGCCGCAGGAGGCAGCGAAAAAGAGCTTAGAAAGGTAACGCTGCGGCTGCATTACGAGGATAATCCGGATATTGCGCCGGTCGATGTCGCATTGAAAGAGGTCCGAACGAATGGAAGCCCGTTAAGTCTTTACGACTTTAATTACAGCGTAGAAGGGAACTATCTCTTGTTTCCCGGCAAATGGAAGCTTGAGGTGCGCGTTCTGAACGCGGACGCGGATGAATTCGCGACCGAGAAAGTGTTCTATAGCGAAGCAAGATAGGAAACCCGGTCAGCAATAAACAGGAGGAGAGGGAGAGGTTATGAGAAGAGTATTACCGATAGCGATTATCGCCGCACTGTGGCTGACGCTATTCGCCGGAACGGCTTCGGCGCATGTAACGGTATCTCCTGCGGAAACGACGCAGGGGTCGTATGAGGTGTTTACGGTAAGAGTTCCGACGGAGAAGGAGTCGTCGACGACGAAAGTGGAGGTGTTATTCCCGGACAGCGTATCGATAAGCCGCGTACAGCCGCAAGCAGGGTGGAGCTACCGATTCGATACGAATGCGGACGGTAATCATACGGCGATCGTATGGACGACGGAAGGAGAAGGTCTGAAGGACGGCGAGTTCGGTGAATTCAAGCTCCAGGGCAAGGTGTCGGATGATGCGAAGGAGCTTGTCTGGAAAGCGTTCCAGACGTATGCGGACGGTTCGGTAGTGGAATGGATCGGAGGCGCAGAGGCGGATACTCCTGCTTCGGTTACAAAGGTGCTTCCCGGAACAGGCAGCGACGGCCACCATGCTGCAGGCGCGGGGCATGTTCTAGCCAGCTCGCCGCCCAATTCGGGTTATGAAGGTTGGCTAAGCTCATCCGCTTTCTATGTCGCGCTTGCGGCGCTGGCCGCTGGAGTTATCGCCTTGTCTTTGACGCTGCGTAGAAGAAAAGGAATTGCTTAACGAAAGTTACTATTTTCATATGAGGAGCGTAAAAAAATGATAATCGACAAATTAGCAAAAAAGGGACATTTAACAAAGCTGGCCGCCATCATCGTGCTGGCACTTTCGATTAGCGCATGCGGCAATGCCGGTAATAAAGAAGGAAATTCCACTACAACTGGCAATAGCGGGGCCGCGTCGGACAATAAAGAGATCGTAGAATTCAAATATCCTGACAACCCGGGCTTTGATCTCGTTTACTTGGCAGATGAGCTTGGTTATTTCGACGGAACGACAACCAAACCAAAGTATGTCGGCAAAATAGCCGCACCGCAAATTATTCCATTGGTCGGCACGGGCGACATCGATTTTGGCTCCCGTATGGTGCCGCTTGTCATATCGGCAATTGCTAGCGGCGCCGACATTAAAGTCGTCTCCGCAGGGGGCAAGACGCTTCAAGAAGCACCGCATATGAAGTATTTCGTAAGGGACGACGGCAGCATTAAAACGCCTAAAGATTTGGAAGGCAAGACGATTGGATTCAATAGCTTCGGAGCTTGCGCGGAATTTGTATCGAAGAAATGGTTCAAGGAGCAGGGAGTCGACATTAGTAAAATCGAGTTCCTCGTCGTACCTGACGATAAGCAGGAGCAGACGCTGGAGCAAGGCGGAATCGATCTTGCCATTATCCATGCGCCGTTCTCGGGCAAAGCGGAATACAATGAGAAGCTGGTCAAACTATGGAGCGACTACGATCTTGACGGCGGGTTAGGCGGAATGGCCCCGTACAGCGTAAACGGCAAATTCGCGAAGGAGCATCCGCAAGCGGTTAAGGATTTTGTATCGGCAATTGCCAAAACCGCGAATTGGGTCAATGAAAATCCAGATGAAGCAAAAGGAATTATTGCGAAGCGGCTCGGCGTAGATGTGAAATATATCGATCGCTTTGCATATGTGGATGACCTGGTTGTAACGGAGGATCCGATTCAATACTATATCGATATTTTGGAAGAATACGACAAAATTCCGAAGGGCAAGATTACGGTCAAGGACGTATATAMGAATGAATTCAATGAATTCGCCGGGAAGACGGCTGCTATAACGGACACCGACAAAGAGAGCGGCAGCGATGCTACTACGTAACGGTATCTTTGTTCTTATAAATCCAACTAAACCAATGAAAGGAGTATAGTATGAAGTTGAACACTAAATGGCTTTCAAAAACGATCGATCGCAGTTTGGCGATTCTATTATTCTTCGTCGTATGGGAGCTGCTGCCTCGTCTCGGCATTGTTAACCCGGCCTACTTAAGCCCGCCGTCCGATGTTGTCATCTCCATTGGGAAGCTCATCTCGAACGGAGAGCTTTGGACGCATGTCTCGGCAAGCTTGCGCAGGTCCTTATCCGGCTTGCTGCTCGCGATTGCATCCGGTACGCTGCTCGGTTTGCTGCTGGGCTGGTTCAAGCGCTTCGAAACGATTCTGGATCCGTTGCTGCAGTTGGCAAGGCAGGTATCGGCATTCGCCTTGTTCCCTGTATTCATTCTTTTTCTAGGTATCGGCGAATCTTCCAAAACGGCTATTATTTTTTGGGCATCGTTCTGGCCGATTCTGCTCAATACCGTGAGCGGCGTCAAGCATGTCGAGAAGCTGCTTATCGATTCGGCAAAGTCTATGGGCGGCTCGCAGCTGTTCATTTTCTTCCGGGTTATTTTGCCGGCGGCCGCTCCCAGTATTTTCACGGGCATTCGCTTAGGCGGGGCTTATTGTATCACGGCATTGGTAGCTGCTGAAATGATCGGCTCCTCGGCGGGGCTTGGCTTCTATATTCTCAACTCGCAGGAAATATTCCAAATTCCAGATATGTATGCAGGCATTATTTTGCTTGCGGTAGTAGGTCTGCTGCTCAATTATGTGCTTGCCTTGATCGAGGCGCGGTTCACACGCTGGCGGAAAGGTCTGGCGAACAATGCCTAGCTATAGGAGGCAGTCGGTATGAATAGGTTGCAGGGCGGCATAGCTTGGTTACTCCTGCTGGCGGCTTTGTCGCTGCTGATAGGCTGTACTCGGCAGCAATTTGCCGCCGGGCCATCTGCTGAGCAAAAGATCCGGTTGCCTGTCGAAGCAGGCAAGCTGAAATTCGGTTACAGCGGCAACAGCATCTTCATCGGACTTAAGGAGCAAGGCAAGCTTGAGGCTAAGCTTGCTTTGCAATCGATTGTTCTGGAATGGACGTCGTATGATGACGATGCGGCATTGTATGAAGCGATTGAGGCGGGGCGTGTCGATATCGGCTCGGTAGGCGATGCGACTCCCGCTTTCTTGTATAGGGAAGGTTCGTCTGTTGTTTATTTGGCTGCCGAGCCAGCGAATCCGACCGCTTATGCCGTTGCGGTGCCGCTGGATTCCGACATCTATTCGGCGGATGATCTGAAGGGAAAGAAGATAGGCTACACTTCTTATTCGAATGAGCACTTGCTGCTGCTTCAAGTCCTTGCGAGCGTACAGCTGAAGCAGAAGGATGTGAAGTCCGTAGAGCTCAGTCCAGCAGAAGTAGAACCCTCCTTCGCGGATGGGAAGGCGGACGCTTGGGTGATCGGCGAGCCTGAACGGAGCGAGATCGAAGCTCTTGGCTTGCGAGTCATCGCAGATGGCTCAGCTTCGGCGGCGAAGCGCGATATCTTAGTGTCTACACAAGAGAGCATGGAGGGAAGAGAGGCGTTATTCGAGCTCGTATTAGCGGAAATCGGAGTTTACGAGGAATGGGTGACAAGCAACGTTCACGATGCAGCCGAGCTGCTTACGACTCATACGAGCATCGAACATATCAGTTGGCTAGGTGCGTTCAGCCGCAAAGCTTACGGTACAGCACCCCTGCTGGAGAGTATCGCCAAGGATGAACAGCTTGTCATAGACACGGTCGCTTCGCTAGGCGGGAGAAAGAAAGAGTTCGGCGTTGATGAATTATTAAAATGAAAAGGCAGATCCCGTGTTGGCAATTATGCTGCCAGTGGGAACTGCCTTTTTTAGAGTTTAAACAATCGAGAACATGAGGCCAAAATATCCGAACGCCGCTACGAGAAGCCCCATCAGAAATGCGGGCATCAGGCGGTTCGCGCGATACATCCAAATGAGTCCGCCTGCCATTAGCAGAGCGGCTGCAAACATCAGAATGCTCTCGAGGCCGGGCTTGAATGCAATCGAAATGTCCGGACTAAAGCTGCCTTGATACAAGCCGGTGAACAATGGCGACGGCGACACGGACTGCAGCGTTTCCTTCACCGTATGCGGCGGGGCTTGTTGACCTAGAACAGCGGTTGCAATCAGTACGAGAAGCGCTACGATACTTTCTGCCTTCAGCCATCTTCGCGGATTGAATGCTGCATCGCGTGCGGCAACCTTCTTGTATACGAACCCGTTCGTGAAGGCGAAGAAGAGTAGCGGCAGTATGAGCAAGTGCTTAATAAGAAGCATCTGGCCGTAGGGGAGCATCCAAGCGTTCACATATTCAGGCGTTGTGAATGTCATCAACATAATGCCTGCGCCGATCGCAACGAGGACAGCGCCGATCGCAACAGGCGAGAACCAGCCGAGGAACGCCTTCCAGTTGTCATTGTTGACCGAGAACCAGCTTACGACGAACAATATGCCGATCCATATGCTGACTGCCAAGAAGTGCGCCGAATGGACGACGAGCCCTTTGAACCCGTACAACGATGAGGCATGCCCTGCATATCCGAGCCAAACGATAAGCAGCAGGGTGATGAACAAAGCGACCTTCGGCATATGCTTGTCTGTGTTGAACGCTTTGATGCCGAGCAGACAGAGCAGACCGGCTGAGCCGACAACGGTCCAAATCCACGCCTTGCCGATGTTAAAGTCGAGCAAAATACTTTTCAAAATAGAGCCGTAAGACATATCGAAGTCCCGAACATATATGACGGCGTTATTATGTATAGGAACATAGGAGAGCAAAGGGATAGCGATGGTGCATACAACGAGCAGCCAGTTCGGTACTCGGACATCAGGCCTTCTCTGCTCCGGAATAATCCGGAGCAGGAAGCCGCCTGTCAATAGCGCAAAGCAAATGTACAGTAAGCTTTCGCTAATGTAGGTCATCTATTTGCGCCTCCGAGCAAGTAATACTACAGCCGCAATTACGATGATTGCACCAATGACGATTACTGCGGTAGTCGTCCCGCTGATGCCAGAGCTATCCTCATCGCTTGAGCTCGTGTCGGGAGCTGCGGTTTCTGCAGGATTGTCTGTAGCGGCAGGCGTGTCAGTAGGCGCCGTTGTCGGCGCGGTCGTTGCTGCCGGCTCTTCCGTTGCAACCGGTGCGACGGTAGGTTCAGCGGCTTGCACGGTGAATGCATATTCGCCTTCTACGGAGTGTCCGTCCGTTCCGATGATTGTCCATTTGACGGTGTAGATACCATTCTGCAAGGCGCTTGGAACCGCAGCGCTCATCGTCTTGCCGTCAACAACGGTCTTATCGGTAGTAACCTGTTCACCAGCAGCATTGAACAGCTTCAGATTGCTCAGGTCCTCGATCTTCGTATTATAGGAGAGCTCGATGCTCTGCGGCGACACGGCAACAGTAGAATCTTTCTCGGGTACTGCCGTTTCAAGTTTGGAATGGGCAGATGCAACCCCCGGTACGAGCCAGAGAGCTGCGAGCAACAGTAACAGTATTTTTTTCACGGTAATCCTCCTGAAAGATAGTATGGTAGAGATGGGTCGTATACAGAATCTGATTGAATTATATCAGATTAACGTTTGCGTTAGCTTAAAAATAAATGGCTTATTCGTCTCAGCATTATGACAAATTTATGTCCGAATGGGCTTAAGGTATGCATGTTGGCGGGCTTACGGCGAATATACTTCATTACACAATACACAAAGATTGCCAAATCTTTGGCTAACAAAGGAGGTGCGCCTGTCATCGCCGCAGGCTGTGCCTAAGCGAGTGGCAGGAACCGATTGGGTGAACCTCTACCGCTCGGATTGTCTTTAACGCTCATTGTCGTTTTGGTGTTTATGAACGGTTTTTTTGTCGCTGCCGAATTTGCGATGGTGAAGGTACGGGGAAGCCGTATCGACGCGCTGATCTCCGAGGGACACGCGCGCGCGAAGCTGGCCTCACGCATGACGAACAACTTAGACGCCTACCTGTCCGCTTGCCAGCTAGGTATTACGCTTGCATCGCTTGGTCTCGGATGGATTGGTGAGCCTGCCGTCGCCAGCCTGCTTGCGCCTTGGTTCGCTCAGGTCGGCTTTCAGAACGAAGTGTTCATCCACACCGTCTCGTTCATTATTGCATTTAGTTTTATTACGGTTTTGCATATCGTGCTTGGGGAGCTCGCTCCTAAGACGGTCGCCATTCGAAAATCCGAGACGGTAACGCTGCTGACGGCGACACCGCTCGTTTTTTTTCACAAGCTGATGTATCCCTTAATATGGCTGTTGAACGGCATGGCTAATCAGTTGCTTAAAGCGATCGGCATCGAGCCGGCAACGGAGAAGGATGCAGCGCATACAGAGGAAGAAATACGTATTCTGATGAAGGAAAGCCACAAGAGAGGACTCATCGACAATACGGAGCTGACGCTTGTTGATAATATATTTGATTTCACAGAAACGAACGCGCGCGAGATTATGATTCCCCGCACCGAGATGATTTGTTTGAACACGGCGCTGACGATAGACGAGAACAAACGAATCGCGCTGGAGCAGATGCTGACGCGGTATCCGGTGTGCGAGAACGATAAAGACAATATTATCGGCTTTATTCATATTAAGGATTTGCTGAAGGACACGGCGCATAGCATCACCGATATTGCACAAATTACGAGGCCGATTACGTCCGTGCCGGAGTCCATGCAAATTAGCATGCTGCTCAAGCTAATGCAGAAAAAAAAGACGCAAATCGCGATTCTGATCGATGAATACGGAGGCACATCGGGGCTTGTTACGCTCGAAGATATTATGGAGGAGATTGTCGGGGAAATCCAGGATGAGTTCGACGAGGAGCGGGCCGATATTGAGAAGCGGGATGATGCTTCCTACTCCATTAACGGACTCATGTTAATTGAAGCGGTTAACAGCTACTTCGGACTGGATATTGATACGGATGATTTCGATACGATTGGAGGATGGATCTATTCGCAGATCGATATTCCGCCTAAGCGCGATCAACGGGTGCATTATCCCGGCGGGTTCACCTTCATCATCGAAGAAACCGATCATTTGCGCGTATCCCGCATTAACGTGCGCAAGGATGACTGGGATAAGGGCGACGATAGCGGAAGCTCCAGCCAGTTTGGCTAACGGCAAGGTATGGTGAGAGTGGTTTGTTGCGGACCATAGGAACGCTAATTGAGCGTTTCAGCGATAAAGGAGCTCGTTAAGGACACAGGAGTCGCTAATTCGACAGAAGTGAAAATATTTATTCGAGTTTTACGTTATAAGGGTTTCTAGAGTCCGCAATATGACCAATGTTACTTGATGCGAGTGATTAGCTCCTTCTGAGTCCGTAATGTATTTGTATCTGGGTAGAGTGCATGGGGACGAGGCGCATGGGATAAGCTGAAGCGTTACAATAAGAAGGGATGCCTGATAAATTTCAGGGCATCCCTTATTGTTGTGCTTATTTGGCTTGCAGTTGCGCTTCGAATGCTGCTGCGTCGACCTTGTGGACGACGTCGATCGTGCCGCCGCCGAGGCATACTTCGCCGTCATAGAGAACGACGGCTTGGCCAGGCGTGACTGCCTTTTGCGGCTTGTCGAACACAATGTCGGCAGTGCCGTCCGCACGCATCGTAACCGTTACGCCTTGGTCTTGCTGGCGGTAGCGGAACTTGGCCGTGCAGTGGAACGGAGCATCAGACAGCGTTGGCGCAATCCAGTTAAAACCGCTTGCGGACAAGCTGTGCGAGTATAGGCTGGCATGCTGCTCGCCTTGAACGACGTACAGAACGTTGCTCTCCAGATCTTTGTCCGCAACGAACCATGGCTCGCCTGTGCCGGATCCGCCGATGCCAAGTCCTTGTCGCTGACCCAGTGTGTAATACATAAGGCCGTCGTGGCGGCCTTTCTTCTCGCCGCTGCGAATATCGATCATATCTCCGGAGCGGGCAGGCAAGTAGCCGCTTAGAAACTCCTTGAAATTGCGCTCGCCGATGAAGCAAACGCCGGTGCTGTCCTTCTTTTTCGCCGTATACAATCCAGCCTCTTCGGCAATGCGGCGAACTTCCGGCTTCGGCAAATGGCCGATCGGGAACATCGCTTTCTCAAGTTGCCTCTGATTAAGCGAGCTTAGGAAGTAGGTCTGATCCTTGTTCGAATCGACGCCGCGAAGCAGCTTCGTGACGCCGTCTGCATCTCGCTCTACACGTGCATAATGGCCGGTAGCCAAGTAGTCCGCTCCAAGCTCAAGCGCGCGCTGCAGGAAGTCTCCGAACTTAATCTCGCGATTGCACATGACGTCCGGATTAGGCGTGCGCCCCCGTTTGTATTCATCCAAGAAGTAAGTAAACACTTTATCGAAATATTGCTTCTCGAAATTAACGGTATAATAAGGGATGCCGATCTGGTCGCAGACACGGCGAACGTCCTCCGAGTCCTCTTCGGCCGTACAATGGCCGAACTCGTCGGTATCGTCCCAGTTCTTCATGAATATGCCGACTACGTCATAGCCTGCTTGCTTGAGCAGCAGCGCCGTAACGGAGGAATCAACGCCTCCGGACATGCCGACGACAACTCTCGTCGAGCTGATTGGTTTTGTCATAGGTGAAACACCGCCTTGCTTGTCATTTCGTGAAAATCACGTCTATTGTAACATACACGCAAAAGTTTTTCATGAAGATGACAACCTTTTTGCACATGGCAAGCGGGGGATATGTTAACATAGAAGTAATATGGGAATACAGTGGATTAAAGAGCAATATGAACAACGATGAATGCAACAACAAAATATGATGAATTTAAAGGGGTGCCTACACTTGAAAATTTCAACGAAGGGCCGTTATGGCTTAACCATTATGATGGAACTTGCAGCAAAGTTCGGCGAAGGACCGATCTCGCTGAAGAGCATTGCGGAACGCAATCATTTATCCGAGCACTACTTGGAGCAGCTCGTCGCTCCGCTTCGCAACGCAGGGCTCGTTAAGAGTATTCGCGGCGCATACGGCGGCTATATTCTATCGAAGGATCCCGAGCAGATTACGTCGGGCGATATTATTCGTATCCTTGAAGGTCCAATCTCGCCTGTTGACTTCACGGAAGAGGACGACCCGGCTAAGCGCGACCTGTGGCTTCGCATTCGCGACAGCATTGCAGCGGTGCTGGATTCCACAACGCTTGCCGATATGATCAACTTCCAAGATGCCGGCGAAGCAGACAGTTATATGTTCTATATCTAAGTAAGGATGCGACTGCAATGATGAATAGATATTACTTTGACCATGCGGCGACGACGCCGATGCATCCCGAGGTTGCGAGAGCGATGCTCGAGGTCATGCAAGGTCCGGGAGGCAATCCTTCCAGCATGCATGCGTTCGGCAGAGAAGCGAAGCAGCAGGTGAACCGCGCCCGCGACCTCATCGCGGCGGCGATCGGCTGCCGACCTGCCGAGCTGCTGTTCACCTCCGGCGGAACGGAGAGCGACAATGCGGCGCTGGTCGGGGCGGCGCGCGCGATGCGGCGGCGCGGCAAGAGCCATATTATAACAGCAGCAACCGAGCATCACGCCGTGCTGCACACCTGCGAGTGGTTGAGCAAGGAGGAAGGTTTCACGGTAACGTACCTTCCCGTTCAGCAGGATGGACATATCGCTCCGGAGGCGGTTGCATCTGCAATGACCCCTGAGACGGGGCTCGTAAGCATCATGCATGGCAATAATGAAGTCGGGACGATACTGCCGATCGAAGAGATAGGCAACATTGTAAGAGCTGCCGGTGCGTTGTTCCATGTGGACGCCGTCCAAACTTTGGGAAGCGTGCCTTATCGCTTGAACGAGCTGCCGATCGATCTCATGAGCTTCTCGGCGCACAAGATTAATGGCCCGCAAGGCGTGGGCGCATTATATATAGCGAATGGTACGCCATATGAAGCAATTCAGCATGGCGGCTCGCAGGAACGCAAGCGCCGGGCAGGCACAGAAAACGTGCCCGGCATTGTTGGTTTTGCCGCGGCTGTTGACATTTGTGTGAACGAACGCAATCAGAAGCAACCTTTTATGGACAAGCTTCGTAATAGATGGGTAGAGCTGCTTAGAAACACATTGCCAGATGTGGAGATCGTCGTAAACGGGAGCGAGGAGCATCGCCTGCCTCATATCGTTAATATTAGTTTCGTCGGTATTGATACCGAGACGATGCTCATGAACCTCGATTTGGAAGGCATTGCGGCTTCAAGCGGATCGGCCTGCACCTCGGGGGCGCTGGAGAGATCCCATGTGCTTAGAGCGATGGATATTCCGCAAGAGCGGCTTCTTTCAGCGGTAAGATTTAGCTTCGGTTTGGGGAATACTATGGAGGAATTAGAAGAAGCCTCGCAGAAAATAGCGACAATTGTGCGGCGTATTCGAAAGTAACCTTTAGGAGGCCTCGAATCAAGGCGTGATTAAACTTCAACGGCTTATTGGACTGCCCGTGATCGTCATTCATTCGGGTAAGCTGGTTGGAACGGTTAAGGATGCGTACTTCGATGAGCATTGGCAATTGCAAGGGCTTGTACTAGAGAGTCCGAGATGGCTCGCATTATCACTCAAGATCGTTCGCTGGACAGACGTGCTGACATGCGGCGAGGATGCAGTCATTATTGGCAGTGAGGGCGCGGTTGTGAGGCTGAAGCCGAAGGAGCTGCTGCGATCCTTCTATACCGGGATCGTCAAGCTGAAGGATTTGCCCGTGGTTACGGTGCAAGGAAATCAACTGGGCCGAATATCGGATGTTTATTTTTATCCGTTTCAGGGTACACAAATAGTAGGCTACGAGCTTACGGACGGTTTTGTTTCGGATCTGATGGAAGGGCGTAAATGGCTGAAGGCGCCGAGTGATCCAGATACCGTATTACTCGGGGAAGACGCGATTATCGTTCCTGCTGTCAGTGAAGCGGAATTGGAGCCTGTCGCAGCTTCCAATTTCAAAGGATAGGGAGAAATGTTAGATGATGAGATGTCCGAATTGCAATTCGAAAGATATCGGCAAGATCGGTTCCCACCAGTTCTACTGCTGGGGCTGCTTTATTGAACTGACTGTTAACGGCGACAAAATGTCGGTTTACCAAGTGGAAGAGGACGGAACGTTAAGCTCGCTTGATGATTTGTTCTTCGAAGAAGAGATTGCGGGATCGCAGGTTCAGATTAACTAGTCGGCCTGCGCCATTCGATATGAACGTTAAAGCGCGGCCCTATGAGGGGGCCGCCTTTTTTTTGCCGCCTCAAGGATGATTTGCACCGCTTGTACATATACTTTATCAGATCCGGCATGTGCGCTCGGAAGACAGCGAAAGCAGGATGAAGATTGTACGGAGGTGTGGACGGTGGAGCGTTTCACGAACAGCCGTCTGTTTGTTTGGCTGGTTTATCTCATACTGGGCTTAATCGCGATTTATTTGCTGCTGCTTATTAAGCCGCTGCTGCTTAATGTATATGTTTTTTTGAGAGCGGTGCTCGCTCCCTTTATTATCGCTATGATCATATCCTACGTGCTTAACCCGATCGTCTCGATGCTGCATGAACGCAAAGTGCCGCGAACGATTGCCGTGCTCTTGATCTATGCCGTGTTCTGCGCTGCCATTACGGTGCTGCTCGTCAATCTGATTCCGATGTTCATCGAACAAGTGCAGGAATTCAACCGTCATGTGCCGGAACTGTCGATGCGCGCCCAAAATATTGTGTCGGACATTAACAATACGTCTTTCTTGCCGGAGAGCTTCCGCGGGGGCATCAACAAGTCGCTGCTGACGATGGAGAAGAAGGTATCGGAGAGCTTGCTCGGCTTCATTAACAATATCGGCTCGATGCTGAACGCGGTATTCATCGCCTTCATCATTCCGTTCCTTGCTTTCTATATCCTGAAAGATTTCGATGTATTCGAGAGAACGGTCATTACTTACGTGCCGAAGTCGCATCGCAAGAACACGGTCAGACTGCTTAAGGACATCGACTCCGCGCTTGGCAGCTACATTCGCGGTCAGTTCCTCGTCTGCTTGATCGTTGGCGTGCTTGCCTACCTCGGCTATCTTATTATTGGAATGCCTTATGCGCTTCTGCTCGCGGGCATTGTGGCGATAACGAACGTCATTCCATACATGGGTCCGTTCTTCGGCGCTGCGCCCGCGCTCTTAATTGCTTCGACCGTTTCTCTGAAAATGGTGCTGCTCGTCGCCATCGTCAATACGGCTTGCCAAATTCTTGAGGGCAACGTCATCTCGCCGCAAGTGGTCGGCAGAACGCTTCATCTGCACCCGCTGCTCATCATCTTCGCATTGCTTGTCGGCGGTGAACTTGCAGGTGTCGTCGGTATGATTCTAGCCGTACCGATCTTCGCTGCTTGCAAGGTCATTGTACAGCACATGTTCGCTTACTACGTGCGAAGAAAGATCATTTGACAGCGGCTGACGGCGTAGCTATAATTTGATACTAGTAGAATAGTGCTATACACTAGGAAAGCTTTGACGAAATGAAGTAAGCCGCTGCCCGTCAGCCAGAGAAAAGCCTCTTCGTTGTCTGTCCCGATATAGGGCGGCAGCGTCGGTTGAGAAGGCTTGATGACGAAGAACGGCCGAAAGCTGATTTCGGAGCGTGAATGAACTTCGCCGGTTGGACCCGTTATCGTCTTCTAAGGCGATTGCATGTGCGTGGAATAACGGCGCAGCAATAACCAGGGTGGTACCGCGAATGCATTTCGTCCCTGTCTCTGACAGGGGCGTTTTTTGTTTTCCCACAATAGAGGAGGCGTACTTATTATGAAAGCTAGTGAAATACGTGCCAAATGGCTTGCTTTCTTCGAAAGCAAAGGCCACAAAATCGAACCAAGCGCATCGCTCGTCCCGCATAACGATCCGTCCTTGTTATGGATCAACGCAGGCATGGCGCCGCTTAAGCCTTACTTTGACGGGCGCGTCGTGCCGGAGAACCCGCGCATTACGAATTCGCAAAAATGTATTCGCACGAATGACATCGAGAACGTAGGCAAAACTCGCCGTCACCATACGTTCTTCGAAATGCTGGGCAACTTCTCTATTGGCGACTATTTCAAGGAAGATGCAATTACGTGGGGCTGGGAATTCTTGACGAGTCCGCAATGGATCGGCTTCGATCCGGAGCGTCTGTCGGTAACGGTCTACCCGGAAGATGAAGAAGCTTTCGCGCTGTGGAATAATAAGATCGGCCTACCAGCAGAACGCATCTACAAGCTGGATGAGAACTTCTGGGATATTGGCGAAGGCCCTTGCGGTCCGTGTACTGAAATCTTCTACGACCGCGGAGACAAATACGGGGATCTATCCGATCCTGAATGCTGGCCAGGCGGCGAGAATGAGCGCTTCCTCGAAGTATGGAATATCGTATTCTCTGAATTCAATCATAATAAGGACGGCAGTTATACGCCGCTTCCGAATAAAAATATTGATACAGGCGCAGGACTGGAACGTTTCACTTGCGTACTGCAAGATGCGGATTCGAACTTCGATACCGACCTGTTCTTGCCGATCATTGACCGCACCTGCTCCATTGCTAGCGTGAAGTATCACGTGAACGCTGAGCATGACGTTGCACTTAAAGTCATTGCAGACCATATTCGTACGGTTGTATTCGCGGTAGGAGACGGTGTTATGCCGTCGAACGAAGGTCGCGGCTACATTATCCGCCGTTTGCTCCGCCGCGCAGTGCGCTACGGCAAGACGATCGGCATCGACCGTCCATTCCTTTATGGATTGACAGGTATCGTAGGCGAAGTGATGGGCGTGTATTACCCAGAGGTGGTAGACAAACGCGAGTTTATCGAGCGCGTTATCCGTACAGAGGAAGAACGATTCCATGAAACGTTGTCCGATGGCCTTGCGATGCTCGCTGAGCTGGTAGCTGCGGCAACGAAGGCGGGAAGTAAAGAAATTAGCGGCGACGATGCGTTCCGCTTATACGATACGTACGGCTTCCCGTTCGACTTGACGGAAGACTTCGCTGCAGAGAACGGGATGACCGTTGATCGCGCAGGCTTCGATGAAGCCATGGAGCAGCAGCGCGAGCGCGGCCGCGGCGGCCGTCGCGAGACGGGCAGCATGAAGGTGCAAGGCGGACCGTTGTCCGACTTCACGGTTAAAAGCGAATTTGTTGGCTATAATGAACTGGTAACTGAGTCCCAAATTACGGCTATTGTTGCCGGTGATGAAATGGTTGAAGCGGCTGGCGAAGGTAGCCAGGTTCTCGTTATTCTTGACCGCACGCCATTCTATGCGGAGAGCGGCGGACAGATCGGAGACCGCGGTACGATTACGGGCAATGGCTTCACGCTGCAAGTCGAGAACGTGACGAAAGCGCCGCACGGCCAAACCGTTCATCATGCGGTCGTATCGTCTGGATCGGTACGTTCGGGAGAGACGGTGCAAGCTGTCGTAGCGAAGCCAATCCGCGAGGATATTATCAAAAATCATACGGCAACGCACTTGCTGCACAAAGCGCTTAAGGAAGTGCTCGGCGATCACGTTAACCAAGCGGGCTCGCTCGTAGAAGCTGAGCGTCTGCGCTTCGACTTCTCGCACTTCGGCAGCATTACGGCAGAAGAGCTTGTCGACATCGAGCGCCGCGTGAATGAGCAAATATGGCTTAGCACAGGCGTTACAATCGAGAACAAATCGCTTGACGAAGCGAAAGCGATGGGCGCTATGGCGCTATTCGGCGAGAAGTACGGCGACGTTGTACGCGTCGTGCAAGTCGGCAGCTATAGCCTCGAACTTTGCGGAGGCTGCCATGTAACGAATACGTCGCAGATCGGACTGTTCAAGCTGCTGGGCGAGAGCGGTATCGGCTCCGGCGTAAGGCGGATCGAAGCGGTAACCGGCAAGCACGCTTATAACTACCTGGAAGGCCAGCTTGATCTGTTGAAGCAGTCGGGGGTTCTGCTGAAGTCGAACACGTCCGAAGTGCCTAAGCGGATTGAAGCTTTGTTCGGTCAAGTGAAGGAGTTGTCGCGCGAGAACGAATCGCTGCAAGCTAAGCTGAGCCGTATTGAAGCGGGATCACTTGAATCGCAAGCGAAGACGGTTAACGGTATCTCGGTGCTTAGCGCTAAAGTCAGCGCGCCATCGATGGACGCGCTTCGCAGCATCGTAGACGAGCTCAAAGTGAAGCTTCCTTCGAGCGTGATTGTGCTTGGCGCCGTGCAGGACGATAAGGTGAACTTGGCGGCAGCGGTGTCTGCCGATCTCGTGAAGAAAGGCTTCCATGCCGGCAAGATCGTGAAGGAAGCGGCTGTACATTGCGGCGGAAGCGGCGGCGGCCGTCCGGATATGGCCCAAGCAGGCGGCAAAGACGCATCCAAGCTCGATGAAGCGTTGAAACTTGCGCAAGAACTAGTTGTAAGCAGCGCAAATGTGATATGATAAGGATGTATATCTAGCCGAATAAGGGGGCAAAAGCAAGGAAACGCGCTTTACGCCTCCTTAGGCGCTTGTAAATGCAGTTTTGGAAAGCGAGGTGCTGGCGATGAGTTCAATGGACCAAACGATGAAGTTTAATGTGAAGGCGGAGGGAGTCGAATCTTCTTCTGGAGACATCCTGCTTGCCGTACACGAAGCGCTTCTAGAGAAGGAATACAACCCGATCAACCAAATCGTTGGGTATTTGTTGTCCGGAGATCCTGCGTATATTCCGCGGCACAACAACGCCAGAAGTTTAATCCGCAAGAAGGAACGGGACGAATTAATTGAAGAGCTTGTCCGCTTCTACTTGAATTCTAAGAAATCATAGGTCTCGCGCTTGTACCATAAGAACAATACGATTAAGCTTAGGAGCCAACGCAAGAGATGAGATTAATGGGATTGGATTACGGAGATCGGAACATCGGCGTCGCGATAAGCGATGCGTTCAGATGGACGGCGCAAGGAACGGGCGTCATCGAGCGCAGGCGCGATGGGGGAGAATTCGACCGCATTGCCGAGCTGGTGAAGGAACATGAGGTTAGCGAGATCGTTGTCGGCTTGCCGAAGAACATGAACGGAACGATCGGGCCGCGTGGCGAAATTTGCATCGCATTTGCAGATCAGATCCAGCAGAAACTAAACATACCAGTTCACCTTTGGGATGAACGGCTGACGACGGTAGCGGCCGAGAGGACGCTTATCGAAGCGGACGTCAGCCGGAAGAAGCGCAAGCTAGTCGTGGACAAAATGGCGGCGACGCTGATTTTGCAAAATTATCTCGATTCTAAAACGAAAAGGTGAGGGTAACGATGACAAAGGACGACATGCAGTTTGAAGAGCCGGAAATTATTTATATTCCGGATGAGGACGGCAACGAGGAAGAATTCGAAGTCATCATGAAGTTCGAAGTTGACGGCTCGGATCAAAAATATATGATGGTCGTTCCGCTTGCCAGCGACAACGAGGAAGAGGACGAGGTGTACGCTTTCCGTTACGAAGAAGAAGGCGACGATCTCAAGCTCTACACGATCGAGGACGAGGAAGAGTGGAATATGGTCGAGGAGACATTCAATACGCTGCTCGGCGAAATAGAGGAGCAGGATTAATGTCAACGACTGAAGGCGGAGCGCCAAAACGTCTGTCCGTGCTTAAGGAAGCATTCGGCAAGGAGATTGAGCTTGTCGCAGAGGACGGCGGCATGGAGCTGTACGTAATTAAGGCTGAATTCCAACTAGGCGACATCGTATACGCAGCACTGCAGTCTGAAGCTATGAGCGGCGAAGATGAAGTGGAGCTGTTCCGAGTCATTCAAGACGGCGAAGAGCCAGAGCTTGAAACGATCGAGGACGATGAAGAATGGGAAGCGGCTGCCGAGGCCTATGACGATCTGCTCTTTGCAGACGATCAAATGCCTTAAGCGACCGCAAGCGATATACAAGCAAGGAAAAGGGCGGTCTACAACCGCTCTTTTTCTTGAATTCGTTTGTCATAAGAGTCGAGGAGGGTTAACAGGTTGGACAAGTCCATTCATCGGCAGGAGCAGAGCGAAGGTAAGGCTCGTTCCGGTCCAAAGCGCAGCCGCATCACGATGTGGGTTATATTGAGCTTGCTAGGCATATTCATTGTCGGTGCCGGCAGCGTTGCTTACTACATCTGGAACGGCTTGCAGCCGACAGCTGCAGGGGAAACGAAGCGAATCGAAATTGCTAAAGGGATGTCAGCAATTAAAGTATCCGATTTGCTGGAAGAGCAAGGTATTATTCGCAATTCATTTATTTTCAAATATTATTTGAAGCTGAACGATCAAGGGGCTAGGTTCCAAGCCGGGCAATACGATCTCAATCCCGGGATGGAGCATGACGCCATTATCGCGAAGCTGAATGCTGGCGATACGGTGCAGGCAGAGACGATTCACTTCACGATTCCGGAAGGCTTCACCGTGCTTCAAATTGCCGATAAGCTTGCCGAACAGGACTTGATCGACAAAGCGAAGTTTCTAGACCTTGCAGCTAGTCAGACAGCATGGGGAGATGCGGAGGCTGTTCGCCAAATTCCGGATAATGCCGAGCTGCATCAGCGGCTGGAAGGCTACTTGTTCCCTGAAACCTACGAGATGAAGGTAGGCAGCACGGAGGAAGACATTATTAAGCGCATGACAAGCGAACTTGATCGGAAGTTAGGCGAGCTGTCTGAAGATTGGACGGATGAGCTGGAAGCGAAGAAGCTGACATTGCATGAGCTGCTGACGATTGCTTCGCTCATTGAACGAGAGGTCGTCGCCGATGAGGAGCGCGCCCTTGTTGCAGGCGTTATCTATAACCGCATAGCCGAAGGTATGCCGCTTCAGATTGACGCTACCGTTCAATATTTGCTAGACAAGCCTAAAGAACGGCTGATGGAGAAAGACCTGCAAATCGAAAGTCCTTATAATACGTACAAGATTAACGGATTGCCGCCGGGACCGATCGCAAGTCCAAGCATCGCTTCGATTGAAGCGGCATTGAATCCGGAGCCTTCCGAATACTTTTATTATGTAACGAAGAAGGACGGTACGCAGACGCATTTGTTCGCGAAGACGTACCAAGAGCATTTGAGAAATATCGATAAGAGCAACGAGACAGCGGGTTAACGTTGCGTCATGCAAGATTAGTTAGCGCGGCAAGTCTAGGGGATACAACGGGCCCCTGCGACTTGCTGCGCGAAGCTGTTTTATGAGATCCTGGGAGGAATGGAAGATGGCTTACAAGCCGGAATTACTAACGACGGCCGCCTCGATGGAAGAGCTGGAGCGGTTGATGGAAGCGGGCGCTGATGCGTTCGTTATAGGGGAGTCGCGTTACGGCGCAAGACTCGCGGGACAATTCACTTTGGAAATGATAGCTGAAGCGGTGAAGATTGCGAAGCCGCGAGGCGTCACAATATATGTTGTCATTAACAATCTGATCGATAATGCAACAATTGAGTCGTTGCCGGCTTATATATCCGGCCTTGCGGCAGCAGGCGTAGATGCCATCGTGTTCGGAGATCCAGCCGTTCTAATGGCAGCTCGGGTGAATGCGCCGGGAATGCCTCTTCATTGGAATGCGGAGATGACATCGACTAACTATGCGACTGCTGATTATTGGGGTCGCAGAGGAGCAACCCGTTTCGTGCTTGCCCGCGAGCTTAATATGGAGCAGATCGTCGATATCAAAGCGAATACGAAACTGCCGATTGAGGTTCAAGTGCATGGCATGACGAACATTTATCATTCCAAGCGTTCGCTTGTGAACAGCTACATGGAGCATCAGCAAGAGCCGGAGAAGCTTGAAGACTCGAGCTTAGAGCGCGGCCTGTATGTGATGGAGGCAGAGCGTCCTGACGAGAGGTTCCCGATCTATGAGGACGCTAACGGTACGCATATTATGAGCTCAGGCGATATCTGTATGCTGGATGCGCTGCATGAGCTGCTTGAGGTTGGCGTGGACAGCTTGAAAATTGAGGGCTTAATGAAGCCGATCGAATATAATGAAACGGTCGTTCGGGCTTACCGCAAAGCGATAGATGCCTATATTGCCGATCCGGAAAGCTATGAATTCCAAGAGCAATGGCTTGACGACATTCGTGCGGTGCAAGATCCGAAGCGCGAGCTAACCTACGGTTTCTTTTTTAAAGAGCAAGTGTATTGATAGAAAGGTGGGACAACAATTGACGGCAACGACAAAAACAACCCCGCGTTATCAGGGGAAACGCCATAGGCTGGATAGACCGGAGCTGCTTGCTCCTGCGGGAAATTTGGAGAAGCTAAAATTTGCTATCCATTATGGCGCGGATGCGGTATATATCGGAGGGCAGAAATACGGTTTGCGTTCGAATGCGGACAACTTCAGCTTCGCTGAAATGAAGGAAGGCGTTGAATTCGCGAACCGATATGGCGCAAAAGTGTTCGTAGCGACGAATATATATGCCCATAATGAAGATATTGCAGGGCTAGAGGATTATTTGCGAGGCCTTCAGGAGGCTGGGATCTCCGCCATCATTGCAGCGGATCCGATTATAATCGAGACGGCGCAGCGAGTAGCGCCATTGCTTGAGGTACATCTAAGCACGCAGCAATCGACATTGAATTGGCAAGCCGTGCAATTTTGGAAAGAAGAAGGACTGCCGCGCGTCGTGCTTGGCCGCGAGACAAGCTTCACAGAAATCGAAGAAATTAAGAAGCATGTCGATATCGAAATCGAAGCTTTCATTCACGGCGCGATGTGCTCCTCGTATTCGGGCCGCTGCGTGCTGTCGAACCATTTCACAGACCGCGATTCGAATCGCGGGGGCTGCTGCCAGTCATGCCGCTGGAAGTATGATTTGTTCGTGGATGACGCGCCGTTGTACGGCGAAGGCGAGGATCAATTCACGATGGGCTCCAAGGACTTGTGCATGATCGAATATTTGCCGGAGCTGATCGAGGTTGGGGTAGACAGCTTCAAGATTGAAGGCCGCATGAAGAGCATTCATTACGTGGCAACGGTTGTTAACGTATATCGTCAAGCGATTGATGCGTACTTTGCCGATCCCGAACATTTTGAGCTGAAGCAAGAATGGGTGGAAGAGATCAACAAAGCGGCGAACCGTCCGCTGAATACAGGCTTCTTCCTCGATACGCCGGGTGCGGAGGATCATATATACGAGCCTGAAGAGAAGGCTGCGCCTTATGACTTCGCAGGCATTGTTGTCGATTACGATGCAGAGACGGGATTGGCAACTGTACAGCAACGAAACCACTTTAAGCCTGGTCAAGAGGTAGAGTTCGTCGGCCCGGGCGGCAGATTCTTCAAGCAGACCATTACCGAATTGTTCGATTCGGAAGGGCAGCCGCTTGACGCTGCTCGTCATCCGCTGCAGCATATCCGCATTCGTACCAGCGAACCGGTTAAGGCGATGGATATGATGCGCAAGAAGATAGGCAAAAAATAATCATTCGCAATGAGGGATCGCAAATGGCCAAGCACAAGAAGAAGCAAGGGGCGCCATTCAAGAGTACGCAGCCGAAGGAAGAGAAGGATAATGGGCTGCTGTTAGGCGACTTGCTGAATGCAGATACGATTAAGAAGCTTAAGGGGCAAGCGGAAGAGCTGAAACAGCAGGAAGCTGCGAAGAAGCTGCAAGCTCGCCAAGAGGAAGAGGAGCGCAAGGCACAGGAGCAGAAGCGCAAAGAAAACGATTTTGCTTATTTACTGGAGAACAGCGATCCGAATTGGAGCAAACATAAGTAATTTATAGGACTAAAGCCTTATCTTCGACAGAAGATAAGGCTTTTTTCAATTCTATTATTTCTAATTGACAAGTATCTTCCGATATAAAATAATAGACTGTAAATAGGTATTCCAAATATCGGCAAGATTCGCTAGCATCAGACGAATCCTTATAGGCTAACAATTAAAAAGGCGGTGTCTTTCCTAATGAAGAGCAAAGAGAACAAAGAGCAAAAGCCCAAAAAAGAAAAGAAGCAAAAACTGCCCAAGGGCGTTAACGACAACCCTTCAGCAGCCGTTTTGAAAGCGCAATCAGGATTGAAGAAAGCAACAGGTTTGTTGCAATCGGTAGGAGGCGCGCTCAAAGAAACGAAGATATCCAACCCGATTAAGTCAGTCGGGACAAAGCTGTTTTTAATCATTTTTTGCTCCATCATCGCCTGTGTGTTGACGGTAGGGCTAATGGCATATTCGCAAGCCAAATCAATCGTAGAACGCAAAGTATCGGATGCAAGCTTCCAAACCGTTAATCAGGTAGCAAGCAATCTAGACGTTATTTATAAAACATATGAAGATTTATCGCTTCAAATTTTGATCGACAAAGATTTCCACACGATCGTTCGATCGATTCTCGAAGGAGAAGACGATTACACGAAGTTCGAAGCGAGCCGCAAGTTAGGCGATAAGATGCAAAGTTATGTCATGGGCAACAATTCAATCCTTGGCATGGTGCTGCTGCCGATCGTTCCTGAACTGGACATCGTGACGGTGGGCAGCTCCACGACGACAAAGGCCGAAGAGCTTATGAAGAGCGAATTTTTCCAAAAGGCGATTGACGGCTCCGGCAAGACGGTATGGATCGCTCCGCAGGCAGATGGATTATCTACGACAGCAGGGCAAGCTTCCTTTGGGGTAAGCCGCTTGATTAAGGACAGTACGTCGAATGAAGCGTCTTACGTGCTTCTTATTGACATTGGATTGAACAGCCTAAGTGAGCGTTATAAAGATGTGGAGCTTGGCGAAGGCAGCCAAATGTCGATTATCGATGAGGCCGGCAATTATGTTGCGAACCTGGATGCTTCTCTGATTGGCCAGCCTACAAGCATTGGGTTGCCGAAGGAGGGCGAAGAAGCGTGGGAAGGCTCGATTAAGACCTCGGATCAGAACGGCGAGGACGTGCTGGCAGCCTACAAAACATTCGAAACGATGGATTGGAAGCTGGTCGGAACGATTCCGGTCAACGAGCTTGTGAAAGACGCGAAGGTTATTCGCAATATGACATGGATTACTGCTGCGGTAGCTGTATTGATTGCAATCGCAATCGGTGCGCTTGTCCTTACGACAATTGCTCAGCCGCTCGTGAATATGCGCAATCTGATGAACGAAGGAGCGCGCGGCAACCTGACGGTTCGATCACGGATGAAGAAGCGCCAAGACGAGATCGGTGAGCTTGGCAGCAGCTTTAACCTGATGATGACGCAGATTACGGCACTGGCTCAGCAGACGACACGTTCGGCGGAGGATGTGCTTAGTACGGCAACCGAGCTAAGTGAAGCTTCCCGCAAGACATCCGTATCGGCGAAGGAGATCGCGGTCGCGACAGAGGAGATTGCAGGCGGAGCAACCAGCCTTGCAATGGAAGCTGAAAGAGGCACGGATCTTACGAATAATATTAACGAGCAGATGAAGCAGGTTATCGAAGCCAATGAGCAAATGGCAAGATCGGCAGGCGAGGTCGACCATGCAAGTAAGCAAGGTACAACTTACATGGGCGTTCTCATTCAGAAGACGGGCATGACCGAGGAAATGACGCGCTCCATGGTCGAGAAGGTCGATGCGCTTAAAGAAAGCACAGGCTCTATCGTTAAGATTCTCGACGTGCTTAACAACTTAACAAAGCAAACTAACATTTTGTCGTTAAACGCAACGATTGAAGCTGCAAGAGCAGGGGCTGCGGGTAAAGGGTTCATGGTCGTAGCCGACGAAATCCGCAAGCTGGCTGATCAGTCCCGTCAATCGATCGACGTAGTTGCTAAGATTACAGAGAAGATTCGGAAGGAAATCGATGAGACGGTAAGCGTGCTGTCGGATGCCTATCCGTTGTTCCAAGAGCAGATTGGCTCAGTTAAGGAAGCGAACCAAATCTTCTTGACGGTTCAAGGTCAGATGGGTCAATTCGTTGAGAAGCTGGATCTGGCTACCGAATCGATCAGCAAGCTGGATGAAGCACAGGCGGTTATGGCGGAAGCGATGACGAACGTAAGCGCCGTAGCCGAGGAGTCCTCGGCAACCTCAGAAGAGGTTGCTTCCCTCAGCAGCGAGCAGCTTAGCGTTAGCCAAAGCTTGGTGCATCTGTCCGAGAAGCTTGACGCTGTATCGCGTGAGCTGAAGGAATCGTTGTCCGCATTCAAAATTGAATCATAAAGCATGGATTTGGAGCCCGTCTGCTACCGTGAAATTCACGGTTAGACGGGTTTTTTGTTTGTTGCAGAATGCATGATCCTCGAAAAACGTCTATTTTTGATGACTAACTATCACAGGAGTTCATGCAAACCCATAGAATAGAGGACGATAGGAGGATGAAGATGGTTAAATTAATAGCAATAGATGATGGTCATGGACTGGAGACCCCTGGCAAGCGAACGCCGTCTCTTCCCGATGGTACGGTCATGAGGGAAAACGAATTCAATAGAGCTGTGGCTGCGCAGCTGGACGTGCATTTAAAGCGCTGCGGCTTCCAGACGCTGCTCGTTGCACCGGGAGACACGGACATCCCGCTTAGCAATCGTACGAATACGGCGAATAAAGCGAAAGCCGACTTCTATATTTCCATTCATGCGAATGCGTATGGCGACGGTTGGAATAACGTAAGAGGTATTGAAACGTATCATTATCCCGGCAAAACCTCAGGCCAGCAAGCGGCCAAAATTATTCATAATCAGTTGATTCAAGGGACAGCGCTGCCGAATCGAGGCGTCAAGGAAGCGAACTTCCATGTGCTGCGCGAGACGACTATGCCTGCGGTTCTTGTCGAGCATGGCTTTATGACAAATATGGAGGATGCCTTGCTGCTGCTGTCGGAGGCTTATCGCGCGGAGTGTGCGGTCGAGCTGGCGAAAGGCATTTGCCAGCTGTTCGGTGTCGCTTATATCCCACTTGTGACTGCGGAGCCGAAGCCTGAACCCAAGCCGCCCGTAACGGAGCCAAGCGAACCGGAGGAGGAGATTGCATTGCTCTCGGTAGAGGACGCTAACAAAATCATTGCTTTCTTGTCTGCTTCTTATATGGCAACGACCAACAAGGAGGCTCGCAAAGAGTTCAATCGACTAGCGAACGAGCTTCGTAAAGCAAGCGGACAGAAACCGACATAATGGGAAACGTCGATCGGATGATCGGCGTTTTTTCTTTGAATGCGAATAGCAGCATGCAAGAAATGAGCTTGTCAGGAGGTTTGCTCATATGGGGACAAGGGAGATACTGTAAGTAACGGGCAAGCAAGGGAGATTAAGCTTTATGGCAAAAGGGATATCGAGAAGAGTATGGGCGGCGGCGCTCGTTCTATTTTGTATTATGATTTTATTCATTGTGCGTCTTGCATGGCTGCAGCTATTGCCGTGGAGCTCGCATGCGGCGGTTCATGCCGCCGTGAATCGCGGCGGATGGCAGCGGCTCTCGGTTATTCAGCGGCAGCGGAATCTGGTGCTTGACAGCGGGAGAGGTGATTTTGTCGACCGCTACGGGCAGGCGATTACCGGTGAAACGTATTCGGCTGCTGCTTTTTTTCCTGTACGCCCGGACGCAAGGGGCGAAGCGGGGACGGTTCGCCAACTTGCGGCATTGCTCGGCGTATCTGCTGAGCAACTGCAAAGCTATTGGGATGCGGTCCGCGAGCCGGTGTTCTGGACGGCTGGTGCCGGAAAATTGCCATTGCGGCTTAAAGCGGAGCAAGCTGAAGCGATTGAGCGTCTAGGTCTAAACGGCGTAAGCGTGCTGCCTTATCGGAATCGGTATGTGAGCGGCTTCGAGGCGAAGCATATGATCGGCTTCACAAGCCAGCATCCGGAGTGGCTGGCGGCGAACCACTCGAAGGAGCTTGCTAGCGGGAAGCGGAAGCTGAATGAGCAGGTGGGCGGGGCGGGACTTGAGAAGTCGCTAGACAAGCTGCTGCACGGCATCGGCGCAACTTCGGTGTCGTATTTCATCGACGGCCGGAATGCGCCTGTCCATGGTCTTGACTATCGGATTACGCAGCCTGGAAATAGCTATTACCCGCTGAAGGTGCAGACGACCATTGACTTGAAGCTGCAAAATAAGCTGGAGGCCTATGCGGACGCACAGGGGCTTAAGGAAGGCGCGATTGTCGTGCTCGACGCTGACAATGCCGATGTTATCGCTATGGTGTCCCGTCCAAAGCTGAAGCCCGGGCAATTCGAATCATCGGACGGCAGCGAGTGGAGCAATCATGCGCTGACGGCTGTTGCGCCGGGCTCGATCTTTAAGCTTGTGACGGCGGCAGCAGCCATGGAAGCCGGCGTCGTCAGCAAGAAGGAGAAGTTCCATTGCAATGGCGAGTACGGCAAATATGGACTTAGCTGCTGGAAGGAGGGCGGCCATGGAACGATTACGCTCCAGGAAGGTCTTGCCCAGTCCTGCAATATCGTGTTTGCTACGATTGCTGAGCGTATGAGAGCCGCTGAGCTGCAGCGTGTCGCCTACGCGCTTGGTATCGGGCGCAAGGCAGGCTGGCATCGGGACAAGCCGTTCGGGCCGTTCCGCAGGCCGCTTAGGCTGCTTGAGGAGGAAGAGCAGGGACAGCTCTTCGCGGGTGTTGATAGAGGTGCGACGGGGGGGATGTCGCAGCAGGCTCTTGCCGCCGTAGATGGCGGCGTTATGGCGCAGAGCGGCATCGGGCAGCGGGACGTGAGAATGTCGCCGCTTCAGGCCGCGAACTTGATCGTGACGCTGCTGCACGAGGGGCGCGTCATGGAGCCGCGCCTCGTCAGCGAGATCCGCTATGCGGACGGCCAGCGGATGGTGAAGCTGCCCGCACAGCGGGCGCAGGGCGGGCGTGGCCGCATTCATGCGGGCACGACCCATGCGCTGCTGCGCGGCATGCGGGCGGTCGTCGACCATGGAACCGGTCGATCGATCCGCCAAGGGGTCTGGACGGTAGCCGGCAAATCCGGCACCGCCCAGACCGAGCGAGCGGGCGTAGCCCTGAACCACCAGTGGTTCACGGGCTACGGCCCGGTCAAGTCGCCCCGCTACGCCGTTGCCGTGCTTGCGGCGAACCGTACGCCTGGCAGTCCGCATCAGGCGACCAAGCTGTTCCGCGGCGTCATGGATATCGCCGCCCGCAACGAAAAAGAGATGAAGCGCTAACTTGCGTTAAACATCGTGCGGTTAGGACAAAAAAAGCGGTGGCATAGGATCAACCTGCGCCACCGCTTATTATTAGTCCTTCTTATCCGTGCCCGCAAGTCCCGTTGCCGACTCGGCGGTCAACGTTGTGCCGGCCTTGCTCTGACCGGCAGCCTCGCCGCCCGCATCGTCTTCGGGGGAAGCCGTGTCGAATTCGCCAAGAGGCGCTCGAATCCAACGGTGGAAGTACCCCTGATCGTATAGCGACTTAATGAGGATCATCAGAATTGGCGACAGGATAACGCCTGAGATGCCGAATAGTTTCAAGGAAACGATCATGAACGCAAGCATCGTGAAGGCGGATACGCCAAGGGAATCACCCGTTATTTTTGGTTCTAATATTTGGCGTGTGATGACGACCACAAGGAATAAAGCCGACAACCAGATTGCAAGCGATATTTTGCCGACGATAATCAAATAAATGATCCATGGTATGAACACCGTTCCGACGCCCAGCAACGGCAATATATCGAAGATCGCTGCTACGACCGAAATGACGAACGCGTTCTCGACGCCAAGCAGCACGAGCGCGACTAAGATGACAATGAACGTGATGCTGATCATTTTGGCTTGCGCTTTAATGTATAGCGCGATTCCCTTGAACACGTTGTCGCGCAGGAAGAAAAACACCTTTTTGAACGTTTTTGGCGTTTTGTCTTCGGCCGTTTTCTTCCAAGATTTAATCTCGATACTTAAGAAGTAGGCGAGAATTGTACCGATAACGACGTTCACGACAAACGCAGAGAAAGAAGAAACGTAATTGACCAAGTTAAGCAGGACGGTTTTGCCGAATCTGCCCAAATAGTCCGTAATGCCGCTAATAAGCTCGGTCGAACGCTCGACCAGATTTAAGTTCGGCGGAAGCGTCTCAAGCTGCTCTTGAATTTGAGCGGTGCTCTTGGCGACTTGCTTCTCCAGCATCTCCTGATACTTCGGAAAGTTGTCGATCAGCTCCGAGCCTTGTTTCGTTATCAGGTAAGCAGCACCCGAGAAGGCGCCAAGGATAAGAATGATGAACAATAATATCGAGATGCCGGTTGCAATCGACTTCTTAATGCCGAGCTTGTTCAATCGCCGAGCAAGCGGCTCGATGCACATAAAGATAAGGAAGGAGAAAAAAATCGGCGTCGCGATCCGATACAAATAGCTGAATGAATACATAATGAGATAGACCGTGAGTGCGATCAACGCAATGTCGAACGCCGTTCTCCAATATTTTTTATAAAATGGCAGCATGTCGTGGCTCCTTCTTCCAAATTCATATTTCCAATAAGATTGTACTATAGTTTTTAAAAAGATGCCTATTTTTTAATGCAATATGCTACAATTAAAGTTATCGTTGTTGTTTTGTACCGCTATCCATTCGTCGACTAAATCATATAACGGTGGGGAAAACAAATGGTAAATTTGTTGTTGTGGATTTTATATTTTGCGACTTTGTACGCCTTCCTGCCTGGAATTATTAGCCGAACTTTCGGTTATCGCGTGTTCAAGCGCGGACGTGTGGAGAAAGAGATCGCATTAACGTTCGATGACGGTCCGGATGCCGAGTTCACGCCGGAGCTGCTCGATCTGCTCGCGCGCTATAAAGCGAAGGCGACTTTTTTTGTCGTTGGCTCCCATGCGGAGGGACAGGAAGGGCTGTTGTCTCGAATGAAAGCGGAAGGGCATGTTATCGGCATTCATAACTATGTTCACAAGTCCAACTGGCTAATGAGACCGGGTACGGTTCAACGCCAGATTGAGATGACGAACGACATTATCGAGAAAGCGACCGGCAAGCGTTCGATTTATTATCGTCCGCCATGGGGGATCGTAAACGTATTCGACTTTGCGAAAGCAGGGTACTTGCACATTATTTTGTGGTCGGCGATGTTCAGTGATTGGAAGCTGAACGTAGGGGCTGAGAAGCTGAAGAAACGGATGATGAAGCGACTGAATCCGGGCGAAGTGCTGCTGCTGCATGATTGCGGAAGAACGTTCGGAGCTGATCCCGAGGCCCCTAAGAATATGCTTATAGCGCTTCAATCGTATTTGGAGGAAGGCACGAAGCAAGGCTTCCGCTTCGTTGGCATCGACGAGATGATCAAGCTGACAGAGGCGGCACGCGTAGGCCATGCGTCGATCTGGAAACGAAGCCTCATCTCAAGTTGGCTCATGTATGAAAAAGCTTATCATGTTCTGTTCCGCTTGAAGCAGGTCGGTAAAGGAGATCCTACCTTTTATTACCGCGTTACGAAGTATAACGGCGAGCCTGTGCAACTGGAAGAAGGAAGCCGCATCGTGAAGGGCGATCATATAGCCGAGCTGCATTTTGACAATAAAATGTTGTCCAGCATTGCAATGAAGGCCAAGTCGCCGGTAGCGGCGGGCATCAAGATGCTGCGCGAGATCGATGAGGCTTTACCGCAGCTGGCGGATCAGTTGGCCGTGGATGCCGAAGCGCAGGACATTAAGGCCGTGTACGGCGTTACGATGATACACCGGGGCGCCGATCGCCTCGGCTTCGAAATATTCCATCTGCCTGAGGGCTGGTTCGCTCGCGCTACAAGAGTTTATTTGAAAGTTCTGATGAGCGTGTTGACGAACAAGCCGCGAACACTGAAGAAGAAGCAAAGCCAGAACAAAGAGGCGTTCTCCCCTCGGATGCTGCTTATGCCGGCTTCGACGATCAGACGTTATGCGACGAATAAGCTTAATAAGCTGCAAGAGGAAACCGAGCGTCTCACGGACGCCGTGGAAAGATCGATTGGCGCAGCTGCCGACGAGGCTGCTCAATTAGGTACGAAGACAACAGCCATATAGGAACGGATCGGAATGGTATTATTGCTAATATTGCCGGTATATCGAGGTTAACGCCTTCATATGCCGGCTTTTTTTCTTTGCTGACTGCAAATACACAAAAAGGCGGAACATGGTTATCCATGTTCCGCCTTCCTATACGAGGAGCTAATTACATTTTCATTACGCCGCCCGTGCTGGCGGATGTAACGAGGTGAGCGTAACGCGCAAGGTAGCCGCGTTTGATCTTAAGCTCGAAGCCAGGCCATGCGGCACGGCGTTTCTCGAACTCTTCGTCGCTGATGAGCAAATCCATCGTACGGTTGTTCATGTCGATCTCGATGATGTCGCCGTCTTGTACGAAAGCGATTGGTCCGCCTTCAGCAGCTTCCGGCGATACGTGGCCGATACTGATGCCGCGGGACGCGCCGGAGAAACGTCCGTCTGTGATAAGGGCAACCTTCGCGCCTAGTCCCATGCCGACGATTTGCGACGTAGGAGCGAGCATCTCAGGCATGCCAGGGCCGCCGCGCGGTCCTTCGTAACGGATGACAACGACGTGGCCTTCTTTGATCTTGCCGTTAGCGATACCGTGAAGCGCATCGTCTTGGGAATCGAAGCAGATAGCAGGACCTTTGTGGTAGCCGCCAACCGACTTGTCGACAGCGCCTGTTTTAATGATTGCGCCGTTAGGTGCAAGGTTGCCGAACAATACAGCCAGGCCGCCGCGAGCGGTATGCGGGTTGTCGATCGTGTGGATGACTTCCGTATTCTGGATCTCGCAGCCTTCGACGTTCTCGCGAAGCGTCTTGCCCGTAACCGTCAATGTAGTGCCGACCAATGCGCCTTCCTTCTTGAACAGCTCGTTCAGAACGGCGCTAACGCCGCCTGCTTCGTGCACGTCCTCGATGTGCCAATCGGATGCAGGAGCGATTTTAGCAAGATGCGGTACGCGCTCTGCTACTTCGTTGATGCGCTCGATTGGGTATTCAATGCCTGCTTCGTGAGCGATAGCAAGCGTGTGAAGTACAGTATTAGTCGAACCGCCCATTGCCATATCAAGCGCAAAAGCGTTATCGATTGCGTCTTTCGTAACGATATCGCGCGGCTTAATGCCGAGATCGATAATTTTCATAAGCTGGCGAGCAGCTTCTTTAACGAATTCTTTACGTTCCGGGGATACGGCAAGAATCGTGCCGTTGCCTGGCAATGCAAGGCCAAGGCCTTCAGCCAAACAGTTCATCGAGTTCGCCGTGAACATACCGGAGCAGGATCCGCAAGTCGGACAACCGAATGCCTCAAGCTCGAACAATTGCTCGTCGTTGATTTTGCCTGCTTGGTGAGCGCCAACGCCTTCGAATACGCTGGATAGCGAGATCGAACGGCCGTCGGATGTTTTGCCGGCTTTCATCGGTCCGCCGCTGACAAGCATCGTAGGGATATTGACGCGAAGCGCGCCCATGATCATCCCTGGCGTAATTTTGTCGCAGTTCGGGATACAGACCATGCCGTCGAACCAGTGCGCGTTAACGACCGTCTCGATCGAGTCTGCAATGATTTCGCGGCTTGCAAGCGAGTAGCGCATGCCGATGTGGCCCATTGCGATACCGTCGTCGACGCCGATTGTGTTGAATTCGAAAGGTACGCCGCCAGCTTCGCGAATCGCTTCCTTAACGAGCTTGCCGAATTCTTGAAGATGCACATGACCGGGAATAATATCGATATAGGAGTTGCAAACTGCGATAAAAGGCTTGTCGAAATCTTCCTCTTTAACGCCTGCGGCACGCAATAAGCTGCGATGCGGTGCGCGGTCGAATCCTTTTTTGATCATGTCTGAACGCATTCTCTTAGCCGCCATTATAAAGCCCCCTTAACATAATTGGATCATTGTGGAATAATAAAATTCGTCATGCATGCATGACGTTATAAAAAACATCGATACTCACCAGTTTATCATATCGGACAACCGTTGGCTACAGAGTTGACTGCTCATTAATGAAGCGTTAGGCAACGTATGGGAAAGGGGAAGAAAGCTAAAGAAATCATTAAGAAACGCTTAAACATTGTGAAATTGCGCCGTACGACAGGACATGTCGAATCGAATCCTGTATAGTGAGCTCATCAAAGCTTGCGGACTCAATGACGAAAGGGTGGTTAAAAGTGGATCGACGCATATTAATTGTAGACGATGAGCGGGAAATTGCCGATCTGATCGAAATTTATTTGAAAAACGAAGGGTTCGAGACGGTGAAAGCTTATGACGGCGAACAGGCACTGGATACATTCGTGAAGCACTCGTTCGATCTCGTCATTCTCGATATTATGATGCCCAAGATGGACGGACTTGAAGTATGCAGACGGTTGCGGCAGAATCAAGCCGTGCCGATTCTCATGCTGAGCGCGAAAACGCAGGATATGGACAAAATAATGGGGCTGATGACGGGTGCGGACGATTATATGATCAAACCGTTTAATCCGCTTGAGCTGCTTGCGCGGGTACGCTCCTTGCTGCGCCGTTCGTATCAGTACAATACTCCTTCGGCAGAAGCGCCCGTGTCTGCGCGCGAAGATCGCGAGCTGCGTCTCGGCCCTCTCCGCATCGACAGGCTTAGCCATACGGCGGAGGTGAACGGCAAGGCGCTGCATCTCACGTCTACGGAATTCGGCATCCTATATTTGCTTGCGGGCAACCCGGGGCGCGTCTACAGCGCGGAGGACATTTTCCATCATGTATGGAAAGAGAAGTACTTTGATTCAAACAATACGGTTATGGTGCATATAAGCAAGCTGCGGGATAAGCTCGATAAGGAGCTTGGAGAAAAGCTCATTATTACGGTATGGGGGGTTGGCTACAAAATTGAAGGGTAACATCGCTTGGCGTCTTATGTGGCGCTTGATTTGGCATTTGGCGCTCAGTATGGTTCTGGCCGTTATTTCGGTTGCCGCTGCATTAATGGTCGTTGAAACGTTAGTTTCCGGCACGGTGTTTCGTTCCTATCTGCGTGATATTGTCGATATTTTCGGAATGAGCGTACTGACGTATACGGCTGGCGTAATTTTATTTTTTGTTTATTTTTTCATATTGCAATGGCTGCAGTATCGTTACCTGATAACAATTAATGATACGGTAAACCGGATCGCAAACGGCCAACTCGACTTTGATTACCAAATGGAAGTGAATGTGCGCTCGCCGTTTGGACCAATGGCCGGCAATCTGAACCGTATGGCTGGCAGACTCGATCAAGCGCTTTTGGAGGAACGAAGGGCTGAGCAGGCCAAGAACGAATTGATCACGAATGTATCGCATGATCTTCGGACGCCGCTCACTTCCATTCTCGGGTATTTGGGATTGATCGAGCAGGATCGATATCGGGATGAGGTGGAGCTTCGCCATTATGTCCAGATTGCCTATTACAAGTCGCAGCGGCTTAATGTGCTCATCAACGATTTATTCGATTATACGCGCATGAGGCATGATTCCGTAGCGATCCAGCGTATAAGCTTCAATCTGATCGAAGTGCTTGGTCAACTGCTTGTCCAGTATCATATGCCGCTGCAGGAAGCGGGAATGGAAGGGCGCCTGCATACGGTTGAAAAATCGATGATCGTTAGCGGAGACCCGATCATGCTCGTGCGCGTATTCGAAAATTTAATCGCTAATGCGATGTCATACGGCAAGGAAGGCAAACTGGTGGAACTGCGCGTTCAGCGCGATGCTTCAGGGGCGAAGGCTACTGTAGAAGTCATCAACTACGGCGAGCCGATCTCCGCACTTGATCTGCCGCATATATTCGAACGATTCTACCGCGCGGATAAGTCGCGTACCGAGTGGGCCGGAGGCTCGGGGCTTGGGCTTGCGATTTCGAAGAGCATCGTCGAGAAGCATGGAGGGTATATTGATGCGGTAAGCGACGCGAGCCGGACGGCATTCCGGGTAACCTTGCCGGTTGTTAAGGAATAGTGAGGCCATTTTAAGGTTTTCTTATGATTTATTTACGTTCTCCTTAAACTGCGGCTTCTATAATGAAGCCAAGCATGAAGGAGAGGGGTATGAATCATAATGAGACAACAAGCAGGACAAACGAATCGGAATCCTAACGGCGGCGGATTTAAGGTAAGGGTCATTGGAGTCGCGGTTGTTGCTATAGCGTGTTTTTATTTGATTAACGTTTGGCATGGAAAGACTGGCGCGGCTGCGCCGCATGTTGAGGCGAAGGCTGCGATCATGATGGATGCAGGCACTGGTGAGGTGTTGTTCGAGAAAAACGCGGACGTAGCGCTTCCGCCGGCCAGCATGTCGAAAATGATGACGGAGCTGATCGTGCTCGATCTCGTTAATGAAGGCGCGCTGAACTGGAACGAAGTCGTAACGACGAGCCGGTATGCGGCAGGCGTACCGGGCTCCCAGGTTGGCTTTAACGCCGGTGAGAACTTCACGGTACGGGAATTGTTCGAGGCGCTGACCGTTCATTCGGCTAACGATGCCGCAGTCGCCATTGCCGAGTATGTGGCGGGGAGCGAGCCTAAGTTCGTTGCCTTGATGAATAGCCGAGCAGAGCGAATCGGAATGTCCGAGCAGGCAGTATTCGCGAATGCGACAGGACTGAATCGCAACGACCTGACGCCTTTCGCTGAATCCGCTTCGGATGGCGATACAATGCTTACTGCTTCCGATATTGCGCTGCTCGCTGGACATCTGTTGAACAAATATCCGGAAGTGCTTGAAGTGACGAGCCGAAGCAGCATTAAGCTTGCGACCTCTGGACAACGACTTGCCTCTACGAATCAGATGCTGGCAGATATGCCGTTCGCCTATCCGGGCAACGACGGTCTAAAGACGGGTTATACGCCTGAGGCCGGTTATTGCTTCACAGGTACGGCTAAGCAGGACGGACGTAGGCTGATCACCGTCGTCATGGGGTCGGCAACATCGGAATCGCGGTTCGAGGAGACACAGCAGTTGTTCAAGCTTGGCTTCCACGGGCAGAACGGTGGACTGCTCACTGCTGTTCAGAATAGTCTCGGACTAATGGGAGAGACGATCATTGGCTTTGGCCGTTAGATGAATGTTTGGTTATCTATATATAGATGGATGTGTAGTCCAGTTGCTGGCATTTATGCGGCGGCTGGATTTTTTTTGCATGCTGGAGATTGACAAGCATAAGCTTTCTATTAAATAAGGTCGCTTCTCGCATTTCTAGAGAAAAACCGTTCTCTATGGAAATACATGTATGTCGATGTCATAAAATCTAACATCAATTATTTACTTCCATTGTGGGGGTGTCTATAATGGAAACATTAGGAGAAAAAGAAGAGGTGGAACGATGCAGTTAACCGAACGCGAGAAAGAAAAGCTGCTCATCACAGTTGCGGCGGATCTGGCTAGACGCAGAATGAATCGTGGCGTGAAGCTGAATTATCCGGAAAGCGTCGCTCTTATTACCTCTGAAATCATGGAGGGCGCTAGAGATGGTTTAACGGTAGCGCAGCTTATGGAATACGGGACGACTATACTGAAGCGCGATCAGGTCATGATTGGTATTCCGGAGATGATCCATGATGTGCAGGTCGAGGCGACGTTTCCGGACGGTACGAAGCTGGTAACCATTCATCATCCGATAAGCGGCTGACAGGACATTATTGTGAAGGGGGCATGGCTTTGATACCAGGACAATATCGGACGGCTGCTGGAGAGATTGAGCTTAACGCAGGCCGCAGAAGAGCGCAGCTAATCGTCGTGAATACGGGTGATCGCCCTGTGCAGGTTGGCTCTCATTATCATTTTTTTGAAGTGAATCGCGCATTGACCTTTAATCGGGAACAAGCTTTCGGCATGCGTTTGGACATTGCCGCAGGCACAGCGGTACGTTTCGAGCCTGGCGAGGAGAAACCGATCACGCTCGTGGAGCTAGGCGGTTCGAAGCTCGCATACGGACTAAACGGCTTAAGCCGCGGCAAGGCGGAGATGGGCCAAATGCCGGATGACGTTCGGGAGCGGCTCGCCGCTTGGGAAGGGGGACAAGCATGAGCAGAATGGATCGTCAAAGCTATGCTGCTATGTTCGGCCCAACGACAGGCGATGCGGTCAGACTGGCGGATACAGAGCTGTGGGCGCAGATTGAGAAGGATTACACCTTTTACGGGGATGAATGCAAATTCGGCGGCGGCAAAGTCATTCGTGACGGGATGGGTCAGTCCAGCGGTGCATTGAGGGATGAAGGCGTGCTCGATACGCTTATTACGAATGCTGTCATCATTGATCATTGGGGCATTGTGAAGGCGGATATCGGCATTAAGGATGGCTTGATCGTAGGCGTCGGCAAAGCGGGAAATCCGGATATTATGGACGGCGTAACGCCGAACTTAATAGTCGGCGCAAGCACGGAGGTCATCGCCGGCGAAGGCAAAATCGTTACCGCGGGCGGCATCGACTCTCATATTCATTTTATATGTCCGCAGCAGATCGAGACGGCATTATCGTCCGGCGTGACGACGATGATCGGCGGCGGGACAGGTCCGGCTACCGGGACGAATGCGACAACCGTAACGCCAGGAGCCTGGCATATGAGCCGGATGCTGGAGGCGGCAGAGCATTTCGCGATGAATATCGGTTTCACGGGCAAAGGCAACGCCTCGTTCACCGCTCCGCTCATTGAGCAGATCGAAGCTGGTGCGATTGGGCTAAAGCTGCATGAGGATTGGGGAACAACTCCGGCAGCCATCGATGCTTGCTTGCAAGCTGCCGATCAATACGATGTGCAAGTCGCGATTCATACCGACACGCTTAATGAAGCGGGGTTCGTTGAAGATACACTGGCGGCCATCGGCGGCAGAACCATACATACGTACCATACGGAAGGAGCTGGCGGCGGCCATGCGCCGGATATTATCGTCGCTGCAGGCGAGCTTAACGTATTGCCGTCATCGACGAATCCGACCCGCCCGTTCACGATCAATACGATCGAGGAGCATCTCGATATGCTCATGGTCTGCCATCATCTGGACAGCAGCATACCTGAGGATGTCGCTTTTGCCGATTCGCGGATTCGGCCGGAGACGATAGCGGCGGAAGATATTTTGCATGACATGGGCGTGTTCAGCATGATCAGCTCTGATTCCCAGGCGATGGGCCGAGTCGGCGAAGTCGTCATCCGTACCTGGCAGACTGCTGACAAAATGAAGCAGCAGCGCGGTCCGCTCGCTCCAGACACGGAGGACGGCGATAACTTCCGCATTAAGCGGTACATTGCCAAATATACGATCAATCCAGCGATTACGCATGGGATCTCGCATATTGTCGGTTCGATCGAGCCGGGCAAGTTCGCCGATCTCGCCATCTGGCAGCCGATGTTCTTCGGGGTTAAGCCCGACCTAGTACTGAAGGGCGGCATGATTGCCTATGCGCAGATGGGCGATCCCAATGCTTCGATACCGACGCCTCAGCCGGTATTCGGCCGGCCGATGTTCGGCAGCTTCGGCAAGGCRGTTCAGAGCAGCTCGATTACATTCGTGTCGCAAGCGGCCTTTGACCGTGGGATAGCAGAGAAGCTTGGGCTTCAGAAGCGGATCGAACCGGTAAAGGGCTGCCGTTCGGTGACGAAGAAGAACATGATCCATAATGATGCGACACCGACGCTGAAGGTCGATCCGGAAACGTATCATGTGACGGTCGACGGGGAGCATGTCACCTGCGAGCCCGCTGAAGTGCTGCCGATGGCTCAGCGTTACTTCTTATTTTGAGAGGAAGGGGGTAGCCGGTTGAACGACAATGTACGATGGCTCGCCATGCAGCAATTGCTTGATTCCGCGCTGCCGATCGGCGGATTCTCCCATTCCTTCGGTCTGGAGACACTCGTGCAGGAGGGAAGGTTGACGTCATCCACCGCGCTATACAACTATGCAAGTACGATGCTGCTCCAGAGCTGGGCGACGTCGGATGCGATGGTTATCAAAGCGGTATACCGAGATGCGCGGGCTGAAAGCTGGGAATCGCTATGGGCGGTCGAACGGCTTGCGCATGTGCAGCGAGTATCGTCTGAGACACGCGGCGGTGTAGAGAAGATGGGGCGGCGGTTGTTGCAGCTCGCTTCTGCGATTCATCCGCAGCTCGATTGGCTTCCGCTTCAATCAGCGTTGAAAGAAGGCCGATGTTTCGCGACTCATCCGTTAGTTCACGGCTATGCATGCTGGCAGCTCGGATTGTCCGAGGAGCGCGCGATTCAAGGCTATTTCTACACTTGTATTGTCACATGCATCAACAGCGCGCTTCGGCTAATGTCGATTGGTCAGACAGAAGGCCAATCTCTCATTGCGAGATTGACTCCGTTAACGGAAGACGCACTCGCAGTTGCCGCTCGCTTGCAGCCTGAGGAAGCTTACTCGAATATGCCGATGGCGGAGCTTGCCATGATCCGGCATGAACGTTTGTACTCGCGGTTATTTATGTCATAGGCTTTGCGAAAATCCAATATAGCAGCTAATTAGGCTCCAAATATGTGTTCTATCCTGCAAAAATCCAATATAGCGGATAGTTGTGGTTTTCATTCTATATAGTTGGCTTGAGAAAGAATCTAAAACAAAAACGGAGGAATGAATATGTGCCAAGGACAAGGACATACACATCAGGAATGGGAAAGCCCGATTATAGATGCTTCAAGACCGATACGCATCGGCATTGGCGGTCCGGTAGGCTCAGGCAAGACGGCGCTTGTTGAACGATTGACGAGAGAGCTGCATGAAAAATACAGCTTGGCTGTCATTACGAACGATATTTATACGAAAGAGGATGCGCGTATTCTGTTCAATACCGGCGTTCTTCCCGAAGAACGGATTATTGGCGTGGAGACGGGCGGCTGCCCGCATACGGCGATTCGCGAAGACGCTTCGATGAACTTCGAGGCTATTGAGGAGCTGGAGCGCCGTTTCCAGCCGCTTGAGCTGATCTTCATTGAGAGCGGCGGCGACAATCTGGCGGCTGCCTTCAGTCCGGAGCTGGTTGATCGGTTCATCTACATTATCGACGTAGCGCAAGGGGAGAAAATTCCGCGTAAAGGCGGTCCGGGCATTATGCGCTCCGACCTGCTAGTCATTAATAAGATCGACCTGGCGCCTTATGTCGGCGCTAGCCTTGAGGTGATGGAGGCTGATTCGCTGCGGATGAGAGGCACGCGCCCATTCGTATTTTCCAATATGCACGGCGGCGATGGCGTTGATGAGATTGTAAGCTGGCTGGAGCATGAGATTGCCCATGCGCGCGGCCATGCCCACTCCCATACGATCCAACTGGACAGCACTCCGCCAAGCCATCGCCATTCAGCTTCCTAATGAAGCAAGAACATTATGCGGCTGACGATGTCAGCATAGAGCAAGAGCAGCTCAGCATTGCATCAGGCATCGGCATGCCCCTTAGAATATCGGAGCTTCGCGCGGTCTTCGCTGTTGGCGTTGGACAGACGTATGTTGCAAGCAAATATCATACGGCACCGATTAAAATCGCCAAAGCATTTCCGATCGACGGACAGCTCGCAGTCATCGTTATGGATGTATCGCCCGGGCTGCTGAACGGCGACCGTTATGCGATGGAATGGATTTGCGAGGCTGGCGCGCATGTGATGATTACTAATCAATCCTATATGAAGGTCCATCCGAGCATGCCCGGCTGCGGTTCGTCGATGCTTCAAACCTTTGAGCTTGCCGACAACGCAATTGTCGAGAATATGCCTGAGCCGGTTATGCTCTTCAAAAATGCATCGTTCGCGAATGAGTCGATCGTGCACCTTCGTCCCGGCGCCGTATGGATGCAAGCCGACGTCCTTTGTCCAGGGCGGACGCTGCGGGGCGAAAGCTTTGACTACGTCGGCTACCGTAATTCGTTAACGGTGTACTATGAGGATGAACTTATATTCGCGCAGCGTCAACGGATCGAACCGAAGCAGCAGCGGCTTGAAGATGCAGGCTGCATGGCCGAGATGACGCATTTGGCGACGTTTTATTTGTTCTCCGATCGAATTTCATCCGCCCATCTGGAGCTGCTGCAAAATAAGTTGGATGAATACAGCGGGAATGAGTCTTCCGCCCGTCACAGCATAATAGCAGGAGTGTCGCGAACGCATAGGCACGGAATTGCCGTTACAGCGGCATCTACGGCAGCGTGGCCGTTGCAGGGGCTCATGCGCGAAATATGGCAGACATGCAGAGAAGGGTTGCTCGGTAAGCAGCCGCTTCGTTTCATGCAAGGGTAGCGCTGGTGACTGAAGCAGCTTAAATGCTGTCCCTTAAGGTTGTTTTTCGCCTTTAGGGACGGCTTTCTTTTTTTTAGTCAGGATTGACGCCGCAAGCTTTAAAAACTTATACTTCTCTAAAAGTAAGCCATTTACGACGATTAGGGGAGATGGCAGGTTTGAACGAGAATAATCATGACAAATTAAGTTTAATGCGGCAACTCGACGAGTCGTTTCGCCTCGTTCGAAGACAAATTAATATGGAATGGAATAGCTACAACGTACATGGATTAGGCATCACGCATGGCAGAATGCTCGTTATTCTTGGGCAATGCGGTGCTCTTAAGGCTTCATCGCTGGCTGAACAGCTTGGGATTACGAGCGGCGGAGTAACCGGTATTGCGGATCGGCTGATTGAGCTTGGCTACATCKAGCGCGAGCGGGGCGAGCAGGATCGGCGCGTCGTCATGCTTAAGATTACGGATGAAGGCAAAAAGATGGTTGAATTAATCGACCAAGTTCGCGATAAAATGATGGTTAGGCTGTTCGACGGCATGACGTTAGAGGATATGCAACAGAGCTTGCGTATCTTTCAAATTATGGAGAAGAATATGGAGAAAACGAAGTCTAAGGCCTAGGATGCGATACGGTTGACCTATAGAAAATGTTCTTATCGCATGAAAGCGTATGATTTTGTTACAAATCGATGTATTATTCGACATTTATCACCGTTCGGCCCCGAAATGATGTAGAATAGAGAAGAAATTTGTCGAATTATTAGGATTGACAAATTCCGATAATACAACTAGGATTAAGAGGAATTAGACATCAATTATTTAGGGGAGATTAGGATGAAGAAAACAATCGTACTGGCTCTAGCATTGATTCTGATGGTAGGCTTAGTCGCTGCTTGCGGCGGTAACAAAAACAATAATGCAGGCAACACAACAAATAACGGCGCTGCTGAGGGCAACAACGGTGGCGATAAGAAAGACGCAAAGAAAATTGCGCTCGTATTGCCTGAGAAAATCGGCGTTAACAAGTTTTTCGTATTGATGGATGAAGGCTTCAAAAAAGCGGGCGAGGAATTCGGCGCGGAAGTGAAAACGATCGAGTCGACTGACCCTGCCGGATTCGAGCAAAACCTTCGCGCAACGGTTGCCGAAGATTATGATCTGATTATCACGGCTACGTTCCAAGCAGAAGACGCTCTGAAAAAGGTAGCAACTGAAAATCCGGACAAGCCGTTCGCGATTATCGATACAGTCGTAGACCTTCCTAACGTGCGCAGCGTTAACTTCCGTGAGCACGAGGCTGCTTACTTGATGGGCGCCCTAGCTGGCCTGTCCACAAAAACAAACACTGTAGGCGCTATTGTAGCAATGGATGCACCGTTGCTTGGCAAATACACTTCCGGCTTCGACCAAGGGCTTAAAAGCGTGAACCCGGATGCGCAGTTCCTCGTGAACTACGTAGGCAGCTTCGCTGATCCAGCGAAAGCGAAAGAACTTGCTTTGCTTCAATTCGACAAAGGCGCTGATTACATCGCAGGTATGGCTGCAGTTGGCGACAACGGCGTATTCGAAGCAGCTAAGGAAAAAAGCTTCTTCACTTCCGGTCAAGATACAGACCGTACGGACGAAGATCCTGCGCATGTCGTTCTGTCCCAGTTGAAAGGTACGGACGCGGTTGCTTACGAAACGGTAAAAGCATTCGTAGAAGGAACCTTCGCTTACGGCGCAGCCGACTACGGTTTGAAAGAAGGCGGCGTAGGTCTCACTTACGTAACGAAAGAAACAGCAACTCCGCTTAACAGCTTCATCAGCCAAGAAAATGTCGACAAAGTAAAAGCAATTGCCGAAGACATTATTTCTGGTAAAATCGTAGTTGAGAACCCGCTTACGAAATAATAGCTAATGTCGGCTGCTGACCAGCAGCCGGCTAGTTATCTCCTTCAATAGAACCTACCTCTGCAGCAAATAGAGGCGGTTCTTTTGTTGTGATTAGAGAAGAAAGGAGCTGAACGCCTTAATGCTGCTGCAAATGGACAATATTACAAAATCGTATGGAAGCGTCACGGCCAATAGCGGCGTAAGCTTCAACCTGCAGAAAGGCGAGATCCATGCCCTAATTGGCGAGAACGGTGCCGGCAAAACGACGCTGATGCGTATTTTGTACGGAATGGAGAGCCCGACAAGCGGTGAAATTAGGTTGAACGGGCAAGCCGTTTCATTTGACAGCCCTGCGGCTGCAATCGCGAATAAGATCGGCATGGTTCATCAGCATTTCATGCTTTTCCCCTCGTTCACCATTGCTGAGAACATTGTAATCGGACGAGAGCCGTCGAAGGTCGTAGGCTTCGATCGCAAAACGGCGATTGCCGATGTCGATGCGCTGAGCAAGCGTTACGGGATGCCCGTCGATCCTACGCAAAAGGTGGAGGAGTGCTCGCTGGGCGTTCAGCAGCGCGTCGAAATATTGAAGGTGCTGCATCAAGGCGCGGAAATCATTATTTTGGACGAGCCGACCGGCGTGCTGACTCCGCTTGAGGTTAAGGAGCTATTAATTGCGATTAAGGAGCTTGCCCGTACAGGTAAGAGCTTCATTATTATTAGCCACAAGCTGCAAGAAATTATTGAAGTTGCCGACCGCATTACGGTTCTCCGCGACGGTAAAGTAACCGGTTCGATGAGAGCGGCGGATACGAATGAGGACGAGCTATCGCGTCTCATGGTTGGACGTGAATTAGTGCAGTTAACGCGCAACGAGGCAACTCCCGGCAAGCCGGTATTGGAGGCTCAGAACATCTCCATCCGCGGCTCAAGGACGAAGCCGACGCTTGATGGGATCAGCTTGCAAGTAAAGGAGGGCGAGATTGTCGGTATTGCCGGGATATCCGGAAACGGACAGTCAGAGCTTATTGGAGCGATCGCCGGTCTCGTGAAGATTGATAGCGGCTCGATTAAGCTGCTCGGACAAGAATCGGCTGGAGCACCGGTTCGCACCATTCGCGAGCGGGGTCTTGCCCATATTCCGGAGGACCGTTACCAATGGGGCGTTGCAAAGGATGCAACCGTAACCGAGAACGGGTTGATGGGGCATGCGAATAAGCAGCAGAAGTACGGCTTGCTGCGCGGAGCATCGATCCGCGATATGGTCGCGGAGTGGGTCAAGCGATTCGGGATAAAGACGGGATCGTTGTCGACGAAAGCGCAATATCTATCGGGCGGCAATCTGCAGAAGCTGATCGTTGCGAGAGAGCTGGCGCAGAATACGCCGTTCTTAATCGCTGCCGAACCGACAAGGGGCGTCGATGTCGGCGCAATGGAAATCATTCATGGCGAACTATTGAAGAAACGCGATGAGGGCGGCGCCATATTGCTCGTTTCCTCGGAGCTTACTGAAATATTGAAGCTCTCGGATCGGATCCTTGTTATGTTCGAGGGACGTATTGTCGGGGAGCTTGAAACGCATTCGGCTACGGAAGAGCAGATTAGTTTATTAATGGCGGGAGGGAAGCGGCATGGAAAAGCTGAAACAACTTAGTAGCGGGATGCTCCAGCCGCTCCTGGCGATCATTGTCGGATTGGCAGCTGGTGCCATTGCGATTGCCGTTGTCGGCGGCAACGTGCTTGAGACGTACGGCGAGATGTGGAAAGGGGCTTTCGGAAGCTTCTTCTTCGTGACGAATACGCTGGCGAGAGCAACACCGATCATACTCATCGGTCTTGGCGTAGCGCTCGCATTCCGAGCCGGATTTTTCAATATGGGCTCTGAAGGACAGATGGTGCTCGGCGCGTTAAGTGCTGCGCTAACCGCCATTTATTTGCCCGGTCCGGGCTGGTTGAAGCTGATAGCTGCGCTAATCGCTGGAATTATTTCCGGGGGAATATGGTCTGCGTTCGCGGGCTGGCTGGATGCTAGATTCAGAATGAATTTGCTTATTACGACATTGCTTCTTAATTATATAGCGACCTTGTTCGCCGGTTATATTGTATCTTATCCTCTGAAAGACAAGACGGGTTCAGCAGCTATGGCACAGACGGTCATGATCGAGAACAGCGCCTGGCTGCCGAAGCTGTTCAGCGGCATGAGCTTGCATGCCGGATTCCTATTTGCTTTCGCCGGAGCGCTACTCTTGTACTTCTTCATGAAGTATACGGTGAAGGGCTACGAGATTCGAATGCTTGGCGGCAATCCGTTGTTTGCAGGCTACGGCGGCGTTAATCGCGGCAAACTAATGATGTTCAGTATGTTCGTGAGCGGCGGCTTCGCGGGACTGGCCGGTTCCGTCGAAGTGCTGGGTACTCAATACCGGTATATCGACGGCGCTTTAACGACGCCAAGCTACGCATGGTCGGGCATTATGGCGACGCTGCTCGCAGGCTCTAATCCGATAGGCACGGCAGTCGCTGCTATCCTATTGGCCGCGCTTCAGACAGGCGGCATGGGCATGGAGCGGAATACCGAAGTGCCGCTGGAAGTATCGAGCATTATTCAAGCGGTGCTCATCTTGTTCGTATCGGCGAAATTTACGTATTCCTTCATTAAACGTAAGAAAGCGAGGGGTGACAATGGAACTGTTTGATGTCTCGCTCTTTGCTTCCATGCTTCGGCTGGTAACGCCGATTCTGCTCGCGGCGCTCGGCGGCGCCATCTGTGCCCGTGTCGGACTGTTCAACGTCGGTCTCGAAGGATTGATGCTGACAGGAGCCTTCTCGGCTATCGTCGGCAACTACTATACTGGCAATGTGTGGCTAGCCGTCCTTTTCGCGGTATTGTGCACGGTGATCTTCTCGATGTTGTTCGCGTATATGAGCATTCATCTGAAGGCGAATGCAATCGTTGTCGGTATCTCTCTTAACTTCTTGGCAGCCGGATTAACGACATTCCTGTTGCGTGTTATATTTGATGTGAAGGGCGCTTATTATAACAAGGATATGGTGGGCTTGCCCAAGTGGGATATTCCGTTACTGCGCGATATTCCATGGTTCGGCGATGTGTTGTCTGGCCATACGCCGCTCGTATACTTATCGATCATACTCGTTATCGCGCTTCAGCTGTTCTTTTTCAAGACGGTTACAGGCTTCCGCTTGCTGGCATCCGGCGAAAATCCGACTGCCGCGAGAAGTCTCGGCATTAAGGTTACGCGCATTCAGTATGGTGCGGTGCTGCTGTGCGGAGTGCTCTGCGGTCTTGCCGGAGCTCAGCTATCGCTCGGCAACGTGACGATGTTCACGGAAGGAATGACGGCGGGCAGGGGATTCATCGCGCTCGTCGCGACGATGCTTGGTCAGTCGAATCCGCTAGGCGTAGCGGCGTCCAGCTTGCTGTTCGGTCTTATGGATGCGCTCAGCTTGAGATTGCAGGGCTTCTCGCTGCCGACCCATTTTACGATGATGCTGCCTTATGTGGTAACGATTGTGGCTATGCTCATATTCAAAGACAAAAGCTATATGCAGGAAGCGCGCAAGGCGAACGAAAGCTCGCGATAAGGCGGGCTTACCTGCAAGACAGAGGAGGTACGGGAGATGCATAATAAAGCAGAACGACTGAAGAAGGTGAAAGCGGTCAAGCAAGCCGCCGTAGCGCCTGAGATCGCGCATCGCGTGCCGCCGGGCCAGACCGTTACGGAACGATTCCCGATTCTGCATGAAGGCGATGTGCCTGAATACGATCTAAGCACATGGTCGCTTCGTGTATTCGGCGAGGTCGAAGAGGAGCGCAGCTTCAGCTTTGACGATCTGCTCGCGTTGCCGCAAACGTCGCAGGTGAACGATATTCACTGCGTGACGCGTTGGTCCAAGCTCGATACGGAGTGGGAAGGCGTGCGATTCATCGATTTGCTGCCGCTGCTCGGCGTGAAGCCGGAGGCGAAGTACGTGATGATTCATGCAGACGAAGACTATGATACGAACTTGCCGCTTGAAGACATGATGCGTGAGGACGTGCTGCTTGCTCATCGCTTTGACGGTGAGCCGTTAACCGACAAGCATGGCTGGCCGATGAGGCTTCTTGTGCCTCACTTGTATTTCTGGAAGAGCGCCAAATGGATTCGCGGAATTGAGTTCATGAAGGAAGACCGCCCGGGCTTCTGGGAACGCAACGGCTTCCATAACTACGCCGACCCGTTCCAAGAGCAACGGTTCACGAGCGAAGAGGACGAAATGCCCGAAGACGAATGGATGAAGAAGGAGTTTGATTAATACATGTCTACTATGTTGCCTATATTGCAAGTAAATCCGGAAGACTTGCCGGAGTACGCGATCGTATGCGGCGATCCTCGCCGCGCGGAGCTTATATCGCGCAAGCTGACGAATGCGAAGGAGCTGGCGTTCGCGCGCGAATATCGTACGTTCGTGGGCGAATACGAAGGCGTTGCGCTGGCTGTCGTCAGCCATGGCGTTGGCTCGCCTGGGGCAGCAGTATGCTTCGAGGAGTTGATCCGCGGCGGCGTGAAGACGTTAATCCGCGTTGGTACGGCGGGCTCGTATTCGGCTGACCATCCGGCGGGAAGCTTGATTGTCAGCACGGCTGCCGTGCGTGCGGAAGGACTTACGCATCAACTCGTACCTGACGGCTTCCCAGCCGTTGCCGACAGCGACATCGTTGCGGCGCTATACGAATCCGCGTTGGAGAGCGAAGGCATCGTGAAGAAAGGCATTACGGTAACATTGGATGTGTTCTTCTCCGGCGTCGTCGATGTTCCGCACAAGCAATACAAAGCCGCAGGCGTGCTTGCCGTAGAGATGGAGATTGCGGCATTGTATGTGGTTGCATCTTTGCGGGGCGCAAGAGCGGGCGCGATTCTTGCCTTGGACGGCTACGCCGACTCCGATCTGGCGGGCGAATACGATCCGCATACCGATGTTGTCGCGAATGCAGTAGAGCGCGAGATGGATACGGCGCTTAAGGCGATCGTGAAGCTGGCTTCTGCTTAGCAGAAGGCGATCGACGCGAGAGCATAATATGCAATTATTACATTTGTTAGAATAACTGGAGTAACTCCCTCTATTTCAGAAGAATGGTTCATATTCTGAGGAATAGCTGGAATTTCTCCAGTTATTTTTGCTACGGAGGCTCTTATTGAGCGGACATTGTTCAGGTTACGGTTACTATGCACACGGATTTTTGCGGCTATGTCAATCTTTCGACAGGTTTGATATGCTAGGGGGACTAGGAAAGACAGGGGGAAACGGTTGTGAGCGGCGCGCTATTCAAGTCGGACTGGCTGGATCAAAATGTTCATCCGCATGTATATGCTTATTACTTTAAGGAGTGGTCGAACTATACGATGAACGATCATCGGCATGATTCGATCGAGATCATGTATGTGATATCGGGTCAGTGCCGAATTGAGCTCGCGGCTACAACACGCCGTCCGGAGCGTTCCTTCTCGCTGAAGAAAAACGAGTTCATCATTCTAGACGCGAACGAGCCGCATCGGCTCATCGTGGACGAACGCGGCCCATGCCGAATGCTGAACGTGGAATTCGATATGCGCGAGAAGGAAACGGCGTTTCCTTCGATCCGGCAGCTTGCCTCCGAGGATGAGGATGTGAACCTCTTGGTTGCGCAGCCATCGTCTTATTTGGTGCTGCGCGATACGAATGATCTATATCCCGTGCTGAAAAATCTCGTTCTCGAGCTCGATAATCGGGAGAAGTCCAGCCGCGTGCGGACGCAGCTGCTTTTTGCCCAATTGATTATGACGATTGCACGTATCTATAGCGACGATCTGAAGCAGGGAGCGAATGCGGCAGATCTCTATGTGAAGCAGGCTACGGAGTACATGCATCATCATTATGATCAGGATATTCAGGTGAAGGACATTGCAGCCGCTGTCAATCTGCACCCCGGCTACCTGCATCGTCTATTCACGGCGAATACGGGCAAGACGATTACGGTGTACTTGACGGAGCTGCGGATGGAGAAGGCGAAGATGCTGCTGCGCCAGACCGACATTGCTATAGCCGATATATGCGATTACGTGGGAGCGCAGAGCCGACAATATTTTCATGCGATGTTCAAGAAGTATACGAATCAAACGCCGATTGCTTACCGCAACTCGTTCAATACGCATAACATGGACGGTTGGAGAAAACCCGAAGGATTAGGAAAGTGACGATTTCTGACAGGTTGCCGCTTAGGTAGTCACAATATTGATAACGCTTCCGATTCATCGTTGCTACAATGAAGTTGAGCTTGAACAACGATAGTTGATTATGAATCGGAGGGAAAACATATGTCATCATTCAAAATCGCTTTTATCGGAGCCGGCAGCATCGGCTTCACGAGGGGTTTGCTGCGCGACCTGCTTGCCGTGCCGGAGTTTCAAAGCATTGACGTCGCTTTTACCGATATTAACGCACATAATCTGGGCATGGTTACGGAGCTGTGCCAGCGCGACATTAACGAGAACGGTTTATCGATTCAAATTAAATCGACGACGGATCGCCGGGAGGCGCTTAAGGATGCAAAATACATTATTTGTACGATTCGCGTCGGGGGACTTGAAGCTTTCGCTACGGATGTGGACATCCCGCTGAAGTATGGCGTCGATCAATGCGTGGGTGATACGCTGAGCGCTGGCGGCATTATGTACGGTCAACGCGGCATCGCCGAAATGCTGAATATATGCAAGGATATCCGCGAGGTTGCCGCTTCTGATGCGCTGCTGTTGAATTATGCGAACCCGATGGCAATGATGACGTGGGCTTGCAATAAGTATGGAGGCGTACGTACGATTGGTCTGTGCCACGGCGTGCAGGGCGGCCACTGGCAGATAGCTGAAGCATTCGGACTGAAGCAAGAAGAAGTCGACATTATTTGCGCGGGCATCAACCACCAAACGTGGTATATCCAAATCAAACATAATGGCGAGGATCTAACTGGCAAGCTGCTTGAGGCGTTCGAAGCGCATCCGGATTTCAGCCGCACGGAGAAGGTTCGCATTGATATGCTGCGCCGCTTCGGCTATTACAGTACCGAATCGAACGGACATTTGAGCGAATATGTGCCTTGGTATCGGAAGCGTCCAGAGGAAATCATGGATTGGATTGATCTCGGTTCATGGATTAACGGCGAGACTGGCGGTTACCTGCGCGTATGCACGGAAGGGCGCAATTGGTTCGAGACCGACTTCCCGAACTGGATGAAGGATCCGGCAAATGAATTCAAGAGCGAGCTTCGCAGTCATGAGCATGGCTCATACATTATTGAGGGGCTCGAGACGGGTCGAGTCTATCGCGGACACTTCAATGTCGAGAATAAGGGTGTCATTGCGAACTTGCCTAATGATGCGATTATTGAAGCTCCCGGTTACGTTGACCGCAACGGCATCTCGATGCCGACAGTCGGCGACCTGCCGCTAGGCCCGGCAGCCGTATGCAATGTGAGCATATCCGTACAGCGTTTGGCTGTTGAAGCAGCTGTTCATGGCGACGATAAGCTGCTGCGCCAAGCGTTCATGATGGATCCGCTTGTCGGAGCCGTGTGCAATCCGAAGGAAATTTGGCAAATGGTCGATGAAATGCTGGTGGCACAGGAGCAATGGCTGCCGCAATATTCGGATTCTATCGCTGCTGCGAAGAAGCGTCTGGCGGAAGGTCCATTGCTGCCGACGAAGGATTATGCAGGTGCGGCTCGCTTGAAGGTGAAGACGGTTGAGGAAATGCAGCAGGATCGTGATGCTGCGAACAAAAACGCCGGCGAGTCCGATAAAGGCAAAGAGCGCGCCAGCGTCTAGCACGCTCTAGTCCCTTATTAGCCCAAACGAGGCGCATATTGCAGCTCAATGGGGAAGAGTACGGCATTGTCCGGACTCCATTTGGGCGGACCGTATTTCTTAATATAACCGAGCTTGTTCAGATCGCTTGCTGCGGATTGCTCTCTGTCCATCTCACGGAACAGCTCCCAGCAGGCGATTACGTCGTTCAGGGCACGATGCCCGCCGATGAGCGGAATGCCGTATTTGTCGCACATATCCTTGAGCGTATGCGGATAGTGATGGCGCATACGGCTCATCGTCAGCGTATCGATAAACGAATTGCGGAACGAACGGCCGGCGATTCGCATCAGCGAATGGTGAAGGAACCCGAGGTCGAACAGTGCATTATGGGCAATCAGCACATTGTCGCCGATCATTCGGTTCAGGATGCGGAACGCCGTATCCTCGTCCATGCCCCCGGCGGTCATCTTGTCCGTGATGCCCGTCAGCTCAGTAATCTTCGGCGACAATTTGCCGTCGAACGTAACAAGCGTGCTGAATTCGCTGGCGATCTCGCCGCCCACGCAACGGATGGCAGCGATCTCGATGACGCGATCCTTAGCCGGATCAAGTCCGCTAGTTTCAAAGTCGATAACCGTATAGTTAAGTGCATTATTCATTGCTTGAATCACCACATTTTCATCATATAATAAGTTCGGAAGGTTAACCTGTTACGATAAAATATTCGACAACGTTCGTTAGATCCCTTTCAAAACAAACAAAAAAACGCCTCATTCCGCTCAGAAGAGCTGAAGAATGAGGCGTTCTTTATTTCTCGTATGGATGCTTAGTGGTTGTTGCCGGATGCGTTTCCTTTTTTGTCGGACGATTTCGTTGTCGTGTTTTTGGCGCCATGGCCTTGCTGTTTGGACATGTCTGTTCACCTCCTATCGATGGGATCAGGTTAGTATGCGATGGGATTATAGCAGGCTATACTTCAAAGCTGGGCCGTTTCATCGAAGTTTGCGGTTTTCAAGCAGGGAATGGGCGTTTAATTAGAAGAACTACCGAATAAGAAGGAGGAAACAGGTTGCTGCGTTGCGATTATCCGATGATAACCTGCTTTTTCACGAAGAGAGCGCTTTCGCAGGGCGATGCCGACCCACAATCCTATGTTAGAATGGACGCAAAGACATAAAAAATACAAAAAATGATGACGGTTAATCGGGGGATGCAGCAAATGGCAGGGACGAGCACGAGTTTGAGTACCAGGTTAAGGTCAATATGGGGGTTTGCGAAGAAAGAGCAGCTGCCGCCGGAACGAAGACTGAGCAAGGATGCAGTCACCGCGTTAATCATTCATAGCTGCTTTCAATTTGGCGCTTCGATGTCGGGGCTGTTTCTTAATCTGTATTTATGGCGGCTAACGCAGGATTTGACGGTCAACGGCATCTATAACATCGTCGTCTTCTTGCTGACACCGCCTACATTCGCGCTTGGCGGGTGGCTGTCGAAACGTCGCGACCGGATGGTTACTTATCGTCTCGGTATTGTCCTCATCGCATTATTCTACTTGATGGTCGTTATAGCTCAAGAGCAAGTTGCTCAGTACTACATAATGTTCGCTATCTTTAACGGTATAGCTGCTGGTCTGTATTGGACCGGCTACCTCGTCATTCAATATGATGTGTCGACAGATGCGAATCGTATCCGGTTTCTTGCTATCAACATGGTCGTGTTCAATTCTGCAGGGCTTGCCGGACCAGCGCTTGCGGGATTCATTATTCAGAGGAGCGAAGGGTTGCAAGGCTACATCTTCATCTTCATGCTCGCGTTCATCATGTTCGTCATTGCCGCTATTGTCAGCTTCCGCATCCCGATGATGCGAAATCATCACAAGGCGTATTATTTGAAGTTCATGGGGCTTGTGATGAGCAAAAATAGACAGTGGCTGAAGGCGTTATACAGCTTCCTCGTGCTCGGTTTGTTCCAAGGCATCATGCTGTTTCTTCCCAATATTATGTTGTTCCAAACCGTAGGCCGTGAGGATTGGGTCGGTTATCTGGGTGTATTCTTCTCGTCGCTGACGGTTGCGACCGGATATGTCATTTCGAGGATGGCACAGAAGGAGCATGTTCGCAAATATGTGATGCTGTCTACAACGGGAGTCGTGATCGGTTCGGCGCTGCTGCTGGTGCAAATGGAGTTTTGGTCGGTAGCTGTATTCATGATCCTTTTCTCGATCTGTAATCCACTGGCTGTCAACACGCTTACCTCGTATTATTATCGATTAATCGGTACGCTGCCGCTCAAAGGTCAGCTTCGCGTCGAGTCGGTCGTCATGCGCGAGCTGTTCCTAAATGTTGGCCGTGTTGTGTCCATCACGCTGCTCATCTGGCTAGCCACTGATCTAGAGTCGGCATGGATGCCTATTGTGCTGTTCACCATGGCAGTGCTGCAATACGTGCTTGTGCTGCTGATCAAAGAGAAGCAGGAAGCGGCAAAGGAGAACTGAGAAATGAAAGTTGTGCTGGCATTTGATTCGTTCAAGGGCAGCTTAAGCTCGGAGGCGGCAGGAAGGACGGCGGCTCAAGCGATCCGTTCGTTATTTCCGGATGCCGAGTGCGACGTTATTTCTCTAGCCGATGGAGGAGAAGGGACGGTCGCCGCAGTGGTCGAGGCAGCCGGCGGTTCCTATGCATCGCTGCAAGTAACGGGCCCTTTAGGAGAAGCGGCGACTGCTGTAATCGGACTCATTCATGATGATATAGTCGAAGGACCGACGGCCGTGCTGGAGGTAGCTTCGATATGCGGCCTAACGATGGTACCGGAAGGGGACAGAGATCCTTATCGTACAAGCTCTCAAGGAGTAGGCGATGCCATTATTCAATTGCTAGATCGAGGGATTCGAAGTTTTGTTGTAGGACTTGGAGGGAGCGCGACGAATGACGGCGGAATGGGCATGTTGGCTGCGCTCGGAGCAGAGTTTAAAGATAGCTCAGGCAATCGGCTTCGCGGGAGCGGGGGCGACCTGGCGTCTATCGCATCGATTGAATGGTCAGGAATAGATTCTCGGCTTATGGAGAGCGAGATCAAAATAGCGACCGATGTGAGCAATCCGTTATGCGGTTCTACTGGCGCAACGATGGTGTACAGCAAGCAAAAAGGCGCAACGCCTGAGCAGCAGGCTAGTCTTGAACAGGCGATGGAGACGTATGCCGATTACATTGAAGGGGCAGCCGGATCCTCCTGGCGGCTCATTCCCGGGGCAGGAGCGGCAGGCGGTCTTGGCTTTGCGTTTCTCTCGCTCGGCGGAGAAGTTGTCTCCGGCGCAGGCTGGTTGATCGATGCCGTATCGCTCAGAGAACGAATACGAGACGCTGATTGGGTCATAACAGGCGAAGGACGCAGCGACAAACAGACGGTATACGGCAAGCTGCCGATTCAAGTAGCGACTGCGGCGTCAGAGACAGGAACGAAGTGCATGCTTCTGTCCGGCAGTCTCGGCGATCAGATGGAAGAGCTGGAAGAAAAATTCGATGGCTGCTTCTCTATCGTCAACGCGCCTGCCTCCTTGGAAGCTTGCATGGAGCAGGCGGAGGAGCTGCTGGAACAGGCAGTCCGACAGTTGTTCAGGCTTCTGCGCGCAGCTCGTTAGGTGGCTTGGTTGTCCCTATATAAAAAAATAAAACGCTTGACTTTTGATAGGAATTAGACGGCTCTTGACACCCCTGTGTTATATTGAAAAAAGTTATTTCATGCTTTAGCTCAATAGACAGGCACAGGAGGTTTATCATGTTTCAACACAGCAGTCAAAGATACGAAGGGGTAGACTTTAGCTCACAGGATTTAAAGTATGGGGAGTTGATCAGTTGTACCTTTAATCGTTGCTCGTTTGCAAACGGTTCGCTTGAGGAAATTACTTCGAGCAACTGTCGGTTTATTGAATGCGATTTTCGCGGGGCTATGCTTAATGGCTCGATACATAAAGAATCGGCGTTCGAGAACTGCAGCTTTAATGGAGCGAATCTATTTGTCTCGAAATTTGATAAATGCAAAATGACGGGTTCGGATTTTTCTGGCTCATCCATGGATGGGATAACTATATTTCAAGGCGATTGGTCCTATACGAACTTAAGATACACAAGACTAGTCAAGCAGGATCTGCGAGGAATTAAATTTTTTGAAGCGGACTTATCTGGAGCTAATCTGGAAAAAGCGGATCTGAGAGACAGCGATCTGACAATGGCTTTGCTGGCGAAAGCAAACGTACAAGGGGCTGACTTAAGAGGAGCGAATATGGAAGGTGTCGATTTTAAAACCTTTTCCATCACCGGGATGAGGATGGATAAGGAGCAAGCTGTATTGTTTTCTATATCGCATGGAGCTAAGGTGGTGTAGCCATTGGAGCACGAGAATACGATTTCTATGCTTGTTAACGATTTAAAACAGGTAAACGGCGTGAAAGCTATCGTTCTTGGCGGTTCAAGAGCGAGGGGCAGCCATCATGCCCAATCGGATATCGATATTGGCTTATATTACGATTCCAGCAGTGAACTGGATATTCAAAAGCTGCAACAGGTTGCCGCTCATCTGGATGACGCCGGCAGGCCGCATTTAGTTACCGAAATCGGCGGATGGGGGCCATGGATTAATGGTGGCGGTTGGCTGGTTGTTAATCAATATCCGGTCGATATTATATATCGCGATCTGAATAAAGTGCGTGCCGTCATGAAGCAATGTCTCTCAGGCGACATTACCGCCGACTATCAGCCGGGGCATCCGCACGGATTTATGAATTCGATTTATTTCGCCGAGGTCGCATTATGTAAAGTGTTATGGGATCCATCTGGCATAATTGGAGAAATGAAAACTAAGACGGTTCCCTATCCAGCTGAATTGAAAAACGCAACGATTCAGAAGTTTTTGTGGGAAGCATCATTTGCGCATGATACAGGCAGAAAAGGCATCTATAAAACAGATCTAGCCTACATCGCTGGATGTGTATTTCGGTCAGTATCCTGTTTGAATCAAGTTTTGTTCGCAGTGAACGAATGTTACTTGATGAACGAAAAAGGAGCGGTTGCCATTGCGGATTCCTTCCGAGTCGCACCAAGGCAGTACGCCAAAAGAGTAAATGATATAGTCAGTTTGGTTGCAGAGGATCACGCACAATTGGAGAAGTCCTTCAGCGAGCTGCATGACTTGATTGAAGAAACAAAGTCATTATTATGAGTATGTCACTTGGCGTTTTTTTTGCCTATGCTACCAACCATCCACAACTCCCGCAGGAACATTTCTTAGCTCGGGTCTTCCAATAATCTTCGCAAGCGGTAAGCGTTCATTGCCGATTCGCCAAGCTCCTCGAGAATGGTGTAATTCGCCCATGCGCCTGCTACAGCTCCGATCCCCGGCACCATCTGCAGCATTTTTCGAAAATCGATAGCGTCGCGGTATTCCTTTTGGAACGTCTCCCAGTCCATATGCTTGGAGTACTCGTTATCCGAGAACCACAGCTCCTTCTCCTTATCCCAATGCTTAATCGAATCTAATAGCATGGCACGTTGATCGGGTCCGGAGAACGCCAGTTGGAACACTTTAAGAATGAACACCCGCTCGGGAAAATGTTTCGTATCAAATCCGTAGACATGAGCCAGTTCAAACAGAAATTTCATCTTGATTGCGATTAACGCAGGGAAGTCCACGATATTAAGCATAATGCCGCCTGCCCCTGTACCGGCGCCTTCGGCAGTCGCGATTTTTTGGTATAGGGAAAGCAAACGCTTCGCCTCTTGATCGGCGAGTTCAAGATGGAGAGTCTGCTGCACCGGCCTTTGAGGCGTATATTCCGCTCCGAACAGCGCTGTACGGACGATCGACTTGATGGTTGTCGTAATGACATCGTGCACCTTAGGTGGAATCAAGTCGTTAATTCGCTTACCGATCGTCTTCGATGTTCTCTCCAACCATCCCGGCGCTTTGAATAACTTCTGCTCCCATGCTGTGATTTCGTCGTACACTTTCTGTTCGTAATTCAATGCTGATCGCTCCTTCAAACTAATTTGCCTATATTGTACCGGAGAACGCCGCGAATCGGAACGGCCTGCAGCCGGTGGCGGAACCCGACAAAAGTCGTGGAATTGAGGGTTGAAAAAAGCCCATCAGCTCACAGTAATGGAGTTGACGGGCTATTCGTATCGATTAATTGACTCCCTAAAAAAGCCATGGATACATAATAGTCTATAAAAAAATTCAACAGAAGTCTATTACTTTTTTAGCATAAATTGTATGGTATTAAAGCGGCCGCGGTTAACTAGCATGTTAACTAGCATTTTACTAAGAAATTGAAGGGAGAAGACCTGCATGATATCGCTTAGAAAAATCACGTTGGATAACCGACGTGCCATATTTAACCTTGAAGTAACGGAAGATCAACGGCGCTTCGTTGCGTCCAATTTGTCGAGCGCGGCTTCGTGTTACGTCCTAGCAACCAATGGGGGACATCCTTTTCCATTTGCCATTTACGAGGATGAACAGCCGGTCGGTTTTGTTATGATAACTTATAGAATTACCGGATATGAGCTTCCGTCAATCGGAGACGACAGCTATTGCATCCTGCGACTGATGATTGACAAGCAGCACCAGAAGAGGGGCTACGGTCGGGAAGCGATGCACAAAATATTGGAATTTATCCGTACCTTTCCGGCAGGGCCGGCACGGTATTGCTGGATTTCTCATAAGGCGGATAACGTGACTGCCGGCAAGCTTTATGAAAGCTTCGGCTTTCGAGATAGCGGGGAAATCATTAATGACGAGTTAATAACTGTATTGTCACTTTGATTGACTATTAAATCTGTTTAKGGGATCGTATATGGATTATACGAAATGGTACAAGGAAGTTTTAAAGCATTATTATTTTGTTGACCCGATCGTAGAATGGATTCGGCATAATGAAAACATCACTTACAAGGTACGCAATATCGGTTCAGCGAAAACGTATTTGTTGCGTATTCATAAGCCGATTACCACAAACATGCAGGGTCTACAGAACACAAACGAGGCTATTCAATCGGAATTAGAGATTCTATTGGCGTGGTCGTCTCATTCCCAATTACCCGTTCAAATTCCTGTTCCAAATGTGCATGGCAAGCTGGTTACAACCGTTTGGATTGAAAATGAAGAAGTGCACTGTTCAATCTTAGAATGGATTGATGGGGAAACCATGTCCAAGAACGATTTGGAAAGTGAAGAGAGGGTTAATACCCTTGGGAAAGAAATTGCATTATTGCATCGATTTTCACAGAGTTATCAACTCGCTTCAAGTTTTACAAGACCCGAATATGGGCTAGAGTGGACAGAAACGATGCTAAGCAAATTGCGATCAGGCGAGGAAATCGGTATTATCTCTACTAAACATTTTCATATTGTTGAAAATACGTTTTCGTTGATTAACGAAAGGTTGAAAGTGATGAGCAACAAGAATGAGACTTGGGGATTCATCCATGCCGACATTAACTATAGTAACTTAATCCTCTCTGCAAAGGGCATTTCATTCATTGACTTTGGTTTATCGGGGTTTGGATATTACGCAATGGATGTCGCTATGGGTGCACTATTGACGAAGAAAGAGTTGCGAGATACTTTACTTGCCAGCTATACAAACCTCATTCCCGGAAAAATAGATATCGAGCAACTAGAGGGCTTTATGTTTTTGGCGATAGCTGCATATTACGCTTTTCTGGTAAGTAATAAGGATCAACATACGTGGATACGCGATAAAATGCCGGGTTTGATTGAACATTTTTGCAATCCTTTCCTAAACGGCAAAACGGTTTTTTACAAGATTTGATTTATTCGAATGTTGGCTGTTTCTATGTGCGTCGTGAACAATAATTTACGGGAGTTTAGCTTTGAAAGAATTGAACGAAACAAAACCCCTCATAGACTGGAACATAAGCCATCCAAAAGGAATGTCGAACAATCCGAACAAAGAATGAGAATGGCAACAGAAAACCATAGGTTAAATTCATTTGATGGAGAAATTGCTATAAAGAACTATATGAAGATCAACAATACCAAGTTAGCCCCAGTAGAGGTAGCCAGTAGGATTAAAGAAGAGTTTAGTTTATAAGTATTACTACGTTAAGCGGCAGTCTGTCACTTTATTTTCTGTTCCATGACTGCCGCTTTATCAAGTATGGTCACGCTGCTTCCACAGGTTGCCTCATTGTTGGACCAAACCTCCGACCAAATCATCAAAGCGCCAAGAAATCTCATGTCCGTGGAGATGCAGTCCCCCAAACCATTCGTCGATCCCCTGGACGGCGATACGATCCTTTGATCCGCTCAGTACCGCATTGCCCAACGCAGTCAGAGTTACTTGGCGGTTTAGAAAGTCGGGTATTCTCCTTACATCAATGCCGCTCTCGGCCCCTTCAATAACGAGCAAAGGATGCTCGCCTTGCATCAAAGCGCGAATTACTTTCCAGTATTCGATATCGCCCATGCCGAGCACATGAAGGGAATCCGTTACAAGACGGAACAATTCTAGCGGAGTACTAACTCCGTTACGAACGGCCTGAATCGTGGTCTGTTCCACAATGCCAAGACCATTCCGCTTAGAAGGCAACCGCTTGAGATGCGCTGTGAAGGCATCATAAGCATATGGAAGGCCCGATCCGGCCAGCTCTGCTTTCTTATTAGTCAACAATGTGGAAAGTTGAAGAGGGTCAGGTGATGCATATGCTTGCCAAAGCTCGCTTCCGAGCTCCAATTCATGCCGACCAATAGCTCGCCATTTCCCGGATAATGTCTGAAGCTGTGCCGGGGTTAGCTGTCCAAGACCATAAAACCGTTCGATTCCCGGGTACTCTCCAATACATAGCAGACTCAGCTTTGTGCGGTCGAGGTTCTGTCCTTTGAACCAGTGTAGTAGATAGGCGAGCATACTCTGGTCAAACAGATCGTGTTCAAACCATAATACGACTTCATCGTACTTGATATATTCACGAAGGTTCTGCTCTTGTTCCTCACAGCTCTTTATATAATCGCTGGCCGGAATGTCCATCGTTTCTTGAAGGACACGGGCACGCATTGCCCGTTCATTTGCCCCTACTGGATTCGTAAATATCGGACCTGCAGGATATACCTCTCTCCATACAAGCACATCTCCCTGAACAACTCCCTGCTTCAGCTTATCACCAACAACATCTCCGTTAACGATATGCAGCATGTCCAATCCTCCTTGGTAATAAATATTTGATCAAAGCGTCAAACTGCCCTCTCCTTGGTAACAAGTTGGGGGCTGTTTGACGCTCCCCTATTCTGATATTTTGCAACAACCCAATCAATAAAGAAGCCTGCGGCCAGTAAGATAAGAAACACATTCGGGTAACCATATCGGTTGAAGGCGACGAAAGGAACATAGATCACGGTAAAATATGCAAATGAAAGCAGTATAAATAAATAGGGAATACTCTTTTGTCGGAAGGCTCGCAAAAACATAATCAGCATACCGGCTGCTCCAAGCAGCATGAATACGACATGATAAACACCAGTGATCCATATATTTATACCAAATATCGTTTTCCAATAATAGGGGGAAGCATATAATCCAAAAACTTTATCAATCGTATACCATTTCAAATATTTCAAAGGCTGATTCTTGAAGCCGAAAATGACCATTTTTTGGGCCGTTTCGGCCAAAACAGCATCTGAGCCAACAAAGATATGATCACTGTTGCCCTCATACTCCGGATGAGCGTCGATGAAGGCTTTTGAAGGCGCCCCGTAGTCAATAAGTGCACCTAATAGAATCGGATTGCCTGCGGACTGAGTGAATGGAATGAATTTATCAAACGTGATGTAGTTCCTAACCCACCATGGAGATAGAAGTAGGATCATCGTTAGTGAAACTACTGCCGTATGCTTCACTATCTTTTTCCAGGATAGCCTCTGCACAAGCCATAAAACGAACCAAACAGCTGGGAAAAGCACCGTATGCGGTTTGAAATAACAAGCTAGTCCAACTATAAAGGCCGCGATAACGTAATGCTTCGTTTGCTGGCTTCTTAAGGCGAGAAGGCTGAAGCAAATAAGCAATAGGATAAGGGTACGGAATATGGACTCCGATAAAATGACGCCGGAAGAAAAATAGTCGGGTAAATAAAGTGCTGTTGCAATACTGGAAATAATAGCTGCTCTACTATTAAACAGCTGATTTGCTGTTATAAAAACGAAATAGACTGATAAAGCCTGCAAGGCTGCTTGCAGGACTCGGAATGCGATTATCGCTTCATCTCCTTGTCCGAAGATAAGCATGAGAACGGCCAATACGACCGGCATTCCCGGCATGATGTATGTTGACGGCTTCTCTCCGCTGTTATAAGTAATCGTATGCGTATCCAATAAAATCTTAGCGCTATTTATATATTTGACGTCGTCATTATTCATTTTCTCATAAGACCCTATTAGAAAATGATCGCCATAAAAAAGAACAGATGCGGTGCTTATCAAGAAAACGAGAATAATGGTAACGAATAATGTATTACGAATAGGGCTGCTTACATGATTAAGGTTAAACAGAGCTTACACACCTTTCTCTTACAAATTCGACAGGTACAGGATTTCCTTTATACTATAATAGAATCATGCTTGGAATGGAAATGGCATCAAATGCGACTTATAGGAGGAGTAAAGATGAAGATAGACTTAGCAACTGAGTCAGACTATGCATATATACGAGAACGTGACCTTTACATTTCAGAAAGCTTAATACGGTCAAAAATAAAGGGGAATGAAATATACATATTGCGGAATGAAGACGATAACGATATCGGATGGATGAGGTATGGTTATTTTTGGGACAACACTCCTTTTATGAACCTGATCTGGGTCGACGAACCCTATCGAGGCAAGGGTGCAGGTAAACAAGTTGTCCTTTTCTGGGAAGAGCAAATGAACCAAAAGGGCTTCAAATTGTTAATGACATCGACTCAATCGGATGAAGGTGCTCAACACTTTTATAGAAAATTAGGCTATAAAGATGCAGGATGCTTAGTACTAGATACGCAACCTATGGAAATACTGCTTACTAAGAAGTTAAGCTAGGCTGTTTTTGTGAAATAACACTGACATACAGTTGTCAGGTTTACCGTTGTATGATGAATACATAAGTAACAGCGAAAACCGGAGGTGATTGAAATAAAGGATCATTGTTTGAGATTTTACGACTATCACGTTTGGGCCAATAAAATAATCTTTAATCGATTAAAAGAGCTTCCGCAGCACCTGTACAATCAGGAAATTCAAAGCGTGTTTTCGTCGGTGTCGAAGGTCATGGCACATATCTACAAGGTGGATTGCGGTTGGCTTGACATCTTGATGGGTAAAAGTATGAATGATGCGATGAAAGATTCTTATGAAATCGAAGCGGATGCAGAAGCTAGAAGCCTTGAGGAACTGGAAGCCATGTATGACGATTTGTCCGTGAGATTCAGAGCGTGTATTGACGAGCATCCGGATATTGAGAAAGAAGTTGTCTTGGATAATCCTTACGCTGGAATTTTGAATACCAGATATTCAGAATTCATTATCCAAGTAGTGAATCATGGTACGTACCACCGAGGCAATCTGTCGGCTATTCTTCGTCAACTGGGCTCGTCCTCTGTTATGACGGAATATGGACTTTTTATGTACCAGGATGAATTAATTCCAAGTATGTCACCAGTTCATGCCAATTAGGGAAATAACAAAAGGGAGATGTTGATATGTATAAACACATTGAGGATTTTGCCGCAACTTGGCGGAATGAAACGGCAGCAACATTGCGGACGCTGGAGACGTTAACGGATCTGTCTCTTGGTCAACAGATCACTAGCGAACATCGAACGCTTGGACGTCTTGCTTGGCACCTTGTACAAACATTGCACGAAATGCCAACTCGGGCTGGGTTGTCTTTCGAAGGCCCAGGTGAAGAAGAGCCGGTGCCAGCGTCGGCAGCATTTATTGCGGCGGTCTATAAGCGGACCTCACAAGCGCTTCTTGATGCTGTACAGACCAGCTGGAAGGATGAGAATCTGCTTGTTATGAGCGAGATGTACGGCGATMAATGGCCGAACGGCTTGGTGCTGGATGTCCTCATCAAGCATGAGATTCATCATCGCGGTCAAATGACGGTCTTGATGCGTCAGGCAGGTCTTCGAGTCCCGGATCTCTATGGCCCGACGAAAGAGCAGTGGGCCGAATTTGGAGCGCCGGCTCCGGTCATATAGAGTAAGATTAAATCTCGCTTTGGCCGTTAGGCTGAAGCGGGATTTTTAAGTTTTTATTAGGAATGATATCATTGCATTTATTAAGGTGAAAGCATTGAAAAAAGGTTGACACCGTATAGTTCGGTTTAAACTGTCCATTCCCTTTTACTTTGTAACAGCTCTTTGTACGATTAATAGATAGACCACAATGGCTAGGCTATCGATACATGCACAACAGATATAAACCGTTACGCTAACAGGATACGATGAGAAGGGGAATGACGGATGGCAACAATTGATGATTTTATGAAACTCGATATACGTGTTGGAACTATTACTCAAGCGGAGTTTTTTGAGGAAGCAAGAATACCCGCAATTAAACTTCAAATTGATTTTGGGCCCGATATCGGAATTAAATCGTCAAGTGCACAAATAACAAAACGATATAAGTCGGAGGACCTTATAGGGAATCAAATAATAGGTATAGTCAACTTTCCGGCTCGACGCATAGCGGGTTTCAAATCAGAAGTATTAGTTATTGGCGGAATACCGGAAAAGGGCGATGTGGTTTTATTGAAACCAGATAGTACCTTGCCTAACGGAACTCCTATTGGCTAATTTAGAGAAATCAATGTGTAAAGCCATAGAACTTGTTTTCAAGGAGGTAAAACATGGAATACCCTTCACCGATTGAAGAGGCGTTAAAGGTGAAACGTAGGCCTAAAGATACTATAGCGGCGCGTCGTCGTCATTCCGTTGGTCTTAAATCGGACGGAACGGTGATGGCTGTAGGCGATAATAAATATGGCCAATGTGAAGTAAGCGGCTGGCGCGATATTGTGGCGGTTGACGCTGGTAATGTTCATATGGCGACGAACACGGGTAATGCTCATACAATCGGTCTTACGTCTGACGGAACGGTGATGGCAGTGGGTTGGAATAAGCATAACCAATGCGATGTAAAGGACTGGCGGGATATTGTAGCAGTTGCGGCGGCTTGGCGACGTACCGTTGGGCTGATGTCGGATGGCACGTGACGGAACGGTGGTTGCTGTGGGCGATAATGAATATGGCCAATGCGATGTAAGCGGCTGGAGTGGAATCCAACTGCCGTTGAGCTGACCGTCAGCGGTATAGTTGAAAAAGGAACTTAAATTTAAATCTCGAATATCTAGTGTATTCGGATATCTAATTTGATGACAGACAGGAGTTGGAGATAATGATAAAAGGTTTCGGAGGAGTATTTTGGAGAACTAACAATCTTGAAGGCACAAAAAAATGGTACAGTGAAGTGTTGAAGATTGAAATAGATAATTGGAATGGGACTGTGATAAAACCCGAATTAGGAAATGAGACTATCTTTTCTTTCTATACCGAGAATGACAGTTATTTTCCAACAGAACAACAAGTGATGTTAAATTTCCAAGTACATAATCTAGACGAGGTTATTAAGCATCTTGAGCATATTGGTGTACCTCTCGCAAAGAAACAAGAGATTAGTGAATTTGGAAAGTTTATTTGGATTGAAGACCCTGACGGTCGGCTGGTCGAGCTTTGGGAGAAATAACGAGCTGTAATCAATTGCTATTGAGCTAGAGCAGATCACAACGGTGGTCTGCTTTTTCATAAGCTGCACCACGTTTGAAGGAGGAAGAAAGATATGACCATTAATTATATCGTTCAACGAGCGGAACGAATTGCATGCGATTTTCTTAAAGAACGAGCGAAAACATCATATCTTATCATTGATAAAGGCATTGTAAATCAGGTTTGCGTAGTTGAGACATTGAGCTGTAAAGTCGTTGTCCGCATGAACGATATAGGAACATATTCAAGCTATGTGAAAGAGCGATGGTGTATCGAACAGTCTGCTGCGGTCGGCATTCCAGGACCTGAGGTGCTGTCTATTGGTATAACAGACGACGCTGCGTATATGATTCAAACCTTCGTAGATGGAGACAACGGGCTAGACAGTTCGGTTCCCAAATCTAGTATTTGGAGACAGCTTGGCGAATATGCCAAACGTATTCATTCCATTCGGGTCAAGGGATACGGGGAAAATCTGATTGATCCCGTCCATGGTGAGTTTCAATCACCTCCTCATGCAGGATCGAATGGCAGTTGGTTAGGGTATGTGCAGTATAATATCAATAGTTTGACGGAACTCGATCCATTGATTGGACTGGGAGTAATCTCTCCTATGGAATCGCAGAGAGTGCGTAAACTGTTTGAACATATGAAGCAAAGAACGTACCGCTTCGGTTTAATCCATGGAGATATCTCATTGAAGAATACGATTGTCACTCAGGCAGGACAAGTGATATTAATAGATTGGGGCTGCGCTGTAGTAAGCACGGTACCGCATGGAGAAATTACATATCTCATGCAGCGCTATATACAAAGCGAAGGCCCAAATAATGAGGAATTCAAAGCATTTATAGACGGCTACGGTATAAGTGAAAAGGACCTTGATGATTCTAGACATATACTGCTATTAAGTGCTTTCGATAAGCTCAGGTGGGCCATTGACCGAAGTCCGGACCTGATCGAACCCTATGCTGCGTACGCGAAAAAAGCGGTTAAGTTGAAACGTTTGTAACGGATAGAATCAGCAGTTGCCCTTGCAGTTGTTGTAGATTGCTTCCGCTTCACGCAAGCATTCTATCGCAGGCCTGCCCCTGAGCCTGCAAGCAATGATGTATTGAGTTTCTGTAATCCGGCATAAAGGAATTCTTAAACGGTTGTGAAATGCATTTTGTAAAATTCGATTTACAGAACACGGAGGGGATCCCAGACCTCATTCAAGGGATGCTTGAACGGGCAGTTCATCCCGAGCTAGAGTCAATAACCTTAATCAATAACGCAGCTCAAGTCACGCCATTAGGTTCAATAGATTGTTGTTCACCGGAAGAAACGATAAGACATGTAAAAACAAACGTATTAGCTCCGATCTTGTTAACCCAAGCTTTAATAACGCAGACCGAGCAATGGGCGATTCAAAGAGTCATCGTAAACATCTCTTCGGGTTCAGCAAAGCAAGCGGCAGCTGGCATGAGCGTGTACTGTGCCTCGAAAGCTGCATTAAATATGTTCACATTATGTATACAGCTGGAAGGCTATACGTCGATCCAGGTATGGTTGACACCGATATGCAGGCAGAGGCAAGGAACGAAGAAGGATTCGCCTTATCGGCTTTTTTTAGGGAAGCTAAAGAACAAGGTTCTTTGAAGTCTGCCGCGGATGCTGCGAAAAAATAGTTAAAAGGGTCTTAACGTAAATTATTAATTCCTAAAATGGAGGGAACTCATGAGAGCAAATAAGCTTCGACCGTTTATTCCATCAGGCAAAGATTATATCCTTGTACAACATTTTTTTGAAGATCTTGGTTTTGAGAAAATCTACTCCGACGACGGATTATGTATCTTTCGAATAGGGGAACAGGAATTTTTTCTGCAAAACTTCCATAATCAAGAGTTCCAAGAGAATTACATGTTAGAACTGGTCGTTGAGGATTTAGATGGTTGGTGGTCACACATCCAAACCATTATTTTATCGAAGAAGTATCCGGTAAAGGCAAATGAACCCAAAATGTATCCTTGGGGGAAACGCGAGATCAACCTTATAGATCCCGCTGGCGTTTGCTGGCATATTTCGGAAGAAGTTAAATAGGTTATTGGATGCCAGTTCATACTGCTTTCAAACGAAAGGACACCTTATCGGTGTCCTTTCATGTTTGTGTTCAGCATTACATTCATCACATTACGGTCCAGGATTCAATTGGTAAGTGAAGGAAGTAGTCAGGCCTGATTGTGATAAAGGGTCTACTGCATTATAAGAGATGATTGTCTTTGGCGTTTCTCCTAGATCATTAAGTATTCGCACCCGACTTGGGGATTTGATACCAGCTGATCTTAACAGTGCTCTCATTTGCAGAACTCTTTTGTTTGTGCTCGTTTGCGTGTCGCCGATAATCGCTACAAACTTAATTCTGAATGGATCGTCGCTTGCCAATTTCGTAGATAACTTGGCAATTTGAAGTAATGCGCATTTAACAGACAGGGCCATAAGATCACTCCTTAAATTAATATAGGATATCTTATGAACCATTGAGAGAGTGTGCTTGTACTAATGACTTGTTGACCTCTAATTTTGATAGATTTGTTTACTGTTGTGGTTGACAAAACCTTCTTATTTCAATACAATCTAATTTAATATATGTCTAATTAGATGTTTGTTAAATTAACTTTTTGGATAGGTGGTCAATTTAATGCAGTTAGACAAGGTAGTTAATTATCATAAAGCTCTTGCAGATCCTACAAGAATAAAAATTTTAATACTGCTGGCTGATGGAGAGCTTAATGGACAAATTTTGGCGGAAAAGTTAAGCGTAACGCCAGCGACAATCACACATCATGCTGCGAAACTGCGCGAAGCTAGCTTAATTAATGAACGACGGGATAAAAATACAATTTATTTTTCATTAAATCATTATTTCATCAAGAATAGCGCTAGTGCTACGGAAAACCTGATTTACCGAAATGACAAAGGAGGTTTGACAAGTATGGAAGACGAACATAAACGAATAAAAGAATCCGTCATAAAAAACTTTTTTACAAACGAAGGGAAATTGAATAATATTCCTGTTCAACTTAAGAAGAAGCTTATTGTATTGGAACTAATGGTTTCTAAATTGGAAATGGGACGACCGTATAGCGAGAAAGAAATCAACGAATTTATAAAAACATTCCATAGTKATTTTGCAACGATAAGAAGAGAATTTATTATGCATCAATTCATGTATAGGGAGAACCAAATTTATGAGCTAAACCCGCAAGAAATGTGGGCGAAGTGGGATGGCTTGTAAATGAGTGTGACTTTCTATCTTGTAAGGCATGCAATAAAAGAAAAAGCGATTGGAGATGTCTCAATTACTCCCAAAGGCATATTGCAAGCACAATCGACTGCTCGTCGTTTTTGTAACTTACCGATAACAACTATAGTTACGAGTCCTCTGAGAAGGGCAAAAGAAACCGCAGCTTATATTGCAGCACAAACGAATTCATCTATTTCAGAGGACAAACGACTGCGGGAGCGTGCTAACTGGGGGGATTTACCTGAACAAACATTTGATGAATTTGTCGAGATGTGGGAGCGATGTACACGTAATCCCGGCTATGTACCACCCGTAGGTGATTCTGCGAAGCAGTCAGGTGAGCGCCTCTCTTCCTTATTGTTAGAATTGGCCAAAAAATACCCGTCGGGAAGTAACATTGTATTGGTTACTCACGGAGGGTTAATTACTGATTTTTTGGTTCATACATTTTCCGAGAACGAACTAAATGTTTGGCACCTTAATTTTGTGGAGGTACAAAGCAATCTGATTCCTGAGTGCTCGATAACAAAGTTGATTTATAATAGTGGAAAATATAAACTGGATAATTTTGCATCAGTAGAACATTTAAAATAGAGAAAAAGGACCTCAGTTGCACTTTACAGTGGAATGTTTGAGGTCCTTCGTGTTAAATCGGGAGGGAGACTCAGCTGTCGATTAACTGTGACTAACCAATAGTTGTACGAAATATCGTATAAAACAACCTTACGGATAGGTCAAATTAAGGTTTTTGATCGAAAAATCGTACAAAATCATCGGCCGCGTGAATGGATTAACGACTTCTGTATGATAAATCGTATAAGTTGTGACAATGTACATCTTGTTTAACTGGTCTTGTGTGAAAAATCATATAAATTGATATCATATCTAATTAGTAGCTGAAACTATTGGATCATCCATGGAATAGCACATTTTAATAGTTGGAGTCGGGAATAAGAGTCGTCTTGCAAAGATTAATATTGAAGAAGTACTTGTTAACAGCAATAATAAGCCTATAGTTGTGAAAATTCGGATCCACAATCGCAATTAAACAAAGTCAATAATGGAACGGCTTCAGATCGGGATAAGATTTATGGTATTACAATTAATCATGACGAAGAGATACAACAGGTTATTATTAAGTATCGATATTTTGGAATCTCATATGAAAAGGTTGTTCAAACCTTATGAATCTATCATTAGTAGTTCTTCAGGGGCCAAGCGCTTCTGGCAAAAGCACCATTCAGTCCATGCTGGGACTTCAGCGCATTGTAACCTGGACATCTCGCTCGCCACGCGCCGGCGAGGTGGACGGAGTCGATTACTTTTTCAAAACAGAAGCAGAAATGCAAAACCTTTACGAGCAAGGTCAAATGATCGAAATGACTAAGTACCATGAAAACCTATATGGTACACCGACGCAGTTAATTGAAGAAATCATCCGGAATTCGGAACGCAGATCGGTTATTTTGGATGAAGCCGGCGCAAAAAGAATCAAACAGCTATACAGCGACAAGGTGCTTCTAATAGGTGTGAAAGCGGAACGCCATGAATGTGCGCGCCGACTTGAAGCTCGCGGTCATAGCGCCAGGGAGGTTAACGAGCGTCTCGGTTCATTCGAGAAGGAAATCAGCGCATTGTCCCATTGCGACCTTGTGTTGAACAATACGGATGGAAATAAGAACAAGATTGACCATATCGCGGGTTGGCTTATGGATTCGTTAGCAAGGAAACATTGAGCTCACGAGCCGCATAGGATAATAAAGGATGGCATCCTTAAATTGGCTAGGCAAAATAGCCGAAAAAAAGGTTCATGGAAATGTACGATTATTTAAATCTATGACTATTAGTGATACACTATAATAGATTAATAATTGTAGATTCAGAAAAGATGTGTGACTAGGTCGCGTCCTGGCTTGCTCGCTTATTGTGCTGCGCTTAAGCAGGTTCGCTACATCCTTTCTGTAAATTTTAGGATATAAGGATGGTAAAAATGAGCAACGGAGAAACGAAAACAGACGTCATCTTAATTGGCGCCGGAATCATGAGTGCGACTTTAGGGACACTTCTGAAAGAACTAGTACCGGAATGGAATATTAAAGTGTTCGAGAAGCTCGAGAGCGCGGGTGAGGAAAGTTCCAACGAATGGAATAATGCAGGTACGGGGCACGCGGCGCTGTGCGAGCTTAACTACACGTCTGAGAAGCAGGACGGTTCTGTAGATATTAGCAAGGCTATCAACATTAATGAGCAGTTTCAGCTTTCCATGCAGTTCTGGTCTTATCTCGTCAACAGCAATCTGATCGGCAATCCGCAGGACTTCATTATGCCTTTGCCTCATATGAGTATGGTGCTGGGTGAGAAGAATGTTGCTTTTCTTAAAAAACGTTATGAAGCGATGACCAAAAATCCTCTGTTTAAGGGTATGGAGTTTTCCGATGACCCTAAGAAATTGATGGAATGGATCCCGCTTATTATAAAAGATCGTTCATCGAATGAACCTATAGCGGCGACCAAAATCGACACGGGTACGGATGTCAATTTTGGCGCTTTGACGCGCATGTTGTTCAATCACTTGAAAAGCAAAAACGTTGAGATTAAATACAATCATAGCGTCTCTAATATGAAGCGTGCCTCTGACGGCTCGTGGAAACTGAAAGTTCGCAACAGCAAGGGCAACGTTGAGAACCATGCTGCTAAGTTCGTCTTCATCGGAGGCGGTGGAGGCAGCCTGCATTTGCTGCAAAAATCCGGCATCCCTGAAGGAAAACATATTGGCGGTTTCCCAGTCAGCGGTATATTCATGGTGTGCAAAAATCCAGAGGTTGTTGCACAGCATCATGCGAAGGTTTATGGCAAAGCGAAGGTAGGAGCTCCTCCAATGTCCGTCCCGCATTTGGACACCCGGTTTATCGACAACAAAAAGTCGTTGCTGTTCGGACCGTTTGCCGGCTTCTCGCCTAAGTTCCTGAAGACGGGTTCAATGTTCGACCTAGTGACTTCCGTCAAACCGGATAATCTCGTCACCATGCTCGCGGCAGGCGCCAAGAACATGTCGTTGACCAAATACTTGATCGAGCAAGTGATGTTGTCGAAAGAAAAGCGCATGGAAGAGCTGCGCGAGTTTATCCCTAACGCGAGAATCGAGGATTGGGATTTGGTCGTAGCCGGTCAGCGTGTTCAAGTGATTAAGGATACGGAAGCTGGCGGCAAAGGCACGCTTCAATTCGGTACCGAGGTTATTACTGCCGGTGATGGTTCGGTTGCTGCTTTGCTTGGCGCTTCGCCAGGTGCTTCGACCGCTGTACATGTCATGCTCGAGGTCATTAACAAATGTTTCCCGCAGCATAAGAAAGAATGGGAACCTAAGATTAAGGAAATGATTCCTTCTTACGGCCAGTCGCTGTTGAAAAATCCGGAGCTTCTGAAAGAGGTTCATACTTCTACCGCAAAAGCGCTTGGACTAAGCGAGAAAGAACTAGCTTATAATTAAGAAAAACGGCAGTCTGGGACATGATTATCTTGTCCAGGGCTGCCGTTGTTTATTTAAGGCCGCCTGCTGGATCAGAGAATATTTAAAAGAAAGATCAGAAAAAATAAAAAGATATTTTTGGATACGTCGTTTATCCTATAAGGATTAGAAATAGAATCCAAGATTCATGGAAGGGGATAGCGGGATGCAAGGAGGCATGCGGCTAACGCAATTTGTTGTCTTCTTCGTTGTTGTGGTATTGGTTGCTGCAGGTTGTGCTGCAAACAATAACGGGAAAGCGAATATCGGACCCGAGAACGCAAACGATTCGATTCCTTACCAAGAAATGGTGACGCTTACTTTTTGGCGTAACTCGGGTAACAGCGCCGAAAACATGGCTTACGAGAAGCTCATCGCAGCATTTATGGATCAGCATCCGACGATTCGCATTCAGATGACACCATTCCCGTACAGCGATTACGATACGAAGCTTCGTACGTCGGTCGCGGCGGGTAAGCCGCCCGATGTGATGGCGATCGACGCGCCTAATTTGGCGTCATACGCAGAGGCAGGAGCTTTATTGCCGTTAACGGAGTCTTTTAAGAAGGACGGACATTTGGATGATATTCCGCAAACGACGATCGAAGGGTACAAGTATAAAGATGATATTTATTTGGCACCGATGACGGAGTCGTCGATTGCGATGTTTTATAATAAAAAAATGTTCGAAGAAGCGGGTTTGCCGCTGCCTTCACGTGATCCGGATGAGGCATGGACGTGGGAGCAGGTGCTGGACGCTGCCATCCGAATTAATGATCCGTCTAGGGGCATCTATGGCATCGACCCTGCGCAAGGTTTCCAAAACGCGGGAGCTACCGCCTATTTCAAGTATCCGATCATTTGGCAATTCGGTGGCGAGGTTATGAACCCGGAGGGGACGAGCTCGAAAGGGTACTTGGATTCGCAGGCAACGAAGAAAGCGATTGCCTTCTACCGCGACCTGTTCACGGTTTCCAAGGTGGCCGCTTTCGAATATCCTGTCGATGCATTCCCTAACCACAAGCTCGGCATTACGATTGACGGCACATGGTCGCTTACCTATATGGCCGAGAAGTATCCCGACTTCAAGCTGGGCGAAGACTTCGACGTTGCGCCGCTTCCGAAAGGCACGCGGCAAGCGGTAGCGAACGGAAGCTGGGCGCTTGGCATATCCTCCAAAACGAAGTATCCCGATGAGGCATGGCTGTTCATTAACTGGATGACCAGCTACGAAGGGCTTAAAATTTACAGTGGCATAACGCATGACATACCAGCGAGATACTCGGTCGCCAAGGAGTTCAGCGAGCTGAACGAATATCCGAAAAATATTTTCGTAACCCAGAATCAGAAATATGGCCGTCCGCGGCCGATAACGCCGGTGTTCCCGCAAGTGTCGGAGGCCGTCAAAAACATGTTCGAGGAAGTGACGCTGGAGAAACGGGATTTGGATGAGGCCGTTCAAGACGCGATCGATATGATCGACAAAGCGTATACAGACTCCGAGTCTCTAATGCAATAACTCAGATTCAATTCGAAAGGTGGGGCGCTGCTTATGTTTTTCTCATTGCGATCACGACTTATGGCGGCGTTCTCGCTGCTGCTGATCGTGCCGTTCACCCTACTTGTCTTCCTGCTCACCGAAGAGTCGGCAAAACTCATCCGTGCTTCGATTGAAACATCAACGGGGCAAACCATTGAGCAGTTCAGCTCGCATGTCCATACGTCGATGACGCAGATCGAGGAAATCGGCAATCAGGTCATGAGCAACCGCGTGACGCAGGAGTGGATAACGGCGCAGATGAGTCAGGATAGCACAATTGAAGAGAGGATGATCGCGAAGCAAAAGCTCGTCGAATTCGTAGCTTCTTATTCCATCAACAATTCCAGCGGCATCTCGATTGGCGTTTTCTCCGATTATGGCGGCGGAATATGGGCACAGGACCGGACTTACTTGGAGCAGGAGTGGTACAAGCGGTTCGGGGAATCGGATGTACGCTGGACAAAGGCCCACTCCGATCCCGATCAGGCGGATGTGATCATGACGTCACGGCTGGTGAACAGTTATTTGCTTCCGCTCGTCCAATTGCAATCGTTCACGAAATCAGGCTTTGTCAAAGTCAATTATCCGACCTCCGTACTGAGGGACGCGATTGATAAAATCCAATTCGGAAAGTCGGGACGCGCCTATTTGCTGGCCGCTGACGGAAGCGTCATCTTAGATCAACAACTCCCATCAGACCGGGAATCCATCCTAAAGGAAGGACTCGCGCGTATTCAACGCGTTCTGTCGCCCGCACAAAGCAAAGATAATGGATTTTTCTCGATTACGAGCAGCGGAGAAACACATTTGCTGTTCTATCGTTATTTCGAAGCGCAAAATTGGTACGTCATTGGCGAGGTTCCCGAGAGCGAGCTATTCGTAAAAATCGAGCAAATCCGCCGAACGATGCTGCTCGTCAGCCTTATTCTGCTGCTGCTCATCATATTGGTCGCCTATTGGCTGTCATCGGGTATTACAAGGCCTTTGACAAGAATGGCTAGAGCCATGAAGCATGTAGAGCGCGGCGAGTTTGCGCAAGCGCTGACGATGATGCCGTCTGTCCGGACCGGCCACAGCGAGGTCGGCTATGTAACGCGCATATTCGAAAGCATGACGAACCGGCTTCGTTATTTGATCGAGACGGAGTTCGAGACGAATCTGCGCCGCAAAAACGCAGAGTATAAGGCGCTGCTGCTGCAAATCAATCCGCATTTCTTTAATAATACGCTAGAAATCATCGGAGGGCTGGCGGCTATGAAACGCAATGACGTCGTCATGGATGCAACCGAGGCTCTTGGCCAGATGATGCGTTATTCGTTGAATTTAAACAGCGATTTGGTAAAGGTTAAAGAGGAAATGAGTTACATTCGCGATTATTTGTTTATTTTACAGCTAAGGTACGAGGAGCGTCTTCAGGTCGAGATCGAAGAGGATCTCGTTTCGGGTCAGCTTATGATTGCCAAATTTATTTTGCAGCCAATTGTAGAGAATGCCGTTAAGTACAGCTTGGAGAAGGGCGGCGTTGCGAGAATTGCGATTTCGGTCAAAATGGAGGAATCGCGGCTTGTGCTGCGTGTATCGGATAACGGGATCGGAATGGAAGCCGAGCTGATCCGGCATCTGATGGCGGAGCTTCACCAGACGGATGGCGTTGATATATTGAACAGCGGAGGGGACAGTATCGGTCTCCGCAACGTGTTGTCTCGCTGCCGTCTCTATTACGGAGAGCAGCTAGAGGCAACGATACAATCGGAACGCGGCAAGGGAACCGACATTCGGCTCAGCCTGCCGGCGGTAAGAGGGTGATTCAGACGTGAACCGTATTATGATCGTTGACGATGAGGCTGGCGTGCGAGGCAGTATTAAAGCTAAGATTGATTGGCAGGCGGCAGGTTTTCGAATTGATGCAGAAGCTTCCAACGGTGAAGAGGCGCTTGCGCTACTGATGAACAGGCCGCTGCCGGATGTGCTTCTAACCGATATTCGCATGCCGCAGATGGACGGTATTGCGCTTATCGATGCGTGCAAGCGGTTGTACCCGTCGCTCAAAATCGTCGTATTGTCGGGTTATTCCGATTACGTCTATATGCAGGCAGCCATCCAAGCTGGAGTCAAAGATTATTTACTCAAGCCGGTCGGGCGCAGGGAGCTCTCTGAGCTGCTAGCGAAGCTCGCAGCGGAGATCGAGACGGAGCGAGCGGGCGAGAGGCTGCGTTATGCCGACCGAATGCAGCGCGAACAGCAGCTCCAAGAGCTGCAGGAGCAGCTGCTGCTCAGGCTCGTAAAGGAGCAGTTCCTCGGTCAGTCGATGATTAGAGAAAGACTGGAGCAGCTTCATATGTCTTCGCTGGCCGACGAGCGTCGCTATGTTCGGTTCGTCACGGCGGAGATGAGAGTGCCTGAAGGCAGATGGGGAGAGGATCGCGAGCATCCCGATCTGATGCACCTCGCTTACCAGATGCTATGCAGAGAGACGGCAAGCGCATACGACGAGATCTATCCGTTTTATGACGCAAGCCGTCCGACGATGATTCATTTTCTCGTGCTGGCAGCGGAAGCTGGCGCTGCGGGAGAATTGGCCGAACGATTCATGAAGCAGCTGCGACATCACCTGAAGCATTACTTAAGGCTGGATTGCGTGATCGGCATCGGGGAAGCGGTACGCGGCTTTGGCGAATACAAAAACGGCTATTCCTCGAGCATGCTCTCCTGGAGCCAAAGCACGATCCACGGGACGAATACAGCGGGAGAGCGCCAAATTCGGCAGTTGATCGCATCTTTTTCACCGGAACTGGAAAGACAGCTTGCCGTTGCGGTAGAGAACGGGGACTATAAGACTTATACCGCTTTAATGGAGAAGATTATACCGAGGCATGCCGACCTGCCGATGTTTTCGTTCACGTTCATGGCGTCCCGCATATTGCTCTTGTTTCATTCCATTGCCAAGAAGGTCGAGGTTGGAGAAACAGCGCTGCAGAAGAGACTATGGGATTGCCAAACGACGATCGGCGACTTTCATTCGCGCGAGGACATTATGGGAAGGCTGGAGGAATTGGCGCGCCTTGTCATGGAAGAAGCGATGAAGTCGAGGAGCAGCGGCGGCCAGGCGGTTGTGGAATCCGTTCGGAAGTATGTGGACGACAACTTCGCCTACGAGCTGACGCTGACAATGCTGTCGGGCATGTTCCATATGAACGAAACGTATTTGTCAGGCCTGTTCAAGCAGCATGTTGGCGTTAACTTCAGCGAATATTTGACGTGCCTGCGTATGAAAAAGGCGGGAGCGCTGCTGTTGGACAGCGATTTGAAGTTAACTGATATCGCGATGCTTGTCGGTATATCGAGTTCGAGCTACTTCAGCACGTCGTTCAAAAAGTTTCACGGAATGAGCCCGAAGGAATACCGCGAGCGGCATTCCAAAGGGAAATAGCAAGAGACAATTACGGGTTTAATCGGAGCCATTCATCATGTCTCCTACGTTCTTGTTCAAGGAAACGGAGAATGGCCGAAGGATCGGTTGTTTTGATTAGCGGAGCGTTCAGCATGTCGGCGGTATTCTCGCCGATCGGGTCTGTCGGGTCGATATTTGCAAGAATGTAAGTGGGGTAGGCAGCAACGTTAAAGCTCCATACGTCTTCTCGCGCCTCATCGATTGTGAGCATGAAATAATCGCGGACATTGTCGTATTCGTAAAACGAATCCAGCAGATCATCGTCGATGTCGTCATTCTCATCCTTCATAATGACGATAAGCCAGAACGGCTTCGGTTTTTTGCGCTCGATTTCTGCCAGTCTCGCTTTTTTCATGCCTTTGATTTTTTTGGATGTTACAAAAATAACCGCTGCGAATACGAGCGTGATAAGCAAGCCGACAACGAGAGCCGCAATGTTGTTGTCGTCCAATAACCCGATGGACGCAGCGCCGAATAGAAATGCTCCCAAATAACCGATTATGCGCAATAATTGCAAAATAAACATTTTTGAGTACGCACCTTCCTATGAGTTGAGTTCAGATTATTTTGTATCAAGAGGATAATGTTGTCAATCCCTCAAAAAAGCCTTGCCTTTCATTACCGGTGTTAAGCGTCCGGTTTTTGGAGCGGCAGGGCTTTTTTTGCGTTTGTCAGAAAATCTATCCATCCTTTCTGCACTTAGGCGGGTTTGGATGGATGGATTCCATTCAAAAGTCAGTGACAGCCAATGATAAACGTTGGCGACCGCCGTTTGCGCTAAGTCTGCGGATGACCCAAAAACATTGAAAGTCGAAACCTAAGAATAGTGAAATTCGCGCGGAAAACATTTTGATATAGTGTTCATGCAGCAGCAATTCAGTAGACTATCGACACGCGAAAGCAAGCGGGCGAAGTTAGGAAAAAACGAATTCGGGGGCTTCTCATGAAGAAATCATGGATGTTTTATACGGTGATGTGCACGCTCTTGATCGTCACGTTGGTAATGACGGCGGCAGCGTCTTACAAAGAGGAAGCGGCAGTGTCTGCTGCTTCATACAAGCTAGCGGATGCCCCGCGTCCCGCGGACGGCATCATGCTGCAAGCCAGCGGGATGGACGGACTGTCCGCGAACGCGTCTCTCCTCTCCGAGTGGAATGGACGGAACGAAGTTGCCGAGTGGAAAGAGGGACAGACGCTGGAGTGGACGGTTGACATAGCGGATGAAGCGGACTACGAATTGGCGGTCGGTTATTACCCGCTTGAGGGCAATGGTCAACCGATCGAGTTTCAACTCATTGTTGACGGCAAAGCCACATCCGAAGCTTACACGCCTCTCGAGCTGAACCGATTGTTCTACGACGAACCTGGACCTCTCAAGAAAAGCGGCGGCAACGAGATTCGTCCGAAGCAGCTGGAGGGCGGAGTTTGGCTTCATACGACGGTTGCGCAGCCGGGCGAAGCAAGTGATGGTCCGCTCAAGCTTGCGCTCTCGAAAGGCAAGCATACGATACGTCTAGAGAACGTGAGGGAGTCGGCAGCAGTTGATTATGTGCAGTTGAAGATAGCTGCCGAGCTGCCTTCGTATGCCGATTACAAAGCGGAACAGGCTTCTGCGGCAGGAGCAGGAGCTGGGACGGCAGGCAAGGCAGGCGAGGACGCCTTCATTACGATTCAAGCGGAGCATGCATACGCGAAGTCGGCATCGGGACTATATCCGACGACGGACCGCACCTCGCCTCTGACGACGCCTTACCATCCTTCGGAGCTTCGGATCAATACAATCGGCGGGAGCAATTGGGATCTGCCCGGCCAATGGATTAGCTGGAAGTTCGAAGCGCCGGAGGATGGCTGGTACAAAATCGGCTTCCGTTATCATCAGAACAAAGTAAAGGGCAGCTTCGTTTCACGCAAGGTGATGCTCGACGGAAGCGTGCCTTTCCGGCAATTGAACGCCGTTCCATTCTCTTATGACTTGAAGTGGAAGGTAAAGGAGCTGGGTGACGAGACGGGCGATCCGTATTTGTTTTATTTGAAAAAAGGCGAGCATGAGCTGAAGCTCGAGGTGACGCTTGGAGAGGTCGCTCCGTCAATCGGCGAAGTGCAGCAAATCATCTACGATCTGAATCAAATGTATCGCAAAATCGTCATGATTACAGGCACGAATCCGGATGCGTACCGCGATTACGAAATCGATAAGAGTATTCCAGGATTGCTAGAGCAGTTCGGAGCGCTTTCTACACGAATGACGGGGGAAGCAGACCGGCTTGACCAGATGTCGGGACAGAAGAACGCGGGCTCGCGAACGCTGCGGCTGCTCGCATTGCAGCTGGACAGCTTCATCGATCGTCCCGATCAAATTCCGAAGCGGCTCGAAACGTACAAAACGAACATTACGGCGCTGGCTGATTGGATGCTTACGGTGAAGAAGCAGCCGCTTGAGATGGATTACGTATACGTTGCCTCGGAGGATCGGCAGAAGCCGAAAGCGGAAGCGGGCCTTGTCGCGCAAGGCATCCATGAGATTCGTGCCTTTGTCGGCTCCTTCCTGCAAAATTACGACTCTATGCAAGGAGACGGAGACAGCGGCCGATCGATCCAAGTGTGGACGGGACTCGGCCGCGACCAGGCTTACGTACTGAAGCGGCTGATCGACGAATCGTTCATACCGGAAACCGGAATCAGCGTTAATCTGAACCTCGTCGGAACATCGCTTGTAACAGCCGTTATGGCGGGCGAAGGCCCTGATATTAACTTGTTTACAAGCCGCGGCGATGCGATGAATCTGGCCGTACGCGGGGCATTGACGCCGCTCGACGGGATGAACGGATTCAGCGCCATTCAGAAGGAATATACGGACACCGCTTTCTTGCCTTATCAATATGAGGGCAGAAACTTCGCTATTCCGGATGATCAGGAGTTTTTCATGCTGTTCTACCGAAAGGACGTTTTGGAGGAGCTGGGAATAGCGATGCCGCAGACCTGGGAAGAGCTGTTGAAGATCGCACCGGTTCTGCAAAACAACAATATGCAAATCGGCCTGCCTTATGAAAATTTGGATGCTTTCCAGCTTCTGACCAAAGGCATAGGCTCGCTTAATCTGTTCCCGACGCTGCTGATGCAAGGCGGGAGCGGCATTTATAACGAAGCGCAGGACGGCACGCGGTTCAATGAGCCGCAGGCGTTTGCCGCCTTCAAGCAATGGACGGACTTCTATAATTTATACGATTATCCGCTCTACAAAGATGACTTCAACMGCTTCCGGACGGGGGAGATGCCGATCGTGATCTCAACCTACAAGCTGTATACGAGACTTGCGGCGGCAGCGCCTGAGATTGCCGGCACTTGGGAGATGGTTCCCATACCGGGGACGAAGCGCGAGGACGGCTCCATAGACCGTTCGACGGGGGCGACCGGAACTGCCGCTATTATTCTGAAGGATGCGGCGGACAAGGATGCGGCATGGACATTCCTGAAATGGTTCAACCAGCCCGAGATCCAGACCGAGTTCGCTAACGAACTGGAGAATGAAATGGGCATCCTCGGCCGGAGATTGCCGGCGAATCAGCTTGCTTTTCCCGGTACGAACTGGAGCCGCTCTGAGCAGGCGAGTCTAACGGAGCAATGGAAGCAGGTGGAAGAAATTCCCGAGCTTCCAGGGGGTTACTATACCTCGCGCAATATCGACAATGCTTTCCGCGAGGTTGTGTTCCAGAAGGGTAATGCAAGAGAAAGCCTGTTCTATTGGAACAAGGATATCAACGAGGAAATAAAACGAAAAAGGTATGAATTCGGGGTGGAGCAATGAAACCTTCAATCTTGCAGACGATCGGCAGGCATAAGGAAAGTTACTTATTGATGACGCCGTACATGATATTTTTTCTGCTCTTCACCATCTTGCCGGTCGTTCTGTCGATCGTGCTCGGCTTTACTTACTACAACATGATCGAGCCGCCGCGCTTCGTCGGCTGGTACAACTACGTCCGGCTGTTTCTCGACGACGACATCTTCATCATCGCGGTGAAGAACACGCTGTTCTTCGCTTTCGTCACCGGACCGGTCAGCTACCTGCTCAGCTTCCTGGTCGCCTGGATGATCAACGATTTGTCCAAGACGCTGCGTTCGATCGCGACGACCGTGTTCTATATCCCGACCATTATCGGGGTGTCGGTATTCCCGATGTGGAAGCTGATTTTCAGCCCGGACGCTTATGGCTACTTGAATGGTCTGTTAATGGGGCTCGGCGTCATAAGCGATCCCGTCGCATGGCTGCTCGATAAAGAGCATATTTTGCTCATCCTGATCGTCGTTCAGCTATGGATGAGTCTTGGCATCAGTTTCCTCGCTTTCGTGGCGGGGTTGCAGACGGTCGATCGCAGCTTGTACGAAGCGGGCGTCATGGACGGCATTAAAAATCGGTTCCAAGAGCTGTGGTATATCACGCTTCCGTCGATGATTCCCCAGCTCATATTCGGGGCAGTCATGCAAATCGTCATTTCGTTCAGCGTCGCAGACGTATCGATTCAATTGGCCGGCTTTCCGAGTACGGAGTATGCGGGCGAGACGATGGTGACCCACATTATGGACTATGGCAGCATCCGTTACGAGATGGGGTATGCGTCCGCGATGGCGGTCGTGCTGTTCTTCTTGATGGTGTTCACGAACCGGCTCGTTACGAAACTATTGAATAAGGTCGGAATCTGATCGCGGGAGGACTTGCATGTTCAAGATACACAGAAGAAAATCCGGCATGAAAGCAAGACGCTCGCTTGCCGGCAACATCGCGATATTCGGATTCGTGGCGGTTCTCGGTTTATTTTCCGCTTTTCCGTTCTTGTTCGCAATCATTACGTCGCTTAAACCGATCGACGAACTGCTGCAGTTTCCGCCGCGACTCGTCGTCATGAGGCCGACGCTCGACAACTTTACGGACTTGTTCCAGCTGGCTTCGAATATGTGGGTGCCGCTGTCGCGCTATATTTTCAACACGGCGATCATATCGGTCGTCGGAACGGCGCTTCATGTGCTGTTTGCGGCAATGGCCGCTTATCCGTTGGCCAAACATAAGTTTCCGGGCCGAAATGTATTGTTCTCGATTATCGTCATGGCGCTTATGTTCGTGCCGCAGGTGACGTTCATCCCGCAATTCGTGCTGATGTCGCAGCTTAACATCGTGAATACGTACGCTGCGCTCATCCTGCCATGGATCGGGGCATCGCTGGGGTTATTCCTCATGAAGCAATTCATCGAGCAGCTGCCCGACGCAATCCTGGAGGCTGCGCGGATCGACGGGGCAAGCGAGTTCCGAACGTTCTTCACGATCATCTGGCCGAACTCGACGCCGGCGATTATGACGGTCGTTATCTTTCAATTCATCAATCTGTGGAATTATGCGCCGAAGGAGCTCATCTACGGGGAATCGCTTAAGGTGTTCCGCATGGCGCTCGAGCAAATTATGGCCGGAGACCCGATCGCAAGGATGGGTGCCGGTGCGGCCGCCGCAGTCATTCTCATGATTCCGCCGATTATCGTATTCATCCTGCTGCAACGGAAGGTTGTCGAGACGATGACCTTCGCGGGGATCAAATAAGGAAGGGGCGAGCTTACGCCATGAAAATAAAAACGGTGCTGGCTGCCGCGTTGCTTATTCCCTTGCTCGCCGCGGCGCAGGCGACGGCGGTTCATGCCGAAGCGCCTTATCCGTCATACGTGTACAACGAATGGGACAAGTCGAAGGCGGCGCCGGCCAGCTACTTGCCGGAACGCACCTATTCGGGCATTGAGGTAGGGGCAGGCTCGTTCAATGAGCCGCAGGACCTGTTCGTCGATAGTCGCAATGCGATCTATGTTGCGGACACGGGCAACAAACGAATCGTGAAGCTAAACGATAAGTTCGAGCTGATCGAGGTGATCGACAAGCTCGACTGGGACGGCAAAGAGCTGACGTTGTCGGCGCCAACCGGGCTGTTCGTATCCAGCGAAGGCGTCATGTACATCGCGGACAAAGACGGCGGCCGCATTATCCGCGCGGGAGCGGACGGCAAGGTGGATCTCGTGATCGAGAAGCCTAACGATCCGCTCATTCCCGAAGGCTTCCAATTCAAGCCGACGAAGGTGGCCGCCGATAATGCGGGACGGATTTACGTCCTATCCGAGGGGCAATTCTACGGCTTGATGCAGTTCGACAGCAATGGCCGATTCACCGGCTATTACGGCAGCAATAAGGTTGAAGTGACGCCGGCCGTCGTGCTGGAGACGTTCTGGAAGAACATCCTGTCCAAGGAGCAGAGGTCGGCCATGATGAAGCTGCTTCCGATCGAATATTCCAATCTGGATATTGGGATCGACAACTTCGTCTACACGACGACGATCATATCCAAAAACTCGAGAGAAGAGATCAAGAAGCTGAATCCGCTCGGCAATAACGTACTGGCCAGCGCGCAAGGCGGCTCGGATTTCGGCGATAAGGAATACTCGTTCAAGCAGGGCGTGAAGCAGGATACGTCTTTCCTCGACCTGGCCACTGACACGGACGGCTTTATCGCGGGCCTTGACCGGACGAGGGGACGCATCTTCGAATACGATTCGGAAGGTAACCCGGTCGCGGTATTCGGCTCGCTCGGCAATCAGAAGGGAACCTTCCTTCAGCCTTCGGCCGTGTCCTACTGGAGAGGCGAAGTGCTCGTTCTGGACGCGGCGAAACGCAACATTACAAGGTTCGCGATGACCGAGTACGGCAGTCTCGTTCGCAAGGCAACGGTCATTTACAACCAAGGTCTATACGAGGAAGCAGCAGACGTCTGGCGGGAGGTAGCCAAGCGCAACGCCAATAACAGCATCGCTTATATCGGCATCGCGAAGGCGCTTGAGAAGGAAGGCAAGTACGATGAGGCGCTTTCCTACTACAAGCAAGGCACGGACCGCTCGGGCTACTCCGATACGTTCGGGCAAATCCGAATGCAGACGGTGCGCGACAATCTTCCGATCATTATGACGCTATTCATCTCCCTGTTCGCAGCCTACTACGGCTATAAGGGAGTCAAGGCGGCGAGAAGCAAGAAACGAAAGGGGGTCATCCAATGAGCATGCTTACCGCTTCCGGCGGCAAGAAGCTGAATCCGCTTCGCTGCTTGCTCCATCCTTTCGACAGCTTCTATGCGGTCAAGGAGGAAGGAAAAGGCTCACTTATCGCCTCGGCTGTTATCGTTGCCGTGTTTTTCCTGGCGACCATCTATCAAAGGCAAAGCACCGGTTATACGTTCAACAGAGTTGATCTAAGCGCGCTTAATGTGTGGATCATGGCGGCTAGAACAATCGCTTTATACGGACTGTGGGTCGCCGGCAATTGGGCGGTAGCGACGTGGATGGACGGCGAGGGCAAGGCGAGGCAGATCGGCATCGTCAGCGCCTACGCCATGATCCCTTATGTGGCGGCCATCATTCTCTCAACGCTGCTCAGCAAGGCGCTCGTGCAAGAAGAGGGGATGTTTCTCGGCTATGTGACGACGGTGGCGATGATCTGGAGCGCGATTCTAATGTTCATCGGCCTGCTCATTATCCATGATTACGGAGCCGTGAAGACATTGCAGTCGATCGCGCTTACGTTCGCCGCGATGGGGATCGCCGTCTTCCTGGTCATGCTGTTCTACACGCTGTTCCAGCAGGTGTACGTGTTCATCTATACGATTTATAACGAATGGCTGTTCCGCTTATGAGGCAGCGGGCGGAACGGGAAGGGGAGGCAGCATGAAAATACGAATCATGACAGTCGTTATGGCGGCGATGCTGCTTGTAATGTCAGCTGCCGGAGGCTTTGCGCCAACCATATTGGCAGATGAAGTTACACCAGCGTTACAGACCGGCGGCGGATTCGTCCGAGCAGCGGCGAAGGGCAATTTGACGCTTGATTATAATCCGGTTACGGCGGAAATTATCGTTACCGATAACGCATCGGGGGCATCATGGGCCAGCAATCCGCAGGACAGGGAATCGGATCAGACAGCCAAAGGCGCTAAGAAGATGGATCTGTCGTCGCAGCTGCTGCTCGATTATGTAGATGATCAGAATAAGCCGTTCCAGCTGAACAGCTTCACGGGCAGCGTGAAGGAAGCGGCGCCGGTATGGACCAAGGTAGAAGGCGGCATCGAGGTTGTATATGAATTTCCGAAGGCCGGCTTCACCGTTCCTGTTCGGTATACCTTAAACGATGATTCGATGTCGGCAACCATCCTGTCGGAGGGAATTAAGCAGTCCGGCAAGTTCAAGCTCGTCGGCATTAGCCTGCTGCCTTTCTTCGGCGCTGCCGGTGCGGATGACGAAGGGTATCTATTCGTTCCGGACGGCAGCGGGGCTCTCATTAACTTCAATAACAACAAAAGCATGTATCGAAGCTATAGCGAGCGGGTCTACGGGCAGGATCAAGCGCTCGATCTCGCGAGCAAAACCGAGGACAAGGAAACGATCCGAATGCCGGTATTCGGCATGAAGAAGGCCGCGGCCGCTTTCCTTGCCGTCATTCATAAAGGCGCTTATCAAGCAGGCATTACGGCTGAAGCAGGCGGCAAGAACAATAGCTACAACAATGTCTACAGCTACGCAAGCCTGATGGAATTCGAAACGAACGTGCTGCTGGAAGGGACTTTGAACGAGAAGCAGGTCACCCGCGCGTCGCAATCGATGACCGGGGGCACCGACTTTGAGGTCAAATACTATTTTCTAGGCGGAGAAGACGCGAATTACGCAGGAATGGCGGTCAAATATCGCAGCTACTTGCAGTCGGAGCAAGGTGTGCAGCTGATTGTCGCCGAGCAGGGCGAAGGTGAAGGCAAGCTTCCAATGCTCGTTGATTTTGTAGGCGGCGTGAAGAAGAAAGCGACGTTCCTCGGTATCCCTTACAACACGGTCGAAGTGCTGACCTCGTTCAAGGATGCGAAAGCTGCGGCGGATCGCTTGCTGGCGGGCGGCGTGGACAGCCTCTCCTTGCGTCTCGAAGGCTGGACGGCGGGCGGAGCGAAGGACGAGGTGCCGGTAACGCTTGACGCGGAAGGAAAGCTTGGCGGTGACAATGGACTCAAAAAGTTGGCGAAGGAGCTGGAGGAGATGGGAGTAGCCTTCTATCCGGTCGTCGATCCGGTCCGATTGTTCGAAGGCGGCAACGGCTTCAGCAAGTTCTCGGACGCCGCGAAAGGAATAAGCCGCGCGCCGGTGCTCAAGTACGAATACCGGTTAAGCGACAGCGCGAAGAACAAGGAGCTGAAGCGCTGGTACTTGCTTAAGCCTATCGCTGCAACTGAAGCGATCGATAGGTTCACCTCGGCAGCAGAGAAGAACGGATTGAAACATGTTTCGCTGCAGACGATTGGTTCGATGCTTTACTCCGACTTTGGCCGGAACGGGCAACCGAAAAATGCGACCGGTGCCGATTGGGAGACCGGGCTCGCCCAAGGCAAAAGTAATCTAGGCGGCGGCTTCATGTATGACCGACCCAACGCCTACGTCCTTCCTACGGCAGAGCGCTTGTCGGATGTGCCGCTAAGCTCAAGCGGTTTCGACATCGAGGATGAATCGGTTCCGTTCTACAGCATTGCGATAAGCGGTCTCATACCGGCTTATAGCGAGCCTATCAATCTCTCAAGCAACCCTCGGAAATATGTGCTGAAGCTTATCGAGACCGGGACTTATCCGGCTTACAAGCTAATTGCCAGAGATTCGGCGTTGTTGGCCACTACGGAATACGACTCGCTATATAGCGTGGAGTTCAAGCTTCTCTACGATGAGATGATAGAACAATATGACCAATTGAACGAAGCGCTTGGCGATGTAATGGGACTATCCATCTCCGATCACGAGAAGCTTCAAGACGGCGTATTCCGCACGACGTACGAGAACGGCAAGAGCGTCGTTGTCAATTATAACGAGAATAGCGTGAGGGTCGGCACCGACAGCATTCCGGCTCTTGGTTATCTCTTAAGATAGGGGGTGAAAGCAAGCATGATCAGACAACTACGGGCATTGCCCTATACGAAGAAAAAGCAGCTATACGGCTATTTATTCGTTTTGCCATGGATACTCGGCTTTATCTTGTTTTTCGCGAAGCCTTTATTCACGTCCCTTATCTACTMGTTCAAGAACATGGAGATGACGCCAACGGGACTGGCCGGCACTTTTATCGGCCTAGATAATTTCCGCTATGCGCTGTTCCAGGATCCGGCGTTCATTCGCGAGGCGACGAATTCATTCGTTAACATGCTGTACGGCGTTCCGCTCATTCTCGTGTACAGCCTGTTCGTGGCCGTGATGCTCAAAAACAAATTCCGCGGAAGAGGCTTCATGCGAGCCGTCTCCTTCCTTCCGGTCATTATCGCTTCGGGCGTGCTGATGCAAATTTTGAAGGAGGACGTGTTCTCCCAAGGCATGCGGGGCGGGGCGGAAAGCGTCTATTTGTTCACGGGAGCGGGCATTAACGGCATTTTGCAGGAACTTGGCTTAGGGGCGCAGCTTATCGAAGTATTCAACAACGTCATTGCCAGAATCTTCGATCTGACTTGGCGCTCCGGCGTGCAGGTGCTGTTGTTTATGGCTGGCCTTCACTCGATACCCGGCTATTTGTACGAAGCATCGGAGGTGGAAGGGGCGAGGCCTTGGGAGCAGTTTTGGAAAATTACGCTGCCGATGCTGATGCCGATGATGCTGCTCAATATCGTCTACACGATCATCGACACGTTCACGGATTACGGCAACAGCGTCATTCTGATGATCTACAATACGGCTTTTTCACAGGTCAGGTTCGGCTACAGCAGCGCGCTGGCATGGCTGTACTGTCTGCTGATCGCCGTGTTCCTCGGCGTCGTCTACATGCTGCTTAAGAAACGCATTGTCTACATGCAGGATTAACGGAAAGCGAGGAACAAGATGTGAACGCAATCATGAATAAAAAGATTATGAACAAGACGAGGAAGACGCTTACGTCCGTCATTCGCTTCTCGCTCTTGGCGGCGCTGGCTTATCAGCTGCTGTATCCGCTCCTCTATATGCTGAGCATGGCGTTGCGCCGCCCCGAGGAAGCGATGGACCCGAGCGTCATCTGGTTGCCGAAGTCGCTCACGCTGAGCAATTTCACAGATGCGCTTCGCGTTATGGACTTCTGGGATGCGCTTCAGAACAGTGTCATTATCGGCATCGGCTGCGGGCTGCTGGACGTGTTGTCCTGCGCCTTCGTTGCCTACGGCTTCGCCAGATTCAAGTTCCGGTTCTCGGGACTGCTGTTCACGCTCGTCATTATGACGCTGGTCGTGCCGGTTCAGACAATCATTCTTCCGCTCTATGCGGATATGAAATACTTCGATGCTTTCGGCATCATGAAGCTTACCTCGATGATGACCGGCGGACCGGAAACGATTAGTCTCGTCGGCAGCTACAACGCTTTCTTCCTGCCGTCGCTGCTTGCGATGGGACTGCGGTCGGGGCTGTACATTTTCATCTTCCGCCAATTTTTCGCCGGAATGCCGGGCGAGTTGGAGGATGCGGCTTATATGGACGGCTGCGGCCCGTTCAAAACGTTCTTCAGCGTCATGCTTCCGAATGCCAAAAACGCGATGATAACGGTATTTCTGTTCTCCTTCGTCTGGCACTGGAACGAATTCTATATGTCGAACCTGCTGCTCGGCAATATGAAGAAAAACTTCGCCATCGCGCTGTCGTCGCTGCGCGTCGATCTGCAGTCCGTCGTGAACGTGCAGACAATCAGCGATCCACTCGTTATCGTAACGCGGATCCAAGCCGGCGCTTTGCTGGCTATCCTGCCGCTGTTCATTCTGTACTTGGTGACGCAGCGTTACTTCGCGGACAGCATTGAGCATGTTGCGGTCAAGTAGGATGACGGAGCTGCATGAAGGGAGGCGATGCGAGGCGAGATATGGTTTAGTCCGCTCAGTTGTTTTGCAATAATTATCGAACGCAAATAAGGGGAGGCAATACTCAGATGATGACTAATAGGAAATCGTTCGCGCTTATGCTTGCTGCAGTTGTAATGAGTGTAACGGTCATGTCCGGCTGTGCCAGCAACGGCGGCAGCAAGGATAACAACGAAGGAAATACCGCTGCTAACGGCGGCAACGGAGCGGCGGCAACGGAAGCGCCTAAAGAAGAAGCGCCAAAGCTCGATAACGGCAATATTACGATTCTTTATCATACGTCCAAGGAGCAATACGAGGAAAATAAGGCGGCGAATCCTGCTGCTTACGACGCGGTGTGGGAAACCGTGCCGCAGTTCGAACAGGCTTACGGCGGCAAGGTAAACGTCATTGCCGTTCCTTGGGGCGACCAGAAGTCGACGCTCATCTCGATGGTTAACGCCGGCGATCAAGTTGACGTTGCGCAAGCGAACGATCAGAACTTCCCTGTCTATCCGCTCAAAAAAATCGTTCAGCCGCTTGATTCATACATGGACATGACGGATTCGTTCTGGAACGCATCCGTTACGAAGGCGTTCACGTTCGGCRGCAAGCCTTATGCAGCAGGCGTAGGCGCAGCTCCGATCGTTATCTACTACAACAAAACGCTGTTCGACAACAACGGCGTGAAGTCGCCAGGGGAGCTGTACAGCGAAGGCAACTGGAACTGGGAGACGTTTCGTTCCACGGCGATGGAGATGACGCAGGATACGGACGGCGATGGCGCGAGCGATCAATTCGGCTTCGGCTGGTGGGATGCCGGTTATGCGTTGATGGTTGCTTCCAATGGGCTGACGCTGCTCTCGTACAACGAGGATGGCACGATCGCTTCGAATTACGAGTCCGACAATGTGAAGGAAGCGATGCAATTCACGCAGGATGCGCTATTAAAGGATAAGTTCATTGATAAGGACAAGGAAGGCGACTACTTCAACGCGGAGTTCAAAAACGGCAAGCTTGCGATGACGGCCGAGTACGGCTTCGGCGGCTTCACCGTATTCAAGAGCGATTACGAGCTTGATTTCGTACCGGTTCCGACAGGTCCGAAGGGCACGAAGGATGCTGGCCCGGGCGGCATGTCCGGCTGGTCGATTCCAACGGTTTCGAAAAACCCGCAAGGCGCGGCCGCTTTCATCAAAATGCTGTCCGAGAACGAGCTGAAAGTCGCGACGGACAACAACGTCAAGATGTTCGGCCAAGCGAAGGTCGACCAAATGAACGAGCTGGCCGGCAAAATTTTGTTCGCGCCGATCGGCGTCGAGAAGTATTGGGACGCGAATACGGCTGCTCTGACGGGCATTAAGGACGGCACGCCGGTGGGCACGTTCGCGGCTACAGCCAAGGCCATGGCCGAGGAAGGCATCAAAATCACGCTCACCCAATAATCAATAGCCAATAGCTTAGTCCCTCTATCCGCCGTCATGCGAGCATGGCGGCGGGTAGCGTTTAAGGGCAAGAACGGAGGAAAAGGATGATGGACGCGAGAAAAAAGTTCGCGACCTTGGCGGCGGCAGTCGGGATTGCCGCCGCGGCGCTGATCAGCGGCTGCAGCAATAACGAGTCAGCTAACCAACCGAGCGGCACGGAAAATGCCGGAAAGGCTTCTTCCGAGCCATCGCTGGAAACGTCTCTGGCGGCGGAGGATCGTATCTTTTGGAAGCCGCCTGTAGGCTGGGTAGGCGATATTATGCCGTTCAGCGAAGGCGATAAGCTTCATTTGTTTTATTTGCAGGATTGGCGCGACGGCGCGCCGGGTTTCCATCCGTGGCATATGGCTTCGACGTCGAACCTGACAGATTACGAGTATGCAGGCGAAGCGATTCCGTTCGGCGTAGAGCGGGATCAGGACTTGGCGCTTGGTACGGGCAGCGTCATTAAGGCCAATGATACGTATCATGCTTTCTATACGGGCCATAACTGGCAGTTCCCTGACCAAGGCAAGCCGAAGGAAGCGGTCATGCATGCGGTCAGCGTCGATCTGAAGACGTGGACGAAGGTTCCCGAAGATACGTTTTATGCTCCAAACGGCTATGAAACCCATGATTTCCGCGATCCCTTCGTCCTGTACAACGAGGAGAAGGGCGAGTATTGGATGCTGCAAAGCGCGAGGAAGAGCGGCAAAGGCGTCATCGCCTTGTTCGCCTCCAAGGATCTTAGCAAATGGGAGCTTCGCGAGCCGCTAACGATTGAGGCGACGGACAATTTCTTCATGTTGGAATGTCCGGACGTGTTCTATATGGATGGCAAATGGTATCTCGTGTTCTCGGAATTCAGCGACAAAAAGGCGACGCATTACCGCGTCAGCGACTCGCTGGACGGGCCGTGGAAGAAGCCGGAGTCGGATATGTTCGACGGCAGGGCGTTCTATGCGGCGAAGACGGGAACGTTAGGCGACCGGCGGATGCTGTACGGCTGGGTGCCGACGAGGCAGCTCGAGAAGGATTATATGCAGTGGGACTGGGCGGGCAATATGGTCGCCCACCAAATGAAGCTGTCAGCGGACGGCTCGCTTGGGGTGAAGGTGCCGGACGAGATCGATGCGCTGCTGTCGAAGGAGGAAGCGCTGGCTGAGCCGAAGAAGATCGGAGCGGCAGCGGGCGATAGCAAGGCGTGGAAGCTGTCCGCCGCCGCAGGAGGGGTGGCCGGAATCGTCTTCGGCGAGCTGCCGCAGACGGCGAAGATTACGGGTAGCGTGCGATTCGACGAGAAGGTGGAATACAGCGGCTTCGTCGTCGGCGCCGGCGACGAGCCGGAGAAGGCGTATGGCATTCAGCTCGAGCCGGCCAAGGACCGCGTACGTTATGATGCGGTGAAGGGCGACACGCTGTCCTCGGTCGAGCCTGACGTGCAGGTGTCGGCGGAGCTTGAAGCGAATACAGATTATTCGTTTACGATCGTCATTGAGAATGACGTTGCGGTATTGTATATCGGCGATTCCGCGCTCACGACGCGCATATACAAAATGCCGGGACAGGCATGGGGCTGGTACTCGCGCGGCGGCGAGACGACGCTGAGCGGTCTCAAGCTGTTCGTCCCGACTAAGTGACGAGGCAATGGGAGGCGAAGACGTGACGGAGTTGTACAAGGAGCTTTATCGGCCTCGCTATCATTTGACGCCGCCGAGCGGTCCGATGAGCGATCCGAACGGAATGGTTTATTGGGAAGGCGAATATCATCAATTCTATCAATACACGGGAAGATGGGGGCATGCGGTCAGCCGCGATCTAATACACTGGGAGCACCTTCCGCTGGCGCTTGTCGGGGACGAGCTTGGGGACATATGGTCGGGCAGCTGCGTGGTTGATAAGCGCGATACGAGCGGATTGTTCGGTGGGAAGGCCGGTTTAGTTGCCATCTTCACGCATTTCAAGGACGGCTTGCAGTCGCAAAGCATCGCCTACAGCAGCGATGCGGGTAGAAGCTGGATCAAATACGCGGGCAACCCGGTCATTCCGAATCCGGGCATTCGCGACTTCCGCGATCCGAAGGTGCTGTGGCATGAGCCAACCGGCAGGTGGATCATGATCGTATCGGTTGATAAACGGGTCTACTTCTATTCCTCGGCTAATCTAACACAGTGGACGTTCGAGAGCGAATTCGGGGATGGACAAGGCTCGCAGGCTGCGGTCTGGGAATGCCCCGATTTGTTTCAACTTCCAGTCGACGGTGATAAGTCGAGACAGAAATGGGTGCTGCATGTCAGCATCGGCGATAACGAGGAGACGGACGGATCCCATGCGCAATATTTCATAGGCGAGTTCGACGGCAAACGATTCGTGAACGACGACATGTCTGGAACAAGCGTGAAGTGGACCGACTTCGGCCAAGACTTCTACGCGGCGGTCACGTATGCGGATATCCCGAATGAGGACGGCCGCGCGATATGGCTCGGATGGACGTCGAATTGGAAATATCCGTTCGAAGGGCCGACCTCCCCATGGAAGGGAGGCATGTCGATCCCTCGGTCACTTACGCTCAGAACCTCTAGCAGCGGAGAGATCGTCTTATGTCAGCAGCCGGTCGAGGAGCTCAAGAAGCTGCGGGAGAACGCGCTTCGCTTCGCTCCCGTGGTCGCGAATGATAAGACGGTAAAGCTGGACTATGAAGGGACCGCTTACGAGCTTTACGCCGAGATCGAGTGGAACGATGCCGATGTATTCGGCATTCGCGCAAGATGCTCGAAGGATGGCACCGAAGCGACGGAGATCGGATACGAGCCTGCTACGGGCAGCCTTTACGTCGATCGGCATCGTTCCGGCGAGAGCCGGTTCGTTAATCGCGTTGGCGAACCGTTCCATTTCGGCAAACGGTTCGAAGCGAACCATCCGCCGCAAGGCAATCGAATCCGGCTGCGATTATTTGTCGACGAATCGCTAATTGAGCTGTTCGTCGATAACGGCGAGACTGTATTTACGACGCTGATCTACCCTGCCGCGGACAGCGAAGGACTTGAATTGTTCGCGACTGGCGGGACGGCGCTGTTCCGTTTCGTGGACGTGTATAGGATGAAATCTATTTGGAGTGAAAACGTTAGAAAAGGATAGGTGACCCGAGTTGGAGCATACCGCTGGCAATTATAAGGAACATCAGTCATTTATTGCGATGGCCGGAGAGGCGCTGAAGGAGAACGTCAAAGCGATGGATACGGCATATCGTCTTCATTACCATATGATGCCTCCCGCAGGTTGGATGAATGACCCGAACGGTTTGATTTTTTTTAAAGGCGAATATCATTTGTTCTATCAGCATGACCCTTATCAGGCTAAGCAAGGACCGATGCATTGGGGACATGCGCGCAGCAAGGATCTAGTTCATTGGGAGCATCTGCCGGTAGCGCTGGCTCCATCGGAGCCGTACGACAAAGGCGGCGACCATGGCCAAGGCTGTTGGTCGGGCAGCGCAGTTGACGATAATGGCGTGTTGAAGCTTATCTATACCGGGCATGTGGATGGTAAAACGCCGGAAGAGGTGCAATGTCTAGCGACGAGCGAGGATGGCGTGATGTTCCATAAACATGCCGCTAATCCGATTATAGGCGATTCACCGGATGCTCAGCGCTTTGGATTCCGCGATCCCAAGGTATGGAAGCAGGGCGAAAGATGGCATATGGTCGTCGGCTACGGCAAGGACGGCTTGGGCAAAGCGATTATGTACACGTCCGCCGATCTGCTGAGCTGGCAATACGAAGGCGCTGCGGTAGAGAGCAATGGAACGATGGGCGATATGTGGGAATGCCCGGACCTGTTCCCGCTTGGCGGTGAAGACCGCCATGTGCTGCTTATTTCGCCGATGAACGTCGCACCGGTCAAAAACTTGTATTTGTCGGGACGGTTCGATTACGAGAGTTGCCGGTTCGAGAATGCTTACTCCGAGCAGATCGACTACGGCTTCGATTTCTATGCGCCGCAGACGCTGATCGACGGGCAAGGACGCAGAATCATGATCGCATGGATGAACATATGGGGCGCAACGATGCCGGAGCAGGAGCATGGCTGGTACGGCGCGATGACGCTGCCGCGCGAACTAACGCTGGCGGAGGACGGCACGGTTCGCAGCCAGCCGGTTCCGGAGCTGGAGTCGCTGCGAGGCAAGCATGCAGCAGAGTCTGGTCTTGCGCTGGAAGACGGTGTGTATGTCGAGGTTGACGGCGTGAGAGGCGATTCGATAGAGCTTGCAGTCGTGTGGGATACCAAACAATCGGATGCGGCAGAATTCGGACTGCGCATCCGATGCTCGGAAGACAGCTCGTCTTATACGGAAATCCGTTATGTGCCTCGGGAGCAAAAGCTGTTCATGGACCGCGAGTTAGGTGGGGCCGGAGACGGCGGCGTCAGCGCCGCGCCGCTTGCCCCGATGGAGGACGGCCGCGTCCGGCTTCGCTTGTTCATCGACCGCTCCTCGGTCGAATTGTTCGCGAATGACGGCCGCATGGCGATGACGAATCGCCTGTATCCGAATCCGGCAGACGCAGGCATCCGCTTTTTCGCCCGTGGAGGAACAGCCGTTATCGAGACGCTTGACGCTTGGGAGCTTGCGCCGATATGGGAGTAAGAAACTACGCTAATGACAGTACATTTGATGTCGTTGCGCTGGGCGAGCTGCTGATCGACTTTACGCCGCATGGCTTATCGGAGCAGGGGCTGCCGCTGTACGAACGCAATCCGGGCGGCGCGCCTGCCAATGTGCTTGCTGCGCTTGCGAAGCTCGGCCGCAGGACGGCATTCATCGGCGCTGTTGGCGACGACGCCTTCGGCCGATACTTAAGCGGGGTGCTCGATTCTAGCGGGATCGATACAGATGGGCTAGTTCATACTGCCGAGGCGGGGACGACGCTTGCCTTCGTTCATCTGGATGAGTCCGGCGACCGTTCGTTCACGTTCTATCGCCAGCCTGGCGCGGACCATATGCTGCGCACTTCCGACATTGACTTTAGTCGGATTGCATCGGCTCGCGTTTTTCACTTCGGCTCGCTATCGATGACGCATGAGCCTTCGCGCACGGCGACGCTGGAAGCGGCATCGCATGCGAAGCGCAGCGGCGTTGCCGTCTCGTACGATCCGAATTTGCGGCTGTCGCTATGGGACAGCGCCGATACGGCGAAGGAGCGGATCCTCGAAGGAATGCGCTTCGCGAATATCGTGAAGTTGTCGGAGGAAGAGCTGTTGTTTCTGACGGGCACCGACGAGCTGGAGCGGGGAACGAAGCTGCTCATGGAGCAGTATCCGCTAGATCTATTGCTCGTAACGCGAGGGGCTGCGGGCAGCTATTGCCGTACGGGGAAGGCAACCGCCAATCACGCCGGTTACAAGGTTGACGTTGCGGATACGACTGGTGCTGGCGATGCTTTCTTGGCGGGCATTCTTTATCAGTGGCTGAATGCCGCACCTGATGCACCGCCGTTCGAATGGACGAGGGATCGGCTTGAAGCGATGCTCGCATTTGCCAATGCCATGGGCGCTCTAGCCGCTTCGGGCAAAGGCGCGATCCCGTCCATGCCTGCGATCGAGCAAGTGCTTGCCCTGCAAGCTGAATGATAACAAGGGTTGCCTCTTTCTATGGAGGCAACCCTGTTTTTTTTCTAAAGCGGCTCATATAACGAACATACTGATTTCTTTGTATTGAAGCAAAGGGATTTGTTCAAGGTACCTTTTTCGTATGCAGATTGTCCAGTCGTCGTTTTGTTTGTATGGCTAACGGACATTTAGGACGCTAATGGCCATTATTCCGCCGTTGCTGCAACGTAACGGACACCACAAACCCTTACTGCGCTAATCGAAGCGATTTCGCTGCCCAACACACCTGATAGAGTCTTATGTGTCCGTAAGAACAGCTAAAATCGTCAATCAAGCCTGTAAAGACCTCTGGTGTCCGCTATCCGTAATGCAGCCATAGTACGAAAAACGTTCACACAGGTACGAATCCTGTTCGCTAGAAGGCAACAGGAAACGTCAATCTTGAAACCGCTACCACTCCCGTGCTAAAGCGCCTAGCCTATACACTATTAGCAGGGAAACACAAGAAGAAGCTCTCAAGTTCAGCGGGTAGTAAGCGCTTACTACAAATGGACAGGGCAGCGGATTGTCACACTTAAGTAGGAGGGATTGCATGAAGACGGCTATCCGAAGGCAGAGTTCGCTTGCGCGAAGCAGCGGCAGCTTCATCTCTGACCGGTTCCGGTTATTTCTGTTCGCGCTGCCGTTTCTGTTGCTCATACTCGTATTCAGTTATTTTCCATTGTACGRCTGGCTCTACGCTTTTTATAACTACCGACCGGGCTTCTCGTTATTCGATACGCAGTTCGTCGGTCTCCAATGGTTCAGATCGATCATCTCCAATCCAACGCAAACGCAGGAAGTTCTTCGTGTCATGCGTAATACGCTGGCGATGAGCGGACTCGGTATCATTACGTCGGTATGTCCCGTATTATTCGCGATTTTCCTAACGGAGATCAAGACGACCTGGTACAAGAAGACGGTGCAAATCTTTACAACCTTGCCGAACTTCATTAGCTGGGTGCTCGTGTATGCGATCGCGTTCATGATGTTCTCCGTCGATAACGGCATCATCAACAAGTTCATGATGGCCATCGGCTTGCAGGAAGCGCCGATTAATTATTTGGCTTCCTCGGAATGGATTTGGCTGAAAATGACGTTTTGGGCACTTTGGAAAGGGCTAGGCTGGGGCGCAATCATGTACATAGCGGCGATCGCTTCGATCGATCAGGAGTTGTACGATGCGGCGAAGGTCGATGGCGCGGGACGCTTCCGCATGATCTGGCATATTACGGTGCCTGGCATTATGCCGACCTACTTCGTCTTGCTGCTGCTCTCGATCGCGAATCTTATTAATAACGGGATGGAGCAATACTTCGTGTTCCAGAACGCGCTTAATCGGGACACAATCGAGGTGCTCGACTTGTACGTGTACAATACGGGGCTGCTCGGCTTTAACTTCTCGTTCGCGACTGCGGTTAGCATGCTGAAGTCGATTATTAGCATCATTTTATTATTCGTAGCCAATCGTCTGTCCAAAATGGTACGCGGAGAGTCGATCATCTAACCGGGGGAGGAGGCAGTCTATGCTAACACGGCGCAAGTACGGCGATGTGTTGTTCAACGTCTTGAACTATACGTTTTTTGCAGTGTTCACGATCATTTGTATATTTCCGTTCTACTACTTGTTCATCAATACGATCAGCAGCAATGATTTAAGCTCGCGGGGACTCGTTACCTTCTATCCGAAAATGATTCATCTGACCAACTATGTCGAGGTGCTGCAGGTGAAAGGGCTGTCGCAGGCGGCTCTCGTATCCGTTGGCAGAACGGTCGTCGGCACGCTTCTGACGGTGGTGGCGTCGGCGTTCCTCGGCTTTCTGTTCACGAAGCAGAAGATGTGGGGCAGGCGGTTCTGGTACCGATTCGTCGTTATCACGATGTACTTCAACGCAGGCATCATTCCATGGTACATCATCATGATGAACTTGAACTTGACGAACAATTACTTGGCCTATATTCTTCCGGCCATCGTCTCGCCGTTCTACGTCATTCTCGTGAAGACGTTCGTTGAATCGATTCCCGAAGTGCTGCAGGAGTCGGCGGAAATGGACGGAGCGGGTTACCTGACGATTTTCAGCCGGATCATTATGCCGCTTATCACGCCGATAGCCGCTACAATCGCGATTTTCTCGGCCGTCAGCCAGTGGAATTCATTCGTGGATACGCTGTTCCTTATGACCGACAGCAAGTATTACACGCTGCAATTCGTCTTGTACAAATATTTGAACGAATCGACATCGCTTGCGGCCATCATCCGCAACTCGCAGGGCTCGGGCGGCAACATCGATTTGACGAATATGCAGACAGCTACTTCCGTACGAACGACCGTATCGATGATCGTCGTCCTGCCTATTCTGTTCGTGTACCCGTTCTTCCAGCGTTTCTTCGTGAAGGGCATTATGATTGGCGCTGTTAAAGGGTAGCAGGCTAGAGGAGGAAATGCTGAAGGGAGGTGAGCGCGGCAACGGTGTCGACATCAAGGGCAGTCAGAGACGAGGGTAACCAATCATTTTGGACAAAAAAAGGGAGGCTCATCTCATTGAAACCCATTCGTAGATCAATGGCAGTATTTCTGGCGATTATTTTAATCGTAAGCACGGCGGCAGCTTGCTCCTCGAACAACAACAAAAGCGGCAATAATACTGCGACCAATAAGCCGGCCAGCACGGACAAAGCGGCAGAGGAAACGGCTCCTCCGAAGGAAGAGCGCGAGGAAATTACGATCGACGTCTTCTCGATGCTCTCGAACTTCGCGGGCGAGCAATCCGGCTGGTATGCGAAGCTGATCAAAGATAAGTTCAACATTAAGCTGAACATTATCGCATCGAACCTAGAGGGCGGCGGCGATACGAAGTTCGCGACGATGATGGCTTCGGGCGACCTCGGCGATCTGGTCGTATTCGGCGATGACGGCCAGAAGTATCTCGATGCCATTAAGGCTGGCATGCTAGTAGACTGGACGAAGGACGGTTTGCTGGATACGTACGGCAAAAATATTTTGCAATATGCGCCTAAAGCGATCGAGAAAAACAAAGCCAACTTCGGCGGCGGCTCTAGCGTATACGGCATCGGCTTCGACGTCGGCGACAACAAGGACGGCCCATCCGAAGGCCAAGACTTGACGTATCACCCGAACCTGCGCTGGGATCTGTACGATCAGATCGGTCGTCCGCAGATTAAGACAATGGAAGATTACTTGCCGGTACTTAAGCAGATGCAGGAGCTGCAGCCAAAAAGCGATTCCGGTCGTCCGACGTACGCTTTCTCCTTGTGGGCGGATTGGGACGGCAACATGATGATGAACGCGAAGGCTTGGGCAGGTCTGCACGGATTCGACGAAGGCGACGGCTTCAACCCTGGCGGATTCTCGCTCGTATCCGCGGATTCCGACGAGTACCAAGGCGTATTGGACGAGGACGGCTACTATCTCCGCGCGCTGAAGCTGTATTATGACGCGAACCAAATGGGTCTGCTCGATCCGGATTCGGTAACGCAAAAGTTCGAAGACGTCGTGAACAAAATGAAAGACGGACAGCTGCTCTTCACTTGGTTCCCATGGCTTGACGATACGTACAACACGCAAGAGCATCTGAACGAAGGCAAAGGCTTCGCGCTTGTGCCGTTCGATGAAGAGCGTACATTCTCATACGGCTTTGACCCTTATGGCGGAAGCCGGGTATGGGCGATCGGTTCGAAAGCGAAGCATCCGGAGCGCGTCCTTGAATTCCTCGACTGGCTGTACAGTCCAGAGGGTATGATGGTCAGCAACAACGGTCCGGAAGGACTCACCTGGGAGATGAAGGACGGCAAAGCGGTATTGACGGACTTCGGCGTTGAGGCGCTTCCGTCTAACGATACGGCCGTACCTGAAGAATTCGGCGGCGGCTCGTTCAAGGACGGCAAAAGCCAAATCAACAACACTTCGTTCAAGTTGACGAATATTAACCCGAACACGAACGAGCCGTACGACTACAACTTGTGGACATCGGTGCTCGAGAAGTCGCCGACGAAGCTGGATCAGAACTGGCGCGCAGCGAACGGCGGCGCTTTGACGGCTAAGGATTATTTGATCAATAACAACAAGCTCGCTGTCCTGAAGCCAATCTTTACAGGCACCGCGCCGGCAGTCAGAAGCGATGAGCTGGAGCAAAAACGCGGCCAAGTGGCAGACGTGATCAAACAATATTCGTGGAAAATGGTATTCGCGAAAAACGACGGTGAATTCACGAAGCTTCGCACGGAAATGATCGACAAAGCGAAAGGTCTTGGCTATGAAGAAGTACTCGCTTGGGGCGTAGAGCAGAACAAAAAAGTGTTTGAATACCGCAAGCAATAGTTCGTTTCGCACGGCTGGAGAGCTGGCAAAGGAAAGGGAGAGGAGAGCCTGCTTGCGAGCAGGCTTTCCTTCCTCTTGTTTTACTGCAGCCGACATAGTCGGAATCGCATATTGACCATAACTTGTTATTGGACCAAAATGGAGATGTAAGCGCATTACGAAGGAGGGCTTGGATGATTAGAGCGATCGTCGTCGACGATGAAAGACTGGTTCGCAAAGGTTTTATTGCGTTATTCGACTGGACCTCGTTCGGGATCACCATCGTAGGCGAAGCGGCCGACGGGAAAGCAGCGCTTGAGCTGCTGGAGCAGACGGAGGTAGATATGCTTTTCACCGATATTACGATGCCGAGGCTGTCGGGCTTCGAGCTTATTAGCCAGGTAAGACAGCGTTATCCGCGAGTGCGCTCGGTCGTGCTCACATGCCATCATGAATTCGATTATGTCCAAGAAGCGCTTCGATTGGGCGCTATTGATTATATAGTAAAGACACTTCTTGAGCCGGAAAGCGCGGACGAGGTAATGAGCCGGATCGTCGCTCGGCTGGAATGGGAGATCGGGAATCTAGGCGAGCGTCTGCTGGGATCGGAGGAGGAGAAGCTGCAAGCGTCGGAAGCGTTGTTGTTCTATCCTTCGAATCGTGAAGAGAACAGCAATGAATTACTGCGCCTTGCCGTCGTGAAGCGTAATCCGCTGCTTGCGGTTAAGGAGATGTGGCTCGTACCGATCATGCATTCCTTGTCTAGAGCAGAGATGAATAGGGAGCTGGCTCATAGCTTGAGCAGCCGCTGGCAGCCGGTATGGATTACAGGCTTGTATGGACAACCTCTTGATGAAGTGAAGCGGGAGCTGGCCGAGTCGATGGCGGATGAATTGTTTTATAAGCAGCGTCCAAATGATGAACCGCTGGAGCTTCGCTACGATGAGTTGAAGGATACGGCAGCTGAGCGACGCAAAGGATTGGGAGGAAATGAGCTTTCCTCGAGTGATGGTATGAGCATGAAATGGATGCTTAGCGCGCCCGACTGGGAGCATTTCATAGGGAAGATTGAGCAGCAGCGCCCGTCCTTCGAATGTATCGTGGCTTTCGGAGAAGGATTATGCGCGGATTGGCGCGGTTTGCTGATGAAGGAGAGCGAAAGCTTGGCGATACGAAGCGATATTCGGCGCAATCATACGTGGGCGGAATGGCGCTTGTGGCTGCGTCGATTCTCCGATCATGTTCAACGGCGCATGATGGAGCTGGGCTTCTCGAAGGAGGTTATGCTCTGCTTAATCCGCGCAATCGTATATATGCGTCAGCATTCCAGCGGCAAGCTGAGCCAAGCCGATGTCGCCGATTATGTGAAGATGAGCCGCAGCTACTTCAGTCAATGCTTCGCGAAGCTTGCGGGCGAGCCGTTCGGCGTTATGCTGCGGCGGATGCGAATAGAACGCGCGAAGACGCTCCTGCTGGAGACCGATACGCCGGTGTACGAGATCGCGTTCGCCATCGGCTTCGAGGACGACAAGTACTTCAGCAAGCTGTTCCGCGAGCTCGTCGGCAGACTGCCGAGCGAGTACCGTGCCGACGGCGCGCTGAACGGTACGCGGTAGTAAAGGCGGAGTGGAAGGTTGGCAGGGTATAGGTATGTGAAAAGCAAAAAGGAGAGGATGCGTATGGCATCCTCTCCTTGATTCGTTTATTAGAGGCGTCTGCGTTTGTAGAATACGACGAATACACATGAGAGCAATAAGATAACGATGGCTATGCCTGCTGTGTAAGCTTCTTCGGCAGTTCCTTGCTGCGCAGCGGCTTGTTGGCCGGGCTGGCCGCCGAAGCCGCCCATGCCTCCAGGACCACCCATGCCACCGCCCTGACCGTCAGGCGGCTGCATGCCTCCGCCACCAAAACCTCCGCCGCCGAAACCGCCTTGGCCACCACCCATGCCGCTGCTTCCGCTGCCCGAGCCGTCTCCCGATGAGGGAATCGTTCCGTCAAGCTGCTGAGCGATGGATGCCGTTTGCGTTAAGTTGAACGAAACGACCTGTGCTACGCCTTGCTCATACTGCTCATAGGTATAGAAGGCTGATGGATCGGCCTTCACCGATTCAGAGATTAATGCAGAGAGCTCTGTTGTTCGCTTAGCAAACGCGGCTTCGGATAAATAGCCGTCCAGCATCTCTGCGATTATCGAGTGATATTGTTCCAAATATGCTTCATTCTCCAGCAGTTTAGCGACTAGCGGCCGATCCGCGAGTGTGCCGGAGGTCGGCTCGTCGATCAAAATTCCCGATCCCCCAAAGCCGCCGAATGACATATTATAATCCCATGGCAGAATATTGAAAATGCCTTCATCCTCATACAAATAGTAGTTATGCTTCTTCTCCGATAAGTAGCTGTCCATATTGCCCGCCACGGCGTTAAGGGCAATAAATTTCAGCGCCTCCTCGACGTCCAGAACACTCTCGTAATCGGTACCGTTATTCAGTTCATCCAGCATAGTCAGCAAAATATCATCGTTCGACTTGTCCGACTTCAGATCAAGGCCCGTGTAAGCATCAATCGTCTCCAGCCAGTTCAACTCGCTGCCGTTGCCGCCGTTTGCTTTGTACAACGCGCCGTAAGAGTTGCCGAAGTTGCGCTCCAGGTACGCGTCGCCGATTTGCTCGACTGCTAGATAGAAGCCCCATAACTCGCCGTTCACATAGACGTTAACGTAGCTGTATTTTGGCGTGGGCAAGCCCATACTCTCAGCAAGCTCATACGACAGAAACTCCCGCATATAAGAAGCATCGCTGTAATTGTTATTCAGATTGATTTTGCTAACGCCGGCCAATGTCTGGTTCACATATTCATCGAACGACAGCTTGAAGCTGTATCGATCCGAATCGGCCATATTGACGACACTGTTCAAGCTCAGATTGCCTTTCGTCCGTATACCGACATTGTCAAAGTGTTGTCCGTTATAATCAATCGACGCTTCATGCATCTCCTCGGCGCTGGCATTGTCCAGCATGTTCTGGAACTCATCCTCGTCAATCGTAATTTTCACGTCGATAACTTCGTCCTTCGGGAACACTTTTTCATCAAGCTGTTGCTCTTCCTTCGTTGCTGTTGCCTCGGAATCTGAATCCGTTAAACCGATGAGGGAGGCGAAGTCGGTGTTAGACCCGGCCGCGCATCCCGTCATTCCGGTTATGAGGAGCAGAGAGAACAGCACGAGAAGGAAGCTGTGGAACTTCGCATTCATACGTGTTACCTCCTATTCCTCTCCTTAGGAAACATAATCCCCGCTGTAGCTAATAAGCACGGCATTCTTGACGCCTCCAAGACTTGACAGCTCGCCCACGAATTTGCCTTCTTGGTCGCGTAGTCGCACTTCGAGCGTCATTTCGATATTGCCTGCCGTAACTGTTTTTTGCTTCACGTTGTAACGTTTGACCAGCTTGCCCATGCGGCTGTGAATTTCTTTCTCGGTATCGTCTCCATCGCAGTTAACAACAAGCAAGTAAGGCGTTTCTACAGTGCCTCCTTTAATGAAGAAGAACAGAATAAGACCAACGACAACCGAACCGATAACGGCTAACGTGAAGAAGCCTGCTCCCGTTACGATACCCGCGACTGCTGCCCAGAACAGGAAGATGAGGTCGGTCGGGTCTTTGATTGGCGTTCTGAAGCGAACGATCGACAAGGCGCCGACCATGCCGAGCGACAGGACGAGGTTCGAGTTGATCGCGATAATGACCACGGCTGTAATCATCGTCATGCCGATGAGGGAGACGTTGAAGCTCTTCGAATAGAGCACGCCGCTGAAAATCCGTTTATACAGGACGAAGATGAAGAAGCCTATTAGAAAAGCGACTGCGAGCGTTATTAATATTTTCGCAATGCTAATGTCCGTGCTGACGTTTTCGAGTACTGATTTTTTGAGAATATCGGTAAAATTAGTCGTAGAATCCGATGTTGTTGTGTTTGTTTCCATTTTTAATAATCMTCCCATGTGTTGTATTTCAGAAACTTGCGGCAAATGACGTATTTGGACGCCGACTGCCTGTTCAAGCCTTCAAGCTGCAGCGCGGAACGGATATAGGCCGGAATATATTCGTCGTATTTGACCTCAAGAATAATGAGATTCTCGTCGATCGCTCTTACCGGTTCCAGATTCTTATCGAAAATATCATGTGAATGCAGCCCGGATCGCAGCTCCTTATCGAACGTAATCCGAACGTTCCCGTTCTCGCATACGTAGGGCTCGCGGACGTAATCGACGATGACTTTGGGCCTCAGCAGCTTCTGTTTCATCTCGTTGTACAGCTCCAGCATGAGCGGCTTCAAAGGATTGTTGAGCACCTCGTAATTGCCGGCCATGATTTMATCGTACATCGCTCTCGTAAGCGGCACCTTGACCTTGGCGATATAGTCCTTGAATTTGATTTTTTTCTCAAAATGAATGACGTTGTCGCTTACGTTGTATATGCGAATGCGGTATTTGGAACGATCGCGAATGCCGCCGAGCTTCTCATGCAGCGCTTTATTGTTAACGTCATCGAAATATAGGCTTCGGATATGGTACTCGCCAGTCGGGCCGACATGATCGTCCTGCTTCATTAGGTTTTTCAAGCGCTGGCGAATAATAAAGTATTGATGCTGGTTGATGAAAAACTTCAATTCATTGCGGTATTTTAATGTGGTTGTCATGTTCACACCTCGTTTCATTTCCGGTTTGCGTGGCCTGTGTTACTTACTGGAGCAATTGTACTCGCCTTTACTGATTCTTAACTGAATGCCGGCTGAAAGATTGCTGAATGCGCTTTATGTAAAGTTTTTGTTAAGATGAAGGGAGAGGAAGGAGGCGGTACGATCGATGAGAAGTAGAGATACTTGGCTGTTGCTGCTGTTCTGCTTGCTTTTGGTTGCCGCCGTGTACGGCTTCGAGAAGTGGAGAGCTGTGGATGCAGATAAGCCTTATGCAATTGTGACTACATTCAAGGGTGACCCGCAGACGAGCCGCGCGTTCACTTGGCATACGAAGCAAGCCGGGGATAAAGCTGTTCTGCAGCTTGTTAAGGGAACCGATGCTGATTTCGATGGCAAAGATGTCATGACAGTAGCGGGAATTACGACGGTTATGGAGCTTGGGAGCAGTGAGAAGAGGGGCGTGCACAAAGCGGAGGCAACCGGACTCGAGCCAGGTGTTACTTACACGTACCGGGTGGGGATCGGAGAAAAGGGCGGCTGGAGCGAGGCGGCAACCTTCGTGACGGAGTTTGCAGGTGCAGAGGAAGAGGACCAAGAGTCGTTCACGTTCATTAACGTAACGGATTCGCAAGGCGTGACGGAGCAGGATTTTGACCTTTGGGGCAACACGCTTGATCGGGCTTTCGCTACGTTCGAGGAAGCGAAGCTGATCGTTCATAATGGCGACTTGACCGAAAATCCCGACGAGGAGAGCGGTTGGACGCATTTGATCGAGAAGGCGGCTAAATGGGTGAGAAGCGTGCCGTTCATGCCCGTAACTGGCAATCATGACGAGGTCGAAGGAAATGCGGATATGTTTATCTCGCACTTTAACTTGCCGGGCAACGGCGCGGAAGGCTCCATTGAAGGAACAACCTATTCCTTCGATTATGGACTTGTCCACTTCGTGATGCTGAACTCGGAGTCGAATCGCAAGGCGCAGACGGAATGGCTGCAAGATGACCTTGCGGCAACGGACAAAAAATGGATTGTGGCCTCGATTCATCAAGGGCCGTATGGCGGCAATTCTTATAAGAAGACGCTCGATTGGGCGGAAGTGTTCGACGAATACGGCGTTGATCTCGTTCTGCAAGGCCATAATCACGAATACTCCAGGTCGTATCCGCTAAAGGGCGGGGAAATTGTCGGAACAGGTGACGGCGAGGACGGGAATCGCGAAGGTACAGTCTACGTCGTTACGAATACGTCAGGACAGAAGTTTAACGAGAAAAAGGATGACCAGTTCTACCACAAGGTTCATTTCCAAAATAATAAGCAGATGTTCGCTGGTATTACGGTCGACGGGAATAAGCTGACGTATGAGGCGTATGACGTGGACGGTGCGAAGCTGGACTCGTTCGTTATTGTTCGTTGAGGATCGGAATAGGCGCGTGGCGGATTATGGTTCCGTTGCAGAATGTGCAACAGAACCATGGAGCACCCCAGCACCCTAGCAACTCAGCCCTACAGCAATACAATATCCAAGTAACCGAGCACCTCAGCCCTCAAGTACTCCCTCAACTCAGCCTCCAGCAACTTAAGCCTCAACCAACTCACTTCTTACCCTGAGTGATCTCAAGCGGCAGCAGCACGCGGAATTGCGTGCCGACGCCGGGCTCGCTTGCGACGTCGATCGAGCCGTTATGCGCATCGACGATCGACTTCGTGATCGATAGCCCGAGTCCGGCGCCACCGCTCTTGCGTGTGCGCGACGATTCGCTGCGGTAGAACCGCTCGAACAGATGCGGAATATGCTCGGCGGCAATGCCTGTGCCGTTATCTGAAACGGTAAGTTGCGTATGGCTGCCGCTTACGCCGAGGGAAAGCGAGATGCTGCCCGTATCGGAGTCTGTATGCTGGACGGCATTCAAGAACAGATTCAGCACGATTTGCTTCAGCTTGTCGGCATGATAACGTCCTGTAACCGGATTGCCGCCAGTCTCGATCTGTACCGAACGGCTACCGGCGAGCAATCGAAGCTGCGGCTCCATCTCCGTAATGAGCAGATCGAGCCGCACCGGAGCAAGGACAAGCTTCGGCGCCTGATCTAGCTTCACGAGCGTGAGCAAATCCTCTACGAGCTTGTTGATTCGCCGCGATTCGAGCCCCATGCTCGCAAGCGCGCGGTTCAACTGCTCGGGACTCACTGCCGCGCCGCGCTGAAGCACCTCGATGAAGCCGTGAATCGAGGTGAGCGGGGTGCGCAGCTCGTGGGACGCGTCGGCAATAAAGCGCCGCATCCGATCCGTCGTTCGCCGCTCGGCTTCGAACGACAGCTCCAACCGCGCGAGCATGCCGTTGAACGCTTCGGACAGCCGATCGATCTCCAGCTGTCCTTGGTGCGCAGGCAATCGGATGTCTAGGTTGCCGGCATCGGTGTCCGACGCTGCCTGCACCACTCGCGACAGCGGCGTCAACGTCTTGCGAAGAAGCGGCAAATAAAGCGATAGACCAGCCGCCAGTGCTAGGACGGCGAGCGAGATGAAGATCGCAAGCTGCGTAAATAGCAGCTTTTGCAGTGAGGCTGTCTCTGCTCCGGCTTGAACCATGCCGGCCGCCCGGTTGCGAGGATCGGCGAGCCTGAGCACAACAAGCTGCTCATGACCGTTGATGTCAGTCGCAATGCGATAGCTAATCGACTTGCGACTCAAGAGCTCTGCCTTTATATCCGCATATTGCAGCGCGGTCAACTGAGGCGAAGCAAGCTCTGGATTATCGGTTAAGTCGTCCACGACCCCGTCGTTGCCGACGAAAGCGAACGACATGCCCGGTTGATAGAAGACGGGCGCTTGAGGCCGCTGCTTAGGCGGTTCCATGCGAGGAGCAGCACCTTTGCCCTCCCTATCGTCAGGCTTGCTTACGCTCACGCCAAACCAGTCCATTGGCATCGATAGGAGCTGGGCACCCAGCGTGTTGGCTTTATTTTCATAGACGAAATCCTTCATCAACACATATTGCAAGACACCGATTAATAGCAGCAGCGCTGCGAGCAGGAGAAGCGTTCTGCTTAATAGCTGGTAACGAAGGGAGCTTGGGGCAGCGAAACGCATGATTCGGCTCATCAACGGCTGCTTCATGGCAAGTCGAGCCGGTATCCGGAACCGCGCAGCGTGCGGATTAGCCGGTGCTCCTTGTCGCCAAGCTTGTCTCTAAGCGAACGGATATACACCTCGACAATGTTCTCTTCTCCGCCGAAGTTATAGCCCCATACTTTGTCCAAAATAAGCGATTTGCTTAGAACGACGCCATTGTTCATGACAATAAACTTAAGCAGCTCGTATTCCGTAGGAGATAGCTCAAGCACATGATCATTATAAATAAGTTCCTTACGGCGGTCATCGATGCGGAACGGGCCATATGTTACTTCGCTTAGCAAATTCGGGAATTGATTACGCAGTCTTGCCCCGATTCGGGCTAGCAACTCGCTGAAGCTGAACGGCTTCACCAAATAATCGTCGGCGCCGAGCGTTAGCCCCTTCACGCGATCCTCTACTTCATCCTTGGCCGTAAGCATAATAACGGCTACTTGATTGCCTGAACGTTTGATCGCGTCGCATACTTCGAAGCCGTTCATGCCCGGCATCATGACGTCCAAGACAACGATATGGGGCTGATGCTCCCGATAGCGCTCCAACGCGCTTTCACCATCCGGCGCCGTATAGATCTCGAACCCCTCGTTCATGAGTCCAAGCTCTAGAAACTCCAAAATATGCGGTTCGTCATCGACGAGCAAAATCCTGATTCCTTTCTTATTCGCAGCAGGCATCGATCAATACCCCTTTCCAAGGACCTAAGATCATTATCGAATATGTGGACGATTGTTGCATCTTTTTCGTTGTTCTTTCAGCAAACTTTAAGGTGTGTGAGTACGGCCGGCTATAAGCGCGATCAGTTTGGATGGTTATGCGCGAATTGCGCAGGTGTGCTTCCGGTCGTTTTTTTGAACAATTTATGAAAATAGGATACGTCGTTATAGCCCAAATAAGCCGCGACCTCGCTCACGTTAAGCAATGACTCGTTCAGCATGTAGATCGCCGTGCGGATGCGTACCGAATGGACGTATTCACTGATGGTTTGGCCCGTCATTTTGCTGAACAGGGTGGCGGCGTAGTTAGGCGTTACACGGATGCAGGCGCCCAGCTGCTCCTTCGTTATTTTCTCGCGATAGTGTTCGGCGATGTAAGTCTTCATTCGCTCGACATTAGCCTTGGCGCCCAAGGAGGAGGCGCTTTGCTCCAGCTCTCTGCTCCAAAGGGCAAGCAGCTCTGTTACTTTCGCTTGACCTCTAATCGCGGCATAGGGMAGCTCCTCTATCCACTCGGTATAAGTTACTTTAAGCAGATCAAGGATGAGCTCGTAATAACCTACTTTGGATTTCAGCCGCTGTCTGCCAGCTAGTATTGGAAGCTTTGCTTCTTCATCAGCCAGCGTGTTGAATCGAACGACATATTTTTCATGGAAGACGGTTGGGATTGTTTTGCCGTAATAACGGATGCCCGCGGGCAGCAGAAGCATTTCGCCCTTCTCGACGATGACCTTCTCATCTTCGATCCAGTACACAACTTTGCCATAAGTAACGAGCACGATGGAGAACGAGGACTCCACGCCGTTATAATCCTCATACCAGTCCATGCCTTGGTCGCGACGTACGGTCTGTAGCTCAAGCATCGGCACGCTAACCTTCTTTCGGATACAATACTATATTACATGTAGTGTACTATAGTTTATTTCAATGGGATACCTATCCTTTTATAATTAAATAAAAAACTACGTGAACTTGAAAGGATAGACAGATGAGAAAAACAAAAATTGTATGCACAATGGGACCAGCCTGCCAATCCGGCGAAGTCATGCAACAAATGATCAAAGCGGGAATGAACGTTGCCCGGCTCAATATGGCACACGGCGAGCTTGAAGATCACAGTGAACGGATTAGAACGATTCGCGCAGCAGCGGAAGCTACGGGCAGCGTCGTTTCCATCATGATGGATATTAAAGGACCTGAGGTTCGCATCGGCAAGCTGCAAGGCGACTCGTACGAGCTTGTCAAAGGCAATAAGCTGACGCTGACAACAGAAGAGATTCTCGGCACAGCCGAGCGCATCTCGGTTAATTACTCGGAACTGCCTTTGGTCGTAAGCATTGGCGGCAAAATCCTTCTCGATGACGGTTTGATCGAACTCGAGATCGAATCGGTGGAAGGGACCGAAATCGTCTGCACGATCATCAACGGCGGCATCATTAAGCCGAGAAAAGGCGTTAACCTTCCAGGCGTACGCACTACGCTTCCAGGCGTTACGGAACGCGACATTATACACATTAACTTCGGGATCGAGCAAGGCGTCGATATGATCGCCGCTTCGTTCGTTCGCAAAGCAGAAGATATATATGAGATCAAGCAAATTCTAGAAGAATCGGGAGCGAGCCACATTCAAGTGCTTTCGAAAATCGAGAATGAAGAGGGCGTCATCAATCTTGACGCGATTATCGAAGCTTCGGACGGTATCATGGTTGCCCGCGGCGACCTCGGCGTAGAAATTCCGGTCGAAGACGTGCCGCTTATCCAGCGCGAAATGATCGAGAAGAGCAATCGTGCGGGCAAGCCGGTTATCGTAGCGACGCAAATGCTTGATTCGATGCAAGTGAACCCGCGCCCTACGCGCGCGGAAGTAAGCGACGTTGCAAGTGCCGTATTGCAAGGCACGGACGCGATTATGCTGTCGGGCGAGACGGCTGCCGGCAAATATCCGATTGAGTCGGTGCTGAAGATGGCATCCATTGCCGAACGCGCTGAGAGCATTTTCGATTACTCGAGCCATTTCCAAAAGCAAGCGGAACGCCAAGCAACTTCGATTACCGAAGTGATCTCGCAAGCGGCTGTCAGCTCCTCACGCGAGCTGGGCGCGAAAGCGATCATTGCTCCTACAGAGAGCGGCTTTACGGCGCGCATGGTATCGAAGTACCGTCCTGAAGCGCCGATTATGGCGATTGCTACGGATGAGAAGACGCTGCATAAGCTTTCGCTCGTATGGGGCGTTATTCCGGTGAAGGGCAATCGCCCGGCATCTACGGATGAGTTGTTCCAATCTTCGCTTGAGAAGGGACGCCAAGGCGGATTGCTTGAATCGGGAGATTTTGCGGTCATTGCAGCAGGCGTACCGATCGGCAAGACCGGTGCTACTAACTTGATCAAAATCGTACAAGCGGACTAATTATATAAGTTTGAGGGAGAACGGGAGGGCGGATGCCTTCTCGTTTTTTTTTATTTGGCAGCACATAGATAGGCATTATCTGTCGCTTAACGAATCTAGACACGCTTATTTATTAATTCCAGAGGTAATTTGGTATGTAACGAATCGTAGTATCGTTATCTCATCGCGATTTCGGTGGGATTCATGAATTTGAGGGAAATAAGAATGTCTGGGTTCCTTATCGACGTTAATAGGGGTGAAAAACGGACATTAAGATGTCTGAGATTCGTTGCTTGGATCGTATTTTTTATTTTGAAAATAGTTATCGATCCATGCAAGCATTTTGAATTATTGGGGATAGTAATTGAGGGATCACGAGAAATAATTTCACAAAAAGGAAGGTGTCTAGTTGGATGCAACATCATGAGGAAGCGGCCCGTCCGCGCAAAAAGGGTACATTTGGCCGGAACATAGGCAAGTTTTTGGGGGCAGCGCTTCTTGGGGTTACCTTGACGTTCAGTATGCCGCATACGGGTCTCGCGGTTGGCAAAAACGCCAAAGGGCCGGAAGTATACGTCATCCAAGGGATGCTGAAGTCATTGGGGAGCTACAGCGGCAAAATTAATGGATACTATAACGCAGACACGGTTCGCGGCGTTAAGTATTTTCAGAAGAAGCATGGACTGCCTGTAACTGGTGCGGTTGACGCGAAGACGCTCAACTCCATTACTTACTCTTATACGACATTGAAGTCGCCTAGCAAATCGAAGAGCAAATCGCAAAGCAAAGCGAAGTCGATCGGAAACGGCAGCGGCGCAGGTAACGGTGCTGGTGGCGGCGCAGGCGGCGGAGCTGGTGGCGGCGCAGGCGGCGGAGCTGGTGGCGGCGCAGGCGGCGGAGCTGGTGGCGGCGCAGGTGGTGGCGCAGGCGGCGGAGCTGGAGGCGGCGCAGGCGGCGGAGCTGGTGGTGGCGCAGGCGGCGGAGCTGGTGGTGGCGCAGGCGGCGGAGCTGGAGGCGGCGCAGGCGGCGGAGCTGGAGGCGGCGCAGGCGGCGGAGCTGGTGGTGGCGCAGGCGGCGGAGCTGATGGTGGCGCAGGCGGCGGCGCAGGCGGCGGAGCTGGAGGCGGTGCAGGCGGCGGAGCTGGAGGCGGTACAGGCGGCGGAGCTGGTGGTGGCGCAGGCGGCGGAGCTGGAGGCGGTGCAGGCGGCGGAGCTGGTGGCGGCAAAGGCGGTGTAGGCGGCGGTGGCAGTCAAGGCATCGAGAACAACCGTCCTGCCCCTGGCGGCGAGAACAGACCAATGCCAAACGGGCGTCCTGAGAACAACCGTCCACATGGCGGAACTGGCAATGGCGGAGGCAATGGCACTGGATCCGGCGCGGGTCAAGGCAGCCAAGGCGGCAATGGCAACAACATTGCGCCGAACCGAGTGCAAGAGAACGCTCCTGCTCCAGGCGCGAGATAATCGTTATTAGAACAGTGGCTGTTCCGCCGAATGAAAGTTCGCGCGGGACGGCCTTTATTTATGTCCGAATGTTGGCTCACATCCGCGACCAATGGCAATGACTTCCGTAAAGTATTACAATGAAATTATTTCAAACTAACTTCTGGAGTGAAGCTTGCATGAAATCGGAAGCTCAGGTGAGAAAGTTGAGCGTCAGCAAATGGGCGGGCACGCTGCTTATTGGCGCTTTTGTCGGCATGCTGGCCGCTTTTCCTTTTCAACATACGTTTGTTGGCGGTATCGTCTTCGCGATTTGCAGCGCGGCGGCGATCGGCGGCTTGGCGGACTGGTTCGCGGTTACTGCGCTATTCGGGCAGCCTCTTCGCGTGAAGTGGCCGACGTGGATGGGAACGAACATTATTTCAAGGAATCGGGAGCGGCTCATTAATGAGCTCGTCGGTATGGTGCAGACCGAGCTGTTGTCCATTCCGAACATTCGAGCGAGACTCGATGAGCATAATATCGGCGCCGTATTGCTGAATTACTTGACGGAGCATAACGGCGAGAAGGCTGTTAACGACATCCTCCAAAGGCTGGCGGGCGACGTCATGTCCAAAGCCGATCTGAAGGATTTAGCGAGCGTCGTTCAGAACTATCTACTCGATCATGCCGATGCCATTCAGGTGTCGGAGATTATAGCAGACGTAGGGGAATGGACGCTTCGTAATCGTTATGACGACCGAATCGTGGAATTTCTTGCGGCGGAGCTGATCAAGCTGGTTAAATCCCATTCGTTCCGTATGATTGCCGAGCGATTGATTGATTCCGCCTTACAATCGTATGAGAACGGCTTGTCTCGCCGCAAGTGGGTGAATTCGGCTGCAGGTCTGAGCGCGCCAGCCATAAGTGCTAAGCTGCAAAGCTGGTTGACAGGGTATTTGCAGGAAATGTCGGATGCTCATAATCCGCATCGGATCCAACTGAAAGAGATGATTGAGCAATATGTTGTCCGTCTGCGTACAGATGATCAGCTTCGGGCGCGTATTGAAGCGAGCAAGATGAAGCTTGTGAATAACTTGAAGGGTCATATCCATGTGGATGCCTATATCTCGGAAAATCTCGAGTCGTTCAGGCAGGCCGCAGCTTCTGGCGCTTCTGGAGAGAGCGGAGCTTTCCCATGGATTACGAGCAAGGTGCGGCTAGCTGTCGATCAAATGGAGAATAAGCCGGAGCTGCTTGATCGGATCGATGGCACGATTAAAACGTGGCTCTACGCCTTCATCGAACAGAAACATGATTATATCGGCAAGCTCGTTCAGGATAAGCTCAGCACCTATTCGGAAGAAGAGCTCATTAAGCAGGTCAAGCAGCATGCAGGACGGGATTTGCAATATATCCGAATTAACGGTACGTTAGTTGGCGCTTTTATAGGAGCGGTTCTCTATTTATTGACTTATATCGTTGAATGGATCACATCATCACTTGGGGGGTAGGATACAATGACTATGAGGAAGTGGGCAAATGGCAGTCTCGTTGTGCTGTCCGTGCTGTTCATTGGAGCGTTATGCTGCGTCGTTGCTTATCCTGAAGCATGGTGGGCTCGCATGCTGTTATATACGTTCGAAGCAGGTCTCGTTGGGGCGCTGGCTGATCTGTTCGCGGTAACCGTTCTGTTCCGGCATCCATTCGGCATTAAGAAATTTCCGCATACGGCGATCATACCAAGGAACCGTGATAAGCTGGTTGACAGCGTCGTCACCATGGTGGAAGAGCAATTGCTGAGCAAAGAATCGCTTAAGGCAAAGGTAAAGCAGTTCCATATCGTCGAGGCATTGGTCGGCTGGGTGGACAGGAGGCCTGACGGTTTCGTATCGAAACAAGGCTGGGCTATTATTGCTACGCTATTGTCCAAGATTGATCTGGAAGGCGTATCGGTTATGCTCGATGAGCAGGCGCGCAAAGGACTGCGTCAGGCGAACGTATCTCCTTATGCCGGTACGGCGCTGAAGTGGGTGCTTGCGAAAGGCGACTTCCAAAGCTGGATTGGCGGAATCATTGATTTCGCGGCCCAGCGGATCGCCGTAGAGGAGACGAAGCAAGTCATCCGAGATATGATGATGAAGGAAAAGGATAAGTTCGAAAATACGGGCGGCACCGTGTCCAAATGGTTCAAGCGAATGGCTGTAATCGTCGCCGAATCGACCGACTCGCTAAATATTGACGATGCTGCCGAAGCGATGTACCGTGACATGCTCGCTTTCATCGAGCAGCTTCGTAATCCCGAGCATGAGCTGCGCGTTCTCGTATCTGATATGGTGCACAAGCTTGCTGATGACCTTCAGCACAGCCATGAGCTGTCCGGTACGGTGAACAATTGGAAGAACGATGTGCTGGATAAAATATCGCTGCTCCCATCCATTCAGTCATTGCTTGGTTCGTTCAAGCAAATGCTGACGGATGAAGGAGAATTGAAATACATTGTGACGGAGAAACGATCTGTTAATCACGAAGATATTAAGCAATGGGTAGGCGAGTTCATCCAAAGTTATTGGGACTGGTTCAAGAGCAGCCAATCGTCGAAGGACTGGTTGGAAGGATATGTTCAACAGTTCATAGGAAAGCTGATCGAGACGCAACATGCCTTAGTCGGCATTATTGTAAGAAGAACGCTGGAGGATTACACCGAGGAGAAGCTCGTGGTGTTCATCGAGAGCAAGGTCGACACCGACCTCCAGCGTATTCGGCTGAACGGCGCGCTCATCGGCTCTTTAGTTGGCGCAGGACTATTCATTTTCCTGCATGGCATATACCGTCCGATTCTGGATTGGTTGGCTTAAGAAGCTATGTGTTGGAGCTGCCCAAACCTATGCCCTTTTTTTACGAAAAAGCATGGGAGCAAATCATTCTGAATCAATTGTCCAAGCCGCCAGCCGCGATTTTCATAGAATACTATATTCTAGCGAAAGGTTGTGGTCGGCAATGACCGTCTTTTACAAATTTACTACCGGTCCTGTTGAAAACGTGATAGAAGGAGGTCCGATAGGCATCTCCAATCAGGTTTACGTCAAGGCGCTTAACAACTGCAAAACGAATAACGCAAAAGTGCGCATCAAAGTGTACAGCTTGAATACCGGTCATAAAAAGCTGGTGGACTCCAAATCGTTCACGTTAACGCCATGGCAATCGGACTTTGAGAGGTTTATCACAAACTCGTATGTTCAATACGAAATTGAAGTTTCAGTGAGCAGCGCTGACGTGCTGGTAACCGTCTGGGGCAAGAACAGAGCCGGCCGACTTGTTGCGGCGCATAGGTTCACTCAGCAGGAGCTGACGATGAAGAAAATTCGAAGAAAGTAATGCAAGGGCTGTCCTTAAGGTCAAATACTGACCGGGGGCAGCCATTTTTTTTGAATTCTTTGAATTAACTTTGTACAAATCGACAAAAGTTACTATAATTATACATATTAATCTATTTGTTATTTGGGAGGGAAAGTAGTGAGGAAATTTCGTTTCAAAGGATTGAAAGTGATGTGTCTTGCTTTTCTGGCGGCACTGCTCTTCGTTACACCGGTTGCTCAAGCAGAAGGCATTAAGTTGAACTTGGATGGACAAGTCGTGAAGAGCGATGTGCAGTCGATTAATAAAAAAGGAACGATGATCGTGCCGATCCAGGACATCGCTACCGCAGTAGGTGCCACCTACGTATGGGATGCCGGAACAAAATCCTTGGTCGTCAAAAAAGGCAATACAATCGTAAAGTTCGTAGAAAATGCGGTTAAAGCAACTGTCGTATTCGGTTCGATAACGACGGAAACTACGCTTAGCCAGCCGTTACAAACAATCGACAAGCAGTTGATGGTTCCGCTTCGCTTCGTCGCGGAAATATTCGGAGCAACGGTCAAATGGAATGATACGTTGCAAGAGATTCAACTTTCGATGAACGTTGCGGCAGGAGGGATCGGCGAGACGGGAGCAGCAGGTGCGCAAGGTCCGCAAGGTCTACAAGGTCCAGCAGGCTCTAGAGGCCCAGCAGGAGAAGCAGGCTCGGCAGGTCCAGCAGGTCCAGCAGGTCCAGCAGGCCAAGCGGGTCCAACAGGCCCGGCGGGTCCAATAGGTCCAGCAGGCGCGACAGGTCCGCAAGGGGAACAAGGTGAGCAAGGGATTCAAGGACCGGCTGGTGCGGATGGAGTAAACTTTGCAGAAGAAGGATTTTCGGCTTTCCTAGATAAACAGTCTACTAGTTCCTCAACGCAATTAGTAGGTTGGTCTGCGAGCGATCCTTATTTCGAGGGCAATAACTTTGACGCGGCAACCGGCGTATATACGGTGCCTGCTACAGGGAAGTATTCTATCAAAGCGACTATCAATTATGCATTGTCTGCTGCTGCGACTATAAGTCTCGGACCAAACGATAATCCGACCTTTTCGGTAGATAATCTATCTACGGAGGCGTCGCTCATTACAGGATACTTGCCCATTCTCAATGTTAATGTGGCTTTGGTACTTACGTTAAGAACCGTTCTAGGTCAAAGCACCGTTACATTGGAGGGGGACGTCATCTTGAACGAGGGTGATCAGATCGCGTTGTCTTACAATAATGTTGGTCTGACCCTACCGATTAATATCGGTGGCAATGACTCCGCCGGCGTCGTATGGTCCGTTCATCAGCTATCCAACTAGCATCATACTCCATATTCAACAAAGCTCGTCTGGCTAATTAGCAGACGAGCTTTTTTTATGTTACGCATTAAGCCTAGACTGACGATACTCGGTCGGCGTAATCCCTTTGTATTCGCGGAAGAGCCGGCCGAATACGTTGTACGAGCTGAAGCCGACCTCGAGCGCGATATCGAGAATGCTCATATCAGTCGCGCTGAGCAAGCCGCAGGCGTGGCGAATTCTTATTTTGTGAAGCAGATGAAGGAAGTTGATGCCGGCATGCTTCTTGATTTCTACGCTAAGCCTCGTTGGAGGGATGCGGAACAACTCCGCTAAGCCGGAGAGCGAGAGATCATCGCGGTAGTGATAGTGGATATATTCGATAACCGGCCAGATCGAGCCGTTGCCGGCGAGGTAAGCACGCTCCTGCGATTCCGTACTTTGCTTCGACACCCGAATCCGCTGAAACATCATTAATATTTCGTGGAGCCTCAAGGAGAGCAGCTCGTTACGGAAAGGATGGCTTTGATTGTATTCGTTATACAAATTCAGAAGCAGCTTTTCGAACTGGATTAACTCGTCATTGTCCAAATGGATGAAGGGCTGTTGATTTTCGGTGAGCAGCGATTGCAGGTAAGATGAGCCGGATTTGACCGTGGATACGAGCAGCTCCATCGCGAACATGCAGTTGAACAGGCGGATCGGCGTCTGGGAATATGTCACGATGTCATGAACCTGATAAGGAAGCAAGAAGGTGAACGTTCCCCGCCTCATAGGATGTCTAATTCCGTTAATTGTCTCATGTCCTTCCCCTTCGATAACGAGCGAGCACTCCAGGAAGTCGTGCCGATGGGCAGGGAAGGAATGGCGCACCTCATTGATAGATACATAGAAGGGAAAGTCCGCCGCAATCATTTCGTAATCGGATAAGTCTTTGTTCATCGGAAAAATCGTCAAAACGAACCCTCCCAAAAAATACATGAAAAACTAGTGTGTTGACAATAATTTTTGCACCATTCACGGACAAATTATACCATAAACTGTGTTTGTAAGCGCTACATATTTTGCAGAATTGCAAGGAGGATTTTACATGTCACTACCGCCAATCGGCTTGATCGGCGACCTGGCCTCAAGCCCGGTCATGCTGCGTCACCCGAACAATCCCATTCTTACGAGAGAGGATGTTCCTTACAATCCCGCGCTCGTATTCAACGCTGGCGTAACTAAGTTCCAAGGCCAATACGTGATGGTGTTCCGCAATGATTACGGTCAACCGGACAGGCAGACGCTTTCCCACTTTGGAACGACGAACCTCGGCCTCGCGTTCAGCCGCGACGGAATCGAATGGGAAGTAAGACCTGATCCGATCTTCGATCTAAGGGATGAAGAGGTCATTCGTACTTACGATCCGAGGTTAACGGTCATCGACGGACGCTGTTACATGTGCTTTGCCGTCGATACGCTGCATGGCATTCGCGGCGGAATCGCGGTAACCGATGATTTCGAGCATTTCGAGGTACTGAGCATGAGCGCTCCAGATAATCGGAATATGGTGCTGTTCCCTGAGCAAATAGGCGGTCGTTATGTGCGCTTGGAGAGACCGTTCACGATCTACAGCCGTGAGGGCAAGGAACGGTTCGACATTTGGATATCCGATTCGGCGGATTTGAAAGACTGGGGCAATTCGGAGCTGCTGCTGCCCGTCGAACGCGTACCGTTCGCCAATGCGAAGCTGGGACCGGCTGCTCCGCCGATCAAGACGAAGAAGGGCTGGCTAACGACGTTCCATGCGGTCGATATCGATCCGTCCCGCGGCAAGAACGGCTGGGAAGATACATGGAAGAAACGGTATTCGGCGGGGCTTATGCTGCTCGATCTTGAGAATCCGAAGCGGATCATCGGCTTATATGAAGAACCACTGCTGGCCCCCGACGCTTCCTATGAGAAGGACGGCGGATTCCGCAACCATGTTGTATTCCCGGGGGGCATGATCCTCGAAGATTCAGGCGAGGTGAAGATCTACTACGGAGCAGGCGACACCTACGAATGCTTGGCTAGCGCGCATGTGGACGATCTGCTCAGCCTGGTCCTGAAATAGTCATTTCGCTTAAAGGATGGAGGTGTGCACCATGTTTGCGACAAGCATGAAAAAATCATTTCGTTATTTGAACAAGAAAAAATATTTGTACCTTCTGTTGCTCCCCGGCATTGTCTATTTTCTAGTATTCAATTACGTGCCGATGTACGGAGTCATCATCGCCTTCAAAGATTTCAACTTCGCCAAGGGCATCTGGAACAGTCCGTGGATCGGCTTCGAGAACTTCCGCTACATGTTCGGTCTGAGCGACTTTTACACCGTATTCTGGAACTCGCTGTATTTAAGCTTCTTGAAGCTCGTCATCGGCTTCCCGTTTCCGATTATCCTCGCGCTCTTCTTGAATGAAATGCGTAACCGTACCTATCAGAAAATAACACAGACGATTATTTATCTTCCGCATTTCATCTCATGGGTCATTATCGGCGGTATCCTGATCAACTTCCTGTCCCCTTCCTGGGGTGTGTTGAACCTGTTCCTGAAGCAGCTTGGCATTGAGCCGATCTTCTTCCTCGCCGACAACGATTATTTCCGGCCTCTCGTCGTGCTAAGCAGCATATGGAAGGATTCCGGCTGGGAGAGCATCATTTACTTGGCGGCAATCGCCTCCATCAATTCGGAATTATACGAGGCTGCAAGCATCGACGGCGCAAGCCGCCTGCAAAGACTATGGTACGTGACCATTCCGAGCATCAAGTCGACGATTGTTATTTTGCTAATCTTGCGACTTGGCCACATCATGAACAACGGCTTCGAGCAAATATTCGTGCTTCAGAATCCGATGAATCTCGGTGTCTCCGAAGTGTTCGAAACGTACGCCTACCGGGTAGGCATACTCGGCGGACGATTCTCCTTCGGCGCTACGGTAGGGTTGTTCACCTCCGTGATCGGTCTCATCTTCCTGCTGGCAAGCAATCGGATTGCGAAGCTGATGAAGGAAGACGGGATATGGTGATGCGGACACGTCTTGCCAGCGGCATATCGACAGGAGGTCGTTTCTTATGAGTATCAGATCCAGAGGGGATAAGCTGTTCGACATTATCAACTATGCGTGCCTAACGCTGTTCGCGCTTGCTTGCCTCTTTCCGTTCTTTTATGTGGCTGCTTTCTCGGTTACGCCTTACAACGAATATTTGGCGAATCCGCTTAAGCTGATCCCTAACAAACTGGAGTTCAGCGCGTATACGCAAATTTTCAAGATGGATCAGCTTTGGACCGGCTATCGCAACACGATCATCATTACTGTGCTTGGCGTGTGCATCAACATTTTCCTCATGATCATCACGGCGTACCCGCTTTCGAAGCGGGATTTGAAGGGCAGAAGCGTGGCGCTCGTTCTTATTACTTTCACGATGTTTTTCAACGGCGGGCTTATTCCTAACTTCTACTTAATCAAGTCGCTTGATCTGTACAACACGTTATGGAGTCTGGTATTGCCGAATGCGCTCGGAGCTTACAACCTGTTGCTGATGAAAAACTTTATCGGCAGCATTCCGCCGAGCCTCGAAGAATCGGCGTCGATCGACGGTGCCAATGAGCTGAAGATTCTATTCCGGATTATCGTGCCATTGTCGAAGCCGGCGATTGCGACATTCGTTATTTTCCACGCGGTAACGCAATGGAATACGTTCTTCAACGCGATCATCTACACGTCCAAAAGAGACCTGTGGCCGCTCATGCTCATCGTCAGGGATATGGTCGTCGACAGCGGCGGGGTAGCCAAGGACTTGATGGATACAGGGACGTCCGGCGTAACCGAGTTCACGATCAAGATGGCGATCATTATTTTCTCCACGCTGCCGATTATCATGGTCTATCCGTTCATGCAGAAGTACTTCATGAAGGGTATTCTAGTAGGCTCTATCAAAGGTTAAGGAAATAGATTAGCCGTTTCTATCGGTTAAATCTGCGGTTAGCCGCGGTTTAATATAATTCGATGATCAAAGGGGAGAAGGACATGGTTATCAAAAAACACCGCATCGCCAAAACATTCATTTCCTTGTTGATTCTGGCAATGGCGCTTGCAGCCTGCAGCTCGGGCAACAACGGCGGCAATTCGAATTCGAATGAAGGCGGCACGAACGCGCCGAAATCGACGAATAAGGCAAGCGAGGAGCCGGCAGTCAAGGAGCCGGTAACGATTAAAGTGTTCAACAGGGTCAACGCGGAGATCGTCCTCAAGGACAATCCGGTTATTGCCGAAGTGGAGAAAATCGCGAACGTGAAGCTGGAGATCGAAGCGCCGCCGATTAACAACTACGTCGATAAGCTTCAAGTGCTCATGGCGTCCGGCGACCTTCCCGACGTGATCTACAACTGGGGAACGGCAGGCAACGGCGCCGACGCGAACATGGAGAAGTGGGCGCAGAACGGCTTGCTGGAGCCGCTCGACGACAAGATTGCGAACTATCCGAATCTGATGAAAAACATTACGCCGGACATGTGGAATGCGGTTAAGTCGGTTACGGACGGCAAGACGTACATTATTCCTAGAACGAATGCCGTCAATCACTGGGGCTATATGATCAATCAGCAATGGCTGGATAAAGTTAGCCTGCAAGCTCCGACGACGCTCGACGAGCTGACGAATGTATGTAAGGCGTTCACGGAGCAGGATCCGGACGGCAACGGCCAGAAGGACAGCTATTGCCTAAGCTTCTCCGGGCCGGACCTTGGCCGCAATACGATCTGGAACGCTTCGAACTTCCTGGCTGCAGCGTTCTCCCTTCCGGTTGTGGATGGGGTGAAGGACGTAGACGGCACTTACAAAATCAGAGAAAAGATGTCCGGGTACATCCCGTACCTGACGTACTTGAAGAAGCTTAACGACGAGAAGCTGATCGATCCTGAATTCTTAATCAACAAAATTTACGTCGACCAAGAGAAGCTGAACCAGAACCGCGTTGGTATCATCTATGCGCATCAAAGCACAGTTCTCGGCAACATTAGCAAAGATCCTGAGTCCGACAAAAAGTATACGTACCATGGCGTACTGAAGGATGCTAACGGTGTTGCTGCGGACTGGGTAACGCCTGCAATGTGGGGCGGCTGGATGATTCCGAAAGGTTCCAAAAACGTAGATGACGTTCTAGCCTTCCTGGACTGGGGCAATACGGCCGAAGCGAATGCATTGTTCCAGCTTGGCGTTAAGGGCGTAACTTACGACAGCTACGATCCAGCTACGAAAGCGATCTCGCGTACCKACGAGCAGACGACATTGTTGTCGACGCTTACGAGCAGCTACATGACGCCGGCGAATGCGATTAACGGCGAAGGCGCATCGATCGTCAACGCAACGACGCCAGAACGCATTAATTTGTACAAAACGCAGCTCGATGCGGCACTCGGCCAAATGACCGTCGTTAACGTACCTGCCGTGAGAGCGCCGAAGATCGCTAGCTTGAACAGCACGATTCCGGATCTCGTGAAGAAGAAGGACGATAACGAAATCAAATATATTACCGGCGCAATCAATGAAGAGAAGTTCAAGGAGTTCCTGGAGAAGGAATGGTATCCGGCTACAGCGGAAGCAGAAGCTGAATATGTAGCCTTCATGAATTCATTAGGCAAGTAATGGCTTCAAACCCGCAAGTCGCAGCAAAGCATAGGACTCTTATCAAAGGGAACGTTATTGCGCTGCGTTTTGCGGGTTTATTTTTTCAACTAACGAAAGGGGTTGCAATTGTGCTAAAGATCGGTATCCGCAGTTTATTCTGTTTGATTCTCGCAGTCGTGTTAAGCATGTCGAGTATTCCGTTTGTCCCGAATGGATCGGTACAGACGGCAGAAGCAGCCGGCTCAACGATCACGAAAAGCGGCAATACTTGGACACTGGAGAGCGACGTTCTGCGAGTCGTGCTTTCCTTTGCCGGCGGCAGCATTCAGATGACCAGCTTCTACAACAAAGAAGCCGGCAAGGAATATTTAACGGGAAGCGGCAGCAACTATTTGTTTTACTACAATTACGGCGGAAGCGACTTATACGCCAATGACGGCGGCTGGACTTTAGGTGCGGATACGATTAGCAACATCTCCTTGTTCAGCACGACATGGGGCAAGAGGCTGGAAATTCCGATTACGAGAACTTCACCTCAAAATGTAACGATAACGCTCCGATTTGAAATGTATAACGATAGGGCGGGACTTAAATATTCCAATTTCATCAAGAACAACAGCACGTCCAATAAGACGATCACCGCTTCGGACGTTATTGCGCTTAACTTCCCGAACGATGCCCATACGCTGCATTACGTTCCGAACATGACGTGGAGCAGCACGACGGGCGCGCTGCCGATGAACGCAGGCAAAAACGCGATTACGAGATACAATACAGGCGATGGCTGGACGCTCCAGCCGGAGATGAACTGGAAGACGCAAGGCGCGACGGACAACCTCCCCTTCGCCGGCATTAATGCTTGGAGCGGCATTTCCGGCGTCAAGGTGTCGACGAACCCCGGCTCTCTGCAGCTCGTGTTGTTCCCGAACGAGAAGTTCGAATACATTTCGGTCAATATGACCGCGTTCAAGGGCGATATTATGGACGGCAAGATGGCGGTCGAGGAGCATTTCCGCAAAAGATTCAAATACCATCATACGACGTCCGTCTTCACGACGAACGACTGGGAATGGCTAGGCAACCGCAACGAAGCGTATTATCGCAACACCGTTATCCCGAAGGCGACCCAAGCCGGCATGGACATGGTCATGGTCGACGATTTCTGGAATACGACGAGAGACACGACGACGGCGGCGAGCTCCTTCACGACGAATCTCGCGGCGCTCACGGACACGATTGTTGCGGCAGGCATGCGCTTCGGCATCTGGTTCAGCATGACCGGGGACAATCATAATGCCGGTCGTGATTTGGCCGACCCGGCCAATATCGAATTCAAGCGCAGCCAAGTGGAAGATGATATGATTCCGAACTACCATCTATCCCATCAGATGATCGACCTGACCGAGTTCTGGCCGAATACGGCGGCTACGTCGACGTCGCATCCGAGCGACAGCGTTTACCGCAAAAACGTACTCGTCCGCGATTACAACAACGATATCGTCTCGCGCCATCCCGACTTCCTGACGAAGCTGACAAGCGAGGTCGATATTTATCCGACGCAGGGAGACCGCAACATCGGTCTGCTTCATATCGGCGACAACGGCTTCGTCTCTTCGAAGGGCAACGTCGATAAGAGCATGCTGATTCAAACGAACAGCTTTGGCTATTTGCCGCTTAACTCGGTTTACTACGGCGGCCTTACGACGGGCAAAGTGGAGGATTATTATTCGTACATGCCTGCCCGCGTCATTAAGTTCGCGAAGGATCCGAGCTCGTGGAGCGCGGCTGGCATCAGTACGCTGAAGAAGTTCAACGATTGGCGGAAAAATCCGCGTATCAAGGCGCTAACCGACGGTATCATCCGACCTCTGTACGCCGGCCCGAACTATGATACGGCAGGTCCTTACGCCTGGATGTATGCGCCGGACGACATGAGCAAAGCGCTGATTATCGCGACGGCGGGCAACGAGGCTGCCGCGCCGGACGAGTTCACGCTTGATCTGCGGTGGTTGGACGACAACAAAACGTATTTGGTCGAGGATGTTACGATGAACGATAGCGGCGCTATCGGCTATAAGTACAAGGGAAGATTTACGGGAGCCGAGCTGAAGTCGCCCGGATTGACCGTCAACTTCAAAGAAAATACGTCCAGAGGCAAGGCGTTCTGGATTCAAGAGGACAACGGCGCCGACATGCAGGTGCTGTACGCGGACGAGAATATTACTTCGTTTACCGCGTCTTCAGGTACTTCCAGTCTTACGATTAATGCAGCAGGTCCGGCAGGCAAGACCGGCAAAGCGGTTGTCTATGATCGTACGGCGAACAAAACGATCATCGCCGATATCGTCATCGGCGCTGGCGGGAGCGGCAGCGCAACGGTGGAATCCGGCTTTAAGCACGAGGCGGAGAGTCTGACGCTGACGATGTCCAGCGGCGGCACTTCCTCGAACGGCAGCGACGCTGCGGCAAGCGGAGGATCGCTCAGCTATGCGAACGGCAACGCGGTTGGCGGATATGCCGACTATACGGTTAATGTGCCTAGCTCCGGTACGTATAACGTGAAGGTAAGAGTGAAGAAGCATCCGGATCGGGGGATCGCGCAGCTGTATATCGATGGCGTGGTGGTAGGAGCGCCGATCGATCAATATGCGAGCACTCCGGGCTACGTCGAAGTGAATCTAGGCAATTACGCTTTTACATCGGCGGGGAACAAAACGTTCCGCTTCCAGCTTACGGGCAAAAATCCGGCCAGCGCGCAATACACGCTTGCCACGGACACGATTAGGCTGACCTACCGTTCACCGGATATGCAACTGCCGCCGCAAATTTACGAACCGGTGAAGTACGAGGCGGAGAGCGCAACGACGACAGTGTCTTCGGGAGGAACGAATACGGACGGTTCCGATACGTCCGCAAGCGGCGGGGCTTTAAACTATGCCAATCCGGTCAGTGTCGGCGGCTGGGTGCAATACGCGCTGAATGTTCCGGCGGCTGGTACGTATAACGTGAAGGTGCAAGTGAAGAAGCATCCGGATCGCGGAATCGCACAGCTTTACATTGACGGGGTCGCTCAAGGAGCGGCGGTTGACCAATATCAAAGCGCGCAAGGTTATGTATCGGTTGACCTCGGAGACGTAACGTTCAGCTCCGCGGGCACGAAGGCGTTCCGCTTCCAGTCTACGGGCAAGAACGCAAGCAGCAGTTCCTACACGTTAGCGACAGATTACATCGCCTTAACGAAGAAGCCGTTAACCTTCGAGAGCGAAAGCTTGGCTACCAACCTATCGGCAGGGGCAACGGTGACGACAGGGTCCGATTCGGCGGCGAGCGGCGGTACGTTAAGCTATAGCGGCTTTGGCGGCGTCGGCCAGTGGATCGAGTACACGGTGCCCGTGCCGGGAGCGGGAACGTACGCGATAAGCGCGAGAATCAAAAAGCATCCCGATCGCGGGACGGCGCAGTTGTATATTGACGGAGCTGCCATAGGCTTCCCTGTCGACCACTACGGCAACCCGCAAGGTTACGAGACCGTCGGGCTTGGAACGGCGACCTTCAGCTCGGCAGGCAGCAAGACGTTCCGCTTCCAAATCACCGGCAAAGATCCTGGAAGCAATTCCTATACGCTTGCTCACGATGCATTCATGCTTACGAAAACGGATTAAGCAGAAGACTTGGGGACGGGGAGGCGGATGCCTCCCCGTCTTTGACGTTAGCCGAGGCCGTCAAAGGACGGCACAGAACCGAAACTACGCCTTATCCTACTTCTCCTGACACCGCAGGAATGATGCAAAATGTGCTGATCAAGCATGGAAAGTCTCCCGCATCCAATCTCGGGGTTAGGGCTTCCGGCTAGGCGTCTTTTTTTTATGGACACTATGAACGCTTAGCGATCAATTAGCGCTACATTCATTTTCTAATGGACATGACGGATCGTTACAGGAACTTACTTAACTAAACCAGTATTCATTGGCCATCTTAGTGTTGCTTTTGTCCGTTAGCGCACCGAAATCAGTCGATAGGAAGTTTAAGCAGCTATTTTGTCCGTTATCCATTATCGATGCAGGAATAAATTTACGAAACAGCATTTCATCATGTACAATGGTTCGCAAGCGGGAGGTGTGAAGAACTTGACGATATCGTGGGTTAAGCATGTTAAGTCATCGGTAGCTGATATGTATTACGGCTTTTCGTTCAGGCAACGAATCAGCATTGCGTTTCTGCTGCTCATCGCGCTTGCCATCGGAATCGTAGGAACGACTTCCTACCTCATTGCGTCGAAGGAGCTTCAGCGCAACGCCTTCGCCTCCAGCCGCGAATCGGTTAGCAAGACGACCCAACTGCTGGATGACAAGCTGTACAGCGTATCGAAGTCCGTTCGCTCCATTATGCTGAGCGACTCTTACAATCTATTAATGCAAGACGTACAAAGCAATAATATTGCCAACTATTATGTTCACCTCTCCGAAATGCAATATCAGTTCTCGCAGGCGATGTTCAACGAGCCGCTTATCGAGAGCATTCTGATTGCGACGCCGATCGGCGATTTCTACCATTTATCTCAAAGACGTTCTCCAAATCGATCTTTCTATGAATCCAATTTATATTATTTGGCCAAGGACAATACCGGCGGTCTGTGGCTGCGAGGGCATACCGACGTCTTCTTCACGGGAGAGAGCCGCGTCCTCAGCTTCGTAACGAAAGGCACGCAGGATAATCTCTCTAATACGAACGTTTATTTCATCGTCAACGTCAGCGAAAGCGGACTGATTAGTATGATGAATCAAGGCTCCTCCCAGAAGGAAGGGAGCTATTTCATTGTGGATTCCACGGGCAACGAGGTGATGCGAACTTCGTGGTCCGCTCAGCATAATATGCGCAAGGACGAGCCGTTCCTTCGCAATGTGACGGACGATACTCAGGGCGCATTCTTCCACAACTTCGACAAGACGGAGTATCTCGTCAATTATTCCCGCTCCTCAACGGTGAACTATTGGCTGTTGTTCGGCATCAGGTCGAAGGACAAGCTGCTCGAACAGATGAAGGACGTGCAACAAACGACGATTTATCTGATGCTGCTGTTCCTGGCGGCGGCATGGCTTGTATCAAGCAAGCTGACGGGGCTGCTCGTCCGGCCGCTCCACAGGCTGCAGCGTCTCATGCGCGAGGTCGAGGACAACAGGCTGACCGTCCGCTTCGAGAGCAAGTCAAGAGATGAGGTTGCGCAGGTAGGCTTTCAATTCAACCGCATGCTGGATGAGATTAATCGTCTGATTCAAGACGTGAGAACGAGCGAGGCGGGCAAGCGGGAAGCGGAGATGCGGGCGTTGACCGCGCAGATGGAGCCTCATTTTCTATATAACACACTGAATACGATTTATTGCAAATCCGAGATGGGCGAGAACGAGGAAGTGAACAAGATGATTCTAGCTCTGTCGACGATGTTCCAGCTTGGTCTCAGCGGCGGGAAGGATTGGAATACGCTGGAGGACGAGTTGACTCATGTCGAGCAATATTGCGCCATCCAAAGCATGTGCTATGAGGAACTTTTTCGATATGAGGTCCATATCGCGGACCCTCAGCTGCTCACCTATTACGTCCCGAAGATCGTGCTGCAGCCGATCGTGGAGAACAGTATCCAGCACGGCTTCCAAGACAGACGTACTGGGGGCGAGATTACAGTAGACGTAGGGCAAGACGGAGGCAAGCTGCATATCGTTATTCAGGATAACGGATCGGGCATCGATCCTCTGCTCGTAAACGAAAGGATGAAGACGCTAGGTGAATCACCATCCGGAAAAGGTTTCGCGCTGTACAACATAGCCAATCGGCTGAGCCTTTATTACGGGGACGAGGCAAGGATGGAGCTTAGCAGTCCAGCAGAGGGCGGAACGAGGACGGACTTGTGGATTCCGATGCGGAGAGGGGAGATTCAGTGGCATGGCTAATGAAACCGGAACCGAGATTAAACTCGTCGTCATCGACGATATTCGCAGCGTAGTCGAGATGGTGTCGCGGAAGCCTCCTTGGACGGAACACGGCATTGAGTTCGCGGGAACGGCGCTCGACGGAGAAGAAGGCATTCGATTGGTCGAGGAGACGAAACCCGACATTGTGTTGACCGATATCCGCATGCCAAGGATGGACGGGCTTGCCATGACGCAAGCGATACTGGCTGCCGCCCCTGCCACCAAAGTCATTATCTTGAGCGCATACACCGACTTCGCATATGCGCAGCAGGCGATTCGGCTGGGCGCGTTCGATTTTCTGAAGAAGCCGTTCTCGGTTGATGAGATCGTGAAGACGGTATTGAATGCAAAGCAGGCATTGCTTGAAGAGCGGGAGGAAAGAGAGCGACGCCGCGAATTGGAAATGGAACGCAGGCGAAGCTTGCCGATGCTTCAGCAGGAGCATCTGTCGCTGCTGATTCACCATCCTTTCCGTACAGAGAAGGCGGTGCAGCAATGGAAGCAGCTCGGCATCGAGCTTGAGCAAGCTCACTTCAACGTCTTCGTTGTGGAATTCGATCATTTTATGGAGAAATATATGGAAAGGCCGGTGCGCGAGATTGAGCTGATGCGCTTCAGTCTGAAGAACGTGCTGGAGGAGACCGTCTCTCAGCGGACGAAGGGCGTTGTCTTCCGGGAAGCGTCGAACCGGTTCGTCTGCATCATGAATTGCAGAGACAACAAGGAAGCGGAAAGTATCTCGGAAGCTTGCCGGCAGAATACGCAGCAGTATACGCATTCCACGATTTCGATCGGAGTTGGGCTATGCGTCGAGACCATTCAAGAGCTGCCGAGCGCTTATCAGCAGGCAGTCAGCGCGCTATCCTATCATTTCTATACCGATGGCAACGGGGTGACAAGCTATAAGGTCGTGTCGGGCGGGGGCGAAGGACTCAGCCTGCTTCCGAACTATTCGCTTGCAGCGGAGCAGGAGCTGCTGTTCGCGCTGAAGTCAGGCAACAGCGGCAAATGCCGGTTGTTATTGGAGCGAATCTTCAACGATATGCTGGGGAGCGAGCCGCTGCCGGCTCCCCAGCATGTCGAGAGTCTCTGCTTCGAGCTGTCGGCGAAGATTTGTCGGACGATGCAGGAGCTGTTCCCGGGGGCGAAGGTGCATGAGCTTGAGAAGCGATGGCTGTCCGGGAGGGCTGGGGTTAGCTCGACCTTTGTGGAGATGCGGGAAATGGTCCAAGGTCTGTGCGAGGAGGCTTGCGGCTGGACACGGCAGGAGCGGTCCGACGAAACGAGCAAGCTGATCTATGAGGCAAAGGATTATATTTGCGACAACTTGCATGTGGACTTATCGTTGGAGCATTGCGCAAAGAGGTTCAACATCAGCGCGGGTTATTTCTCGAATGTGTTCAAGAAGGTGCTCGGCATCTCCTTCCAACAATTCGTCATCCATCAGCGTATGGAACGGGCAAAAGATCTATTGATTGCCGGCTATCAAGTGCAGGAGATCGCCCAGCTTATCGGTTACGAGCATAGACGCTACTTCAGCGACGCGTTCAAGAAGCATACGAACATGACGCCATCCGAATTCAAAATATACAGCACAGGTATCGCCGACGAGCCGCTTGACCTTGAGCAGGGCAAAGGGTAGCTAAGCGCTCAGGGCGATCGTTCGTTATGCAGCTTCTTCCGGTTATGGCCGGTAAGGAGCTGTTTTTGCAAAGTTTGAACTTGCGTGAGTTTTCGTGTGCGATCATGCAAAGAGATGAAGAAATCTGCCCTTCATGTGCGGTTTACCGCATTATGCCGCAGGACGTGCGCCTCTATAATAAAAAGTGTCAACACCTATCAGGAGCTTCTAGCACGAAAAAAAGGGAGGCAATACAAATATGAAAAAGAGATTGCTAATGACACTAGCCGCTCTCGTCATGGCGAGCAGCCTGGCAGCTTGCGGCAGCAACAAGGCGGAAGAGAACAGCGGAACCGAAAGCGGAGGAAGCGGGTCGGGCGAAAAAACGGTCATCAGCTACTGGACAGGCGACCGCCATGATTCGGAATTTATTAAAGAAATGGTCGACGAATTCAATGCCGCGAACACCGATAATATCGAGGTCGATCTAGTCATCAAGGGCGATGATTTCGACCAGGCGCTCGATATGTCGTTCCAAACGTCAGAGCCGCCGGATGTCATCCGCGTGAAGGAAAATACGATTCAAACGTTTTATAAAAAAGGTTACTTGGCGCCGATTGATGAGTTCTTATCGGATGAGCTTACGGGGAAATTCCCTGAGATGCCGAATCTGAACAGCTTTGAGGGGAAACGCTACAGCCTTCCTAACTACGGAACGACGATGCGCCTTATCTACAACAAGGAGCTGTTCGCGAGAGCGGGAGTTGCTGCACCGCCGACTACATTAGCCGAACTGGTCGATGTCGCTAAGAAACTGACGGCGGCTGGCAAGGAGAGCGGCGCATACGGCTTCGCACAAAACTTCAAAAATCCGGGCAGCGCGCTCGGCCGCTCGTCCCGCGTCATCGCCGAAGTAAGCGGCTACGGTGGTTTCGGCTACGATTTCAAGACGGCTCAATACGACTTCAGCCACTTTAAGCCGATTATTGAAGCGTTCAAGCAAATCAAGGATGACGGCAGCATGCTGCCGGGCGTTGAATCGCTCGATATCGATCCGCTCCGCGCGCAGTTCGCCGAAGGAAAGATCGGCATGTATCTGAGTTTCTCTGCCGAAGCGGGCGTCTACACGTCGCAATTCCCGGCGAAGATTGACTGGGCTGCGGCGCCTGTGCCTTCGATTGACGGCAGCTTTAACGGCGCATCGGGTTTCTTGGGCGGACAATGGCTCGCTATAAGCTCCAAGACGAAGAAGAAGGAAGCCGCATGGAAGTTCATGTCTTATATGTACTCGGAATCGCTGCTGCAGCAGTATCAGGAGAAGGGCTTCGGAATATCCATGGTGCCTTCGGTCAGCGAGGTTGCCGCGACGCCTAAGGTGAACGGTATCGAAGGTTTCTTGCCAAACCAATATGACGGCGTATGGCCAGTCTATCCGGTCGTAGCGGTTCAAGGGACGAAGTCAGACGATGCGTTCTTCAAATACATGGTTAGCGGCGGCGATCTTGACGCAATCATCAAAGATTTAAATGGGCGCTATAACGAGGCGCTGGCTCAGGCGGTTAAGAATGGCGAAGTGAAAGCCGAGCCGGATCCAAACTTCGATCCGAAAACGCTGGCTGGCAAGTTCGCCAAATAAAGAACGTTGTTGTACCTGATAAGGAGTGAAACCGGATATGAATAAAGCCAAACATCTCGCTTTCTCATACAGCTTCCTGTTGCCGAGCTTTATTCTAACCGTCGTTCTTGGCATCTACCCGATTGTCTGGGCAATGAGATATATGTTCTACGACTACAAGGGCTTCGGTGCGGAGCGATTCATCGGATTGGATAACTTCGCTCGAATATGGAAGGATCACGAGTATTGGGACTCTGTCCTGAACACGTTCATTTATGCCGGAGGCAAGCTTGCTCTGTCGCTGCCTCTGGCACTGCTGCTGGCTATTATTCTGAATCGGGGTCTCAAAGGGCGCGGCGTGTTGAGAGCGCTGCTGTTCATGCCGACGATTATAAGCACGGCCGTTATGGCAGTCGTTTTTTTCACTATTTTCAATTCGTATAACGGCATTCTGAATCAGTTCCTTATGAAGTATAACGTCATCGGTGCGCCGATCGATTGGCTGGGCGTCGATTACGCGATGCTGAGCGTCATATTAGTCTCCGTATGGGGAGCGCTCGGCAACTATATGCTGCTGTTTCTGGCAGGGCTTCAGAACATTCCGCAGGACGTATATGAGAGTTCTTCGCTGGACGGAGCGGGCAGATGGCAGCAGTTCCGGTATATTACGATTCCGATGCTCGGCCCTGTTATGCAGATGATTGTCATGCTGGCGATCATTAACGCGCTTAAAGGCTATGAAAGCATCATGGTTATGACCGACGGCGGTCCGATAGGACGAACGAATGTGATGTTCTTATATGTATATAAGCTGTTCTTCCCTACGGCTGGCGGTGCGGCGGCAACCCAGGTGCAGGAGATGGGCTATGGCAGCGCGGTAGCATTCGTGACGGCGCTTATCGTTGGCGCGATTACGATTATTTATTTCTACGGTTCGCGGCGTATGAGCCGGAACGACTAAGGAGGAAGGCATCATGAGATACGGATGGAAATTCATGACGTGGATTTTTCTGCTGGCGGTGCTTTTCCTTACGCTGTTCCCGATCGTCATTACGCTGCTCGGGTCGTTCAAGACGAATGCCGAGCTGACAGCMGGCGCGACGCTGCTGCCCTCGAGCTGGCAGTTCGGCAATTACGCGGAAGCATGGAGTACGGCGGGTTTTGGGAAGTATTCGTTCAATAGTTTGTTCGTCGCAGTCATGGTAACGGCGGGAACTTTGATCGTTGCATCGATGGCTGCTTATGTTGTGAACCGGATGAGCTTTGTTGGCAAAAAGATATATGTCGGCATTCAAGCGTTCACGATGTTCGTAGCGATTGGCGCGGTCGTACTGCGGCCGCAATTCGAGCTGATGATCGACCTTAAGCTCCACAATTCATTATGGGGTGTCATCCTCATTCTGATCAGCGCTCACGCATCGGCGTTTTTTATTTTACTGAGCTTCATGAGCGGCATCCCGCGGGAGCTAGACGAGGCTGCGCGAATCGACGGCTGCTCGCCGGCTTCCGTGTATGCGCGAATCGTGCTCCCGCTGCTGGCTCCAGGTCTTGGCGTTGCCGGCCTGTTCGCTTTCCGCGGCGCATGGAATGAATATTTGCTGCCTTTTGTCTTCACGCTCAGCAAGCCCGAGCTGCAGACGCTTACGGTTGGGCTTGCGAACTTGAAATACGGCGTATCGGCGGCAGCGCAGACGCATTACATGATGGSCGGCGCCTGTCTATCCATCGTGCCGATCCTCATTGTATATGTGTTCGCTAATCGATCGTTTATGCAGATGACTGCAGGGTCTTTGAAAGGGTAATTCAGAGCATGGGGAGGTTATCGGCTATGAAATCGGCTGATGAAGAGTGGAATTGGGACAAGCTGCGCGAGCCGGATAGCAGCTACAGATCCGTTCCGTTATGGTCATGGAACGACAAGCTGGAGATTGCGGAGCTGGAACGCCAGATCGAGGAAATGAATCGCGCCGGCATCGGAGGATTTTTCATGCATGCAAGGGGCGGGCTTCAAACGCCGTATATGGGCGAGGAGTGGATGGAGGCCATCCGTGCTTGCATTGTGAAAGCGGAATCGCTGGGTATGGAGCCTTGGTTCTATGACGAGAACGGCTGGCCGAGCGGCTTCGGGGGCGGGCGCGTGCCCGCCCTTGGCCTCGTTTACCAGCAGAAGAAGTTAGTTATGGAGCGAGCTAACTTCACGGAAGGAGACCGATCGCGTAATCTAGGGTATTACGTCTCGAGTGAGACGGGATGGCTGAGGCTGCCGGAGGAGAGCAGCGCGGAGGCAGAGGTTCGAATCTATTGGGAAGTGAATCCCTACTATATCGACACGTTAAGCCAAAAGGCGGTTCGCGCATTTATCGACAGTACGTACGAAGCCTATTGGGAGAAGTTCGGCGATGAGTTCCGGCATGTGCTGAAGGGGGTATTCACGGATGAGCCCCAGTTCGGCAGAGGTGAGATTCCATGGTCCTTCGAAATGGAAAAATGGTATGTAGATCGATACGGCAGCAGTGTGCTTGATATCCTTCCCAGCTTGTTCATAGATACCGCAAATGCGAAGGAGCATCGTTACCGGTTCTGGTCCTGTGTAACGGAATTATTCGTAAGCAGCTATGCCAAGCAGATCGGTGACTGGTGTGAGGACAAAGGTTGGTCATTAGCTGGGCATGTCGTCGATGAGCAGACGCTTATGGGGCAAGCGACRTCGGTCGGCGACTTGATGTCCTTCTATGAATATATGCAAATTCCCGGTTGCGACTGGCTGGGGCGATTCGTGGGCGAAGAGCCGCTCGTGCCGAAACAGGTCGGCTCGGTTACGCGTCAGCTTGGCAAGAAGCGTACGATTACCGAAAGTTATGGCTGCTCAGGTTGGAACGCCAGTATGCAGGACTTGAAGCGGATCGGCGAATGGCAGTTCGTGCACGGTATTAATATGATGTGCCAGCATTTGCAGAGTTATAGTTTAAGAGGATTGCGCAAAAGGGATTATCCGCCGTCCTTGTTCTATCAGCAGCCTTGGTGGTCGGAGTACCGGCATTATAACGACTATTTTGCTAGGCTGTCTATGCTGCTTGCCGAAGGGGAAAGGCAGGCCGAAGTTCTGCTCCTTCATCCGATTCGTTCGGCGTGGGTGGAACAGAGGGGATTGGACAGCTCAGCTATTCGTCCCTATCATGAAGCATTCGCCGACTTATCCCGGCAGCTCTGCCGCTCTTTCCTGGAGCATGACTACGGCAGCGAATCGATTTTGGAGCGCCACGGCAGAGTGGAGGGCGGTCGGCTGATCGTTGGGCAGGCTGCTTATTCGGCTGTTATTATGCCGCCAAGCGTGACTTGGAGCAGATCGACGGTGGAGTTGTTGATTGCTTTGCTTGAGCAAGGCGGTAGTGTGACGATCGTCGCGCCGTTCCCAACCTTGCTGGAAGGTAAGCAAGATGTGCTGCTTGAGCGTTTGACGGCTTTAGCAACTTCTACAAATGATGATGCGTCGATTGCTAATATCATTTCACAAGTGGTTGCTCCGCTTGCGAGCTTGAGAGATGCATCGGGGGATAGGATCGAATCCGATACCATCAACATACAGACATTGAAGCTCGGCGATTCATGGCTCTATTATATCGTCAATTCAGGCGAGTCGGGCTGCGGCGATGTAGAAATCGAGCTGCGCAGCGAAGGCAATGTGACGATTCTTAATCTCGAGACAGGTGCGGAAGAAATGCTGCCGCAGGTGCAGAAGGGCGGATTCGTACGCGTGACGCTTCCCCTGGCAGCAGCCCAGTCGTATATGCTGCGGCAAAGAAGCGAGGCTGTGGCAGGGAACAGCCAGCAGAACGCATCGATTAAGGAGGCAGCGACGATTGGTCAGACGCTTATGTTGGATGGTGCTTGGCAGGTGAAGCAGGCCGAGCTTAATAGCCTGACACTCGACACATGCCGAGTAAGTATTGAAGGCGGCGACTGGAGCGAACCGCAACCGGTTCTCTTTTTGCAGGAAAAGCTGTTGGAATTGGGACGCTCGGCGCGAATCGCTTGCGAATTCGTATTCCATGCGGCGTTCGATACGGGACGTGCACGGGAGATGTATTTGATCATGGAGCGGCCTGACACGGCAGCCATAACGCTTAACGGTGTTCCGATCTCGAATGAGGATTGCGGCTGGTGGCTGGATACCGCCTTCAAGAAGCTTGATCTTAGAGGAATGGTGCATACAGGAGAGAACAGGCTCATCATCGAATCCGAGTTCTATAATGCGCCAGAGACGTATGAAGCAATGGAACGAGCGAAAACATTCGAATCCGAGGGCAATAAGCTTACGTTCGACACGGAGCTTGAAAGTGTCTATTTGTTAGGCGACTTCGGGGTGGAGTCGCTAACGCCATTCGTTGACGGGGGGAACGGAACCGTTCTAGCCGAAGGTCCGTTTGTATTGACGGAAATGCCCGTTCTACTGGCTGGAGGCGACTTCGTGCGGCAAGGTTTTCCTTTCTATGCAGGGCGATTGACGGTTGAACAGAAGGTTAGCTTCGAGAACGTGTTTGCCGATTCGGAGATTTTGTGGTCGTTCACTACGCCTCCGGATGCGATCGTCGCGAAGCTTCGCATCAATGGCCGCGAGGTAAAGACCTTTCAGTGGGAGCCGTATGAGGCGGATATCGGACCGTTCTTGGTGACGGGAGACAATGTGATCGAGCTGGAATTGGCAGGCAGCTGCCGCAATCTGCTCGGTCCCCATCATCATATGAAAGGTGAGCCGCTTAAGATCGGGCCCGACAGCTTCACGAATAAGGTCGGATGGACAGATCGTGACTTGCCGCCGGATACGCAGGTATACCAGGATCGTTATGCGTTCGTTCGATTTGGGCTATCTGCGTCCCCGCGAATGACGATAAAGCACATCACAAATGATTTAAACTAACTAATCCCTTGAGCCGTTTATGCCTTCGATATTACAGTTGTAAGTAATAGGAAGGAAGGGGATTGTTGCATGACGCTTGTTGTGAGGAAAATGATTGTGCCGGATGATTACGCAGCGGTGGCTGCCATCATGACGGAGCATTACTCTGAGGAAGTAACCGTAGAGAAGATGAGGGACGAGGATGCGATTATACCGTTAACAGGGCAGCTTGATCGTGACGAGCAGGGACAGCTTACCGGCCACGATAGGCTGCGTCTGGTCGCGTTGAACGAAGAAGGGCGGTTAATCGGTTACGGTCACGCTTGGCGGGCGCCTTGGTCGACGCCGGGTGTGTTGTATGAACAAATTATCGTGGGCTGAAAAGAGCGTCAAGGCGGGGCGGGATGTGCGATCTACAAGGCGTTGATGAGCTACTCGGTCGAGGTAGGCGCGAGCAAAATCGTAGCCGATGTACGGGATGACGATCCGGAATCGGTGCGTTTCGCCTGCGCTAGAGGGTTCACGGAGAATCGGCATTTGTTCGAGTCGGTAATCGAGTTGAATGAAGCTTCGGAGCATGGTGGCTTGGCTTCCGCACGATTGGACGACATTCGCTTGTTGACGTTAGCCGATCTGCCCGGCGGCGAGCAGACCGAGCGCGAGGTGTATAACCTTTATTTCGCGACTCATCCGGATATTCCAGGCTTCGAGGGCGAATACATGTGGTACAGCGAATGGCGTAAAAGGACCGTAGACCGGGAAGACTTCGATCGCTCCTTGGTTCTATTGGCTTGTGAGGGGGAGCGTATCGTAGGGGCAGTCGAACTTCGGACGTTCGAATCGACTCAGAGCGTCTATAACGAGTTCACTTGCGTCGATCCGGCCTACCGCGGTCGCGGAATTGCAATGGCGCTCAAGAAGCTTTCAATCCATATCGCACGCAAACGCGGCTTCCGCTATATTCGAACGAACAACGATTCGTTGAATGGTCCGATGCTGGCTATTAACCGCAAGCTTGGCTACAAGCCGGTACCGGGTTATTTGCAGATGGTGGCGGAGTTGGCACGGGACTAGTATTAGTTACGCTTGTTATCGTTTTTTGTTCAATAAGGCAGTCCTGATAGGATTGTATTTGATTGGCCGAATGCAAATCGTAGATGCCGCATATCGAGGCTTATGCTTGACGAGAAGCTGATACATGCGTATTCTGCCTATCCGATCATTGCTATGGATGATGATCTTGGCCGGATAGGCGGCATTCGCGGCGATATATTTGGCTACGGCGGCCCCTTTCGTCTGGCCGATTCCGAGATTGTAGTCAAGCGAAAGCACAGTGATCGGATTGGCTTTGATGATCGCGATGCACTCCTCGGCCGTACGCGCCAAGTGGTAGCCTGCGGGGCAAGGCCTTCTATCATCGAGAAACAGCTTCACCTTAGTTCCTCCCTTCTGCATCGTCTTGTTCATTACCCTACTTTATGTCTATAGCGCGGCGATCGTTTGGGCGAGTCGCTCGGTAGAACGAGGTACGATAACCCAATAAAACAGCGGCAGTCTTGGACTTTATTTAACGTCCATGGCTGCCGCTGTTTGCTTTTGGGCAATAGTGGCATTTTGGGCAGCTAAATTGGGCTTTAGGAGAATAAGTGCCTCATTAGTTTGATTTTGGGCAACTAACGGGGCTTTTTTGACGTGGTGGGCGGAAAATGGTCATTTAGTTCGACGAAATGCCACTAAATGAGGCCTGTTAGGGTAGAGGACGAAATGAGTTCGACGAAATGCCGTTACAGCGTGTACGCAGCTTTCGCAGCAATAGAGTAACTCCCATCTCGAAACGCCGGGCTGCCTAGGTTATGGTAAAATAGTTGCAAACGAAGGAGGAGAGTCTGCTGCTGGATCATTATTCGGATTTCATACGTGCGCTGCCGAGCGGCCCGCTTGGGAAGGAGCAGCTGCTTGTACAAGAGCTGCTGCTGGACGCTACTCCGTCACAAGCTATGAAGCTCTATTATATTCCTTTCGAATATGTGAATGAGAACGCTAAAGTGTTCATTATCGGCATTACCCCAGGGTTTACGCAAATGCAAATCGCCTTTCAAACCGCTCGGGACTGTCTGAGTGCCGGCGTTCCGCTAGGCGAAATCGATCGTGAAGCGAAGAAGCAAGCGAGCTTTGCAGGCACGATGCGCCGTAATCTAATCGACATGCTGGACAAGCTTGAGCTTCACAAAGCTCTCTCCATACGAAGCAGCGGCGAGCTGTTCGAGGAGCGCCGCGACCTGCTGCATACGACCTCGGTCATTCGTTACCCGGTCTTCGTGAACGGAAATAACTATACCGGACATAGTCCGTCTATCTTGAAATCGGAGACCCTCTATCCGTACGCCGAGCGAATCTGTCTTGCGGAGCTTCTAGCCGTAAAGGATGCGCTTCTTATCCCGCTGGGCAAAGCGGTCGCTGAGGTCATTGAGTCGTTTGCGGCGCAGGGCTTGGTGGCTCGCGAACGGTGTTTGTTTGATTTTCCGCATCCGTCTGGGGCGAACGGGCATCGATGGACACAGTTCGAAGCGAATAAGGACAAGCTGACCAGACAGATTGTTGAATGGTTTCAATAATAGATTGGGAGGAATAGCGATGCGATTATCAAAAGGACATAAGGTTGACGTTACCAAAGGGAGAAACGTCGCCGAACTGGCATTGCAATTTGGGTGGACAAAGGCGAATGCCGCTATGAGCATTGATGCAGCCGCTTTTCTGCTATCGGAGCGGGGGCGCTGCGAGCGCGACGAAGATTTTATTTTTTACGGCAACCCGCTTGCCCGAGATGGAGCTTTGATGCATGCCGAATCAGACAAGGGCGACAAGGAAGCCATTAAGATTTCATTAAACCGAGTATCCGGCCAGGTATCGAAAATCGCTTTTACCCTAACGATTCACGAAGGCGAACAGTCCGGTCATTACATGCAGGACGTGTCGGGGTTATATGTCCGACTGATAGATACGGCTACCGGCGAGGAGTTATACCGCTACGAATACGGCGAGGATCTGACGAAGGAGACGGCCGTCGTGATCGGCGAGCTGTATAGACATAACGGAGAGTGGAAGTTCAGCGCGATCGGAAGCGGCTTCTATGGCGGACTCGCAGCTCTGTGCACAAGCTTCGGACTCGAGGTGGAGGCATCCGCCGCTCCTGATACCCTAGAGGTAGCAGCTGCAGTGGAAACCGCAATTCCATCGACGATCGATTTGCGCAAAAAAACGGTGCAATTCACGCTGCAGAAGAAACAGCTGACGAACGTCGTTGCTAGAGTAGGTATCGTGCTTGATATTACCGGATCGATGCAGCCGTTATACCGAAACGGTACTGTCCAAGAGGTCGTCGAACGGATATTGGCGGTTGCGACCCAATTCGACGACAATAAAACTCTCGATGTGTGGGTGTATGATACGGAGTTCAGCCGTCTTCCTTCGGTGACGGAGCGGGATCTTGGCCGATATGTGGATACTCATATTATGAACAACAGCAACATTCATAAGTTCGGCCGGAATAACGAGCCGCCAGTCATGGAGGACGTGATCCGCAAGTATACGGAGGAAGAATCCGATTCGGACACCCCGGTCTTTATTGTTTTCATTAATGACGGCGGTGTTGTGAAACCGATCAAGAAGGTCATCACATCATCATCCGTATTGCCGATCTTCTGGCAGTTCGTCGGCATCGGGCAGTCGGATTTCGAGGTGCTAAAGAAGCTGGATACGATGGAAGGGCGGGTAGTGGACAACGCTAACTTCTTCCATCTCGACGCGATCGAGAGGGTATCGGATGAGGAGCTTTACGATAAGCTGTTGAATGAATTTCCGTTGTGGTTGAAGGAAGCGAAGAACAAGAGAATTATTAGATAAACGACTTATCTTAAAGATGACGTAAAATTGTTTGTGTACCAAGATTTGTAGCCTTGTCGGACAACAAAAAAGTAGGGTATCCTCGGGGTTGCTGAAGCCACCAGAGAAAGGACCCTACCGATGACTAATATACCCGAAAACATGCTCACTAATCTATTTGAAAA
>NZ_JBFTLA010000011.1:0-254206 GCF_056396205.1 Paenibacillus sp. 05T425
GGTCAAGTCCAAAGTTGTGTGTAAAATCCTCGAACAGAAAGCCTACTCGTCGCGAGTAGGTTTTTCGGTTGTCTTTGGTGTTTTCTTTCGCCACTCGTGGTACTCGGTCATTTCAATATATTTCTTGCCTACCGACCATTTTTCATCCATCTCCATCAGTAACGCACCGAATAGTCGGATGACAGATTGTCGGTTGGGAAAGATGCGAATAACGCGTTCTCTCCGTCTAAGCTCGGCGTTAAGACGCTCTACCACGTTGGTTGTCCTTGTTCGAATTCTGCAGGTAAGAGGCAATGCGATGACAGCTGTTGCATCATCAAAGCCATCCTCCAGCACATTCAGCGCTTTAGGCGCTCTCTCTTCAAAAGCGCTCATGGTCTGTTCCAACAACGAACGAGCACTCTTTACATCTGCTGCTTCGTAAATAGCCCGCACATGAGCCTTCATTTCATCTCGTAGCGCTTTAGGCGTAGCATCTAGAATATTACGCATGAAATGGGTTTGGCATCGCTGCCACGTCGCTCCCTCGAAGTGTTCACGAACCGCTTTTACGAGTCCGCTGTGCTGGTCACTCGTTACGATGTCTACTCCGTGCAATCCGCGTTCTTTGAGATGACTAAATAGGCTTCCCCAAGTCGCTGCTGACTCGGTGTCCCCTACGCTCAGCCCTAAAAGTTCACGGTAACCTTCCTCGTTAATCCCTGTTGCAATGAGTACGCCACGTGAGCGCACGCGGCCATCTTCACGTACTTTCACATACAAGGCATCTACAAGAAGGAAAGGATAGGCGAGCGTCAGCGGCCGGTTATTCCAAGCGTCTACAAGCGGATCGAGCTGCTTGCATAAATCGCTAATGGTCGATTTCGAAAAACCTGTTCCGCATAGCTCTTCTGTAATCGTTGTAACTTTGCGAGTGGAGACTCCATTGATGACCATCTCCATCATTGCTAACACAAGTGCCTGCTCACTTCGTTGGTAACGGGCAAACAGCTCYGTAGAGAACTCTCCGTTACGAAACCTCGGCACTTGCAACGTAATCTGCCCTACACGTGTGGAAAGCTTGTGCGGATACGAACCATTACGATAACCTTGCCGCTCTTCTGTACGCTCGTAATGCTCAGCYCCYAACTGTTCAGAAGCTTGAGCYTTCAACACTTGATTCARCACGGACTGCAGCAAGGCAGCCATTCCAACATCTTTCGATTCTCCTAGAAATAATTGATGCAAAAGTTCGGAATCTACGCTAATCTGATATTGAGTCATACCAAAATCCCTCCAATGAATGTTGTCTCGACAACTCCATTCTAAACGAGGATTCGCCTAAAACAGCCGTTCTATCCTGCAAAAATCCAATATAGCGCCTATTGTGGGAGGTTTTCCAGTAAGCAACTACTGCTAGCAACTGCAACTCGTGCCTACTTCCCGTTCTGCTCCCGGAACTGCGAAGGGGAGAGGCCGGCCGTTTTCTTGAACAAAGTGAAGAAGTAGGTCGTGTTCAGAATGCCAACCTTCTCGCTGATAGCGGCTACCGGCTCGCTCGTCTCGAGCAACAGCTTCTTCGCTTCCTCCATCCGGATGTTCTTCAAATAGTCATTGAACGACACCTGCGTATGGCGAATGGACGCCGTTTGCCATACCTGCTCTGCCGGATGCGCTGGCTGCTGCTGTACGCCAAATTTCCGACGTGCACGAGATTATTGCCGAGGCTGCCGCCAAGGGCGATGCTGCGCTTGTGCACCAAGCCGTTGATCTCGATCCGGCAATTAGCAACAAGGAAGCGGCTCATATTGCCGTCGACCGGATGTTGGCTATTTATGCCGACCTGCTTCCTCAGTTTAAATAGGAACAAAGCCATCTATCATACCAAATGAACCGTCCGTCCCGTGCGCAAGCTGCGGGAGGCGGTTTTTTTGACGTATAGGAAAGTATATGAGTTTGCTCATACTTTCTCTATACGTTTCGACGAAACGATGGCGTCTATAGAAAGGACGCCTTCAGGCATTTCTTCTTATGCGGCGCGGCACTAATGAAACGATCCATGTTGGAGACAATAGAGCATGAATGGGCGGACTGGTACATTTTGTGCGTTGACCGGAGCGACATCCAATTTATACAATATGGCTTGCTGTAATAGGGGAGTACGGAGCGGGCAACCGCATGGTATGGCACGATAGGGGGCACACGCATCTGATAGAGCTGCATAACATTACGAAATCGTACAAGGTTGGGGCTGTCTCGGTTGAGGCTGTTCGAGATATAAGCTTAAGCGTCAAAAAAGGCGAGATATTCGGCATAATCGGGCATTCCGGCGCTGGCAAGAGCACGCTGCTGCGCTGCGTCAATCTGCTGGAGCGCCCGACTTCGGGAACGGTGAAGGTAGGCGAGGTGGAGCTGACGGGGCTGTCGCAGCGTCAATTGCAGGCGCAGCGACGCAAGATCGGCATGATCTTCCAACACTTTAATCTGTTGTCGATGTCGACGGTGCGCGACAATATCGCTTTTCCATTGAAGCTGGCGGGGCAGAGCGGATCTGCCGTGCGCACTCGCGTGGACGAGCTTTTGAAGCTTGTCGGGCTGGAGCAGCATGGAGACAAATATCCTTCGCAGCTGTCGGGCGGGCAGAAGCAGCGTGTCGGCATTGCGAGAGCGCTCGCGGACAATCCCGACGTACTTCTATGCGACGAGGCGACGTCGGCGCTTGACCCGCAGACGACGAACTCGATTCTGTCGCTGCTGCTCGATATTAACGCCAAGCTAGGCATCACAATTCTGTTGATTACACATGAGATGCAGGTTATTCGATCCATTTGCGACCGTGTGGCGGTAATCGACAAGGGAGAAATCGTAGAAATKGGCGATGTGCTCCATGTGTTTCTGAAGCCGGAGCATGCGGTGACGCGTGATTTCGTCGATCAAGTGTCCGATACGAGCGCTACAAGCTTGCTGCTGGAGAAACGACAGGGACGGTTGCTTCGCGTCACTTACGTTGGAGAGCTTACGTATGAGCCGATTCTGTACAACGCGGTGAAGCATACGCCGGTGCAGTTCGCTATTTTGCAGGGGACTGTGTCGCGAATGAAGCAAACGCCTTACGGGCAGCTGATCGTGGAGCTGCTAGGCGAGGATCGCGAGATCGATAACGTCGTTGCGGCTCTGCGGAAGGAAGGGCTGGAGGTGGATACGCTATGATGATGAGCTTCGAGAACGTGCGCTGGGATGAAATTTGGGAGGCTACCAAGGATACGCTGTATATGTTGACGGCCTCGCTCCTGTTCACCATTATTTTAGGCTTGATCATGGGTGTCGTGTTGTTCCTGACCTCGCGCAGGCAATTGCTGCAGCAGCAGATTGTATATGGCGTCTTGTCGTTTATCGTGAACATTTTGCGCTCGGTGCCGTTCGTCATATTGATGATTATGATTATGCCGATTACGAAATGGATTACGGGAACGTCGCTTGGCGTGGAAGGTTCGATTCCGCCGCTTGTCGTTGCGGCGACGCCGTTCTTCGCTCGGCTGGTTGAGACATCGCTGCGCGAGGTGGACCGCGGCGTAATCGAGGCGGCGCAGGCAATGGGCGCCTCCAAATGGGATATTGTGCGGCGCGTGCTGCTAAGCGAAGCTCGGCCCGGATTAATGGCTGCGGTGACGATTACGGCAGTGACGCTTGTATCGTATACGGCGATGTCGGGCGTGATCGGCGGCGGCGGATTGGGCGATCTTGCCCTTCGTTACGGCTACCAGCGCTTCCAAACCGACGTCATGCTCGTAACGGTTGTGCTGCTCATCGTCCTGGTGCAATTGCTCCAGATGGCGGGCGACGCGCTTGTGAGCCGCTATAGCCGCAAATAAGGAATAAATTAGAAATATGGAGAGAAGCTACATTCATAGGAGGGCTAGAGATGAAAAAAACAGGATATATCTTTGTCATGCTGATGCTCGTGCTTGCTTTGGCCGCATGCGGACAAAACAAAAATAACGGTAACGGAGCAGAGCCAACCGATAATGCCGGCAATGCAGGCGAACAGCCAGAGAAAGTGAAGCTGAAGGTCGGCGCATCGCCTGTGCCGCACGCCAAAATATTGGAGGTCGTCAAGCCGCTGCTCGAGAAGGAGGGCATCGAGCTCGAAATCATCGAATTCAATGATTATGTGCAGCCGAATACGCAGCTCTACGAGAAGCAGATCGACGCGAACTTCTTCCAGCACACGCCTTACCTCGAGCAGTTCAACAAGGATAAAGGCTATGATCTCGTTAACGTAGCGGGCGTTCATATCGAACCGTTCGGCGCTTATTCGAAAAAAATCAAAACCATCGATGAATTAAAAGATGGCGCGAAAGTCGTCATTCCGAACGATCCGTCGAACGGAGGACGCGCATTGGCGCTGATGGCCTCGAACGGCTTGATTAAGCTGAAGGCAGACGTCGGCGTGAACGGAACGGTCGGCGACATTACGGAAAATCCGAAGAAGCTGGACATTAGAGAGGTAGAAGCAGCGACGCTGCCTCGCGTGCTGGACGAGGTAGATCTGGCGCTTATCAACACGAACTACGCCCTTGAAGCCGATCTTGTGCCTACAACTGATGCCCTGTTCATCGAAGGCAGCGACTCGCCTTACGTGAACATCCTCGTGTCCCGTCCCGATAACAAGGATTCGGATGCAATCAAGAAGCTTGCAGCCGCCCTTCAGTCGTCGGAAGTGAAGAAGTTTATTGAAGATACGTACAAAGGCTCGATCGTTCCTGCATTTTAACGGATGATTGAAGCAAGCGTCCACCCTAGCGGTGGGCGCTTTTTTTTGTTGAATCCGCTCTAGTATCATTCTAGGCAACTAATTAGTCTTGTGCCAAGCGAGCCGGCTGTTTAGTTCGATATCAGGCAACTAAACGTGCTAGTTTGGTAAGTTAGTGGCGAATCGGCACAATTAGTTCGATGAAGGGCAACTATCGAGCTCGTAACTGAGTGGCAACTGAGATTAGTTCGACGAAATGCACCTATTGAGCCATTTATCCGGCGGTGAGCAGCGGCACGCTCCAAAAACCGGCTAATCCGCTATCGTGTTTACTACATCTGAAGAATGTTTAATTACTCAATATCGATAAAGCGTAAAGTAAATCTTTCAAATTGGAGATAAAAACTTCCGATAGGCGTTATTCTTATACAACCGGTTTCGATCATAGAGTAGAGTCATTTTGGAGGCGGGTGTCATTTACTAGACTTGCCCTTCATATAATCTATCACATGGATGAAAATCATTATGATGATGGTAGAGAAAGGTGGCAATGTCAATGCGGCGGACGATGCAGGCGGCTATTTGCGTAATTGTAGTATGGTTCACGATGTTCGAGCTTGGAGGATGGGCAGTGTACAAAGGGGAAGCGGCTGTAGAGGCGACGGCGGTCGAGCTGACGGCTGCCGCGCCTGCTGCTCCTATTACGATTACGCATACCGAGAAGCAGCCGCTGCTCGCAAAGCCGGCCGCTTATGAGTCTGCTGACGACGTGGAGATAGAGCAGGCTGTTGGGAAGAAAGAGCCAGACGCGCAAACGAAGCCGTCTGCAATCGATAGTAAGCCCGTTGTACCTGTAACGACTAAGCCAAGCGGCAAAACCGTCTATTTGACGTTCGACGACGGTCCAAGCCAGCATACGGAGCAGGTGCTTGATATTTTGAAAGCTGAAGGCATTAAAGCGACATTCTTCATGCTTGGAGAGCAGGTTGAGCAGCATCCCGATATTGCGAGGCAGGTGCTTGCGGAAGGCCATGCCATCGGCAATCATTCCTATAATCATAAATACGAGAAGCTGTACGGCAGCTTCGCCGTATTCGCGGAGCAGGTAATGAAGGCGGACGATGCCATCTTCGCCGCAACCGGCGTCAGAACGCCGCTGTTCCGTGCACCAGGTGGGACGTACAGCAACTTCGACCAAGGGTATTTTGACGCGATGGCAGCAGCAGGTTATATCATACACGACTGGAATGTAGATAGCGGCGATTCCAAGCGGCGCGGCGTGCCGTCTTCTGAAATTATCGCAACGGTGAAGGGCTCGAAGCTTGCGGACAGCTTGAACGTGCTGCTGCACGACGGGGGAGGGCATGAAGAGTCAGTGAAGGTGCTGCCTGCGATCATTGCTTATTATAAGGAAAATGGCTACTCGTTCGCGCCGATTACGACAGCGGTGACGCCGATCCACTTTTCATTGGCCAAAAAGCTGAAGTGGAGCAGACCTGCCGTGAAGGAGAGCGAGAAGGCGGCGCTTGTGCTTTATGCGGAGCAGCTTGGCAGAGATCGGATGACGTTGCCGCAGCCGGCTCATACGGAGCCGAATCTTATCCTCCATAGAGGCGAGGAGCAGCTGGTGTTGTCCCCGGAGGAGTATTCCTTAAGCAAAGGCTCGATCAAGGTGTCACTTGCAAAGCTGACCGAGTGGATCGGCGGCACTGCCGAGCTTGATCCGGATAGCGGCGTCGTGGAAGCTTATTATAACGGCGAGCGTATCTATTGGCTGACCGACTTCGCTCTTGGCGGGGCGAAGGGGAGAGACGAGGCGGCCATCGTTCCTGTCCGTTCCACGCTTCAGAAATTCGGTCTAGCAATTGAGAATTATGTCTATAACGCGGAACGACGCGAGATTTGGGTAAAATAGCGGCCGAATCCGATTCTAGCAGGTCTAAAGCGAGAGTAAGCTGGGGACACTGAAAAATAGATAGATTTATTTTTCAGGAGGCGAATTATATGATGAATGCTCCCCAATTGTCCGAGGAAGAAGATAAACTGCCGCATAGCCACTGGGCTGAACCGCCTCAAGTGTTATTGAATCGATTGCTAGTGAAGGTAGAGAGTGTCTTGCTAGGCAAACAAGACGTCATTAGACATACGCTTATCGCGCTGCTGGCGGGAGGGCATGTGCTGCTGGAGGATGTGCCAGGCGTTGGCAAAACGATGCTCGCGCAAGCTTTCGCCCGCGTTGTCGGCGGTGATTTCAAGCGCATACAGTTCACGTCGGATATGCTGCCGGCCGATGTCATCGGGGGCGTCGTCTGGGATGCGCGCTCGAGCGAGCTCGTATTCAGGCCTGGACCGATTATGGCGAACGTCGTGTTGGCTGATGAGATTAACCGTACTTCTCCGCGTACGCAATCCGCGCTGCTTGAAGCAATGGAGGAGCGGCGAATCAGCATAGAAGGGAAGACGCGCAGGCTTCCTGTTCCGTTCATGCTCATTGCGACGCAAAATCCGCTTAGCTTCGAGGGAACGAATACGCTGCCTGAGGCGCAGCTTGACCGGTTCATGATGCGGCTGTCGATCGGCTACCCGGCAGCGGCGGAAGAGAAAAAGCTGCTTGAGCAGTATGCCGACCGGAAGCGGGTCGAGCCAGAGCGGCTGCGGCCGGTTATTGCAACGCAAGAATGGCTTCAGATGCAGGCGGAGGCGCGCCAGACGCATATGCATCCGGCTTTAATTGAATATATGGTGCAGGTGGCGGCGGTAACGAGACGAGCGCCAGAGGTGCTGCTTGGACTTAGTCCTCGCGCTTTGCGAGACTGGCTGCGCGCTGCGCAGGCAAGCGCATATGTAGACGGACGCGGTTATGCGATTCCCGATGATGTGCTGGCAACGGCGGAAGCCGTCCTTCCGCATCGGCTTGCGATGCGTTATGTTGCATCCTCTAGCGCGCCCGATGCGCTCACCGTCATTAAGCGGGCGATTCGTGAAGTTCCTTGGCCGGCAGCGGCTGTCGGCGTAAGCGCAGCGCAAGGGGCTGGGAGGCGCAGATGAGCACTCGCCTGGATTCAGATGCGCTTATTGACGAGGATGAGATCATTTCTATTCGCGCTTATCGCACGAAGTGGTGGCTGTGGTGCCTGATTGCAGTCGGCTGGGGCTGCTCGGTTGCGGCCGTTATGATACGCGGCGGAGCGGTGGAATGGTTCATGGCGGCCGTGCTTACGATGATCAGTCTAATAAGCGGACTCATGCCGGCGCTTGCTGCCGCGGGGCTCAGCGCTGTTCGCAGCGTTGACGGAGTCATGCTGAGAGACGGCGGAGAGGCTGGCGTAAGGCTGTCGATTGCCCGGCGTGCGGCAATTCCGTTCATATGGGTCGCAGTACGCGAGGAAATCGCCAACGCTTATACGATGAAGGAAAGCCGCGTCGCATACGGGGCGGTATTCATTCCCCTCATGGAGAAGGACAAGGAGCTCGTATATAAGCTGCGCCGATTGCGGCGAGGAAGTCATTCCTTCGCGCCGATGTCGGTGACGGTTGGCGACTGGCTCGGTTTAACTGCCATTACGAAGCGAATGGACTGTCACTCGGAAGCGATTACCGTTTTGCCTGCCTTGCCTGCCTTGGAGCAAATAGACGAGGCTGATCGAGCTGCGCAAAAAGCAGCGGATGGCTCGGAGACGGTCTATACAGGTACGGGACGGGACGTAGGAGCGAATGCGCGCGAGGATAGGGCAGCTATAGCGAAAACGGCCGGAATCGGGCCTGACAGCCGGCCCTATCGTGACGGCGACTCGCTGCGTCATATGGACTGGCGGTCAGCGGCGAAGGGAAGAGGCTTGCAGACGAAGCTGCACAGCCAAGAAACACCGGCTGGTACGTGCATTGTATTGGATACGTGCGCGGCGGGTTATGACGGAAATGACCGGTTATTCGACGCTTGCGCGGGCTGGGCGGCGCTTGCTGCTGAGCAAGCTGCAGTTACTGGAGCACAGGTGACGCTTCTTATGCAGCAAGGAGCAGGTATTAGCGCTGTTCGTTCGGGATTGGAAGGAGACGGCTTGACGCGCGTATCGGAGCTGCTGCTCGCGATGTCGCGCGCGAAGTGCGACAGCGGAGAGTCGATAGCGGCTTTGCTGCTGCATGAGGAGCAGCTTATAGAGCGGGACGGCGCGATGCTTGCTTTTACCGGCGATTGGCGAAGCGGCAAGCAGTGGGGAGATTTGGCCGCTTATGCAGCATCCAAGAGCTGCAGGCTGGAGCTGTTCATCGCCGTGCAGAGCGCTGTGCCGACTTTCGCGATGAGAGAGCAGCAGAAGTGGCTGGAGAGCAGCGGCGTGAAGGTGACATGGCTGCACATTCCGGCAATCATGAATGAGCTTCCTTTTGCAGAGGAAGGGGGCGAGCTGCATGTCTACGCCTAAATCTAATGCGGAAAGCAAATGGAGTGGAATAAAGCGGGTCGCTGACTCGGCTTCTGATCGCAGTATCACGACGGATGAGCACTCATTGCCCTATAGAGCTGTGACGAGCCTGTTATTGTTTGGTTTGCTTGCGGAGTGGCTGCTCCCGTGGACGGATGCTGGCGAATGGGCGGCCATTTATCATCCGATGGCGCTGCTTGCTGTTATCGGCTGCGTACTCGCGGCAGGATTATTCCGTATGCCGATGGCGGTGACGATTACGTTCAGCGTCGTGCTCTGCGTGTTCGCTCTTGCTTTCATGTATAAGGGCGATAGTGAGGGTATGCTCGAGTGGTTATTGGGGTTTCCCGAGCTGCTTGGCGACGACTTCGCGATGATGGCTAACAACGGCTTGTGGGCGATGTCCGGAGAGCTTCGCACGCTTATGCTGCTTGCAGGCTGGGCGATGCTCGCACCGGCGCTTCAAGCGCTGCTATGGCTGCGCCAGACGGCAATCGGACTTGCCGGCATTACGGCAGGTTACTTAATCGTGCTTCATGCTTGGTTGGGTATTGATGTCATGGGCGGCTTACTTCGCACCGTTGCGGAAGGGCTGCTGCTTGGCGCTATCGTAACAGTCCCGCGAGCAAAACGTATTTTTGAGGCGGGAATAGGCGCGGTGAAACGTCTGGATACGGGCTGGCTGACGGGTTCGTTATTCCTGGTGGTTACGATCATTGGTTGCGGCTTGTTGTTCGCCGGAGGCAAGGAGACGACAATGGCACCTGCCGGTTGGACACAATCGTTATCGCAGAAGATCGAACATGCCGTGAACGCGCTTGGCAGTCAAGGCGGCGGTTCCACGCCAACGTTTCAACGAGCTGGCGGCTTCGTGTCAAGCAGCGGGTTGACCGGCTACGGCTTTGACGACAGCCAACTGGGAGCTCCTCTGCGGAAGGACGGGCGTATTATTTTTACGGGTAGCTCACCGGTTGCTGCATATTGGCGGGGCGAATCGAAAAATTTGTATGACGGCAGAGGGTGGAGCAATGATTGGAGCAACGTGACGCTTATGCCGGTAAGGAAGACTTCGGATGAAGATGCAGCGCAAGCTGTCCAGTCGAACGAAATTGGCGATGAAACGGTCATTCGGCAGATGATCGTGTGGCAGGAGCCTGTGGCTGCCATGCCGTTGTTTGCTTCGGGCAGCGACAGCCGGGTTACGGAACTGATCGCTTCCGATCCGCGCAGAAAGCTCGGCAGCTTCATGTATAACGAACGAACCGATTCGCTGTATGCGCCGTCGCAATCGACGAAGGTGGAGCGATATACAATTGAAAGCGTAATGCCGGTAACAGACGGCGTAAAGCTGCGTGCGTTAAGCGAATACGAGGACGGACAGATGGCGGAGTATGGTGGTGAAGAGGCTGCGGCATCCGGACTAGATGAGGATCTAGAGCCTTATTTGCAACTGCCGGAATCGTTGCCGGGCCGTGTCGTAGCGCTTGCATCCGAAGTCGCGGGCGGAGGCGTAACGAGCCGTTTCGATCAGGTGACCGCGATCGAAGATTATTTGCGTACGAGCTATACGTATTCGCTTGCAGACAGTACGGTACCTCCTGCGGGCGCCGACTTTGTCGATTACTTTCTGTTCGAGCAGCGAAGCGGCTATTGCGTCCACTTCTCCTCGGCGATGGTTGTCATGCTGCGGACGCAAGGCATACCCGCTAGATGGGTGAAGGGTTTTACGTCTGGCACTAAATTGGCGGACGATTCCTCGGCCGCGAGTGTGAGTGCTGGAGCTGCCGGCGGTTCAGAAGAGGATGCAAAGGCGGGCAACGGCGGCGTTCAGCTCGCTAACTACGCCGTCAGCGCTTCGGATGCGCATGCGTGGGTGGAAGTATTTTTCCCAGGCGCAGGCTGGGTGCCGTTCGATCCGACACCGGGGTTCACCGGCGTCATGTCKGATGCGGATGCGGCGGCGATTAGCGCCGCATCGGGCAGTGGCGGCGCGGTTGGCGTCAGCGCCGGCGATATAGGCGAGGCGAGCTCGCCGTGGATGGCGGGCGCAGCCCGCTCGTTCGAGACGGCGGCGGAACGCGCTGCCTCGGCAGTTGCGCGAGCGGCGGATGCGCTCGCGGGGGCGGCGCAGAGCGCCGCCAAGGGCGCGGCGGCAGAGCCCGCCGCTGCCAGCGCCGCAGGCGCGGCTGTGCTGGCGCTGGCGTTAGCAGCGCTGGCTGCCGCGCAGCGGCAACGGCTGCGCCTGGCGCTGGCGTTGCGCCGCTATGGCGCGGCCCACGCCGGCGTTGCTCGGGGCGGCGGCGCAGCAGCACAGTCGCCACCGGCGCCGACGCTTGCGCCGCGCAGCCAAAGCGGTCGCGGCCGCGCATCGGCCTCGCCCGGCGGCGAAGAGACGCGCCTGCGCGAGCGCTTCGCCGCAGTCGCTGCGGCGCTCGCGCCGCTCATGCATCGCCGTCTCGGCGAGCGCGCGCCGCATCAGACGGCGCGACAATACGCAGCCGCAGCCGAGTACGGCTTAGCGGCAGCCCAGCAGGACGCTCTCCGCCAGATGACACTCTGGCTGGAGCAAGCGCAATTCGGCCGGCCGGGCCTCTGGTCCGGCGCGCCGACACCTGCGGAGCTGCGCGCTGTGCTGCGCACGCTCATCAAGCAGCCGCCGAAGGAGAATGTTCCTTCGGCAGACACCACGCCCCGCCACGCGAATCAATAACCGCGGCGTTGGCGCACAACCAAAAGGCCGTCCACGAGCAATCGGTGGACGGCCTTTCGTTCTGCTTCGCAGAAGGGACAGTACGGACTCAAATGACACGTATAGTCCATTTCACGTCCAATCGTCCTGCTTACGGACACCAGCGGCGCTAACTACACAAAACAAGTCTGGTTTGGAGCGTAAAAGCCAAATTAGAGCTTCTCAGGTCCGCAACACGCACAAACATACTCAAAAACCACAATTAGCGCGTCTACGGTCCGTAAACAAACCAACCCACACGAGCGCCATACGCTCACTGCCCAAACTAACCCATCTCCAACACTCCAAACATTGCCAATTCGCACCTGCGAACGCATTCGCCTTGACTCGCTTAAACCCCCTTATATATAATTACTACATCTATTGAGGGAGGCTCGGTAATGACTAAGCAAAATGAAATCATCGTTGTTCTCGACTTTGGGGGACAATACAACCAACTAATTGCACGCCGTATTCGTGATTTGGGCGTATACAGCGAGCTGCTGCCTTACAACACGTCGGTGGAGCGGATCCGCGAATTGCAGCCTAAAGGCATCGTATTCTCGGGAGGACCGGCTAGCGTTTATGAGGAAAATTCACCGCTTGTAGATCCAGCGATTTATGATCTGAACATTCCAATCTTCGGTATCTGCTACGGCATGCAAATGATGTCGCACCAGCTTAACGGCAAGGTTGAACGCGCAGGCAAGCGCGAGTACGGCAAAGCCGAAGTTGACTTTGTGGAAGGCTCGCAAATCGGCTTCGGACTCGACAAAGTACAAACGGTATGGATGAGCCATGGCGACCATGTCGTTGAACTGCCTGAAGGCTTCCAAGTCGACGCAAGCACGGAGCATGCTCCCGTTGCGGCGATGAGCAACGCGGACCGCAAGTTCTTCGCGGTGCAATTCCACCCGGAGGTGCGTCATTCGGAGTTCGGCACGGATATGATCCGCAACTTCCTGTACCACATCTGCGACTGCGACGGCAACTGGTCGATGACGTCGTTCATTGATGATACGATTCAAGAGATTCGTAATCAAGTCGGCGACAAAAAAGTGCTTTGCGCCCTCTCCGGCGGCGTTGATTCCTCCGTTGTAGCGATCCTGCTGCACAAAGCGATCGGCGATCAGCTTACGTGTATGTTCATCGACCACGGCATGCTGCGCAAAGGCGAAGCAGAAGGCGTTATGGAAACCTTCGTAGGCAAATTCGATATGAAAGTTCTTAAAATCGATGCGCAGGAGCGTTTCCTTAGCAAGCTGAAGGGCGTAGACGACCCTGAACAGAAGCGTAAAATTATCGGCAACGAATTCATTTACGCGTTCCAAGAAGAGTCGGACAAGCTGGAAAACTTCGAGTTCCTAGCACAAGGCACTCTCTACACGGATATCGTAGAGAGCGGTACGGCTACTGCGCAAACGATCAAATCCCATCATAATGTCGGCGGCTTGCCGGAAGACATTAAGTTCAAGCTCGTTGAACCGCTTAAAGCGCTGTTCAAGGACGAAGTTCGTAAAGTCGGCGAAGAGTGCGGCTTGCCGGAAGCGATCGTATGGCGTCAGCCGTTCCCAGGTCCGGGTCTTGCGATCCGCGTGCTTGGCGAAGTGACGGAAGATAAGCTTCATATCGTACGCGAATCCGACGCTATTCTTCGTGACGAGATCGCGAAAGCGGGTCTTGACCGCGAGATTTGGCAGTACTTCACGGCGCTTCCGAACATGAAGAGCGTTGGCGTAATGGGCGATGCTCGTACGTACTCGTACACAGTAGGCATCCGCGCGGTTACTTCGATCGACGGCATGACGGCTGACTGGGCTCGTATCCCTTGGGACGTGCTCGAGAAAATCTCCGTCCGTATCGTCAATGAGGTCGACAACGTTAACCGTATCGTTTATGACATAACATCGAAACCGCCAGCTACCATCGAGTGGGAGTAAATATAGAGAGCGTGAAAGTCTTATTTATAAGGCTTCCACGCTCTTTTTTTTGTTTATCCGCAACATTTTGCAACCAGTCCAAATTCCAAATTTATTTACTCTTCTTTACCACATATTCCTGCCACACAAAGCTGCCGTAATCTTGTTTTCTCTTCTCAAAACTGGAGTATTTGCCTGAAACCGTATCATACTTCAGAACAGGTATTGTTTTGCTCACACGAGTATCACCGTCGATATAGAAGTGGCTTTGCTTGTCCCAAAAAACCTTATCATTATCGGCTTTTCCGGTGATTTCAGATGTCGATATATGCCCTGCAATGACGTCCTTTAAGAATTTGCCTGTTGTATGAGGGTATTTGTTGCAAAAATAATAGTTTTCCGATCCCCATTTCCACAATTCCTCTGCTTCTTCATCAATGCCGGCATGGACAAAGATCTGCTTTTCAGTTTCATAGTAGAATGGCAAGCCTCTGAGCCAAGTAATAATAGCAGTATCATGAAATAAACTGGCTTTGGATCGTATATCCTCTAAAAACATGAATTCGTGATTGCCGGCCAAAACGATAACTTGATCTTTGTAGTTCTCTTGCAGTTCTTTGATGAAATATAGGATGGTAACATCTTGCGAATGGATATCGATGTAGTCACCCAATAAAATCAATTGGTTCTCTCCGCTCCAATCAATTAAGCTTAGCGTTTCTTTGAACAGAGCCAGTTCCTCATGGATGTCTGACATTGCGTAGATATATGCCATGTGCAATCCTCCCGCTATAAAGTTGAGCGTAGAAAGTCCGATTTCAAAACAGTGGGAAGTAGAAGTGATATGCTATGGGTTGATCCGTATCGGATGGTATAGGTTTGTCAGAGGAGTGCTGCTCGCGATACTTTTTTCCCTGTTGGCGTTGGCGCTGTATGCGATAGGGTACGTTCTTGTACATTCTGGGTCAGCTCTCGTATTAACTCCAAACTTCTGAAAACCCAGCAACAACTTTTACTAAGTACTCATATGTAAAACCCCGTTTACTGGGGTACTGTTTGTCTGCAATGCCTTTTAATCGTTTGTACAAATCCGAATCCTTTGGCATCTTATCTCTGACCGCCTGAATGGACTCTTCTTTTACATCTTCGGTAAAAGGAGCATGCTCAATACGGAAATGGTTCAGTATAAGCCATTCAATAGGATCGGAAGCCTTTACAAAAGGTTCGATTTTTTTTAATGACTCTAAATTTTCTTCGGCCCATAAATACCAGTTGTTGAGAATTTTCTTGGCGGTTGGTATATAAACTTTGCATTCCATGACGGTTTCAAGTTCTTTCACGAAATCCTCAAATTCAGAATCATACTCTACACCTTGCGTTTTATTTAAGTTTTGAGTTTGGAAGTAGGTTATTCGTGATTTGTACATTTGGTTGATCCCATGACAATTTGTTTCCACATACTTGATTGTCTTAATCATTTCACTTGATTTCATATTTTTCCTCCTCGATCTATTGTGATTTACTTTAATGTTGCTTTGAAATATCCTCGTTCATTTCAAGCAATTTTGCAGCTTTCAAAACCAACCGAACCACGAATGATTTATGAACCCTTGCAACATGAAAGATATCTTTGAAATCCACTTGCAATTCTTCAATGCATTTTAAAACGGAGAGCTCAAGATTAAGCGTCGTACTATAATCGATCTCGCCTTTTTCGCTGCCTTGATATTCATATGGAACTTTAGCATCTTTAACCTTTTCCCAGTTAACTGATTTTTTGATCGGAAAAACTTCTCTTACTTTTTGATTAATGATGTATCCATAAGTAGGCGAAACTCCCTCAGCCTTCTCCATTTTTTGTTTTTCCATTCGAAGAATGACTTCGGCTTCATKACTTAGTCTCATTTGTATTCGCATTGGAATATCTCCTCTCAGTAGACTACGAAGTCTATGTGACTACGTAGTCCAATATACTGCGTTGCCGCATGTTTGTCAAACCTTTTGTAACAATAAAAAAAATACTCTCTTTATGTGCGTTGTTACGCAAATAGAAGGGAGTATTTTTTCCTGTATGAAATCCAATCAAACTGCAATTTTGGTTTCATTCGGCTCTGATTAGTTTAAATTCCCGTAGTTGTGCGAGAGCTTTTGGGAGAGGACAGCCGCATTTTTCTGACCGGATACGATCAGCCACACGAGTTGGGCGATTAGAATAATGATGACCAGGTAGTCGTACAGGTGCGTACTTGGGGTATTGCCGGTGAAGTTAATGAAGTTATGCAGGCCGTGAAAAATGATCGTTAACCAAATCGCGCGATGTTTAGCAACGAGTAGGGCAAGGACGAATCCGAGAATGAACGCATAGACGATTTGGAGTATCGTATCCTGTATGGACTGGCCGCCAAGCGCCTGCAGTGCATGCGTTATGCCGAAGAGAACGCTGGATACGCCAACCGCGATGGCTTTGCCCTTCTGCATCAACGCCCGCAGCATAATGCCACGGAACAACGTCTCTTCAACAAATCCAATCAGGAATAGCTGGGATAGAAGCATATAGACAAAATAGGAAGCAGGCTGCGCTTGAAAGCCATGATTTGCGATCATCAGGACAATTAAGATAAGCAGCAACGGCAGGTAGTCTGCCCATTGTCTGGCCGTCAGGCTGCGAAGGCTGCCGAAATAGAACATGCTCCATCTATTGGTCACGGACAAGTAGATCAACAGAAACAAAGCGATGGGCACAAAGCCAAGAAACGGAGCGAGCGGATGCGTCATTTCCGTTATGGAGACATAAGCGCTGCCGCCGGCGACGCACACGATTAAGGCAAGCTCGATCAAAATCAGGATTAGATAGGGACGTTTCACCGCATAGTCGTTTTGTGTTTTCATGTTAAAACTCCTTTTTGTTCATAATTTGTTTGAGCCATTCATTCTCCATTTGAAAAAATTGCAGACCGTAATGCACCGTAGAGACGCGGTAGTAGTACTGATCTTTATTTTCAAGCTGCTCCAGCTCTTTGGACACAATGGCCTGAACCGCGTTCATCTGCTTGATTTGAAGCTCTATGGAACGCTGATAGTCGCTTAGGTTGCGTTGCCTTGTCTCTTCATCGAGATAGTCGTAGAAAAAGATCTTGACCATATATTCGCGTTTGTTCGACTTAAGCGGCTCACGCAGCCATGTGATGAAATGCCGCTGCCCCTTCTCGGTTACGGCGTACAGCTTCTTGTTCTTACTGTCATTCGTTTCCTCCTCGGTAACATAAGCCTCATCCACGAGACGTTTTAATGCCGGATACAGACTTCCATAGCTCATTTTGTAAAAGATGCCGATCGTCTGCTCCGTAACCTTTTTAATATCGTAGCCGCTCATTTTTCCCTGCATAAGCATGCCAAGCGTAACAAGTTCAATCATGGAATGTCGTTCGCTCCTTTTATAAAAATATATCTATTTGATATATCTATTTGATACATTTAATTTATTCGATTTCCCTTTTGTTGTCAATAAGGTATTTAGATCAGTTTCTTACCTGGCAATGAAACGCTATCTCGGCTCTGCTATAATCAAGGGATTAGCAATAAGATAACGGGGGAGAACGCCGCGATGAACAGTCCATCTACGACGATTACAAAGGATGAAATAAGATTTGATCCATCCTTTCCTATGACGATTACGCAGACGCGCGGCGTGAGTCCGACCTTTCAACGGCTGCATTGGCATAAGGCGCTTGAAATTAATTACATACGAGAGGGTAGCGGATATTACCTTATCAACGGCAATCGCTACGACTTTCAGCAAGGCGATATTGTGCTGATCCATTCGAATGACCTGCATCGGGCTTTCGAAGCTGAAGGGCTTGTTATGACCATTGTGATGTTCGATCCTGCCTACTTGGCACTGGAGCATCGGTATGACAGGGAGCTGCTGCTTCCCTTCCGCGAGCTTGGCGCATCGCTCGAATATGTGTTGGACCGGGACCATCCGCAGTTGCCAAGGCTGCAAGAGGCAATCGCGGTCATGTACGATGAAAACGCGCGCAAGGAAGCCCATTACGAGACGATCGTCCGGGCACAGCTTATTCAGTTTGTTGCGCTTGCAGGCCGCTACTTCATGAGGAGAGAGAGCGGCGGGAGCCAACCGCTCCGGGGAATGGAGACCATGCGGGAAGTGCTTCATGCGATCGAAGACGATTATGCGAGGCCATGGACGTTGCGTTCGCTGTCCGAGCTCGCCCATCTTAGCCCATCGCGATTCAGTACGCTGTTCACGCAGGTGGTAGGAACTTCGCCGATGGATTATTTGATTCAGCTTAGGCTGGCGCATGCTGCAAGCTTAGTGCGGGAGAGCGATATGAAGATGATTGAGGTGGCCGAGGCTTGCGGCTTCCGCAACTTGTCCAACTTCAATCGCCTGTTCAAGCACTATTTCGGCCTATCGCCGTCTTCGTTGCGAAGAGGGTGAAAACAGTAAGATAGTATCATTGCATCGCGCCATTGCAGGAGAGCGCGGTGCTTTTTTGTTATATGATAGTTGTAACAAAAGAACGAAAGTTACGATCAATTGGAGCACGATACTCGATACTCGATATTCGACTCGATACTTCGATTAGATAAAGGATGTGAGATTCATTTTATTTCTAGGCGTAGATGCGGGAGGCACCAAGACACACGCTTTGCTCGTCGATGAAGCAGGCCGTGTGCTCGGCCAAGGATATGCGGGCAACGGCAACCATCAGACGGCATTCGCACAGGCTGGAGTGCATATCGACAAAGCGTGCGGGGAGGCGCTGCAGGCGGCAGGCGTGACGAAGGAGCAGGTGGACTTCGCCTACTTCGGTCTTGCCGGTGCCGACCGAGAGCCGGATTATGTTATATTGCGCCCGATGATCGGGGCGCTTGGCTTCGGACAGTACGCGATTGCATGCGATACGATGATTGGCATGCGGGCGGGAACGACCCGCTCCTATGGGGCGGTCATCATTAGCGGTACGGGCTTTAATGCCGCGGCCCGCAATGCGAAGGGTGAGGAGTTGCAATACGGCGGCTTCGGCTACTTGTTCGGCGACGGTCAAGCTTCGGGCTCCGATCTGGCGATTCATGCGTTCCGCAGCGCGATACGCGGATGGGAAGGCAGGGAGCAGTCAACACTGCTGAGCGACATCGTCCCGAAAGAGCTTGGTTATCTTTCGGTGAAGGCGATGTACGATGATGCGCTGGATAACGGCGTCCGTCCGCCGAGAACGCTTGGCAAGCTGGTGTTCCAAGCCGCCTCTCAAGGCGATGCGGTTTCGATTCGTATTTTGCAGCAGGCGGGACAGGAATTGGCGGTTTCGGTTAATGCGCTCATTAAGCGGCTCGGCATGCAGCAGGATGTATTCGATGTGGTGCTGACGGGCAGCGTGCTGTCGCGAGGCGCAACGAATCATATGGTTGAAGCGATCAAGAAATCGGTTGGCGAGATTGCGCCAAATGCGAGCGTCGTGAAGCTATCGGTCGATCCTGTCGTTGGTGCGGTCATGAGCGCAATGGATCAAGCGGGTATTACGATCGATGAGGCGTTGGATAAGGCGCTTAGGCAGATCACGTTCCAATAAGTATCAATTAAGTATTTACCATATCCATTACGGGGAGGATAATCGCTATGAACAAACAAGGCTTGAAAATCGCAGTCATCGGGGGCGGCTCTTCTTACACGCCCGAGATCATTGAAGGCTTCATTAACAAATACAATGAGATGCCTATTCGCGAGCTATGGCTCGTCGATATTGAAGAGGGCAAGCATAAATTAGAAATCGTTGGCGAGCTAGCAAAACGTATGGTGGAGAAGTCAGGGCTTCCGATCAAAGTGATGCTGACGCTCGATCGGCGCGAGGCGATCGCGGGCGCAGACTTCGTTACGACGCAAATGCGTGTCGGCTTGCTTGCAGCAAGACGCCGCGACGAGCACATTCCAATCTCGCACGGCGTGATCGGTCAAGAAACGACAGGGCCGGGCGGAATGATGAAGGCGCTGCGCACGGTTCCCGTTATTTTGGACATTTGCCGCGATATCGAGGAGTTGGCGCCGGACGCTTGGCTGCTCAACTTCACGAATCCTGCGGGCATCGTGACCGAAGCGGTACTGAAGCATAGCAAGGTGAAGACGGTTGGCCTTTGCAATTCGCCAATCAACTTCCAAAAATTTGTCGCGAAGGAGTACGGCGTATCGGAGCGCGAGGTGTTGCCCGAATTCGTAGGCATTAACCATCTGCACTGGGTGACGGCCGCTTATGTGAACGGAGAAGACAAGCTGGAAGAGATGATCGAGGGCGGCAGAAACTACTCGGCAACAAATGTGACGGCCTTCGATTGGGATTATGATTTCTTGTCGTCGCTTGGCGCGATACCGACTTATTATCTGCGATATTTCTACATGACCGATGTTATGTATGCGGAGATGAAGGAGTCAATGGAGAAGAACGGTACCCGCGCGGAAGTTGTAAGCCGTGTCGAAGCGGAGTTGTTCGAGTTGTACAAGGATGTGAATCTAAGCGAGAAACCAAAGCAATTGGAGAAGCGCGGCGGTGCGTATTATTCCGAAGCTGCTGTTAACTTGATGCATTCCTTGTATACCGACAGACGTGATATTCAGACGTTGAACGTTCGCAATAACGGCATTATTCCGTTCCTCCCCGAGGACGCGAGCATTGAGGTGAACTGCGTCGTGACGGCGCAAGGCCCGATCGCTTTGCCTCCGCAGCGCGTTCCCGAGCAAATTAAAGGGCTGCTGCATGCGGTCAAAACGTACGAATCGTTGACGATAAAAGCGGCTATAATGGGTGACAGAGGCATTGCGCTGCAGGCGATGGTCCATCATCCGCTTGTTCCAAGCATCGCCGTAGCGAAGCAATTGCTGGACGAGATGCTGCTCGCGAACAAGGAGTATTTACCGAACTTTTTCACGGAATAGTGGATAGGAACGGCAAAACATAAACGATTTTACAATGGAACCGCTACCAGTATTTGCAAAGACGAATATTGGACGATTTTTCAAAGTATATTGTTCGTAAAAGTTGTTGACAAATTCGACACATCTTCTTTAAAATTGGAGACGGAAAACAACAGCATATTTTTCGTATAATCTCAAGAATCGGCTTGAGAGTCTCTACTCGGTCACCGTAAATGACCTGGCTACGAAAATGGGAAGAAGCGCGCCACGGTCCGGCGTGTATACTTTTTCCGTTTTTGCAGAGCCTAGGAAAATGTGGTAATCACATTGTCGCTAGGCTTCTTTGTTTGTTCCACCACAATTTTGGGAGGTTATTGATCAAAATGGAACGTTTCTTTCGCTTAAAGGAACACGGGACAAATGTCAGGACAGAGATTATGGCGGGGCTGACGACTTTCATGACGATGGCATACATATTGGCCGTCAATCCAATCATACTCACGCCGACAGGACTTGACTGGACTGCAGTATTTCTTGCTACGGCGCTTGCAGCCGGTATTTTCACGATTGCAATGGGTCTGTTCGTCAACTTCCCGGTAGCGCTTGCTCCAGGTATGGGCCTTAATGCGTACTTCGCATCCGTCGTTATCGCTTCGGCGGCAACGGATGAGCCTATTTCACCGGCAATGGGGCTAACGGCTGTCTTTATTTCCGGTATTATATTCATCATCCTAACGGTTACGCAAATTCGTCAGATGCTTCTCACGGCAGTGCCGGACAGCTTGAAGCATGCAATTACGGTCGGTATCGGCTTGTTCATTACGGTTGTCGGTCTGAAAAACAGCGGCCTGATGACAATCGCCGTATCGAGCTTCACGGATATTAAAGCAGGCGATTTCACGCCTGTCAGCGGTTCGGAAACGGTTATGGGGCTTGGCAGCTTCACGGACGGTTCGGTTGTACTTACAGTTGTAGCACTGCTTCTAATCGGCATCTTGATGGTGCTTCGCGTACCGGGCGCTATTCTGTGGGGCATCTTGGGCACGACGGTAATCGGCATTATTTCCGGGGTAGTCGACGTGAAGGAAGCGTTGACCGACAAAACATGGGTTCCGGACTTCAGCAAGCTGAACTTCTGGCACTTCGACTTCGCGGGCGTGTTCGAGGTTGGTCTCGTAACGGTTATCCTGACGTTTACTTTCGTCGAATTGTTCGACACGTTCGGAACGCTTGTCGGTACGGCTAACCGTGCCGGCATCATGAAAAATCCGGAAGAAGGCAAGAAAAAAGTCGGCAAAGCGATGTTCGTTGACGCCATCGGCGTAAGCGGCGGCGCGATACTCGGCACAAGCACGGTAACGGCTTTCGTCGAGAGCTCGGCAGGCGTAGCGCAGGGCGGACGTACAGGTCTGACTGCGGTTACGACAGGCATTTGCTTCTTGCTTGCGATCTTCTTGTCGCCGCTTGTAGCGCTTGTTCCTGGCGCAGCAACGGCAGCGGCTCTTATTATCGTCGGCGTGCTGATGATGCAATCCGTGAAAGAAATCGACTTCTCGGATCTTGTATACGCGATTCCAGCTTTCTTCATCATTGCGTTCATGCCATTCACTTACAGCATCGCTAACGGCATCTCGTTCGGTATCGTAACGTACGTCGTGCTTGCGACAGTAGCCAACCTTGCAAAAAAAGGCAAATACAATGTTCACTGGCTCATGTGGGTACTGGCGGTTCTCGTTATTTACCGTTACGTATTCATGGGCGGCGAATAAAACAAACAGGAAGGAGCAGCGCTGGACCGGCGCTGCTCCTTTGTTTTGTTTCCGATATGAAGCACCTCATAGAATAGTGAGGGTTATCTCATTATTTTCGAACATATTCATCTGCTCGTCTGATTTAGTGAGGCAAATCTCACTGCCCATGAAGCTAGGTTCACKAGCAATGAGGTTTGCCTCACTATTTTTGCGATTAGCGCTGACAGATGCTGAAATAAGTGAGTCCGACCTCACCAACAGTGAATATAAACTCACAATTTGCGCCTGCACCAGTTTGGAGCTTGATCATTCAGTTTAATACCATAAGCTACTTGAACATATTCCTTAGCACGAGCATCAGGTTGGCGGGTTTCTCGGCCAGGCGGCGCGTATAGTATGGATACCACATGACTCCATAAGGGACGTAGCAGCGTATCCGGTAACCTTCCTTGGCGAGCTGAGCTTGCTTGCCCGATCGAAGGCCGTAAAGCATCTGAAATTCGAACCGGTCTTTGGCGATGCTGTGCTCGCTTACGTATTGCTTCACCCAGTCGATGATATGGTCATCATGCGAGGCGATGGCCGTGTAGACGCCTTGTTCAAAGTGAAGCTGAGCGAGCTTCTTGAGTTGGCTGCGAACGTCGTTCAGCTGCTGATAGGCGACGGATTCGTTTTCCTTGTATGCGCCCTTAACGAGGCGGAGGTTGACGTTCTCGCGGATCATATCTGCCGCATCCTGCTCGGTTCGGAATAAGTAGGCTTGCAGCACGGTGCCGACATTCGTCAGTCCTTCCTTATGGAGTCTCCGTACGATGTCGATCGTTGCCTGGGTATGGGGCGAATCCTCCATATCGATCCGGACAAAATTGCGGTGATGCCGCGCGCGCTTCACGACATCGCGAATATTGGACAAGCAGGCGCCTTGATCAAGCGCGAGTCCCATCTGGGTCGGCTTCAGCGAGACATTGGCGTCGACTTTGCGCTCCGCAATGCCGTCGAGCAGCTTCACGTACTGCTCCTTGTAGGCTGATGCTTCGCTAAGCTGTTTAATGCCTTCGCCCAGATGGTCGAGCGTAACCATAATGCCAATCCGGTTCAGCGTCTCCGCTTCCTCCAGCGCTTCCACAAGCGTATCTCCGGCGATGAATTTGCCTGCCAGCTTGCGTCCATAACGTATGGACAGCTTTTCTACGGCAGGAATGCCGGCGACMGTGAGCAGCGACTTGCGATACCATTTACTGCCTATGCCCATCTATACAGCTCCTTTCTTCAGGCAGGTGAGTGGTGTCAATCAATCGTTCCATGTCATATATGGATAGTATATTCACACATAGAAAAAGTTCAGCCCCGGGGGGCTGAACTTTTTTTCGTGATTATTTGAAGAACAGGAAGTGCGTCGGAAGCCGGCGAAGCTGTCCGTCCGACGGATTGTTAATGACGCGGCCGTTAAATACGAGCGAGGAGGAGCCGCCTCCGTCGAGATTGTAGCCGTCAACAACGCCGAACCGCTGAAGCAATAGCTGCAGCTCGCCAAGCGTTGCGCCGGAGCTGCCCGATTCGTTGTAGCCGTCCACGACGAGGAACAGAAGCTGATCGTCCTTGTAGTTGGCCACGACAGTACGGGGAGCGCGCTTCGGGCTTGTCTGCCACTTCGTCGGAATTGTCGTCGGCGAGCCGTTCCGCAGCAGAACGGGGACGAACGAAGCGCCGAATTTCGGTTTCTTCGCATCGAGCTGCCCTTGGTTTGTAAACTTACCGCCGATCAGCTCGTTCTGGTCATTCAGTCCGACGAAGAACAGATCCGCGTAGGTCGCTTCGAATCCGCCTGTATACTCGCCGTCTACGATGGTCGTGCTCAGCGGATAGCGTTTGCCGCCGCCGTCGGCGAATCCGCCCGCATTCACGCCGGCGACGGCCTTATGCCGATTGACGGCGGCAAGCGTCGTCTCGGATGAGCCGAGGCTGTCCTTGCCAAGCGCCATCGTCATCGCATCGCCAGACTTCAGCTGCACCTTCAGCGCATAGTACTTGAAGTTCTCCGCTTTCATGTAGAAGAGCTGAGCGCGGAGCTTGTCCGATTCAACCGTGGAAGCAGGCTTGCCGAGCTTGCTCGTAATGTTGCGATCGTAAACGAGAAGCGGCTTCATCGCATTCGAAGCGGCAAGCGATGAGATTTTCGCCATCTCCGCATTCGTCTGGTTGTAGAGCTTCAGCTGCTTCTGAATMGATTGCCTTGTCTCGCCTGCAATGATATGAGCGCTGTCCAGTCCGGCTGATGTTTCCAGCACCTTCGCAGAATCCAGCGGCTGCTGCTCGGTTATAGCTTCAGGAAAAGCAGCAGCAGACAACGATACAACCATGTCGGACAAGAGCAGCCACAGCATGATGCCGAGGAACGGCGCAACGGCGAGCAGGGCGGTTCGGTTAAATCTTTTTACGGTCAGGTTCGTAATAATCATTTGAGCACTTCCAAGCTTTTTTGCAGTTCGTTCAGCTGTTTCTTCACTTCATTCAGTTGCGTGTACAGCTTGTTGCTGTTATCCGTCTTCGAATCGGCGTTATCCTTCGTGAAGGTCAGAAGCTMGTTCAGAGCATCGACTTTTGCCCCTAGATCGGCAATATCGGCTGTATAGTTGGTCTCCAGCTCTTTCATGCGCGCCTCGTACGTTTGCTGCATCGCCGTAATCTGGCTGGCGGTCTGCTGTTCTAGGCTCTCGCTAATATTTTGCTGGATACGGTCAGTGTACCACTTGGCCCCGTAAATACCGGAGGAAATAAGGACGAGCCATAAGCAGGCAAATAGAATCAATGCCCTGCCATTTCTCTTCTTGCGGCGCGTCATATCGGTACTGACGCCCGTTCTCGAATCCAAAGCGATATCGTTCATATGTATGCGTTCACCTCTTTTGTATGTGGTTAGCGAAGAAGAACGGATGAACGTAACTGCAATAATAAGGTTAACCTCTCAAATAGATTAGACCGTATTTTAACCCGAATGGTTGCGGATGTCACCTTATTGTAACAAACCTTTAACGATTGCGGGCACTATCCGACGTGCCAATACGTGCCAAGAAGGAAAGAAAAAGCCATATGCGTAGCTGCCAATGGCGAGATTGGCAGTTGAACATATGGCGACTTCGATTTCGATTAGCGCTTAACGAACCAGCCAAGCAGATGGCCGTTGAATACTTGAATCGATTGCACGTCGAAAAACGTCGTTTCCGCAAGGGCGTACAGCTCGTCGATAGAGTAATATTTGATCTCCGCATCGATGAACGAATTACCGGGCTCGTAGTAGGGCAGCTGGAACAAATCGGGCGAGGGATGATTAGGCACAAAATGCCGCTTCCACGGTGTCGAGAGCAGAAGGCTGCCGCCTTCACGCAGACGCGCGCGGAATTTCTCGAATACCGGAATCGGATTGTAGTTCATATGCTCCAGCACTTCCGTGAACAGAATCACATCGAACGGCTGGGAGCCCGGAATTTCTTCCGCTTCGATATTGCAGGAAGCCCACTTAATCCCGTAATCGTCACTGAGGCGGGGCGGCCAATAGCGATCGGTCATATCAACGCCGTAGCAGTCGGCGCCCGATAGGGAGCTGTAGAGCAGAAGCGTGCCATAAGCCGCTCCGACATCAAGCACTTTGGGCTTGTCGGCTGCAGGGCCATCTCCGGCTTGCCCTCGTTGAAGCAGACGATCGAGCGTTGGAAGCAGCGGAAGCCAATAGGAAGCCTCCGCGTCGCGGTAGGCAGTCAAGTAATGCGGATTGCCGTTGTCGCTATGATAGTCGGTGAGCAGCTGTTGAACTTGAATGAGCCGCTTCATGGAATGAATAAGCGTAGGCGAGAGGCCGATGCCGGACAGCTCGTTCAAGGTAGCGGTAATCTCGTTGTCTGCTGACGAGATTTCGATATTCGGGCCGAAGCTGCCGTATTCATCCGCATCCTCAGCCGCTTCATTGAAAGAGGCGGCGTTCGCCCCCAACTCCACAAGGTCTGCAGGCGCTGCCTGCTCCTGCTTGGACTCTACCGTACCGATCGTTACACGGAGATAACCCGGAAAATTAGGCAGCTCCGAAGGGGCGAGCGCTTCATACCATAAGCGGAGCGCTTCCTTCACGGCGCTTGTGCCTGGTATGAAATCGAGGAATGCTAAGCTGTCAACGAAACCGGTATGCGTCTCTTCAATAGCCGTTATTCCGCTCAATTCGAATGCTGCGAGCAGACTGTCGACCGGATGCTCAGCCCCGTACATCCACGTTCCCATAGATTCTGCATGGGCTTTGCCTACTCTGTATGGAAGGCAGTGGGCGTTCGGAGTCATGACGAGCACGATGCCGCCTGGCTTCGTAATTCTCGCCATCTCCTTCAAGATGTTAACTTGCTCATCAAGCTCGAAGTGCTCCAGCACGCCTGCATTCCATACGAGATCGTAGCTTGCGGATTGCAGTCCGCTGCTTCTGATGTCCGCGAGCAGGAAAGTAGCCGCCGCCTCTTGCTCATAGAACGCTTCGCGGCTATTCGCAAGCGCCAAGTCGGAGTAATCGATCAAGGTGACGAGCGCTCCTTCTTGCGCTAACCGAAGCGAAATTTTACCCGTTCCTGAGCCAGCCTCGACGATCTGTTTCCCTTCTATATCGCCGATTGAGCGGCGAAGCTGTTCATATACCGTTTGGCTTAGCGGGTCCCACTTGTAGGAAACGCCGCCTGACCAAATGCGATCCCACACTTTTTTCTGTTCCGTCCAGCCGATTCCGCCTGTCACTAGCTATCCCTCCCGTGTTCTTGGAATGTATTTGTGATACAGCGAATGAAAATACGACTTCTCGCCATGAATCGCAGCCAAATGCTTCAGTCCGTAAAATCCGTATTGACGTACCAGTCCTTCTTCATTGCGAACGAACTCCTGCTGGATACCGCTAAGCGACATACGCTGGCCTAACGTGGCGTGGTAGACCCAGCTATTCAGAGTGCACTTCGGCCGCCAATTCGTTCGCAGGCCCATGTAGTAGGAATAACCGAGCAGCAGACTGTCATCCTCGAAGCCTTGCTTGCCGGTTAGAAACCGGGTATCGTAGCCGCCGAGCTCGCGAAGGAGGGAGGCACGGTGAACAACGGGATGGACGAAACCTGGCTTCAGCCCGTCATTTTCACTGGGTAATTGCTTTAGCCGTTCAATAATGGCGGCCGGATTGCCGGGCAAGTCGATATATCGGCCTAATGGCTGTAATTCACCGCTCGCCGTAAGAATGCCGGGACAAATGACCGGCTCATCAGTCGTTTCGAGGCAATGGATCAGCGGTGCATACCAATCGGGAGTGAATAACATATCGACGTGAATCTCCGAAATGTAAGGAACAGCAGGGTAATGCTGCTCGATGTAACGGAAGCAGGCCATGCGCGCAGCAGCAATGCCAATGTTCTCGCCATCGCCGATCAGAGCGGCAGATATGCCGCTGCGGAAAATAAGCGCATCCAGTTCATTCGCCGACAGCGAACCTTGATTGTATAAAATAATGTGATGATCGTGAGAGGCGCGAAGGCTTCGCAAGCATTCATAGAGCATTCGGATATCGTTATCCCGGTGCTCGGGGCGAATGAGCAGCGGCATCGTATGTACAATGTGCATGGAAGCGGACTCCTCTCCGAGTGGTGGCCGTTATTCCTCGTTCCATTTTACAAGATTGGGTTCGGGGTCAAGGATAGATTCATACTGCTCCGGCCAGCCGTAGGCAGCATCCGGATCGAGCTCCTTGTAGCGCAGCCACTTCTCCAATCGATGGGACTCCTTCGCCCAGCCCATATGCTTCACGCGAACCGGCGAGAGGTGATGGGGCAGCTCGAATACGTTCTCGGGAAATCGGCCGCAATGCTGGGGCGTTTCCTTCCACTGATAGTCCAAGTCCGGTCGGTAACGAAGGAGGAAAGGGCGGTAGAGGTTGTGAGATTGCCAATAAGCATCGTCTCTATAATGCGTCTCGTTCCAGAAGTCGTACAATCGGAAGCAGAATAAATCAATGTCTTGCTGGTTCAGCATGCTGTCGAGCTCCTGGACGAATCGGTCTTCGAGCAGCTCATCCGCATCCATATTCAAGATCCATACCGGACCGACGCGCAATGTTTCTTCCCATTGCTGCTTGCGCAGCTCCACCTCATTGCGGAATCGCGACAGGCGATTGCGAACGAGTCTGACAGGGATGCCGCGAAGCGCCTCCATAACGACTTCTACCGATTCGTCTGTACTGCCGTCGTCGATAATGACGGCTTGCCCGATATATGCGCTATGAGCCTGCAATACTTGCCTCAGGTATCTGCTTGCTTCGTTGCGGATGACCATCGAGAGCGTAAGCGTAGGGCGAGGATTCCTCGGCGTTGCGTGAACCAGCGCAGGCTCGATATGCGCCCGGATAAAGTCGTCCGCGCCTGCAAGATCGCTGCTGCGATAAATATGGTAGGCAGGATAATGAGTATCGACATGCAAAGACAAGCCAAGCGCAGCTGCGCGAATGCAGAAGTGGCGATCCTCGCCCCAGAAGCTCAAGTTCGGAATCGCCTTAAAACTGACCCCCCGTTGCAGAGCGTGCTTGCTGATGAACGTGCAGGCCCCAAGCCCGCCAACCTCGTACAGTCCCGGCCGCTGCAGCTTGTTAATGAAGGCCTGATACCGCTCGGCAACTTGCCCGTCATCCAGCTTCTCCCCGCGGTGCTGCTCCCACTGTGTATATTCGTCCTTCAACCATACTTGGGGCTGCAGCGCAGCATTCGGCTGCCAACGCGTCCAAAAAATTTCGGATACGATATCGACTTTGGCTGCCAAAAGCTTTCCGACCGTCGCAGGGTGCAATAACAGATCGGAGTCGATCAGGAAGACGCCATCGCAGCCTTGCGCCACCGCGTGACGAAGTATCGTATCCTTATACGCGGCGACCTTCCATATGAGATGCTCGTTCCAATAATGGGTTAGATCATTGCGTATGTAATCCTCGCTGCCGGTAACTTTGTCTATGATTGATCCTGCATATCGATCGGCGAACGATTGCAGCAGCTCGGAAGACGCAGGTTGATCGTTATCGTCAATGAAATAGAACGTGGGCTCGAATGACGAGTAATCGAGCCGTGACAGGGAAAGCAGGAACTTGGCTAATATATCGGGCGACTGGCGAATCGGGCTGCCGATCAGAATTTGCGGCTTGTCAATTGTCACCGGCATCGCCTCCTGAGGAGTCGGCAATCATCTTCGACAGCACGGTACGGAAGTAAGCGCGGTTGCTCAGCATTCGCGAATCCTCGGGACGGTATTGAAGGGCAAGCTCGTTGTGCTGACAGGCAATTTCGTACTTGCCGATTCGGTCGTAGCAGACGCTTAGCTGAAGGTGCGGAAGCCAAGTCGAGCAGGTGGGATTGACGAAGCCGAGATGATTGTCCGGCAGCTTCAGCTCGGTGGCCATTTTGTACCAGACGATTGCGCTGTTGTAATTATGGTTGTTCAGAAAGTGGAAACCGATCCGGCAGCAGAACTCCGCTCGCGGCGAGTCATATTGCAAGGAACGAAGCGAGGATTCCAGCTCCGCCTGGGAATCGCCGAGCGCATGGTAGCAGTCGGCCAGCCTGCCGCAAGTGGATATATTATCCTCGATCCAACCCTGGCGCGTAGCCAGAAACGATTCGTAGTAGTGGATCGCCCTCGTATATTGGGCATGCTCCTTCAGCTCATTTGCGAAGTAATAGAGATCGCGCGGGGATAGCTGCTCGCCGGCGGCGACACGCTTCTCGTATATTTTCAAATTGCGGTCCGAATCACGTTCGTTGTTCGTGCTTTTGTGCGTGACGGCAATATCGCTGTTAATAATGTTTCCGTTCACTTGAAGATATTCATGTACTTGCCCGATCCAGCGGAAATACCGCTCCCGCTTGACGAGCCTATTGCGCCGCAGGCTGAACGTCRCGTTGCCGAATTCGTCCTCGCTCAGGTTGTACAGCATCGTGACCGAATCGACGGAGGGGTCAAGCGATTGCTTAAGTGCCCGCAGCTTGTCTTGATCCTCTTGCTTCAGCACATCATCCGCATCCAGCCACAAAATATAGTCTTTGGTCGCCTGATCAAACGCATAGTTGCGGGCAGCGCCAAAATCATCTATCCATTCGAACGTATGCTTATTGTCGGTATATTGCGCAATGATCGCTTGCGTACGATCTGTCGAGCCGGTATCGACGATAATAAGCTCGTCAACAAGGTCCGCAACCGTATCCAGGCAGCGGCCGATTATCTCTTCTTCATCCTTCACGATCATGCACAGGCTAATCGTAATCAATGCAAGACGCCTCCATTATTGAAGTTATAGTCTACGCTGATTGTTATTCATGGGGGCTAGTCAACATGAATGATTTTCTCCGAATCGCTTTACGTTTTTGGTGCTCGATGGCATAAGTGTTGGAGAAATCAATACTCATAGTTAATAAGGGAAAAAAAGCTCTTACGACTAAATACGCAGCCGATGTCCCATAAGGAGGTTTCGACGATGAGCATGCCGACTATTCCCGATGAGCCGTTCCGCCCTAGCAAAGAGCAGGTCGTTATCGACCTATTGAAATCTATCGCCCTTGAAGAAACGTCGATTGCCCATCTGCTAAACGCGGAGGCGGAGAAGGTACAGGCACTCGTTCGCAAATCGACGCACAGCAGCATGGACGCCTCGGAGGAGACGTTATGCAGAGTGAGCCAGCAGGTTATTAAGCTGATGGATGTCATCGTGATGAAGGAGTGGCTCTTGCTTCGCAAATTGGAAAATGCGATGGCATTCCATGAGGCGGACGATTGCTGGGAGCTTGAGGAGTAATGGACGCTCTGCCGGAAGAGAGCAGTGGAGAGGCGATTGACAACATAAGTTATCCTGCACTGGAAGAGCTTTTTGCTGCTCTCCTTGCCGTAGCTGAGGCTTACCGGTCGCTAATGGAGCTTCGAAGGCGAAGAGGCGTTCTAGGTGCGACATATCGGGAAGCGCAACGGGGTATACATACTTTTTCACAATTTTCTTTTCTGATTACGTGGCAATCTGACTTGCTGCAGGGTCATTTACATAAGCTTAACAGCCCCCAATATTCGAGTAACCGCAATCGTCTACATCGTTATTCCGCTAAGCTGTCCGAGCAAGTGAAGAGCATGCAATATCCAGCCCTCGATTTTTTTCGATCTGCCCCAATTCAAGTTCCTTTCGCCCCAAAAACCCAACCCATAAGTTCAGCGGTCCACGTGTATGATGATGCTCAGTCGATTGTTAATGAGGCCCGGCGGCGCGAAGCAGCCGCAGCGGCGCCGCTGCTTACCCTGCCTAAGCTGCAGCCGAATAAGAACGATAAGCGTGGAAGGGGAAGACAAGGGTGAATGATAGATTGCTGTCCTTATGCATGATTGTTAGAGACGAAGAGAAGCGGCTCGGCCGCTGCCTCGATAGCGTGCAGCATACGGTAGATGAGATCATTATCGTCGATACGGGCTCTAGTGATCGAACGATAGAGATCGCCCGCTCGTACGGAGCGAAGGTGCTTAGACGGGAGTGGACGGAAAGCTTCGCTGACGCACGCAATGAAAGTATCCGTGAGGCAAGCGGACAATGGATATTATGGATGGATGCCGATGAGGTGCTGCGCGAAGGTGATGGTGAGAAGCTGCGCATGTATGTTCAGCAATCGGAGGAGGATGTGCTTCTGCTGGAGCTGTTCAATTATTACGGAGACGGCGAGGCTGATGAATCCCAGGTCTATATGCTTGCGCACCACCGGCTATTCCGCAACCGGCGAGGCTTCTCATTCGTTCATGCGATCCATGAGCAGCTAACTTCCGAGGAGGTGGTTCTGAGTCAATCGGAGCTTAAGCTACTGCCGATTCGAGTGTATCATTTCGGATATTTGGAGGAGGTGGCCGCTGAGAAGCGCAAATTCGAGCGCAATATGAAGCTGCTGCAGAAGGAGAAAGCATCGAACAGCGATAATCTGTGGATGGACTATCATATCGCAGGCGAATACTATCGAGTCGGCCAATACAAGGATGCGTTTCGTCATACGAACGCGGCAATACTTCGATTTCTTGCTGGCGGGAAGCTGCCGCCTTCGGTGTTCTACCATATGAAATATGCTATTTTGACGGCAACGGGCAGTTATTCGGGCGCATGGCCGGGGATCGAGAAGGCTATTGCTTTGTATCCGGAATATGTGGATTTGCATTTTTTTAAAGGCGTTATTTTATATATGGGAAAAAGATATGCCGAAGCGCTGGAGACGTTTCGACATTGCTTGAAGCTAGGGGATTCGTGCAATCTTCATTTGAATAAAAGAGGAGCAGGCAGCTTTTATTCTCAATATTATATAGGGCGCTGCTATGAAGAGATGGGAGCAGAAGAGCTCGCTAGGGCTGCGTATCTGCTGGCTGTTGCGCAGTATCCTGCGTTCGGGGAAGCGAATGAGCGATTGGATGAGTTGGAGAGGGGGGATGAGCGATGTCTCAAGCCAACATTCCCAATATAACGCCGACAATAACCGTATCGCTCGAGGAGTCGATTAATATGCTGTTGTCCTCGATTGCCCTGGAGGAAATGGCATTGGCTCATATTGTGAACGCCGAAGCGGAGAAAATTCAATATGTACTTGGAACGCTTGAGAATGGTCAGGCGAAACCTCCTCCCGCTTCGTTCGAGCAATTGCTGACTATTAACAATTCGGTCCGCAAAATGATGCATGACGTTGTCGTGAAAGAAATGCTGCTCCTAATGAAGTTCGAAAATGTGATGGAGCTGGTGGAGAGCAAGAAGCTTCCTTGATAAGGGAAGCAATTAGTGACTGGACGCGGTGGTAAGTTCAACGAGAATCGAGGTGGAATGCAGAAGTGTCACAGTCCAATATCCCTAATATTACCCCTTTAATTACGATTACGAGAGACGATGCCATTAACTTATTGCTATCATCGATTGCCCTAGAAGAGCTGGGGCTTAGCCATATCATTAATGCGGAAGGAGAGAAGCTTCAGTACATTCTCGGCACTTTGCCTGGTTTAACAGGTCCTCCCGCTACGATCAGCGATATTCTGACTGTGAATGAAAGTGTTAGAAGCACGATTCGCGAGCTGACGAAGAAGGAGTTCCTGCTCCAGACGAAGCTGGAGAGCATATTGTCCACCCCCATCTCCGTAGGGCCGACCGGTGCGACAGGTCCGCCTGGACCGACCGGCGGGCTTGTGCCGGGGGAGTTCTTATTTAATGTGTTTGGCGAGACGGGTTCGGCAACGGTCGGTGTAGGAGAGAACATTACATTCGAATCCGACACGCTCGATATTACCGTGACTCAGGGGTCGGCGATCGTTCGTATTGAGAATACGACCTATGCTACGGGAGCGACTGGTTGGACAGGAGCTACAGGGGCGACTGGAGGAACAGGAGCAACCGGTGCAACAGGAGCGACTGGTGGAACGGGAGCAACAGGAGGAACGGGAGCGACAGGTGCAACAGGAGGAACGGGAGCGACTGGAGGAACGGGAGCGACAGGTGCGACTGGAGGAACGGGAGCAACAGGAGCGACTGGAGGAACAGGAGCAACGGGTGCTACTGGTGGAACGGGAGCAACGGGAGCAACGGGAGCAACGGGTGCAACTGGAGGAACGGGAGTAACGGGAGCAACGGGTGGGACTGGAGGAACGGGAGCGACGGGTGCGACTGGAGGAACGGGAGCAACAGGAGCAACAGGAGCAACTGGAGGAACGGGAGCGACAGGTGTTACTGGAGGAACGGGAGCGACAGGAGCGACTGGAGGAACGGGAGCAACAGGAGCGACTGGAGGAACAGGAGCAACGGGTGCTACTGGTGGAACGGGAGCAACGGGAGCAACGGGTGCTACTGGTGGAACGGGAGTAACGGGAGCAACGGGAGCAACGGGTGCTACTGGTGGAACGGGAGTAACGGGAGCAACGGGTGGGACTGGAGGAACGGGAGCGACGGGTGCGACTGGGGGAACAGGAGCGACAGGCGCGACTGGGGGAACGGGAGCGACAGGTGCGACTGGAGGAACGGGAGCGACGGGTGCGACTGGAGGAACAGGTGCGACAGGAGCAACCGGTGTTACTGGAGGAACAGGTGAAACCGGCCGAACGGGTGTGACTGGTGCAACAGGAGCAACCGGCACGGGAGCAACCGGTCCGACAGGAGCGACAGGTGAAACCGGCCCAACGGGCGTGACCGGAGCAACAGGAGCAACAGGCACAGGAGCAACTGGTCCGACAGGAGCGACAGGCGGAACGGGCCCAACAGGTGTGACCGGAGCAACAGGTGCAACCGGAACAGGAGCAACCGGTCCGACAGGAGCGACAGGTGCCACCGGCCCAACGGGCGTGACCGGAGCAACAGGAGCAACCGGCACTGGAGCAACAGGTCCGACAGGAGCTACGGGCGTAACAGGTCCGACGGGTGTAACAGGTGCAACAGGAGCAACCGGAACAGGAGCAACAGGTCCAACAGGAGCGACAGGTGCCACCGGCCCAACTGGCGTGACCGGAGCAACAGGAGCAACCGGCGCGGGGGCAACCGGCCCGACAGGAGCTACGGGCGTAACAGGTCCGACGGGTGTAACAGGTGCAACAGGAGCAACCGGCACAGGAGCAACCGGTCCGACAGGAGCGACAGGTGAAACCGGCCCAACGGGCGTGACCGGAGCAACAGGAGCAACCGGCACTGGAGCAACAGGTCCGACAGGAGCTACGGGCGTAACAGGTCCGACGGGTGTAACAGGTGCAACAGGAGCAACCGGAACAGGAGAAACAGGTCCGACAGGAGCGACAGGTGCCACCGGCCCAACGGGAGTATCCGGAGCAACAGGTGCAACCGGTACAGGAGCAACCGGCCCTACAGGAGCAACAGGCGAAACCGGCCCAACAGGTGCAACCGGGGCAACAGGAGGAACGGGTCCAACGGGTGCAACCGGCCCTACAGGAGCGACAGGTGTCACCGGCCCAACGGGTGTAACCGGAGCAACAGGTGCAACAGGCACAGGAGCAACCGGCCCAACAGGAGCGACAGGTGTCACCGGCCCAACAGGCGTGACTGGGGCAACAGGAGCAACCGGAACGGGAGCAACCGGCCCAACCGGTGCGACTGGAGCAACGGGAGCAACAGGTGTCGCTGTCGGTGTTGACGGATTCTCTGGCTTTGTCACAGCTCTAGCCGTATCCAGTTCTACACAAATTACAGGCTTTAGCGTTGCTAGCCCTTATTTCAATAATGGCACCTTTAATGCGGGTACAGGTAACTTTGTCGTTCCTACAACGGGTCGATATGCTATTGAAGCTACAATTAACTACTCAACAACGGCGGCCATTAGTTTGAGCTTAGGCGCGGGTATCAACCCTGCTTTTGCTGTTCGTAGAACTTCAGGAACTCCAATAGATCTTATCAGTGGCTTATTCCCTTTGCTTAACGTAAACGTTGCTTTAGTTCTAACGCTTAGAGCGATATTAGGCAATGGCGCTGTTACTTTGGCAGGCGATGTAGCGTTGAATGCGGGCGATGTAATCGGTTTATTCTATGTAGATGGAGGGTTGACCATTTCGTTAAACTTGGGTGGAGCGACAAACTCCGGTATCGTATGGTCCATGCACCGCATAACGTAATATAGCTTCAACGAAAAGGAGGACTGCTTGGCTACATATGTAGCTAAAGCAGTCCTTTTTTCTGCCCGTTATGCTTGTTATTTTACCGGGAAGCTCATTTGAATAACGGTACAGTTGCTGAACTTTGTTGTATGACCCTCTTGTCATGTATAATAGGAGAGAAAGGTTCTCAATTTACAAGTCAATGGAGGGAGATCAACATGGATCAACCATTATCGCATAATAGCGGCCAGCGCCGCACGGAACAAGCAGCATTCGCAGGAGGGTGCTTCTGGTGTATGGTATCGCCTTTCGAGGAAATGCCAGGTATCGTCTCTATCGTCTCCGGCTATACAGGCGGGCATAAGGAAAATCCAACGTATGAAGAGGTATGCTCCGATACGACTGGACATGCAGAAGCCGTTCTTATTACGTACGACCCCGACGTATTTCCCTATGAGAAGTTGCTAGACATCTTCTGGCATCAGATCGATCCTACGGATGCAGGCGGGCAGTTCCATGACCGCGGCGATTCCTATCGGACGGGCATCTTCTATTATACGGAAGAGCAGCGCAAGCTGGCTGAAGCGTCGAAGCAGGAGCTTGCAGCAAGCGGACGCTTCGATAAACCGATCGTGACCGAGATCGAACCGGCAGGTAAGTTTTATGCGGCTGAGGATTATCACCAGGGCTATCATAAGACGAATCCGTTCCGTTACAAAATGTACCGTAAAGGCTCTGGACGCGACGCTTTCATCGCGAAAAACTGGAGTATGCGCAAGGATCAGGCTGAGCTGAAGAAGAAGCTAACTCCTATCCAATACGAAGTAACGCAAAATAGCGCTACGGAGCGTCCATTCACGGGAGAATATTGGGATCATACCGAAGACGGTATCTATGTCGATATTGTATCGGGTGAGCCATTATTCAGCTCGCGAGACAAATATGATGCCGGTTGCGGCTGGCCGAGCTTCACGAAGCCACTTCAGGCTGCTTCCATTTCGGAGCACACCGATACGAGTCATTATATGGTGCGCGTAGAGGTGAGAAGCAAGGAAGCCGATTCGCATCTGGGTCATGTGTTCGACGACGGACCGCAGCCGACGGGACTGCGCTATTGCATCAATTCGGCGTCGCTTCGTTTCGTAGCGAAACAGGATTTGGAGAAGGAAGGCTACGGGGAATACCTCGTGTTATTTAACGAGTAATTTGAAATATAGTTAGAAGCTAACATAAGTCGGGGGAGAGAATGTCATGTTATTGGAAGAGGCGATTCAAGGACGAAGATCAATCGGGAGAGTGAAAAGCGATCCCGTTCCGCGTGAAGAAATCGAGAAGCTGTTGGACGCGGCAGTATGGGCGCCAAACCATTTCAATACACAGCCATGGAAGTTCATTGTGATGACAGGCGAGGGCAGATCGGCTTTGGGCAACGGATACGCCAAAGTTGCTGCAGCGCAGCTTCCCGATCTTAGCGGAGAGGAGCTGGAGGAGCGTCTGGCGAAGGAGCGCACGAAAGCGTTCCGTTCCCCAGTCGTGATCGCGGCAGTATGTTCACCTTCGGATGATCCCCGGGCCGTATTGGCAGAGGAGATGGCTGCCGCACATTGCGCGGTGCAGAATCTGCTGCTAGCCGTTCATGCGAACGGACTAGGCGCCGTATGGCGTTCGGGTGATCCGATGTACCATCCGGCAATGAAGGAAGCATTCAGCCTCTCCGAAGCTGAACAGCTGGTAGGGCTTGTGTTCATCGGTTATCCCGATATGGCCGCGCCTGCTGCGAAGCGTACGCCGGCTGCAGAGAAGACTGTTTGGTTGGAACAATAAGGCATTAAGCATTAAAGGCTGTCCGAGTGTGTCTGGTCTATTCCAGATCCCTTATCGGACAGCCTTTTAATATGAATGGAGGCTATAATAGATATTTGCAGGATAGAGCGACCTTTTGTGGCCGGCATAATAGCCTACACTGGATTTTTTGCAGCAACTTCTTTATGGGATGGTGAAATGAGGCTTCCTGAAGCAAAGTTAGAGCAAATATCAAACTAGCTCTGGTTAGGGCTCATTTTCGGCTAAAGTTGATGCAGATATCCAACATAGCTTAAGGGTAGGTTATGTGTCTTCGGATCGTATAGCGTTATTGAAGCGTTAAGCTTAAACTAGCTTCTTAATTGTGAAGTTCGCATTCAGCACATACCAATTTTGCGGGAACGAGACGCCGAGCACCCAATAACTGATACCGCGCAAATGATAGCTTTTGACGATGTTGAACTTGGCTTGCACGCTGCGGGCATCCTCGAACCATACGGTGTGCTCGCGGCGCTGCTCGTCGAAGTAATTGTAATGCGGTGATTGGCTCAGCGCGTCGTATTTGATTTCTGCGCCGTATTTGGCGGCACGACGCACCGCTTCCTGCGGGCTCACCGTAGGGGCCCACTTGCCTCCTTGCACGTAAGGGAGCGTCCAGTCATAGCCGTATAACGGCATGCCCATGACGATTTTGCCAGCCGGAATGACGGTGAGGGCGTAGTTCAGCACCTTCACGACTTCGTTTAGCGGCGCGACGGCGCGCGGCGGTCCGCCTGACCAGCCCCATTCATAAGTCATCAGAATGACGAAGTCGACGATTCGTCCGTGAGCGGCATAATCATGAGCTTCATACAGAGTACCGGTCTGATCGGCGCTTATCTTCGGGGCAAGGCAAGTTGAAACCAGATAGCCGCTTGGATGCAGACGGTCTACGAGCTTCTGCAGGAAGGCGTTGTAGAGGGCTCGGTCGGCAGGCGGTACGTACTCGAAGTCGACGTTGAGCGCGAGATATCCTTTGTTTTTCATAATGGCCAAAATGTCCRTAATCAGCCGTTCTTGTACAGGCTGGTTGGACAAAACGGCATGAGCGATCTCGGGGCTGAACGTGCCGTTCTCGAAGTTCGTAATAACCATCATCGGAGCGGCGCGGTGTGCGTAGCCTGCTTTGATAATAGCCGAGTCGTCGAGCGGGATCATCGAGCCGTCCAACTGCACGCGATAGCTGAACGGACTTAAGTAGGTTAAGTATTGGCCGATATCATTCACAATCTCGACGCCTGCTGCTCCGAACTTCTCGGTATAGGCATTAACCTCTGTAACCGGCTTCGTCGCTTGCGGAATCGTAATCACCTGTCCGGGGTAAATTAGCGCTGGATTGCTAATTGGATTCACAGCCATCAACTGCTGAAGCGAGAGACCGTACCGCTCTGCGATCGCCCACAGGCTCTCCCCAACCAGCACTTTATGGCTGGTTACTTGCTGAGGAATAATGACCGATTGGCCGATGACGAGCGGTTCATCTCCCCGCAGTCCGTTCGCGGCAAGTATGTTATCGAGAGGGACGTCGAATTTCTGCGACAACGCCCAAAGTGTATCCCCCCTTTGCACGACGTGAATATGCATGCCTGCCCAACCTCCTTATACGCTTTGTGGTTCATCCATGGAATGGAAATGCCGAAATAGACGCTACTAATCATCTATATTCAAGAAGAGCCGTCCCTAGTCTGCAAGTACGACCGGGAACGTCTCAAATGAGGTTAGGCTCTGTTTTTCGATTCATGMCAGTGGGCATAAGCCCTTTTTTTGGGCATACTGTTCTGATTTTCCGTACGATTTATTCAAAAAAACGAACCTTTATAAAACTTCCTCTCATAATGTTCGTATTTTATTGACAGTGTTAGGGGGATTGGATAAACTAGAGTAGGCTTGAGGCGAGCACACTGCCTTGAACGACAAGATTCGACAAATATCATGATATGCGTTATATATTAAAGTAGAAGAAATAACGCTAACACTTAGTTAAGATACACTCGTATATTTTCGGGAGAAGGCCCGAATGTTTCTACCCGGAAACCTTATTTTCTGGACTACGAGCGTGAAGTGAAGCGATGAACGAGAGCTGCGCACAGCCATTTGCCAAGCATAGGTTGCTCCTCTGACGGGGCAGCCTTCTGTTGTCTCCTAGCGCTGGAAGCTGCCTCATCATCGAATCCTTTACTGAGCGGCAGGCGGCATACATTCATTGTCGCCGGCGCTCGCGCTCGTAGTCCGAGGCAGCCTATATATGGTTGCTTGCGGGCTTTTTCTGTTTTTCCATACTCTATTGATGAAAGTAGGTTTGATCGCATGTCTGCGAAGGTAGGCGTAATCATGGGCAGCAAGTCGGATTGGGACACAATGAAATTAGCCTGTGACGTTCTGGAGGAGCTTCAAATTCCGTATGAGAAAAAGGTAGTGTCGGCGCATCGTACACCGGATTTGATGTTCGAATATGCGGAATCGGCAGTAGAACGAGGGCTTAAGGTCATTATTGCCGGAGCCGGCGGAGCTGCACACTTGCCCGGCATGGTCGCTGCGAAGACGATTTTGCCGGTTATTGGCGTTCCTGTTAAGTCTTCGAATCTAAGCGGACTTGATTCGCTGCTCTCCATCGTACAAATGCCGGGCGGCATTCCGGTTGCGACAGTCGCGATCGGCAATGCAGGCGGCACGAATGCAGGCTTGCTTGCGGCGCAAATGATCGGCGCGTTCGATCCTGAAGTGCAAGCGCGCGTAGAAGCGCGCCGCGAGCGCGTGAAGCAGGAAGTGCTGGAAAGCAGTGAGACGCTATGAGCAGCGGAGCGGGCAATAAGTCGTCCGCATCCGCAGAGAATGTGAAGACGCTGCTTCCTGGCAGCACGATCGGCATTCTCGGCGGCGGTCAGCTTGGCCGAATGATGGCGAATGCAGGCAGCGCGATGGGCTATCGGTTCATTGCTCTTGATCCAACGCCGGATGCGCCATGCGGGCAAGTATCGGAGCAGATCGTAGCGGCTTATGACAATCGTGAGGCGGCTCGCGAGCTTGCGAAGCGGTCGGATGTCATCACCTACGAGTTCGAGAACGTTGATGCCGATGTCGCAGCAATGCTGATGGCGGAATCGTACGTGCCGCAAGGCAGTGAGCTGCTTTATACGACGCAGCATCGGCTTCGCGAGAAGCAAGCGATCGAAGCGGCGGGCGTTCGCGTAGCGCCTTACAGCGAGATCCGCAGCGTGGACGAGCTTCGCGAGGCGGTAGAACGTTTCGGTACGCCTTGCGTGCTGAAGACGGCGATGGGCGGTTACGACGGCAAAGGCCAATGGGTCATCCGCAGCGAAGACGAGATCGCCGAAGCTTACGAGACGCTTTCGCGCGCGGGCGTGCAGCTCGTACTCGAGCAGTTCATTCGCTTTGACAAAGAATTATCAGTAATAGCGGCGAGAAGCCCGCAGGGTGAAATAAAAGCGTTCCCTGTTGCGGAAAATATTCACGTCGATAATATATTGCACTTATCTATCGTGCCGGCACGTATTAACGAGGACGTGCAGCGTGAAGCGGAACGACTGGCGATGCGCATTGCCGAAGGGCTTGGCGTCGTAGGGTTGATCGCGGTGGAGCTGTTCGTTACGGCGGATGGCGAGCTGTTCGTTAACGAACTGGCTCCTAGGCCGCATAACAGCGGTCACTATACGATGGAAGCTTGCCGAACTTCGCAGTTCGAGCAGCATGTACGCGCGGTATGCAACCTGCCGCTCGGGGATACGACGCTCATGAGCCCTGTCGTTATGGTTAACGTACTTGGGCAGCATGTAGAGCCGCTGCTTGCGCTTATGGCGCAGCGCGACGAGTCGGCGGAGCGGCTTCACGTTGCGCCGAAGGTGCATTTGTACGGAAAGAAGGAAGCGGTATTCAAACGCAAGATGGGCCATGTGAACGTCCTTGCGCCAAGTACCGAAGCAGCGCTGGAATGGATTCAAGAAACGAATATTTGGAAGGTGTGAATGGTTTATGTTAGAGCGTTACAGCAGACCGGAAATGAGAGCGATTTGGACAGAAGAGAACAAGTTCAACGCTTGGCTCGAAGTTGAACTATGCGCATGCGAGGCTTGGTCCGAGCTTGGCGCGATTCCGAAGGAAGATGTCGTGGCGCTTCGCAAATCGGCGGCTTTCGATATTGATCGCATCTACGAAATCGAGTTAGACACTCGCCATGACGTTATCGCGTTCACACGCGCTGTGTCCGAGAAAGCAGGTCCTGAAGGCAAATGGGTTCATTACGGTCTTACTTCGACCGACGTTGTCGATACGGCGAACGGTTACCTGCTCCTTCAAGCCAATGCGATTTTGTTCAAAGATATCGAGCGTTTCATTGAAATTCTTCGCGACAAAGCGATCCAATATAAAGATACGCCTATGATGGGCCGTACGCATGGCGTTCATGCGCAGCCGACGACGTTCGGTCTGAAAGTAGCTCTCTGGTACGAGGAAATGAAACGTAACCTGGAGCGTTTCCAGCATGCGGCTAACGGCGTACAGTTCGGCAAAATGTCCGGCGCTGTAGGCACGTTCGCGGATATCGATCCGTTCGTGGAAGAGTTCGTCTGCAAGAAGCTTGGCATCACGGCAGCTCCTATCTCGACGCAAACTCTGCAGCGTGACCGTCATGCCGAATATATGGCAACATTGGCGCTCATCGCGTCCTCGCTCGACAAGTTCGCTACGGAAATTCGCGCTTTGCAGAAGAGCGAGTTCCGTGAGGTTGAAGAGCCTTTCGCGAAAGGTCAAAAAGGATCTTCGGCAATGCCGCATAAGCGCAACCCAATCGGCTGCGAGAACATCTCCGGTCTTGCACGCGTTATTCGCGGACATATGCTGACGGCTTACGAGAACATTCCGCTCTGGCATGAGCGCGACATCAGCCACTCGTCGGTTGAGCGCATCATTTTGCCGGATGCAACGATGCTGTTGAACTACATGCTGAACCGTCTTGGCAACATCATCAACAACCTGACGGTGTTCCCGGAAAACATGAAGCGCAACATGCAAGCGACTTACGGCGTGCCGTTCTCGGGCCGCGTATTGACGAAGCTGATCGACAAAGGCTTCAGCCGCGAAAAAGCATACGACACGGTTCAACCGCGCGCGATGCAGGCTTGGGAAACGCAACGTCAGTTCCGCGATATCATCAGCGAGACGGAAGAGGTTACAAGCGTACTGTCGGCTGAAGAAATCGACGACTGCTTCAACCCGGCATGGCACCTCAAGCATGTCGACACGATCTTCTCACGTCTCGGATTAATCTAGGGAGGGCAAGCCATCAATGACTGTTCAATCGCAAGCTTTATCCACGGCTGTTGATTACATTAAGGCTCCTCTAATTTATAAAGGCAAGGTGCGAGAATTGTACGATCTCGGCGAGCATTTCCTAATCGTCGTGACGGACCGCATCTCGGCATTCGATTACGTGCTCGACCCGGCCGTGCCGGACAAAGGCAATGTGCTGAACCGCCTATCGGCTTATTGGTTCGAGCAAACGGCCGACATTCAAGTCAACCACGTCGTGCATACGGACGTTGAGAAGCTTGGCGACCTTGTTACCGAGCCTGAACTGCTTCGCAATCGCATCATGGTTACCCGCAAAGCGGAGCGCATCGATATCGAATGCGTCGTTCGCGGCTATATCACGGGCGGAGGTTGGAGACAATACCAGCAAACGTCCGCGATCAACGGCATCGAGCTCCCTGCGGGTCTTCGCAAGAACGAGCGCTTCCCGGCGCCGATCTTCACGCCTGCTGCGAAAAACGACGTCGGTCACGACGAGGACATCCCGTTCGAGAAGATGGCTGAGATGGTTGGCGCTGAGCTCGCAGAAGAGCTTCGCGACCGCAGCATCAAGTTGTATGAGTTCGCGCATGAGTATTGCGCGAAGCATGGCATCATTCTTGCCGATTGCAAATTCGAATTCGGACTTATCGACGGCAAAGTTATATTGATCGACGAAATCTTCACGCCGGACTCGTCCCGCTTCTGGGCCGAAGGCAACTACGCCTTCGACATCGAGATCGACAGCATGGACAAAGAACCTGTACGCACTTATCTGCTCGGCTCCGACTGGGATCGCGACAGCAAGCCTGCTCCGCTTCCCGAATCCGTAGTAGCAGCGACGACCGCCCGCTACCGCGACATCTACCGCCGCCTCGTCGGCGTTGAATTATAAAGGTTTGTATGTTGTAAGGTTGGGTACAAGCGCCGCTTGGTTGGATTTCGTCCAGTCTAAAGTAACCTTATTCATTCGTTTCTAAGCTTTGACTGTAAAATATCCAATCAAAAGCGCCTGTTTCCCGGATTTAGAGCTCATTACTCCCATTTAACTGTAGGAAATACAGTCAAATGCAGATTTCGGCTCGTAACGCTCGATTTGGCTGGATGAAATCCAGTCAAAGCACCGCAGCCAACGAAGTGCGGCTGCTCTGGTAAGCATGGCAGCGGTGAACCCCGCGGCCGTTATACAATAACGGGAATTTCTCCCGTTAAATTGGCTCGAATGAACGCTCTCGCACGAATTAACTGGAAAACCTCCCGCTAATTTCACCAAATCGGCCTCGAAGCCTGGTTTAGCGGCGAAATAACGGGACAACCTCCAGCTAATTCATCGCATCAGCTCATATCCGCCGAAATAACAGGACAAATTCCAGTTAATCCGCCAACGCCGCAACATCTCACCGATAATGAGGGAGATGGGGATGAGCACCTCACCCGGTAAACGGGCAGAAGCTCGGCGATGGTGAACTAACCAGCTCTCTTTAACAGCCAGCGCGCGCGCAAGCGCAAAGCGCGGCTGTCCAAGCTTCACCGACCACCCCGCAGCGGTTTTTGAGTTTGTGGAAAATGGACAAGTGAGGGGAGCAAGGGTTGTTGTCGTAGAGCGACAGCGCTCGCGTCTAGCTATCGTAAATTTACACATGAAGGTGTAATTAAAAATTTACGATTGCTAATGCGACGGAGACAATTGCCCTTGCGTACTCACGAACGATCCCTTTTCCCAGCTCATACCCGCAAAGGGAAAACTCACATTTCCAGGAGGCTATTATGAAGGCAACCGTCTATGTCACGATCAAAGAAAACGTTTTGGACCCGCAAGGAACAGCTGTACAAGGCGCGCTTCACTCGATGGGCTTCGCCGAAGTCGGCAAAGTGCGCATCGGTAAATACTTGGAGCTTGAGCTTGATACGAACGACCGCGCAGAAGCAGAAGCACGCATTAAAGTGATGTGCGAGAAGCTGCTTGCGAATACGGTTGTCGAAGATTACCGTTTTGAGCTGGAGGGATAAGACGATGAAGTTTGCAGTTATCGTATTTCCAGGCTCCAACTGCGACATCGACTGCTACAAAGCGGTTGAAGAAACGATCGGCCAGCCTGTCGACTACGTATGGCATACGGCTACCGACCTGTCCGCATATGACGGCATTCTAGTTCCTGGCGGTTTCTCCTACGGCGATTACCTTCGCTGCGGCGCTATCGCTCGCTTCGCTAACGTAATGAGCGAAGTGAAGAAAGCGGCTGACCAAGGCAAGTTTATCCTTGGCATTTGCAACGGATTCCAAATTTTGACCGAGGCTGGACTGCTTCCTGGCGCTTTGATCCGCAACAACGGACTGAAGTTCCGCTGTCACCAAACGCCGCTTGAAGTTGTTAACAACAACACGGCTTTCACCAACCAATACTCGCAAGGCGAGATTATCAATATTCCGATCGCTCATGGCGAAGGCAACTACTTCTGCGATGATGCAACGCTTGCTGAACTGAAAGCGAACAACCAAATCGTGTTCCGCTATGCAGGCGACACGAACCCGAACGGTTCGGTAGAGAACATCGCGGGCGTAAGCAACAAAGCAGGCAACGTAGTTGGCATGATGCCGCATCCAGAGCGCGCAGTTAATCAATTGCTGGGCTCGGAAGACGGCAAACGGATGTTTACATCGATTTTGAATGCATGGAGGGAACAACATGGCGCAGCAGTTAACGGCTAAAGAACCGACGGCGGAGCAAATTGCCGATCAGAAAATTTACAGCCAATTTGGCGTATCCGATTACGAATATGAGCTTATTTGCGGATTCCTTGGCCGTAAGCCCAACTACACGGAGATCGGCGTATTCAGCGTCATGTGGTCCGAGCACTGCTCGTACAAAAACTCCAAACCAATCTTGAAAAAATTCCCGATCACAGGTCCTCGCGTCCTGATGGGACCGGGCGAAGGTGCGGGCATCGTCGACATCGGCGACAACCAAGCGGTCGTTTTCAAAATTGAATCGCATAACCATCCATCTGCAGTTGAGCCTTTCCAAGGCGCGGCTACAGGCGTAGGCGGCATTATCCGCGACATTTTCTCGATGGGCGCACGTCCGGTTGCTCTTTTGAACAGCCTTCGTTTCGGCAATCTTGAGAATGAACGCGTTAAATATTTGTTCGAGCACGTCGTTAGCGGCATCGCTGGCTACGGCAACTGTATCGGTATTCCTACCGTTGCGGGCGAAGTCATGTTCGACGAAAGCTATGAAGGCAACCCGCTCGTTAACGCGATGTGCGTGGGTCTTATCGATCACGATAAAATCCAACGCGGCGTAGCAAAAGGGGTAGGCAACCCGGTATTCTACGTTGGTCCGGCAACGGGCCGCGACGGTATCCACGGCGCGACATTCGCATCCGTCGAGCTGTCCGAAGAATCCGAAGAGAAGCGTACGGCTGTACAAGTAGGCGATCCGTTCATGGAGAAGCTCGTTATGGAAGCAACGCTTGAGCTGATCGATTCCGGTATCGTACTTGGTATTCAAGATATGGGCGCAGCAGGCCTCACTTGCTCCAGCGCGGAGATGGCTTCGAAAGCAGGCAACGGCCTTGAGCTGTACCTGGACGAAGTTCCGCAACGCGAGACTGGCATGACGCCTTACGAAATGATGCTTTCCGAATCGCAAGAGCGCATGCTGTTCGTTGTTGAACCGCAGCATGAAGCGCAAGCGAAAGAAATTTTCGACCGTTGGGGCATTATTTGCGCCAAAGTCGGCAAAGTAACCGATGACGGACGTCTTCGTTTGTTCCACCAAGGCGAAGAAGTAGCTGATATGCCGGTTAAAGCGCTCGTTGACGAGTGTCCGGTTTATGAGAAGCCATCTGCAGAGCCAGCTTACTATCGTGAGAATGCGAAAGTGGATACAGCTGCTTTTGCCGAAATCACGGACTTGAACGGCGCTTTGGAAAAAGTGCTTGCATCCCCTACGGTTGCTAGCAAAGAGTGGGTTTACAATCAATACGATTACATGGTTCGTACGTCGACGGCTGTTCAGCCGGGCTCCGACGCGGCTGTTGTGACGATTCCCGGCACGCGCAAGGCGCTTGCAATGACGACGGACTGCAACGGTCGTTATGTATATCTGGATCCTGAAGTTGGCGGACGTATCTCCGTTGCTGAAGCAGCGCGCAATATCGTTTGCTCCGGCGCAGAGCCGCTTGCGATTACGGACAACCTGAACTTCGGCAACCCTGAGAAACCTGAAGTGTTCTGGCAGCTTGAGAAATCGGCAGACGGCATGTCCGAAGCTTGTGTCGTGCTGGATACGCCGGTAATCGGCGGTAACGTCAGCTTGTACAACGAGAACGCGAAAGGCGCGATCTACCCAACGCCGGTAATCGGCATGGTTGGTCTCGTACACGACGTTGACCACATTACGACGCAAGGCTTCAAAGCTGATGGCGACGTGATCGTCTTGATCGGCGAGACGAAAGCCGAGTTCGGCGGCAGCGAGCTGCAATACGTGCTCGAAGGCGCGGCTAGCGGACGTCCACCTGAAATCGACCTCGCTACGGAGAAAAAAGTAATCGGTGCCGTTCTTGGCGCGATTCAAAAAGGTCTAGTCGCTTCGGCGCATGACTTGTCCGAAGGCGGCATTGCGGTAGCTGCAGCAGAATCTTGCATCAGCGGCGGACTTGGCGCAGAGATCGCTCTCTCCACTGAGCTTCGCGCGGATCAATTGCTGTTCAGCGAATCGCAATCGCGTATTCTGCTCTCCGCTAAACCGGAAAATGCTGCGGCATTGACGGCTTACCTGAACGAGCAAGGCGTAATCAACGCTACTATCGGTACGGTTAAAGGCAGCAGCCTTTCCATCAACGTAAACGGCAAATCCGGCATCAACGCGCCGGTCAAACAACTGGAGAAGGTCTGGAAGGATGCGATTCCATGTCTGATGAAATAAGCAAGCATTTGCTTTGGACGGGAGATCATTATAACGAGGGTATCGGACGTGACGATATTTTCGACAAACTGCGTGAAGAGTGCGGCGTCTTCGGGGTATTCAATATCCCGGCGGCGTCGAGCCTCTCTTACTACGGCCTGCATGCGCTTCAGCATCGCGGCGAAGAAAGCGCGGGAATTTGTACGGTTGATACGGCTAACGGCAATGCCTTCGCCTATCACCGCAACATGGGGCTAGTTAAGGAAGTGTTCGGCAAGGACGAGCTTGACCATCTGAAGGGCGACCGTGCGATTGGCCACGTTCGTTATTCGACGGCAGGAGAGAGCAAGCTGGCGAATGCACAGCCGCTTATCTTCCGCTATCGCGATGGTGACCTCGCTGTTGCGACGAACGGCAACATCGTCAATGCGCCGGAAATCCGCAAGGAGCTTGAGATGTCGGGATCGATCTTCCAGACGTCGAGCGACACGGAAGTAATTGCGCATCTGATCGCTCGTTCTCCGAAGGATTTCGAGACGGCGGCGAAAGAAGCGTTGCAGCGTATTGTCGGCGGATTCGCGTTCCTGATCATGACGAATGAAAAGCTGCTCGTCGCTTCCGATCCGAACGGACTTCGTCCGCTCGTCATGGGTCGTCTAGGCGATGGCTACGTATTCTCGTCGGAATCTTGCGCGTTCGAGACGATCGGCGCGGAATATGTTCGCGATGTGCAGCCGGGAGAATTGCTGATTTTCGACGCTGACGGTATGCGTGAAGACCGTTATGCAGAAGTAGAGCGCCGTGCGACTTGCGCGATGGAATACATTTATTTTGCCCGCCCGGACAGCGATATTAACGGAATCAACATCCACTCGGCGCGCAAACGGATGGGACGCCAGCTCGCGCAGGAATCATTCGTGGACGCGGATATTGTAACGGGCGTGCCCGATTCCAGTATTTCCGCGGCGATCGGTTATGCCGAGCAAACGGGTATTCCTTATGAGCTTGGACTTATCAAAAACAAATATACAGGCAGGACGTTTATCCAACCTTCCCAAGAGCTGCGCGAAAAAGGCGTGAAGATGAAGCTTTCCGCCGTTCGCAAAGTCGTGGAAGGAAAACGCGTCGTCATGATCGATGATTCGATCGTGCGCGGCACGACCTCGCTTCGTATCGTGAACCTGCTTCGTGAAGCAGGCGCGACCGAAGTGCATGTGCGGATAACGTCACCGCCTTTCAAAAACCCGTGCTACTACGGCATCGATACCCCTGACCGCAAGGAGCTGATCGCTTCGTACCGGACGGTGGAAGAAATTCGCAAGCAGATCAACGCGGACTCGTTATCTTTCCTAAGCAATGATGGCTTCGTTGATTCGGTCGGCGGCAATGACGGTGCGTATAACCGCGGCATGTGCCTGGCTTGCTTCGACAATGACTATCCGACGCCTGTGAACGAAGAATCGGACAAAAGCTGCAGCTGTTAGCGGCTGGCGGTGTGGGGAACAACTAAAGTATGCATTACATTTTAAGGAGTTGACCGAAAGTGTCAGAAGCGTACAAAAAGGCCGGCGTCGATATAGCGGCGGGCAACGAAGCGGTTGAACGAATGAAAAAGCACGTGAAGCGCACTTACCGTCCGGAGGTTATGGCGGAGCTTGGCGGCTTCGGAGGTTTGTTCGGCCTGAACAAGGACAAGTACGAGGAGCCTGTTCTCGTATCCGGAACGGATGGCGTCGGCACGAAGCTGAAGCTTGCTTTTGCAATGGACAAGCATGACACGATCGGCATCGATGCGGTAGCGATGTGCGTGAACGACATTATCGTACAAGGCGCTGAGCCGTTGTTTTTCCTAGACTACTTGGCATGCGACAAAGTCGTGCCTGAGAAAATCGAAGCGATCGTTGCCGGTATTGCTGAGGGCTGCGTGCAAGCGGGCTGCTCACTGATCGGCGGCGAAACGGCAGAGATGCCAGGCATGTACTCCGAAGGCGAATATGACATTGCCGGCTTCACAGTCGGTATCGTAGATAAGAAAAAAATGATCGACGGATCGACAATCGCTGCTGGCGATGCGGTCATCGGCTTCGCATCGAGCGGCATTCACAGCAATGGCTTCTCGCTCGTTCGCCGTTTGCTGCTTGAAGAAGCAGGCTACTCTTTGGAGCAAACGCTCGAAGAGCTTGGCGGCGCTCGTCTAGGCGACGTGCTGATCGAGCCAACGCGCATCTATGTGAAATCGGCGCTTAAGCTGATCGAGCAAGTGGACGTGAAGGGCATGGCGCACATTACGGGCGGCGGCTTCATCGAGAACATTCCGCGCGTATTGCCGGAAGGCGTTAACGTTGATATCGCATACGGCTCGTGGCCGATTCTGCCGATCTTCGGATTGATGCAGGAGAAGGGCAATATTACGAACCGTGATATGTTCACTACGTTCAACATGGGCGTAGGTTTGGTCGTTGTTGTACCGGCAGATCAAGCGGAGACTGCGCTGCGCGTTGCAGCGGAGCTTGGCGAGGAGGCTTACCGTATCGGAACGGTTACGGAAGGAAGCCGCATCGTAACGTTTACGGGAGCGGACGTATAATGGCATCGCTTCGCATCGCCGTCTTCGCTTCGGGACAAGGCTCGAATTTCCAAGCGATTGTGGATGCGGTGCAGGAGGGGAAGCTCGATGTAACCATCGAGCTTCTTGTTTGTGACAAGCCAGCCGCTCCCGTTGTGGAGCGCGCACAGAAGGCGGGCGTGGACACGTTCCTGTTCACGCCGAAGGAGTACCCGTCTCGCGAAGCTTACGAGACGGAAATTATCGCCGAGCTGCAGCGCCGCGGCGTTGAGCTGATTGTGCTGGCCGGTTACATGCGGATCATCACATCGGTGCTGGTGGAGCCGTTTTATGGCCGGATGATTAACATCCATCCGGCGCTGCTGCCGGCTTTCCCAGGCGTGAACGGCATCGGCCAGGCGCTGGAATACGGCGTCAAGCTGACCGGCGTCACCGTCCACTATGTGGACGGCGGCATGGACAGCGGGCCGATCATCGCGCAGACCGCTGTGGAAGTGGCGGACGGCGACACGGAAGCGTCGCTCGCCCCGCGCATTCACGCAGCAGAGCAAGCGCTGCTGCCAAGCGTCATCCAGCTCATCGCGGAGAACCGCGTGACGCTGGATGGCAGGCATGTCTCGATCCGCCGCGGGTAAGTAGGTGGATCGAGCGCCCAGTCGGCGCTAGCCGCTGGTGAATAGAGCTAGAAAKYAGCTCTATTCCACAAACTAAGGTTAGTTTGRWCGAAATAGCGATAGAAATTAACGCTATTTCGTGGTGGGAGCGGCGAAACTGAGCTCAAACGGCGTCAGCGCTGGCGAATAGAGCTAGAAAGTAGCTTTATTCCACAAACTAAGGTTAGTTTGAAKGAAATAGMGMTARAARTTAGCGCTATTTCGTGGTGGGAGCGGCGGAACTGAGCYCAAMCGGCGTCGGCGCTGGTGAATAGAGCTAGAAAGTAGCTCTATTCCACAAACTAAGGTTAGTTTGAAGGAAATAGCGATAGAAATTAGCGCTATTTCAAAGGACTTCGGCGGAACTGAGCTCAAACGGCGTCGGCGCTGGTGAATAGAGCTAGAAATCAGCGCTATTTCGTGACTGACCAAGTAAGAAGACAAGCAATTGTTGTTCCATATAGATAAGGAGGAATTTGGCGTGGCTATTCGCAGAGCGTTAATTAGTGTTTCGGATAAGACCGGCATCGTGGAGTTTTCCCGTGAGCTGGCGCAGCAAGGCGTACAAATTATTTCGACAGGGGGTACGTTCAGCCTGCTTCAGAAGGAAGGCGTACCGGTTATCGGCATTTCCGATGTAACGGGTTTCCCTGAAATTCTCGATGGACGCGTGAAGACGCTGCACCCGGCCGTACATAGCGGTCTGCTCGCCGTTCGCGATGACGAAGAGCATCAGAAAGCGATGAAAGAGCTTGGTCTCGACTACATCGATCTCGTCATCGTTAACCTGTACCCGTTCAAAGAAACAATTGCTAAGCCAGACGTTTCGTACGAGGACGCGATCGAGAACATCGATATCGGCGGCCCAACGATGCTTCGTTCCGCAGCTAAGAACCATGCTTTCGTAACGGTAGTTGTCGACGCTGGCGACTACGGCACGATCCTAGAAGAAGTGAAAGCGCAAGGCGACACGACGCTCGAAACGCGCAAACGTCTGGCTGCCAAAGTGTTCCGTCACACGGCTGCTTACGACTCCCTTATCTCCGACTACCTCTCGAAGCAAATGGGCGAGCCGCTTCCTGAATCGTACACGGTTACTTACGAGAAAGTACAAGACCTTCGTTACGGCGAGAACCCGCATCAGAAGGCTGCTTTCTACAGCAAGCCGCTTGCTGCTGCAGGCAATATCTCCACAGCTGAGCAATTGCACGGCAAAGAGCTTTCCTACAACAACATCAGCGACGCGAACGCGGCGCTTGGCATTCTTAAAGAGTTCGACGAGCCGGCAGTCGTTGCCGTTAAGCACATGAACCCTTGCGGCGTAGGTATCGGCGCAACGATTCACGAAGCATATGAGAAAGCTTATGCAGCTGACCCAACGTCGATCTTCGGCGGCATCGTAGCGGCTAACCGTACAATCGGCGCTGATACGGCTGAGTTGCTCGGCAGCATTTTCCTAGAAATCATTATCGCACCGGACTTCACGCCGGAAGCGCTCGATATTCTTACGAAGAAGAAAAACATTCGTCTTATGAAGCTTGGGGCACTTACAGCCGCAGCAGAACGCAAGGCGGAGTGGATCGTTACTTCGGTAGCTGGCGGCATGCTCGTTCAAGAGAGCGATGTGCATAGCGTGACGGAAGCCGATCTGCAATTCGTTACAGACCGCAAACCAACGGCTGAAGAACTGAAGCAATTGCTGTTCGGCTGGAAAGTGGTTAAGCATGTGAAATCGAATGCGATCCTTCTTGCGAAGGACGATATGACAGTAGGCGTAGGCGCTGGTCAAATGAACCGCGTAGGCGCGGCTCGCATTGCGATCGAGCAAGCCGGCGAGAAAGCAAAAGGAGCGGCACTCGCTTCCGATGCGTTCTTCCCAATGGGAGATACGGTTGAGCTTGCTGCGAAAGCAGGCATCACGGCGATCATTCAGCCAGGCGGATCGATCAAAGACGAGGAATCAATCGCAGCGGCTAACGCGGCAGGCATCGCGATGGTATTCACTGGCGTTCGCCACTTCAAACACTAAAACGAACGAATGAACATACAGAGCACGACAGCCTGCGTAAAAGATAGGTATGAGGGGCCTCACTTCCGAGTGAGGCAAAACTCACTGTTGTGCTCCTTTTTTTAATCGCAATAATATATAGGGGGATTAGCACATGCGTATATTGGTTGTTGGCAGCGGCGGACGGGAGCATACGATCGTCTGGGCGCTTAAGAAAAGCGAGAAAGTAAAGGAAGTGTTCTGCGCGCCGGGCAATGCGGGTATCGCACAGCTTGCGGAATGCGTGCCGATCGCGGTTAGCGAATTCGCGGAGCTTACGCGCTTCGCAAAGGAAGCGTCGATTGACCTCGTCTTTATCGGACCTGACGATCCGCTTGCAGACGGGATCGTAGATGCTTTCGAAGCAGAGGGTATTCCGACATACGGACCTCGCAAAAACGCGGCTGAAATCGAAGGCAGCAAAATCTTCATGAAAAACCTGCTCAAAAAATACGACATCCCAACTGCCAAATACGAGACGTTCACCAATTACGAATTGGCGCTGGCTTACTTGCGTGAGCAGTCGACTCCAATCGTCATTAAGGCTGACGGCCTTGCAGCTGGCAAAGGCGTAACGGTTGCAGCAACGCTTGAAGAGGCCGAGAAAGCGCTTCGCGAAGCGATGGTCGACAAAGTGTTCGGCGATGCGGGCAATCAAATCGTCATCGAGGAATTCCTCGAAGGACAAGAAATGTCGATTCTGGCGTTCGTTGACGGCGAGACGGTTCGCGCTATGGTACCTGCACAGGATCATAAGCCGATTTTCGACGGCGACAAAGGTCCGAACACGGGCGGCATGGGCACTTACACGCCGCTTCCGCATATCGACCAAGCGATTATCGACGAGTCGATCACGAACATCATTATCCCTACGGCTAAAGCAATGGTGAGCGAAGGCCGTCCGTTCCGCGGCGTCCTGTTCGCAGGTCTTATGATTACGAAGGATGGTCCGAAAACGATCGAGTTCAACGCTCGCATGGGCGATCCGGAAACACAGGTCGTATTGCCGCGTCTGAAAACCGATCTTGTCGACATCGTACTTGCTTCGCTTAACGGCAGACTTCGCGATCTCGACATCGAGTGGGATGACGAGGCAGCTGTCTGCGTCGTTATCGCATCCGAAGGTTATCCGGCATCGTATCCGAAGGGCCGCGTCATTAAGGGTCTTGCGGAAGCAGAAGCGCAAGGCGCGCTTGTGTTCCATGCCGGCACAGCATCGAAGGACGGCCAATTCGTAACGAACGGCGGACGCGTGCTTGGCGTCGTAGGCCGCGGCAAAGATATTGCCGAAGCTCGCGCACGCGCTTATGAAGCGGTTAGCGTGATTGATTTTGAAGGCAAACAAAGCCGTACCGATATTGCAGCTAAAGCGCTTCGTTAAGAAGCCGCAAGCCATATAAGCCCCTGTTGTCGAAAACGCTGAGAAAGCGTCGATGACGGGGGCTTTTTCTTTTTATACAAAATGTCATATAAGCGCGAAAGGTGTTACTATTTTGTAACTCTCTTAAACTACCATTCCGCTACGATAGAGTTATAAGCGGGGAGTAGAAGGTGAGCGAAATGACAAGGGAGTTCAAACGTTATAAGGGATGGTTGGTTATGCTGCTGCTGGCAGCAGTGATGGTATGGAGCAGCGGCTGCGCAGTCAGCCAGACTCTCGATCTGACGGCTATCGCGGCAGATGGGGAAGAGCAGGAGACGGATGGAGTATATTCCGATCTAGGTCTGGATCTAAGCGGTCCGAGYGGCAGTAAGGCTGGCGAAGAAACCGGTGTTAAGCCGGGGGAAGTTATTTTAGTGCAGGATGAAGGCAGCGAAGACCTCGGCGGGAACGTTCCGATCGAGATTGTTCCGGAGGGTACGGCAACAGCCGAGCCTGACAAAGAAGAGCAGAAGGTTATCGCGTTAACCTTCGACGATGGTCCGGACAAGCGTTATACGCCGGCCATATTGGATATCCTGAAAGAAAAAGGAGTGAAAGCGACGTTCTTCGTCGTTGGTCTCCAAGTGAACAAAAGTCCGGAAGTGTTGGAGCGGATCGTGAAGGAAGGCCATGAAATCGGCAATCATACGTACAATCATAAAGACTTGTCCAAGCTGGGCAAGGATGCGATTTTGAAGGAGATTAACGATAGCGATAAACTGATTAAGGATGCCGTAGGCTTCACGCCAGTATTGTTCCGCGCTCCTTATGGAGCAGTGTCGGATACGCTTAAGGATATCGTTAAAAACACGGGCCGTCACATGATCGGTTGGAATATCGATACGCGTGATTGGGCGGGGACTTCGGTAGCCGATATGCAAGAAATGATTCGAACGGAAGCGAAGCCCGGTGGTATAATATTAATGCATTCTTTTGGAGGCAAGCACATCGCGAATACGGTGGAGGCGCTCCCTGGAATTATAGATGAACTAACGGAGATGGGTTATACGTTCGCTACGATAGATGAACTGCCATAATCCGCTGCAACGCAACTGGAGGAGGCTATAGCAATTGAAAGTCGCTCGCTCACCGCAACGATCCGTCCTGTACGGAAATATGATACGAATAGGCGGCCTTCTAAGCGCTGCCCTGTTCATCCTTATCCTATCCGCAGGTTGCCGCTACACGGCGGCCCCTGCGGATTTGCTGCAGAAGCCGAAGATCGCGGCGGACAAGCAGGTGCTGCTGCAAGCGATCGAGAAGGAGCTCCCTGATTATAGCAAGCTGACGCTGCCGCTAAGAGAGAAGAACATGGAGGCGATCCGCATTCTGGATGTGGATGGCGACGGCGTGAAGGAAGCGGTCGTCACCTTTTACAATGAATACAGTACGCCGGAGCTGCTGGTGCTTAAGCAGACAGACGGTAAATGGAAGTCGTGGGTTGGCGTGGAACAGCCGATGGCTAGACAGATCGCTTGGCTTGATATTATCGATTTGGACCGTGATGGCAAAATGGAGCTGCTCGTCGGTTGGACGGGCGCTTTCGAAAGTCCGAACGTGCTGGAGATGTATTCTTTTCACGGGAAGACGGAGCGCAATGAACGCGGCAATCTTGTATTGAAGCCGCTTGATTCATTGCCTTATTCCTACGCCGAGACTGGCGATATGAACGGAGACGGACTGCCGGAGCTGGCCATTATTTCGGAGACGCATACGAACCGGGAGAAGGAGCTGCCCGCGTTTCAATTAACGATCTACAACTGGAGCAATAACGCGCTGCATACAATCGTCGAACAAGGCCTGTTTAACGGAGTCAACACGTACGAGAGGCTGCTTATCGGGCAAGTATCGCCAAGGCTTAGCGGAGTTGTGCTGGAAGCCTCGACAGGCGCACACGGAACTTACACCGCCATGTATGTATGGGAGAAAAGAGGACTAAGGCTCGTGTATCCTGCCTCTGATGATCCGGCTAATGGCATTAGCGGCAAACCGACGATGAGCGGCGACGTGAATGGGGACGGGATTATTGAGCTGGCTTTGGTGAGAGAAGCGCCGGACGAGCTTGGCGTGCCTTACGTAGATGCCGTATGGATCAATGACTGGGTGCAATGGGATGGACAGTCCAGCTTCGCTCCCGTCATGGAGGAGTTCACGGATTCAAACTATGGGCTGACAATGCGGATTCCCGAGCAATGGTCGGGCAAGTATACGCTGCGCAAGTCGCAGAGCGATCCTTATAGCATCGTGACGATCGATGTCATCGACAGCTCGGGTAACGAGAAGGCAGAGCTTGCGACCTTGTACGCAGTACCGAAGAAGGATTGGGACGCGCTGGAGACCATCTGGAAAGATGAGCAGAAGTCGTATCAGCATTTGTTCGCGGACAGCGGCAACGTGTTCGCCGTTTCCTTCGTTAAGGAAGCGCCGCAAGAGTGGAATGACGCAGACAAGAACGAGTTCAACGAAATGCTGAAGATAGAAGATCAGATGGCTTCCTATCTGACGATTCGCAATGATTAATAGAACAGAAGCAGGCGGTGACCTATGCGAATATTGTTGCTGGAGGATGAGGAATCGATCCGCGGATTTGTGCGCATTAACTTGAAGCGCAATGAGATGGAGGTGACGGAAGCGGAGACGGGCGAAGCTGCGCTTGAGCTTGCGCGTACGGAAGGGCCTTTCGACATCGCCTTGCTGGACGTGATGCTTCCGACGATTAGCGGCTTCGAAGTATGCGAGCAACTGCGCGCGAACTATCCCCGCATGGGTATTATTATGTTAACGGCAAAGTCGCAGGAAGAGGATAAAATACACGGCTTAGAGCTAGGTGCGGACGATTACGTTCAGAAGCCTTTCAGTCCCGGCGAGCTAATCGCGCGGATTAAGTCGCTGTACCGAAGGATGAGTTCCGAACCGGTCGGCTCGAGCGATTCAACTGTGCAGGGCGGCGGGGACAAGGCAGGCGAGTCGGAGGATTTGCTCAAGGCCGTGCAAGTGTCCAATCAAAGCTTTAGCGGCAGCTATGACCTTGGGCAAGCTCCCGCAGCGGCAACTGCTCCGGCGCTTGAAGTTCGTATTCCGCCATTCGTTCTGTCTATACCTGAGCGTAAGCTATGGAAGGAAGATCGGGAGATCATCCTCACGCCTACCGAGTGGACGTTGGTTCGATTGCTCATGGAGCGCGAGGGGGCGAGCGTGAGCCGCGATCACATTTTGAGCGAAGTATGGGGCCGGTACTATGTTGGCGATCTGAAAGTCGTGGACGTTAACATTCGCCGCATTCGGCAGAAAATCKAAAGTAATCCGTCCGAGCCGTCCTTCATTGAGACGGTATGGGGCTTCGGGTATCGGTGGAAACGAGGCGCTAGGCCATGAGAAGCGTCAAATCGCGGATGGTTTGGAGCTTTTTGCTGCTAATCGTACTCGTCGTTACGGTGCTCGGCACGACGTTCGCAGCGCTGATGTGGAACTATTATTACGGCAGCGCGCAGAGCTCGGTCAAGCAACGGGCGGAGACGGCGCTTACGCTGCATGGCCGTTCCCTCTCCTCGCTAGGGGTTCAGGACCAAGCCGATTATATGCTGCAATATATGATCGAAGGCGGGACAAGACTGCAACTGCTAGACAGCACGGGCCAAATTCGTATCGATTCAGATGGTTTCTCCGAAGACATCCGTTATACGACGGGCGATGTGAAGGCGGCAATCTCCGGTACGACGGGAAGCTGGCGCGGCGTTGACCCTTATTACGGAGAGCGGGTTATGTCCGTCACGATTCCGCTATGGAACGACATGCGCGTCGTCTCGCTGCTGCGATATTCGGCTTCGCTCGAACAGGTCGATGCGATGGTAAGCCTGCTTATTCGTATGGCCGCTGCTGTCGGAACGGCTGTCATTCTGCTTTTCCTGGGGCTGAGTTTGTTTCTAGCTCAACGTATCGTGAAGCCGATTCGCGAGTTGACGCGCGTTGCAAGATACATGGCGGAGGGGGATTGGACGCGCAGAGCAACGAAGAGAAGCGACGACGAGATCGGCCAGCTGGCGGAGACGTTTAATTCCATGGTAGTGGAGCTTAATAAGCGGGAGAAGCTGAAGAACAACTTCATTTCTTCGATCTCGCATGAGCTTCGCACGCCGCTCACTTCAATCAAGGGTTGGAGCGAGACGCTGAAGGAAGGCGATCCTGCGGACGATGAGGAGTTCAAAATGGGGATGTCGATCATTAGCCGGGAGACGGAGCGATTATCCGGACTCGTTGAAGATCTGCTCGACTTCTCCAAGCTGTCGGCACGGACGATGGATCTCCATACGGAGGTGCTGGATATGAACGGGCCCGTCAAGGAGACCGTGCATCAGCTAGCCGTTCGCAAAGGACAGACAGGCGTCAGGCTAATGGCCGAATACGGCAAAAGCCCGCTTGTCGTTCACGGCGATGCCAACCGGCTCAAGCAGGTTATTATTAATCTCATCGACAACGCGTTCAAGTTCACGCCAGCGGGAGGTACGATTCGCATATCGACGACCGCAACGGAGGAGTATGCGCAGGTTACGGTAGCCGACACGGGCTGCGGCATCGACGCGGAGGATCTGCCGCATGTGACGGAGAACTTCTATAAGGCCCAAACGGGCCAAGGCGGTTCAGGGCTCGGCCTTGCCATTTGCAAAGAAATTATCGAGTTGCACGATGGCAAGCTTACGATCGACAGTGAACGCGGAGCCGGTACGATCGTGACGATCCGCTTGCCGCTTATACGCGAATAGAACTATTCTTTATAGAACAACAGCTTCCGGTTGGCGATCACGAAGCCGATTGCAATAATAACGCCTAGGGTCAGCAGAGCCGGAAGCCAATGATTGTCCAACCATTCGAGCCATAGCGGCATGCCCATGCACCTCCTCGCATTTTCTTTTCTCATCCGGTAAAAATACACTCCAACCCTCATACTCCCATGCATAGTATTTCCTGCGAAATTGAAAATTAGTAATACATACCCGTGCTTCTATGACGACTTACATATTCGCATTTGACAGTAGCTGAATCGGATGCTAATATTAGTTTAACTTAATTCATAGTATACGGGTAGGAATTATTATATATGAATCATCAGGAGGTAGTCGGCATGGAAAAACAGATCACTTTGCGTCATGACGGGCTTGAGCTCACCGCAACGCTTCATTATCCGACTGACGGAAGTCATAAGGATTCGGAGAAGAAGCAAGCGATTATCATATGCCATGGATTCATTGGCAGTCGGATCGGTGTCGATCGTCTGTTCGTTAAGGCGGCTCGCGCTCTGGCAGCGCAAGGCTCCTATGTGTTGCGCTTCGATTATGGAGGCTGCGGCGAGAGCGGGGGCGATTACGGAGCGCTCGGCTTCGAATCGATGATCGATCAGACGCGGACAGCGATCGATTACATCTCCAGCATGGATTGTGTAGATCCGCGCCGAATCGTACTGCTTGGCCATAGCCTTGGCGGAGCGATTGCGATCATGACAGCCGTGCGGGATCGCCGTGTTAAGCGGCTCGTCCTATGGTCTCCTGTAGCTTATCCGTTCAACGATATCGTTCGTATCGTCGGTAGAAGCAGCTATGATGAAGCGGTCACATCTGGCAGCTCGGACTATAACGGTTACACGCTGCAGAAGGTATTCTACGAATCGCTGCTCCAGCATCAGCCGTTCCAAGCGGCGACAAAGTTCGGCGGTGAAGTGCTGCTCGTTCACGGAACGAGCGACGAGCTCATTCCGGTCGATTACAGCTTCCTATACCAGAAGGTGTTTTGGACGCGTAACGAAGGATTATGCGACAAAGAAATTATTTTTCAAGCGAATCATACGTACTCCAGCCGCAGCCATCAAGAGGAAGCGATCCGCGTAACATCCGATTGGCTGAGCGGTCTCGACCGCCAGCAGCAGGATTGGCATCACTGGAGCATTTAAGCAGATGGACCGAGTTCCCGAGAGTGACAGGGAGCTCGGTTTTTTTTATTAGACAGAAATAGGAGGGGGAATCCATCCTATTCGCACAAACTTAGGTTACTTGAGGGCAATAGGATGGGAAACCCATCCTATTCGCACAAACATCAATTACTTGAGGGCAATAGGATGGGAAACGCAGCTTATGGATGGTGAGAACGTCGACAACGTTATTGCAGCCGCTTATACTTGCCGAAGTACGGAATGACGACGTTGACGTCCAGCTTCTCGATGGATTGCTTATCGATGGCCAGCTGGTGGCCGTTGTTCGTCAGCTTCTGCCACAGCTTCTGATCTTTCTTATAGAGATGCTGCCCAAGCTGGAATACATCCACATTGATGTCGACGCCCGCCGTGTAGGTGTCCATGATTTGTTTCTTCACGATTTCCGAGGCGATCGCGACAAGCTCCTGATTCGACAACGGCTCCAAGTACTCGTACAAAGCCGCCAGCAATCGGACGGAGATTTGGAAGCGTACCTCGTCGCCTTTGATAATCGTCTTAATCTTGATTTTCGGCCTACCCGCGGAAATTTGTCCGTAGACTTCCCCATCCTTCTCCAGCGTTAACGGCGAGCGATTCGTGCTTTTCTGCATCCACCGATACCCAAGCAGACTTTGGCGCGACAGGAATCCGTTAATGTCATCTCCGTATTCGAAGTAGGCCCCGTTTAGCGTAAGCATCGGCTGCTGGGTTTCGTTTTCCTTCCACTGCGTATTGTTGATGCCTATGCAAGGCAGGAACGTTGTTCGCGCTGGCTCGTTGAACGAGGCCAAGTACTTGAAGAGGAGCACAGGCGGCATGACCGAGTATTGCTGATAGTTTTTCTGCGGATCGTGAAGAATGGTCGTAAGCGGCGATAGCTTGAAAAAGGAGTTCGTCGATAAAATATCTTCAATCGGGCTCTGCGTACCGTACACCCAAGTGTTATAGCGAATTTCGGGAAAACGATTCACCATCTCCACGAACTTAATGCCGATGTTCTTAAGCACGGTCTCGGAAATGACGATCGCCGATATATGTCCCCACGAAATAGGCATTTGAGCGGTCCGATACAGATCGTTAGCCGCAGCGTTCAACGTTCTCCCTCTGCCTTTGCCTACCCATACTTGCGCATCCTGATTCGCCTTGCCGCCTGCATCGGCCTTGGCGATATTGGAGAAGTCCAGCATTTGCACATAGAGGGTGAACTGATTGTCCTTGTAGTCGATGCCCAGAGCTTTAGCATAGCTGACGCTTTGAATTTCAGTTGCGCTCCAGCAGCCGGATAGAGGCAAGCATAGGCCTAGGATAAGCAGCGGCGACAGGAAGAGTCGAAGCCGGCCGGCAAAGGGATTCAACGTTTTTTTCCTGCTTTCGAAGGCTTCTGAGTATGCAGGTACTCGGGTCTGCGGCGATTCATCATGAAAGGCCATTTGAACAGCGACTTCAGCATTTCCTTGAAATTAAGCGGCGCTGCCGGCGCGAGATAAGGAACGCCGAACGAGTAGACCGAGCTTAAGTAAATGACGAACAGAATTATCGACGTAATGAACCCGTACATCCCGAACGTCGCGGCCAGCGTGAAGGAGGCGAACCGAACCAGAATCATCGAGCTCGTGAGCGATTGATTGACGAGCGTTGCGCCGGAAACGACGGTAATGGCGGTCACGACGATCATTAGCGGCGATATTAAGCCTGCCCGTATGGCAGCATCGCCGATGATCAAGCCGCCTACGACGGTAAGCGTCTGTCCGATCGAGCTTGGCAGGCGCACGCCGGCTTCGCGGAACAGCTCCATCATAACCATGATGAAGAACATTTCCAAACCTGACTCCATAGGAAGTCCGTGACGGCCGGAGGAGATGGTTGCGAGCAGCGGGAAAGGGACTTGATCGATATGGAAAGCGGTAAGAGAGATATAGAAGCCGGGCAAGAAAATCGTCGTAATAAACCCGAAGAAACGCAAGATGCGTCCCACGTTGACGGATAGGAACGGGAAATAAGCATCTTCGGGCGATTTCATAAGCAAAAATAAATTGCTTGGCGCGATAATGGCGGTCGGATTGCCGTCTACGAAAATGATAAATCGGCCGTTAAGCAGGCATTCCACGGCAAAGTCCGGTCTGCCCGTATAATGCGTAGGCGGGAACAGAACGATCGGCGAATCCGATAATAAATCTTCCAAGTGGCCGGTCGTAACAAGCTTATCGACGTGAATGTTAGTAAGCTTGTCCTTCACATTCTTGATCATCTCCGGGTTAGCGATATCGCTAACATAGAGCAGCGCCGTCTTCGTTAGCGTTCTCTCCCCTAACTGCGTGTACTCGCAGGCTAACGTATAGGTGCGAAGCCGCTTCCGGATCAGTGCGATATTGGTCGTCAGTTGCTCGACGAAACCGTCCTTCGGCCCCCGGATCGACACTTCAGTCGCCGATTCGGATGGCATGCGGCTTGGGAAGTTCGCGATATCGATCGTCCATATCGTCTGGATATTCGGCAAGCAGAATAGTAGATGGCCTTCGAATACATAGGAGCTGATCGTGCGTCGGGTCACCTGCAGGCTTGGCGAGTAGAGCACGTCCCATTGCAGATCGGCGTTATGATTCATCGTTTCGCGCCGCTGAAAGCCGGTCTCCTTGAACACCTTGTGAAGCTCGGGCAGAATGACATCGTTGATGATCTTCGTCTCCGTCATCCCGCTGCAGTAGATGAATACCGCTTGCACCGACGATCCGGCAGCGCCGAATTGATTCGTCTGAATGATCACATCATCGCAGTTCACGAACCAATTGCGCAATATATGATCGTCGAAATATTCCGGTGGCTGTTGCTCTTCATTTTGATATTTTTGCTTTTGATGCGTCATCGGTAGAGGACTCCTTTCGACTGCGGCGATAGAGCACGGCTATGGCGAGCAGAACGGTAACGGATGAGACAAAGACGACCGTTATCGGAAAATGGATTTGCATCAAATAATCAAGCGTCTGATCGTCTCTCCACAGATGCATGGCAATGACCGTCATGACCGTGGCGAGGACAAGTAACGTAATGAACCGCGATCGGGGCTTGCGAACGTCGAGCATGTCGGTCATTAAGTAAAGCGCAATGGAGACGCGGGCGAAGGAACCGCACAGCCATTGATAGATCGATAGGAAGTCGACATGCTGCAGCAGCTTGCCGATGTTGACGATCTTCCACTGGTCGAAGGCCGTGTGACGCTGCTTGGCCGCTTCGATCGGTCCGAATTCGGTGATGGCGCCGATCGTCGGCCCGATTGCCATCGTAATCATGAACAGTCCTAGCAAAATGAGCTGCCACAAGCGCAGCTTGCTCCTCAGCTGGTGCTGGAAGAGTATTAGTATCCATAGCTCCAGCAGCCCCCCAAGCGCGAAGAAGGCCCCATGCCAGACGGGCTGCCAGCCTCTCTCTAGAATGGGAAACAGCAGGCTGAGATCTTTATACTTCGTATTCGCCGTCGCGACAAAATAGCCGAGCAGAATAACGACGGGCAGCAGGACGCTGCTGGTCATCGCGATGGTTCGGAGTCCGCCGTACGCGGCCAACATGGATGTGACAATGGCGATCAGTATGATCGCTTGCACAGGCGTCTGCTGCATATAAGTAACGACCGTCCAGATCGAAGTGTCATGCAGCGTGTATGTACCTGATAGGAATAAGATGATAAAAGCGGACAAGCGGAAGATCCATGCCGGAATGACGCCGAAGTGTCTAGCGATCCAATCCGGAATTCGCTGGCCCTGAAGCTGCTTCAAGACTGCAAACAGCAGGACGAGCCATAGAAGGAAGAACGGCGTCGCTACAAGAACGGATACCCAAGCGTCCCGTTGGGCTGCGCCAAGCAGCAGCGGAATGGACATGACGTGGCTGACCAAACCCGCGCTAAGCAGCAGGATGGAGAATGACAGCCATATGCTGATTAAGCCGCTCCCTTTGTACATGGAATCACCTCTTCCTCTTTAGGGAGATAGAGATAAGATGTGCAATTTATGGATTTTTAAACCGAGCGATAGCATATTTTGTCGGGACAAGCGGGTTGTTTTGTGATTAAATGGAAGAAAGGTGTAAACGAATTCATCCCTTTAATCGCTTCGCAAAGGATGGTACTCATGATCAACAAACGTCGATTGAAAAAAGGAACGGGAGCGGCAGCCAAGGCAGCCGCGCTTGCGCTTATTCTTCTTGCAACAGCATGCGGAGGCAGCAATAACGCGGTAGCGGATCCGGAAGCGACGGCAGGAACAGATGCGCCGATCGTAACGGATATGCCGACTGAAGAGCCGAATCCGCTTGGCTTTACGGCTTCATTAACAGGCATCCCTATGGAGCAGGAAGTGAAGTCGCGGCCGATTGCCGTCATGATTAACAACTTTGCGGCAGCGCGCCCGCAGTCAGGGCTTACGAATGCCGACGTTGTCTACGAGGTGCTGGCTGAGGGCGGCATTACTCGCCTGATCGCTATTTTTCAAAGCACAGACGCGGCGACTGCTACGATCGGACCTGTACGCAGCATTCGGCCGTATTTAATACATATTGGCGAAAGCTTCGGCGGCGTGCTCGCGCATGCGGGAGCAAGCACGGACGGTTATGCCATTCTGCAGCGGCAGAAGAAGCCGTATTTGGACGAAATATCGAATGCGGGAGGCTACTTCTGGCGAAGCAAGGATCGCAAAGCTCCGCATAACCTGTATACGAGTCTGGAGAAGCTGCGTGAAGGTGCAGACAAGAAGGGGTATAGCACGGATGTGACCGTACCGACCTATACGTTCGCGGAGAAAGGCTCGACGGAGACGGGCGTTCCGGCTTCGAGTATAGCGATTACGTTCATGATGCAGAATTATAAGGTTGGTTATGAATATGATGCGACGAGCGGGCTTTACCGAAGGTCGATTAACGACAAGCCGCATATCGATATGAATAATGATCAGCAGCTGACAGCTTCTAATTTGGTCGTTCTTGGGGCTGACCACAAGACGCTCGATAAAGAGGGGCGATTGGCGGTCGATCTGGATCGGGGAGGCTCGGCTATATTGTTCCAGCAGGGCAAGTCAATCGAAGCGGAATGGGTAAGCGCTCCAGACGGCATGCTTCGAATTGTGAAGAACGGTACGGAGCTTCCTTTTGTACCGGGGAAAACCTTTTTTCACATCGTGCCTAACAATCCTACATTCGCTGAGCATGTCACATGGGTACAAAATTAGTTCATGGGAAACACTGTAGTTACAAGTGTGGATCTATGAGCTGTGGTTATGGAACGGCGGGGTCCTCTTGTGGGATTCCGCTGTTTTTGTGTCGAAAATGAAAACTTTTAAAACTTTCACCAATGTTTACATTCTCTTAACAATTGTCGGCTAAACTATGTTAAGATATTGTGGGCTTGGCAGTGTATAAGTCTAAACAAACATCAAGTCGGGTAAAGGGGATTACGATGTTCAAGAAAAAAGATATTTTCTTTAAGACGTTCGAAGAAATGGCAGACACGTTAGTCGAAGCAGTGGAGTTTTTCTCGAAGGGCATTTCTGATTTGTCGGACGTTACGGCTTTTGCCAAAACAATGAAGGAATACGAAAGCAAGTGCGACAAGTTCGTGCATACGATATTGAAGGAACTGAACAAAACGTTCATTACCCCGATCGAACGCGACGATATTATGGCGCTTACGACATCGCTTGACGACGTGCTGGACGGCATCGAGGCATGCGCATCCCGTTTCGAAATGTACAATATTCGCGAGAAAGATGAGTACATAACGCTGTTCGGAGATATTCTCGTTCGTTCCGCTCACCAAATCAAGAAAGCGATCTATCTGCTTACGGAGAAGAAGCTGCTGGCGATCCGCGAACCGAATATCGCTTTGAACGAGCTTGAGAACCAAGCCGACGACCTGCTTCGCGTATGTATCAAGAGCCTGTTCACCAACGTTAAGGATCCGATTGAGCTTATGAAGCGCAAAGAGATTTACGAAATGTTGGAAGAAACGACCGACTACTGCGAGGATGTTGCCAATACGCTGGAATCGATTATTATGCGTAACAGCTAATAGCTAATCCAAGAGGGTAGGAGTCATTCAATATGGATATGTACGTCTTATGGATCGTTGTCTTTCTGGCGCTTTCGTTTGATTTTATAAATGGTTTTCACGATACGGCTAATGCCATTGCGACTTCCGTATCGACTCGCGCGCTTAAGCCGCGCGTAGCGATCGTTCTAGCGGCGGTCATGAACTTCGTCGGCGCGCTTACGTTCACGGGCGTTGCGGCGACGATCGGTAAAGGCGTAGCCGACCCCTCCAAGCTTGAGCATGGGGTGGAGATCGTTATCGCAGCTTTGCTGTCAGCCATCGTATGGAACTTGATTACGTGGTGGTTCGGTATTCCTTCCTCCTCGTCGCATGCGCTTATCGGTTCCCTCATGGGCGCGGTTATCGCAGGTGCAGGAGTCTCGAATATTAATGCGAGCGGCTTGACGGATATCGTTACTGCACTGATCGCATCACCGCTTATTGCTTTCACGGCGGGCTTCATTATCATGTGGATATTGAAAAAGATATTTGCCAAGTCGAGTCCGCATCAGGTCAATAAAGGCTTCCGCTTCGGGCAGATCTTAACCGCTGCGTTCCAATCGTTCTCGCACGGTACGAATGATGCGCAGAAAGCGATGGGGATTATCGTATTCGCTTTGGTTGCGGCAGACGTTCAGGACGATATGTCCGTTCCATTGTGGGTCAAGCTGTCGGCAGCGACAGCAATGGCACTCGGTACTTCGATCGGCGGCTGGAAGATCATCAAGACGATGGGTACGAAGATATTCAAGATCGAGCCAATCAACGGCTTCGCAGCTGATATTGGTTCGGCTATCGTAATTCTGACAGCTACGATGATTCATTTGCCGGTAAGTACGACACATGTTATTACGTCGTCCATTCTCGGTGTCGGCAGCGCGAAGCGCTTCTCCGCCGTAAAATGGGGCGTCGCAGGCAAAATCGTCGTATCGTGGATTATTACGATTCCGATCACGGTGCTGATGGCGATGTTCTTCTACTGGTTGATTCACTTCTTCTTCCTGAAATAGGAGGGAGAAGGCCGCGGGCTTTGAGATATGAGATAGTGAGGCAATCCTCACTCGCCGTGAACTTGGGTTCACGGGGAATGAGCTTTGCCTCACTATTTTTTTGCTGTCTCGTGGTGTGAGCATATAGCGGCGGCGGTAGCACGGGGACGGGGACCTGGACAGGGGACCTGCGCTATGAAGGAGCTCATTATATAGTGAGGCGAATCTCACTAATTGCCGACTAGTTGGAGCTTCTAGCTGAAGTAGTGAGGCAAACCTCACTTGTCGTGAACCTAGGTTCACGAGATATGAGATTTACCTCACTATTTGATGGTGGAGTCGCTGTGACGGGGCGAAAGTGTGAGGCTAGCCTCATTCTGGATGAGGTTATGCTCATAGATCGCGGTGTATGAGGGTGCGGGATGGTAAGGTTTGTGCGTAGCTCGCTCGGTGGTGGTGCGTGTTGTGCATGGTGCCAGAGTAACCTGATATTGAACTTGGCTGCTCCTATGTCAGGCTGGCTTGAGTATGAAAGAGCTCATTATATAGTGAGGTGAATCTCACTAATTGCCGCCTTATTGGAGCTTCTGGCCGGAGCAGTGAGGTAAACCTCACTTGCCGTGAACGTAGGTTCACGAGGAATGAGGTTTGCCTCACTAATCGAGGGTCGAGTGGTTGTGTTGCGGCGAATGAGTGAGTCTGGCCTCACTGGGATGAGGACAACCTCACCTATTCGGGAACGGGATATGCACAAACCGCTCACAGCTGTGCATGAACGGTAATGAAATCGTGTGTGGCGATGGGCAGCAGCTTGTGGATAGAACAATAAGTCGTCTAAGGTGCACAAATGGGGGACAATTGGCTGTGGACGCAAAAGCTCAAACGTTATCCACAAGTGGACAACGTTTGAGCTTTTTATTCTTATTCGGTTAATTATTCACATATTAACAGAATATTCACTATTCATTGGGGATAGAGAGCTTGTAGAAGGTGATTCGCTGACCGGACTTCAGACCGCGGAAGATCCCTTCTTGTTCATAACGCTTCAGCCAATCGATCGCCGTTCGATTACTGATGCGGAATTCGCGTGCGACCTCGCTGGGCTTCAGCTTGGCATCACGGCGTCTTGCCAGTTGAATAAGCAGCGTCTTGCGGGCTTCCCACAGCTTGGTGTCATAGGCGGTCTGACCGTTATACGCAACCGACCACCAGTGGCCGATCGCCTGCTTGATCTGGGCGATGCATCGCTGAGAGTCATGAGCGGCTTGCCAAGCCGAGAAGCGAAGAAGGAGCCAACCCGAGAGGACGAGATCATTTTGCCTAGCGAGATGATCATTGAACTCACCGGGCGTAATCTGACTGGCATGCGTCGTAAAGCCGTCGAGTTCGATGGCGAGGCGGACGCCGTTCTTCACGAAGACGAAGTCCGCGAAGCGTTGACCGCCCTTGTGATCGATGAACGGAAACTCCGCACGCAGGCCATCATAGTTGTAATCGAACGCCGCTCCCCAGACTTGCTCGAGGAAGACTAGCGCGGTCTTATCCAGTTTGCTGCGGAACTTGCCGGTGAGCGAGGCTTCATGCTCGAACGATTCAATAAAGCGAAGTAGATTAGGATGCAAGTTGATACCTCCTTCGTCGATAGGAACGACAAAACACCCCAAGCCGCAGCGCATAACGCGCTGAAGCTGGGGTGTTCTTCACTCCGATTGATTGCTTATAGATATATCATAACGAATGGCTGAGTGTTCGGCAAGCTTAGCGGCGGCGCTTCTTCGCTACAGGGCGCTTAGTCGTAGTACCTTTGCGGCCAGAGGCAGGTTTCTTGCGGCGTCTCTTGCGCTTAGGCTTCCAATCGGTCGCATCGCTGTCATCGTCATCCTTGGACTTCTTGAAGGAGGCGAGCAGTACTTTCACAAGCGGCGCCATCTGGGAGACACTGGACACAACCTTCTGCACCTTACCCACTGTCGTCAGAATACCGTCAATACCACCCATTCGGTCGATGTAGCCTTTAATATCGCCTAAGCTTGCGAGGGAGAAGCCTCCAGTCTTCGTTATGGCCGGTGCAGCCTCCACGAGCTCGCCGAGCGTCGCATCCTTTGGTATGGTCGGAATGGAGGGGAGCATATCCGGCGTCGGAACGACAACCGGCGAAGGAGGCGGAGCGACGGGAAGGATGGCCGACGTTTCCGCGTCCACGATTTTGACGCCGCTCGATTTCAAACCGCTTGACTTGTTCCTGTACGACTGGCTGTGCTGGCTCTGGCCATGGCGGTAGGTGCCGTGTGTCGGGAACTGATGTTGATCGCCGGCACTCGGGTTATTGCGATAATCCACACGGATCACAACCCTTTTTTTTATTAGTTTATGCATAGGCGCTAGGTCGGATTGGACGAATGCCCCGATTAATGAACTTTTTCCATGATATTCGCCCTGTGCTTGTATGGGAACGGCTAAGCTTGGTCCACTGTCGACCCTTCCGTCCTGTAAAGCGTGAATACGGTAATGTTTGAAAAAACAGTCCAAAAAAGCTACAATAATAGCGATAGTTCGATAATCCGCGAGATACCTTATAAATAAATGGAGTGAATGCTCATGCAGCTTAAGAAGCTGAACGATAAAGCGATTGACCAACTGTTCGAAGCGGTTCTGACTTTGAAGTCGGTTGAGGAATGTTATGTGTTTTTTGACGACCTGTGCACGGTGAACGAGATTCAGTCGTTGTCCCAGCGTCTAGAGGTCGCGCGTATGCTCGGCAAGGGCAGTACATACAATCAGATCGAAGCGGAGACGGGTGCCAGCACGGCGACAATCTCGCGAGTTAAGCGCTGTTTGAATTACGGCAATGACGGGTATAAAATGGCATTAGAGCGTCTTGGAAGGTAAGCCCATATGAAGTCGGGCATTCTCGTTATAAGTCACGGCTCCAGGGAAGCAAGCTGGGTGGAGCTCGTTGATGCTGCTGTTAAGCAAGCCTCCTCTTCGCCTCGTCTTGCAGGCGTACCTATTGTGTCGTCCTTCCTGGAGATCGTGGAGGGACGGCTTATTCAGGATGGTATCGACGAGCTGGAGAAGGCCGGCGTGACGGATATGCTGGTCGTGCCGCTGTTCGTCTCGTCCGGAAGTACGCATGTAGACGAGATCGGGCAGGCGTTCGGCCTGCCATGGGTGTCCGATCTTGAAGGCGATCTCGGCACGTTCCGCGTAGCGGCGAAGGTGACGTACGGTTCGCCGATCGACGACGATCCGGACATTGCCGAGCTGCTGCTCGCTAACATTGCCGAGCTGTCGGAAGCGCCGGAGCGTGAAGCGGTGCTACTGATCGGGCATGGCAGCAAGGAGAAGGTGTTCCACGAGCGCTGGCAGCAAGGCCTTTCGTTGCTCGCAGCGCGGCTGCAGGCGCTTGGCGGCTTCGCTCAGTCGGAGCATGCGATGCTGCTCCCCGACCAGGCTGCGGCTAAGCTAGCGGCGATGCAGAGCGAGCATCCTGAACTGGCGGTGATCGTAGTGCCGCTGTTCTTGAGCCCGGGTTATTTTACAAGCCATGTCGTGCCGACTCGTCTTGCTGGACTTGACTATCGGTATAACGGACGTGCGATGCTGCCGAATCCGGCGATTGAACGCTGGCTGACACGGCAGATGACGAGCTGGCTTGATGGACGGAATGGTTGATAGGTAATGAAGGTTACATAATAGATAGTTGTATGGGATAACTAGGGGTGTGAGAGTCATATGAGTATTAAACGGGCAAGGCTTATCTATAACCCGACATCGGGAAGAGAAGAGATGAAGCGGCGTCTTCCGGATATTTTGCAGAAGCTGGAGCAGGGCGGGATCGAGACGAGCTGTCATGCGACGATCGGCGAAGGCGATGCGACGATGGCTGCGGCTGAAGCTGCGGATCGCGGCTATGATATGATTATCGCGGCTGGCGGCGACGGTACGCTGTATGAAGTGATCAACGGCCTAGCGAACAAGACGAACATTCCTCCGCTGGGCATATTGCCTGTGGGGACGACGAATGATTTTGCCAGAGCGACGGGCATCCCGAAGCATTGGGAGTACGCTTGCGACCTTATCATTCAGCAGTATACTCGACCGATTGACGTCGGCAAGGCGAATGATCGCTACTTTATTAACATTGCCGGCGGCGGATCGCTCACGGAGCTGACTTACGATGTGCCGAGCAAGCTCAAGACGATGGTTGGGCAGCTTGCTTATTATATGAAGGGTCTGGAGAAAATGACCCGCCTGCGCCCGACCGAATTGAAGTTCGAAGCGGCCGGCGTCGGGGAGTTCCACGACGAGTTCATGATGTTCCTCATCTGCAACAGCAACTCCGTAGGCGGCTTCGAGCGTCTGGCTCCGGATTCGTTGCTTGATGACGGCTTGCTCGACGTGCTGCTCATCCGTAAGTGTAACTTGCCGGAATTCATCAAGCTTGTCACACTCGCGCTGCGCGGGGAGCATCTGAATGATCCGCATGTGGTCCACTTCCGGACGAATGAGCTTAAGGTGACGACACCGGATTACGTTCAGATTAATCTGGACGGCGAATATGGCGGCGTATTGCCATGCACGTTCTCCGTGCTGCCGTCGCATCTTCAGATTTTTGCCGATGAAACGGGAATTTCCACATATCGTTAGTAGCTGCGGCTAGTCTCATGACCATGCGAATGGTGCAAAGAGGCTGGCCGTATTGTATGATAGGAGTTAGATTTTTGATTAAGGACGGCTATGAAGGCAGAGCGGAGAGATTACATGCGTAAAGGTACGAACAAGAGCGGCAGCCATAACGGAAGATCCAATAGGGGGCGCAACACGGTGGCCGAGAAGGAACGGGCAGACGCGCCCTTCCAGAAGAACGAAGAGGTGACGCTCGATATTATCGGCCTCACCCATGACGGCGAAGGCGTAGGACGCGCGAACGGCTTCACCCTGTTCATCCAAGGGGCGCTGCCCGGCGAGCGCGTACGCGCGAAAGTGATGAAAGTGAAGAAGCAGTACGGCTATGCCCGTCTGACGGAACTGCTGGAGAAGAGCGCGGATCGTCAGGAGCCGCCTTGCGATATTTATAAGGAATGCGGCGGCTGCCAGCTGCAGCATTTTGACTATGCGGCTCAGCTGGCATGGAAGCGGCAGCATGTCGTCGATAACCTCGTGCGGATCGGGAAGCTGAATGTGGTGGGAGAGGCCAATGGGGACGGGGTATCGTCGGCTGGAATCGTTGTTCATCCTACGGTCGGTATGGACAAGCCTTGGCGCTATCGCAACAAGGCGAGCGTGCCGATCGGCACGCATAACGCGAGCGGCGAGCTGATCGCCGGCTTCTACGCCCGCGGCAGCCATCGCATCATCGACATGGACGATTGCCTCATCGAGCACGAGCATAATGACGAGGTTGTCCGCGTCGTCAAGCGGATTGGGCGTGAGCTAGGCGTCACGCCTTATGACGAAGAGTCAGGTCAGGGAGTGCTGCGCCATGTTATGGCTCGGACAGGCGTTGTGACTGGCGAAATTATGGTGGTGCTCATAACTAACGTTAAGAAGCTGCCTTTGGCAGATCGCTGGATAGAGCGCATCCGCGAGGAGCTCCCAGGCGTGAAGAGCATCGTGCAGAACGTGAACACGCGCGAGACGAACGTTATTTTCGGCGACGAAACTCGTACGCTGTGGGGCAGCGACGTCATCTACGACGAGCTCGACGGCATTCGCTTTGCCATCTCCGCGAGATCGTTCTATCAGGTAAATCCGGTGCAGACGGTTGAGCTGTATAGAAGAGCCGTTGAATACGCGGGTCTAACGGGTAACGAAGATGTTATCGATGCTTATTGCGGCATCGGGACGATTTCGTTGTTCCTCGCTCGGAAGGCCGGCCGCGTCTACGGCGTAGAGATTGTGCCTGAAGCGATTGAGGACGCTGCGCGGAATGCGGAGTTGAACGGTATTGCGAATGCTAAGTTTGAAGCGGGACCTGCGGAGGTCGTTATTCCTCGCTGGCGCGAGGAAGGCGTGACCGCCGACGTGATCGTCGTCGATCCGCCGCGCAAAGGCTGCGATCCTGCGCTGCTGGACACGATCTTGAAGATGCAGCCGAAGCGGGTTGTGTATGTGAGTTGTAATTCATCGACGTTAGCGAGAGACTTGAGGGTGCTCGAGGATGGCGGGTATCGGACGGTGGAGGTAACACCGGTGGATATGTTTCCTCATACGACTCATATTGAGAGCGTTTCTAGCTTAATTTATAGGGGGTTTTCGTGAGTGGATAGGGACATTGGAGACACGAGTAATTTGTGTCCCAAATTTATATTGCAATAAAGCATCATTTTATTGCTTATCCGATGTCGATTTAGAAAATAATCATCCAAATAAAACGTCCAGAAAAGTGTAATCATTTGATTGCACTTTTTTGATGCGGATAGTATAATTTAGGAGCAGGAGGTGAAACATATAGATGACGACGGCGGAATTTTTACGGCAAGCAAAAGCACTCATTTCTAGCGGACGTACTTACTTCTCAAAGCGGAATGATTACGATAGCGTTCAAGCTCTTTTTGATTTAGGTATTGAAGACAGAAGAGGAGCTTGGCGGGAGATCATGAAGTTGAAGCCTAGTGACCAATATAAGCCGCCTGAGTTGGATCGTAGAGGATCCGAGGAGTTGGTTTGGTTTTTTAGGAAAGAACTTAACGGGAAAATTGCATACATTAAGTTAACCATAGATCATAATCTGTGCATGTGCATCTCATTTCATCCTGAAGGATACACACAAAATTAAATACATAGGAAGACGGGGGTTTTCGGAAACCTCGTCCCCTACTTTATATAAATTCCGACCTAATGAGGAGGGAATAGTAATGGAAATATTGAACTATTGTGAGTCTTGTCATGCAGAACATACTTATACCATAAAAAAAGAACTTCAGGTATTTAGATTTAGGGGGCAGGATATTGAGCTAGAACGAAGGATAGCGTTTTGTAACAACTGTGGTTTACTAATTGATGTGGAAGAGTTGGAAACCGAAACAATGGTTAATGTAACGCGAATTTATTCCGAAAAGTATGGTATGACATCATTTGAGATTCAGAACGTGAGGCAACAATATAAATTGGGGGTCAGGCCGTTTGCTAAGTTGCTGAATATTGGAGCTGCAAGTGTAACTAGATATGAATCTGGGAGTTTGCCGCAAGCAACCCATTTAGAGCTATATAAACGATTGCAACAACATCCACATGTTATATTAGAGTTCTTCAATAGAAATAAAGGTTTGTTATCTAGTAGGGAATTAAAAATGGCGGAAACATCACTTGATGCTTGGACTATCGCCTCACAATCATTTCAGACAGACGAACAAATTATTGAATMTATTTATAAATCACATGAAACAACGGATTTGGCTGGTTATAGTGATTTTTCCTTAGAAAAGTTCATTCATATGATCGTTTATTTCACGACAAATGGGGTTTTAAAAACAAAACTTATGAAATTGATGTGGTATAGTGATTTTCTGTATTTTAAAAGACAAACAGTATCAATAACGGGCGCAACTTATGTTAAATACCCATATGGTCCGGTGCCCAAAGATCACGATATGGCTTTGGCCCATTTACAACATATGAATGTTATTGAAGTTGATGAACGTACGAATGATGAAGGCTGGACGATGATGATGATCAAAGCTTCTGAGCCATTTGATTCAACAGTATTTTCTGATGATGAATTAGAGATTATGCAGGAAATTGAAGCGCATTTTAGAGATTATGGTTCCAGAAAAATTAGTGAATATGCACATAATGAAATTGGATGGATAGAAACAGAAGAAAAACAACCAATTAGTTATAGATACGCCGAAGATTTAAGAGAATTTTATTGAAACTATTGAGATCAAATATTGTAATCTACTTAATTTTTAGTAAACTGGAAAATAATTATAAATATTGGGGCGGACTTCAGAAAAAGCTGCTTAGTACTGCCACACGATCCTAAACAGTATTTTTAAAATTCAGTAACATCAATAGTGGTGTTAGTATGGTGCGAAAATGAGATGTGACAGGTTTGCTTCGACTGAATAATGTTGGTTTTTGATGTGGCTGTCCAACCGAGTAAATAAGTGCCCCATTAACCTGCAAGACGCTTCTATGATCACTGAATAAGTGGCTATGGAAGCGTCTTATTTATGTATATGGAGTTGAAAATCAAGCATGCTTTCGAGACAATATTATCATATGCAGACTAAGAGAATTTACTCCAAATAAGAATAGTGAACCAAAAGAAGCATGTGAAAACATCTTGAATAAAATACATTATGAATCACAATGAACCAGACTTTTGATTAGAAATAGATTGTTACTATTTGAAAATAAATGATTTTCGAGTGCCTCGAGTTAATTCCATAGCTAAGTAAAAAATATTTTCCTTAGTTGTGGTTACCGAAAAATCTACTTAACCAAATATATTTCTTCATATGGATTGTAAATAGGGTGGTTGTCTGAGAAAAGGTTACTTTTTTCGTCTGTTTTTGAATTTAGATTCTAGCTGCGGGAAAACGGAGAGAATTTCTTTTCTCCACACGTAATAGGTTTTTGAGGATATCCCTAAGTGCTGGATAATTTCGGTAGGGCTTTTGTTCGTCTTATGAATTTCAACGATGAGGTCAAGGATGGATTGGTGTTTTCTCCTTCGATAATAAAGAGGCTGTCGATTTACGACGTAAGCTTTGCTGCAATCGTGGCAATAAATTCGTACTAATGGAGCTGTTCCATGCTTTCTCACATTGTTGGATTGGCACTCGGGGCAGCGTTTATGAGGATCGCGGGCTTTTGGGTCGCGTTTTTCCAATGAATGATCAACTTGCTTGATTGTATTTTTGAGAAGCTTGCGTAATTCCTTCAATTCGGAAAGACTATTTTGTTTCGTAAATTTTTCAAGCCACAGTTTTATATTAAGTAGTTCCTCCAAAACTAATTTCCTCCATCCATATTTAGATATACGAAGTTTAATTTCTTTTCAACAGAAAAACAACAATTAACTTCCAAAAATGATCTTAATATATCTAAATGGTAGACGATGGATTGCCTTTAGGGTATGATTAGCTAAAATTTTACATGCAAGTTTGGCACGGATTAGGAGGACATCTGGTAGATGAAAATTTTCATTGGAAGCTCGAACTCGCAGCAATCGCTAACAGATCTGAGACAAGTAGCGATGATTATTGAGGAAGAAGGTCATGAGCCCCTGCCGTGGAACAAGCGGGGATTATTTCAATTGGGAAATTATGCACTGGATAGCTTGCGCGACATAAGCTTGAACGTTGATGCAGCAATATTGATTTTCAATGAAGATGATAAGGTATGGTATAGGAATGATTTTGCACTGCAGCCAAGAGACAATGTTGTTCTGGAGTTCGGTATCTTTTTTTCACAGTTGGGTAGAGGTAGAACAATTATTTGTCGACGGGGCCTGGCCAAAATCCCGTCTGACCTTAGTGGGATCGTGTATTGTAATTTAAACAAAGAATTTAAAGCACAGGCTGTATTGATTGAGTGGTTGCAATCTTTGCATGCTGGCAATCGCTAATAACTCTAGTCTACTTTGCCTCATATTTCTTACTTTCTCGGAGGTTCGCTTGAGTAAAATTCCTAATTTAATTTCATTTCGCGGTGTCACGGAGTTGAAATATGTGAATGCCGACAATGTGACTCGTTATCGCGTAATCATGCGTTTTTTGTATGAACAATATCAAAAGCTCAACTATTGGTTAAAGCCAGAGCAGATTTTTGAAGGTGTAATGTCATGGCAGCTGCATAAAAATTACACGTTAGAGCAATGCCATCTAGACCTGGAGCAATTAGTGGAGTGGGGCAATTTAAGCTCTCGCCATGATGGCGGCAGATCGCTTACCGTGGAGGAGTATTTGCGAAAAAAATACCAATATCTGTTGACCCCCTATTCGATTGAGATCGAGCGTTTGCTGGAGAGCTTGGAGAAGGTTCACGGATACGGGGGATCACTAGAGCCAACACTTTTTGACTGGATTGCCGATACGTTATTTGGAATACGAGAGCATGCAGGCGTATACGAGCAGGAGCAGGCGCTGGAGTTATGGAATAGTTTGTACAACTCGTTTCAGAGGCTCCATGAGGCATCTGTGGATTATATAGCGAGCCTCCAAACAAATAAGGCAGAGGAGCTGATGGCCACCGATGCTTTTTTGTTATATAAGGATTCAATTACCCAGTATCTACGGGATTTCGTACAAGCACTGCAGCGACGTTCGTTCAAGATCGAAGGTAATCTGGAACAAATTACAGCAGGGGTAAGAGATTTATTTCTTGAAGCTGTTGTTGAAGACCAATGGCGTATTCCAAAACTGGAAGAAACGATGACGAAAGAGAGATATTTTGAGGAGCTATATGAGAAGTGGAATGGGTTAAAAAGGTGGTTTATAGGGGAAACGGGTTCGACTAGCGAGCTTGAGCTATTAGAAGCAGCTTCTAAGGAAACGGTTGTCAAAATGGTGCGCAGCGCGATCCGCATTCAGGAGCGAAAACGGTCAACGATCAGTCGACGAAAGGAACTTAATTATTTGGGTCAATGGTTTTATCAAAGCGATGATATTGATTCCGCCCATAAGCTAGCTGCGTATGCATTTGGGCTTTTTCCGACTCGACATTTGCAGGGACAAGATAATCGGGAATCGGACAGCTCAGAGATGTCGATGTGGCATGAACCGCCAAACGAAATTACTTTACGATCGCGGAGCCGTAAGAAGAATGAACGTTTGGACACAGATTCGGTTATAGATAAATCTGCAAAAAAGGTGGTATTGAGAAAAGAATACATTCAACGCCATAAACAGGAGCTTCGTTTTGTAATTCAAATGGTAGAAAAAAGAGTAATTCGGATGTCAGAGTTCGATACCGTGTCTGTTTCGGAACGCTTGCAAATTTTGCAATGGATTGGCTTATGTACGGCTACCTCTACATCGTTATTTTATACGCCAGAAGGGGTTAAAATCCAACTAAAGCAGCCGCCCAATAAAGAGCGAACGATCTTACAATGCGAAGATGGAGAACTGGAACTGCTGAACTATGAGTTTCAGTTTGAAGTTGCCAGTGGAGATGCTTGGAACGAGATGATTCATTGGATAGAAGGTTAGAATTGTCCTGAATAACAGAGGGTGGAAGGAAAATGGAAAAGATAAAAATTGGCAAGCCAAATCGGGAGAAAAGACGGCGAACGAATCTTGTCGATAAAGCTGAGCATGAGAATCGGAAAATCGCATGTATGAATGCGCTGCTGAATCGTCCTTGGATTACTAAAGATCATGATCCGCAACTATACTACTGGATAAAAGAGAAACAATCTGAGTTGAAGCAATGGTTTATGGATTTTGCAGGCTATTCTTTATTTGTTAATGCTAAGCTAGCCAAGCTGGACAAAGCTCCTGTAGTAGCATATCCGTGGATGGGATTTCGTGAATTTCGCGAGCCGCTTGATTATGCTTTATTCACGTATGCGCTATGGTTTCTGGAAAGTAGACTAGAGCAAGAACAGTTTCTATTAACTACCCTCGTGAAAGAAATTCGCGAGTATATGTCTGAACAAGGAATGGAAGTGGATTGGAAAAATTATTATCATCGTTTGTCGATGGCGAGAGCGTTAAAAAAACTGAAAAGCATGGGCATTGTGCAAGCTGTTGATGGCCAAGAATCGCGTTGGGCGCAAAGTGACGCTAATACTAGCGATGTCCTATATGAATGTACCTCCTATTCCCGGTATGTATTACGCAACTTCCCAAAGGCGCTTACCGAATATACAACGATGGATGAACTGCGCGAAACTTTAGATTACGGTACGGAGCAAGAAGAACAAAACCGTCGCCGAAAACATCATCTCTACCGTCGCTATTTACTAGAGCCAGTCATCCATGATCGGTTTTGGCTTGACGACTTGTTGTATTTCCACGGGCAACGAAAAAATGTGTTAACACAAATTAAATCGATGTTTGGCTGGGAAGGCAGCAGGTATCGTGAAGGTATTGTTTTTTTTGAGTCGGAACTTATTGCGGAGGCGGAGTTGTTTCCTACGCTGTCTTCTATTTCAGATATAGTCCTGTTAGTATGTGGTGTCATCCGTAATGAAGTGACTACTGCTGATTCTAGTATAAGCGTGGAGCGAGATGGAACGATCCATCTTACTAAAGGAGAGATTGAAAGGATATTAATCCAGCTGCAAAATGATTACAAAAAATATTGGATAAGCGACTACAGTAAAATGAAATCACCTGAATTAGCAGTAGAGGTATGCGATCATTTGACGGAGTGGGGATTTGGAGAGTGGGGAGAAGACGGCTTGTTTGTGCTTTATGCGATTGCTGGGCGTTGGACAGCTCAGTATGGGCCAGTTGAATTAGAGGTATAAGGGGGAGCTTTATGCAAATAGATACCGTAGCGGATGTGGACGTTGCCACGGTCAACCATACTTCACGGTGGCAGATGAACCGGGCAGGCGTTTTGAATTTTTGGCATTATGATGAGGAAGAATTTTGTCTTGAAGAAGGGCGAATTATTTTAAGAGGGACAAATGGCTCTGGCAAGTCGGTTACGATGCAAAGTTTTCTTCCACTTGTATTAGATGGAGATAAAAGACCACAACGTTTAGACCCGTTTGGTTCCCGTGATCGTCGTTTGGAGTATTATTTGCTGGGTGATGCGGAAGAAGGACATACGGACAGAACCGGATATTTGTGGCTAGAGTTTTATCATACAGAAAAAAAACTATATAAAACGATCGGTATTGGTGTGCGAGCGCGTCGTGGGGTAACACAAATTGGCTTTTGGGGCTTTTTGCTGGATGATGGTCGTAGAATTAATTATGACTGCTGGTTGTATGATCGCGAGCTTTGGCTGGAACAAGGAACGAAAACGCCTTTGAATCGAAAAAGGCTGGAGGAAGCGATCGGTGAGGGGGGACAAGTCGTACAGGAGCAAAGCGCCTATCGGGATATGGTCAATAAAACTCTGTTTGGTTTTCAAGACGTAGAGTCCTACCAGGATTTATTGAAGCTGCTATTGGAATTGCGCAGTCCCAAGTTATCGAAAGATTTTAAACCTTCGTCTATGTATGAGATCTTGACGCGAGCTTTACCGCCATTGCATGATGCCGACTTGAATCCGCTCACCGATGTTTTGGAGGATATGGATCAAATTACAGATCGTTTGGAAGAATTGCAACTACATCGTACAGAAATCGAAAAGCTGCATGGCCAGTATGATCGTTATTGTAATTTTTTGCTCCAGACGTATTCTAAGCGTTTATTGGAATTAATGAAAGTGAAGGATCATCTGTCGCAGGAGCTTCATATTTTGGAAGTTCAAAAAAAAGAAGCCGAGCAGGAAGAAGCTGCTATCGTAGATGTCTTAGAGCAAAATCGGCAGCAATTAGAAAAAGCCGAAATGGAGCTTGAGGTTCTGAATAGAGGCGAAGCAATGGAGAAACAAAGAGAACTGGAGATGTCGGAAGGCCAGTTAAATGATACGCGAAATCAGCTAAAGGGTATCGGCGAGCGGATAAACAGTAATACTAAAACATCTGAAAAAATACGGAATGAGATTTTATTTTTAAATGGGAAACTATCTGAATTATCAGCTGTACAGCTTCAAATTATCGATGAACTTGAAGAGCACGCCCGGATGATTGAATTCCGTGAGCATGACATTTATCATGGCTTATGGCAGCGTGGCATGCAAGGAGATGAACGTTGGACAGTTAACTGGAAAAAAGACCTCGACAACCATAAAAAAGCGCTAACTGCAGCCTTAGAGGTGGCAAGAAAGGCGAATGAAGCTGCTAAAGCCGTTGCAGAAGTTGAAATTCAATTGGGAGAAGTTCATAAAGAGCGAAATTTGCTAGAGGAACAATATTCAATTGAAGAAGACGAATTAGACGGGCTTAAACAGACCTTAAGGGAGGAACTGTTGCGTTGGCATGAGAAGTTGAATCAATTAACATTGGAAAGCGAACAGGTGCGGGAATGTTTGCGGGCTGTATCTATGTTAACACCGCTGGAGCGTAAATACGATCTTGTTCGCCAGCCGGTTATCCAAGCTTTTGAACATCAGAATCACGAATTAATCGGACAACGGGTAAAGCTGCAACAGCAACAGGAGTCGCTGAACAAAGAATGTAAGCGAATTGAGCAGGAACTGCAACAATGGCAGGCTTCAAGAGAACCAGAGCCAGCTAGAACGACAGGACGGCTTCTCTCCCGGCAACAAAGAGGGGCTGAAATGGGAGCGCCGCTTTATGCGGCATGTGAATTTCATTCTTCCCTATCTGAAAGTGACAGAGCACAGCTGGAAGAAACGTTAGTGCAAGCTGGTCTGTTAGATGCTTGGATTATTCCAGGCGGGAAGCTCGCACTATGGCATCAAGACAATGATGAAGAGATTTGGCTTGAGCCGAACCCTGTGCAAGGAAGTACACTTGCTGATGTGTTGAATGGAACTCCTCCACTAATTAGCGGGTTATCCCTTGAGGATATTCAACTAGTGCTGAGCAGTATTGAATGGTCACAGGGAAAATTAAGCAATATGCCTTTGAACGGCAATGTGTATGTAAACCGTATTGGCAGCTTCCGCCTAGGCCCGTTGATGGGCAGAAATTTGTCGAAAAGCCGGGCGGAGTACATTGGTACAGAGACACGGTTGCGTACGAAGCAGCTTGAAATCGAGCGTTTGCAGACCGAAAAACAGCATCTTCTGGATCAGATTAAAGATGTTGAAAATGACCTGCAAGCAAATAGAGAACAACAGCAGCAACTGCGAAATGAACTGGATGCTTTTCCGAAAGATGGAGAACTACAGCTCCAGATGGATACGTTGTTACAGACCTCCTATCGGCTTGCTGAGGTGATGAAGCAAGAACAGAAAATGGAAGCTTGGTACAAAGAGAAGGTAACAGCTAAGAAAGAAATTCAACTGCAACTGATCGAACTAACAGAGGGGTGGTCAGGTTTAAAGCAGGAGATTTCGATTAGCGAAGCCATTGAACTATGCGGAGCGTATGGAAATCTAATTTCAGAGTTGTCTTCCACTTTAATACGTACGCAAGAAATGACACGAAATCATGCTAGCTATGAAGAACAGCTAGCGGACATTTTAAGGTTGCTAGAGGACGATTATGAAGAACGACAGGAGTTTGAGGAACGTGAACGCAAATATGCGGCGCAGACCGAAAAGCTGCGGAAGCTTATTCAGGAAACGGATATCGAAGAAGTTTATTTGCAAATTCAGCACCTCAAACATTTAAAGATTGATGTACGCAAAGCAATGGATGATTTGAGAGGGAAAAAAGAGCAGCTTGGTAGCGCTTTAGCGGAAACGAAAGTAAAGCTGGAATTTCAATCCAAGGAGTTGCGGCAATGTGAAACCCAAATGGGTGGGGTCTTGGTAAATTGGCATACGGAGCTTGAGCTTTCCATTACTCCGCAATGGAGGGAGTTTGCCAATCATCACGTGGATGAGAAGGCAACTCGCAAGTTGTGTAAGCAAATAGTAAGAGAATACGAAGCATTGTTTGATCATGTAACCAAGGATCGTGTTTCTCATGATCTTCAGGAGACTTTTTCGATAACCCGTGGCTCTTTAATAGACTATGTCTTGGAGCGTGAGTATCTTGCATCCGGTAGAGTGATAATTGCGTCTAAACGAGATCGTCTGCATCCTTTATCGCTAACGCAACTGTTGGAAGATGTGCGAACATTGGAGCATGAGCAGCAGGTGCTTCTGACGGAAAAAGACCGTGAGCTTTATGAGGAAATTATTTTACGCAGTGTCGGTCGGGCGATTCGACTTCGGATTCACCGGGCCAAAGATTGGGTTGGTCAGATGAATGATCTTATGAAACAACGGGATACATCAAGCGGTTTGCAGTTATCATTGCAATGGACAGCAAGGACGGGAGAAATGGAGTCCGATTTGGATACGGAACCGTTGGTTGAATTATTGTTGCGGGATTCACACCGTTTGGATGATGTAGAAATCGAGCAAGTTATTGCCCATTTCCGTAATCGAATTTTGCTAGCTAAACAAAGCGCTAATGAAGCACAAGGGACATTCCGGGATTATATTTATAATTTACTTGATTACCGTACTTGGTTTAAGTTCACGTTGTTGTATCGCAAAGGGGATAAGCTTGCCTATAAGGAATTAAAAGACGATAAGTTTAATGTCCTGAGCGGTGGAGAAAAAGCAATGTCGATGTATATTCCGCTGCTGGCTGCTACCTATTCCCGATATAGCGATGCTAGCGGAGATGCGCCGAAAATTATTTCATTGGATGAAGCTTTTGCTGGTGTCGATGATGCCAACATTCGAGATATGTTTCTGCTGCTGACCGATATGGGCTTTGATTATATGATGACCTCACAAGTACTCTGGGGATGTTATGATTCGGTTCCACGCCTAGCGATTTATGAGATTCATCGTCCCAAAGATTCGAATACAATTACGTTATTCCATTATCGTTGGGATGGGAAAAAGCGGACACTTGTCGAAAAGTGAAACCGGTAGTAAGCACAAGTGAAGTGAGGCGTTTGAGTAATGGAGACAAGAATCAGGAAATCGGCGAAACAATACTATAGTGATCCGCTGCTCCACAGTTTGTTGGAGACCGCATTTAAGAAATACAGAGGGCAAAATAGGGTAAGGGGAAATATTAACGTCGAAGTGGTATCAAGAGATGAAGCCACAAGGCTGCAAGAGTTTTTTGGCAACCGGTTAGAACGGTTAATTCGGCCAGGCTCTACGATCGAGGTTCCTTTGAAAGTATTTGCCGAGGAGATCGCACAGGGATATAAACTGGATATCCCTGAGTTGTATGAAGTATTATATGGCAAGCCTTTGGTGACTAATGCAGAGCAGCGGCAGTTGGAGGAGCAAGCATGGCACACATTGTTTGAACAGGCCAACAGTATTTTTATGAGCCGTATGGGATTCAGTGCCACTAATCAAACATTAGTGGACAAAACGTTTTATTGGCTTCAAAGGCTGCAAGATGGGAAAGCATCCGGTTACAGAATTGTCCAGCATGCTATGCGAACAAATACCGATTCCGTTGTAATGATATTTTATTGTTTAAAAGCATTATGGTTTCTACTTGTTGAAAACGACAAAATGTTAGCAGAGTTAGGTAGCCATGTCCCGTGGGTGCATCTTCCAATATTCGCACAATTAATTACAGAAGGAGACCCACATGCTTTTGATATGAAATTTCCGGCAGGCAGATTGTTATGGCATGCTTTAGAAGATATCCATACCCAACAAATAAAGAGAGGCATAAGAACAGGGAACGATCATCTGTTAGTTCCTGATTTTATGAAGCGAAGATACATTTATCGGGCCTCTGGGATTATGGCTGATGATATAAGCTCGTATGTGCATGCATTTATACCGAATGAGCATTATGGAACAGCAGCTAGAACACTGAACTTGAGTGAGTTGCATGCTAGTCAAAATTGGTTCAAACCTGCTGACCTATTTGTTTTTGAGAATCCATCTGTGTTTTCGTTTTTAGTAGATGAAACCGTTCATTTTTTGGAGACAAGCGGGGTGGCGCTTGAACAGATTCCCGATCATTTTCCGATCCTCGTATGCACCTCAGGGCAGGCACGCGCTGCGGCAAAATATTTTATTGTTAAATGTATCGAAATCAATTCGGATTGTACGATTCATTACTCCGGTGACATTGACCTCCCAGGCGTGCAAATGCAAATGAACCTAGAAACGTTGGGGCCTGTAAAGGTCTTGCGCATGGATGCTGCCACCTACAAAGAACATGTGCATTCGCGAAGCCGTCCGCTTAGTGAGCAAGATGTGAAAATACTTAAGGGAATGCAGGAGGAGTTACCGAGCGCTATGTCAGAGGAAAAGAAAAAGGTTTATCAAGAAGCGATCACCAAGGAACTGCGAGAAGACTGGATTCAACTAATAAAGAAGGTGTTGGGGTACTAGCGGGGAGTTATTAAGCGTTATAATGGGATAGTAAATTATGAGGCTGGAAATGAGGATCATAGGCCCACATGAAAATCCTAGGAGGTTCGCAACCGAGTTCTGCACACGCCCTGTCCACGAGTTACATCCATTTCAGCGGAGCTTCGGCGTTTAGGAAAATGCTCTTTCCTTTGGTGATTTTTCGAAGCTGACGATGGTACAATTCATGAGTCTCATGAGGATAATGAATCATTTTGAGGGTGTTTAATTAGGTGAATCATGAGCTTGCATAACCAAAATCACAATTTCCTAGTTTGCAAATTAATATATCTGCGCACAGCTGTATTCATTAGATTCTAGAGCTAGAAGAACAGACGGGGGAATTTGTACTCTCGTCTGTTCTTCTTTCAGTAATGAAGATTACATTACCTATAATTCGGGACGGTGAACCGGTGCGCAAATAGGTAATGATGTTTGATAAGTATAATATTCGAAATCGGATAGTTTTAATGCACTGTCGTATGATAAATTAGGAAGGTGTAGTACATATTGTAAACATAAAAAGAGGGGAATATCATGGGGAAGAAATATGTTTTTGTTTTGGCTTGCTGTTTGGCATTGCTTGTGGGGTGTACCTCGCAAGAATATAAGGATGTTGTAAAGTCAGGGAAAGAAGCAATGGAGCAAAAGAATTACACAATGGCGATTAAAGATTTTCAAAAAGCTACCGAGTTAGAACCAAAAAAAACAGAGTCTCAGGAACTGCTTCAACAAGCTAAAGCGGATCAGGTGCAGGTATTCAAAGAGGAGATTGCTGCAGCAATTACGAATCATAAAGTATTCTTAGATAAGAAGGATTGGGATCAGTCGATTAAGGTGATCAGTGACATCAAGGAAAGCTTAACAGGACATGAGGCTACCTTTCCCAAGGAAATGGAACTGCTAGAACAGTTGAATAAACAGTCTTTGGCGGGGAAAGAGATAGCTCAAGGTAGAGAGAAGCTGAATAATCAGTTATTCGACGAGGGGCTTAAGCACTTTGAAAGCGCACAGAAGCTAATAGATTCAGATGAAGCGAAATCGATGATCACTGAGACATTAAAGAAAAAGAGTGCTTATGATGAAGCTCAAAAGAGATTAGCTTTCGCAGCCAAGAACAATGTCTATAAATTTGTAATGTCTGACACCGGTGATAAGCAAACCTATGATGTGTACGTATTTTCTGAATCCGAAAAAATCCAAGTAAGTGATATGATGTGGGCGTGCTCAATGGAAGGGGATCGCCTATATAGTGGGAGTTATAACCTAGCGATTGTAGAACAAGGAACGAAGGACGTGAAGTTCTTTTCAATAGGTGAGCGTCAGATTAATTACGACAATAAAGAAGTTTTTATTGTAGAAGGTAATCCCGATTTATTCGCAATTTCAACTTGTGAGAGCTCCAATATTAGCACGGTTAGTTATTGGTATATCCATAACGGAGAGATAAAGATGGTAAATAGCGAAGATGGGTATGAGGGATTTGGTATATTGAAGGGTAATATAAAATCCGCAGGAGCTTATAAGTATCAATCCGTTTCTTACTACAACGCAGGAGATGTTTCTTGGGTCTTTGAAAACTGGATACTGGATGTTGAGAAAGGAATTTTAAAACATGATAAATCGCTAACCTTTACTTGGCAGCGCTTCGAAGAAGGTAGTAATCACTTTGATCGTTTTCAAAACGAAAAAGATTATATCGTTATAAAATAAGGAAAAGCCGATAACCGAGCAGGTTGTCGGCTCCATGTTATTGAGCACGTGAGACCAGTGTTTTCCGACGAACAACTAAATTCACTCTAGCCATTACACTTGAGTGATACTAAAAATTTTTGAAAGTTGGGATTCTGTGAAGGCTATTGTATCTTTAAGTGATCAAATTGCAATTACAATAGGATTGTTTAGCGCAATTGCGGGAATGGCAGTAACCATAATTGGTCTAGTAATTACTGCGTACATATTAAGACGTAAAGATCCTGATAAGACACCGAAAGCCCAATTTATTAGATTATCTACTTTATTAACTTTTACATACATCCTAACGCTTAGTCCAGTAGCAATTTGCATGTTTGTAATCGGCGATGCTATGAATGGTAACTTAATTGAAAACGGGTTATTCTTATTGAATAGGGGACCATTTACTTCATGGTTTTTATACGGTATCAATGCAATTTTTAATCTAATTGCGGTTATAGGTTTTATATTAATTCAAAGAAAAGCTGATTTAAGATACTATGTGGAAATTTCGTTTTCTGGCATTCTGATAGTCTTTGATCTACTATTTGCAAGTCTTATCTACACTAATGATGGAATTTTACTATCTACACTATGTATATTGTGTTTTTTACAACTCTGCTTTGGGCTTTTACAAATATGGCTTTTACTTCGAAAGTAGCATCATAAAAAAAATCAACATTGAAGTAGACCCAAGAAATTAGATATTAAGTAATTATGGGTTCTAGGGTGCTGCATTCTTAGCGTTCGGCAAAATGCTTATTTTACGGGCATTGCCGGCTTAACGTACGAAATCCGCATTTTGTTGGCGATACCCCTATTATTGTCGGATGAAGGAACTCGACCTTTATATGACGAAATAGGAATAGTGCTTGAGACTTAATAACTGCTTCGTGCTTTATTTGGATACTCATAGTCGTGCTTATCAATGATCTTAACAATAAATAACATTTGACATGACAATAGAGGAGGAGAAGGATGGGGTCTAACTTTACATTCTTAGAAAGTAACTTTCCTGTACTTGCTCAAATAGGCGCAACCGCTGAAGAATATCTTTATTCGGATCCTAATTCATGCTTGATTAAGTTAGGATTACTGGGTGAAACAATCGTCAACCTCATGATGCAGTTTGATGGACTCCAACCTCCAAGCTACGACAACACGCATGCAAATCGCATTAAGCTATTGAAGAGTCAAGGACTGCTACCACGCGAAATTGATGATATCTTATATAGCTTGCGCATGGCTCGGAATAAAGCTGTGCATTTGAACTATGATTCGCTTGAACAATGTAAAGTTCTAATGGGCATGACCCATGAGCTTAGCATTTGGTTTATGCAAACTTATGGAGACTGGCAGTATAATCCCGAACGATTTGTGTTACCTCTTGAAAAGTCTCAAGCTAAGGTTGATTACGAAGCAATCCTCCGTGAGAAAGAAGCTAGGATTGAAGAGTTGACTAAGCTTGCTGAACAAGCTAAAGTAGGCCAAACGATGACGATTGAGGAACGTACCTCAAGAGGAAGTCGCGCAGCCCAGCAGCTTCAACTGTCCGAAGCGCAGACGAGATATATTATCGACGAGCAGCTACGCAAGGTTGGATGGGAAGCAGATACGGTTCATTTGAAATATTCGAAAGGCACTCGACCACAAAAAGGCCATAGCCTTGCGATTGCGGAATGGCCGACACACAATTCCAACGGTAAATCGGGTTATGCCGATTACGCTTTATTCGTGGGGCTTCAAATGGTCGGCATTATTGAAGCGAAGCGTCAATACACCGATATTCCATCCGTAATCGATAACCAGTGCAAGGAATATGCACAATCCGTAAGTGAAGAACATGCTGCTTATCAGATGGGTAATTGGAGTAAATATAAAGTACCTTTTGTATTTGCAACGAATGGTCGGAAGTACTTGAAGCAGCTTGAGACAAAATCGGGGATCTGGTTCCTCGATGTGCGTAAACAATCGAATATCTCCAAAGCCCTCCAAGGCTGGATGAGCCCAGATGGCATTATAGAGTTGTTGAATAAGGATACGGATATAGCAGATCAAGCCTTGGGCGCAACACCTTATGATTTGTTGCGGGACCCAGATGGCCTCAATCTTCGCGAATACCAGATTGAAGCGATTGAAGCAGCAGAACAAGCCATTATCAATGGACAGGACAAAGTACTGCTTTCGATGGCTACGGGCACAGGTAAGACGCGAACGATTTTGGGGATGTTGTATCGTTTCTTGAAATCTGGCCGTTTCCAGCGTATCTTGTTCCTTGTTGACCGCACCTCACTCGGGGAACAGGCACAGGATGTGTTCAAGGAAGTCAAAATCGAAGAGCTCATGACACTGGATAACATCTACAACATCAAAGAGCTCAGTGATAAAGACATTGATAAAGAGACCAAGGTGCATGTCGCCACGGTACAAAGCTTAGTCAAGCGTGTACTCTATAATGAGAGTGAAACCACTCCTGCGGTTTCCGACTATGACCTTATTATTGTAGATGAAGCGCACCGCGGCTATATCCTGGACAAAGATATGAGCGATGATGAGATGCTATACCGTAATCAAGAAGATTACATGAGCAAGTATAGTGCGGTCATCGATTACTTTAATGCGGTCAAAATTGGCTTAACGGCAACGCCAGCGATTCAAACGACGAAGATATTTGGTCAGCCTGTGTTCAATTACACTTACCGTCGAGCCGTAGTCGATGGCTACCTAGTTGATCATGATGCGCCACATACCATTGTAACAAAGCTAAGCAAAGAAGGGATCACCTATAAGAAAGGTGAAGTTGTCCCGATTTATGATCCTGTAACGGGAGAAATTACAAATAGTGGCGAGCTTGATGATGAGTTAAAATTTGATGTGGAGAAGTTTAACCGTCAGGTCATCACAGAGAACTTCAATCGCACCGTATTGACAGAGATTGCTAAGGACATTAATCCAGAAGGCGACGCGAAGACACTCATTTTTGCCGTTGATGATAGCCATGCCGATGTCATCGTGAAGTTGCTTAAAGAGATTTATGAGCCCTACGCTGTAGACAACGATGCGGTCATGAAGATCACAGGCAGCATCGGCGGTGGGAATCCTAAGAAAGTCATGGAAGCGATCAAACGCTTCAAAAATGAACGCTATCCCAATATCGTAGTTACGGTTGATCTTTTAACGACAGGCATTGATGTGCCTAAGATTACTACTCTTGCCTTTATGCGGCGGGTCAAGTCACGTATCCTCTTTGAACAGATGATGGGTCGTGCAACACGTCTCTGCCCTGAGATCGGCAAGACTCATTTTGAGATTTATGATCCTGTTGGTGTATATGAATCACTTAAGGATTTAAATACAATGAAACAAGTCGTGATCCAGCCTTCTACATCTTTTGATGATTTGTTGGATGGACTTGAAACGTTGCCGACAGAGAAGCAGCTTCAAAATCAAATTGATCTCATTGTGGCGAAGCTGCAGCGTAAGAAGAGGAACATGACCAAAGATGTCATGGCCCACTTCCGAGACATTGCGCAAGGTGACACACCAGACCAGTTCATCGAGAAAGTCAAACATATGCCTGCTGAAGAGGCCAAAGCCTATGTACTTGAGCATCGGAAAGTCTTTGATATCATGAACGAAGGCGGCGGCGGTAAGCCAAGGGTTGTGGTGATTTCGGATAAAGAGGATAAGCTCGAATCTCATGAACGCGGTTATGGTAAAGGATTGAAACCTAAGGACTACTTGGATGAGTTCAAAGTATTCATTACGAACAATATGAACAAAATCGCAGCTCTCCAAGTCGTTTGTACAAAGCCAAGCGATCTTACGCGGGAAAGCTTGAAGAGCTTGCGTTTGGAGCTGGATCGCGAAGGGTTTACGGAACAGCAGCTGAATACTGCTTGGAAGCAACTATCCAATGAGGACATTACAGCGGATATCATTAGCTTTATTCGTAAAGAAGCACTTGGATCAGCACTCGTCAGCCGAGAAGAGCGCACGAAACATGCAATTACCAAGCTGAAGCAGAAGAACTCCTTCAGTAAGATGGAGCTGGATTGGCTAGGGCGAATTGAAACGGTATTGTTGCACGAGCCGTTATTGGATCGTGATCTATTTAACGCTGGTGCATTCAAGAATCAAGGCGGCTATAATCGTATGAATAAGATTTTCCGCGATCAACTCGATACCATTATTACAGAATTGAATCAGTACTTATTTGAAGATGGAGGACAATCAGCGTGAACAACCAAGAGATCGTATCTAAACTATGGAAGCTATGTAATGTTCTCCGTGATGACGGCATTACGTATCATCAATATGTAACGGAACTTACCTATATCCTGTTCCTGAAGATGGCCAAAGAAACCGAGACGGAAGAGCAAATCCCAGAGCAATACCGTTGGGATCAACTGCTTAAGCCAAAAGGTATTGAACTTAAGAAATATTATAAGGATCTGCTCAACCACTTAGGCGAGGATACCAAAGGTCGTGTACGTGAGATTTATGCAGGTGCTTCCTCAAATATCGATGAGCCGAAGAACCTGGAGAAGCTCATAACTTCGATTGACGCACTCGATTGGTATTCGGCTAAAGAAGAAGGCCTAGGCAACCTGTACGAGGGCTTGCTTGAGAAAAATGCAAACGAGAAGAAGTCTGGTGCTGGCCAGTACTTTACCCCTCGAGTCTTGATCGATATAATGACGAAGCTTGTTAATCCGCAGCCAGGCGAACGGTGTAATGACCCTGCATGCGGTACTTTCGGCTTTATGATCGCAGCGGACCGCTATGTTAAGGATCAGACGGATAAACTCTTTGCTCTGCCACCAGACAAGGCAGACTTTCAGCGGTTACATGCCTTTTCTGGCTCTGAGCTTGTCCATGAAACCCATCGTTTGGCCTTGATGAATGCCATGCTGCACGATATCGAAGGACCAATTAAGCTAGGAGACACATTGTCTAATCAAGGGAAGACGATGAAGGACTTTGATGTCGTACTTACGAATCCGCCATTCGGAACGAAAAAAGGCGGCGAACGCGCGACACGTGACGACTTTACTTACCCGACATCGAATAAGCAGTTGAACTTCCTACAGCATATTTACCGCAGCTTGAAAGCAAACAATGAAGCACGTGCAGCTGTTGTTCTTCCTGATAACGTATTGTTTGCAGACGGTGATGGTGCTTCTATCCGTAACGACTTGATGGACAAATGCAATCTGCATACAATCTTGCGTCTGCCTACTGGAATATTCTACGCACAGGGTGTTAAGACCAACGTGCTATTCTTTACGCGCGGCAAGTCGGATAAGGACAATACGAAAGAAGCATGGATCTATGATTTGCGCACCAACATGCCATCGTTCGGTAAAACTAACCCACTTAAGGCAGAGCATTTTGATTCGTTTGTTTCGGCTTATACTGCGGAAGACCGTCACCAGGTACAGGATGAGCGTTGGAATGTGTATACCCGGGAACAAATCCGAGTGAAGAACAATAGCCTTGATTTAGGGCTTATTCGTGATGATAGTGTTCTGGACTATGATGATCTCCCAGATCCAATCGAAAGCGGAGAAGAAGTCGTAGCACAACTTGAAGAGGCCGTTGACTTGATCCTCAGCGTAGTAAAGGAACTGAAGTCATTGGAGGTTAGTCGCTAATGGCTAGGAGTAAGAAACAGAGTTTATCGGTAGAGCAATGGATGGATCAGGCAGTGGTATCTGATAATGATCATCCGTATGAATTACCGATGAACTGGATCTGGACAAAGTTGGGAAGTGTTTGTAAAGAGGTTCAATACGGCTACACAGCGAAATCTTCGACCGAAGAAATTGGTCCAAAGCTCTTGCGGATAACTGATATTCAGGACGGAGGAGTAGATTGGAGTAACGTCCCTTTCTGCGAGATTTCACAAGTTGAATACTCCAAATTCAAACTAGATCCGAATGATATTGTAGTCGCTAGGACAGGAGCGACTACGGGCAAGAGCTATTTGATATCTGAACATGTGGATTCAGTGTTTGCATCCTATTTAATCAGGGTTAAATTGAATAATCTGCTTAACTATAATTATTTATATCACTTCATGCAGTCAAATCTCTATTGGGGTCAGATTACTGAGTTAGCTCAAGGAATTGCACAACCTGGGGTCAATGCATCTAAGCTACAAACAATGAGTTATCCACTTCCACCACTTGCCGAGCAGGAACGTATCGTTGACCGAATTGAAAGCCTGTTTACAAAGCTCGATCAGGCAGAGGAATTGGCCCAAACTGCTTTAGATAGCTTTGAAACACGTAAAGCTGCTATCCTACACAAAGCTTTCACAGGGGAGCTCACTGCGAAGTGGCGTGAAGAGCATGGTTTGAGTATGGATAGTTGGTCGACTAGTCTCCTTAAGGAGACTGATATTCAAATTATTGATGGTGACAGAGGTGAAAACTACCCTAAGAAGGAAGAGTTCACTATCGAAGGGTATTGTTTGTTTCTGAATGCCAAGAATGTAACTAAAAATGGATTTGTTTTTGAAGAACTCCAATTTATCTCAAAAGAAAGAGATAGTATTCTAAGGAAAGGTCGCCTTGAAAAAGGTGATATTGTTTTAACGACTCGGGGTACGATAGGAAACATAGCATATTTTGATGAGAGTGTTCCTTATGAGCATTTGCGGATCAACTCAGGTATGGTTATCTTTCGTGGAGGAGTAGATTTCTTCAAGCCTTTTCTTTGTTGGTTATTTCGAACAGGTTATATCACAAATCAGATATCAGATATCTCCACTGGTAGTGCTCAGCCACAATTACCAATAAAGATAATGAAGGATTTGAGGCTTCCTATTCCTAATATTACTGAACAAGAGGAGATCGTTCGTATTTTAGAGGTCTTGTTAGAAAGAGAGACTCGTACTAAAGAGCTCGTTGATGTAATTGATGGCATTGAGCTTATGAAAAAAGCTATACTTGCCCGTGCTTTCCGTGGTGAACTGGGAACGAATGATCCAAGTGAGGATAAAGCATTTGAATTGCTGAGAGAAGTAGTTGTGACTCAGTAATAAAATGATTGTATTATTGCTGTGGGAGGGAATGTGATCACATCTATGATCACGAACCCTGGATTGTCTTCGGAGATCAAAGGATACAGCAAAAAGACCGAGGTCCGAAAGCCGCACCATAGCAGGCATTCGGATACTTCGGTACATAGCAGGACACCGTGTATACAACGCTGGCAGCGAAAAGGTCAGGGGTTCGAGCTCCTATTCTCCACCAATACCTTATAATCAAACGGCAGAAATGCCGTTTTTTTTGTGTTTTAGTACTCTAGACGTACCTTTGTCTGACAAATATAGTGAATGGATTCGAAATGTCTAAATTAGGCTGTTTTTGAAGGATATAATAATTAATTGTTGAATATAGTCTCCAAGTAGAAAATTCTAGGGGGAATAGAGTTGGAATACAAAGGAACTAGATGGTACAAGTCTGATCTTCATTTACATACGCCAGCCAGTAAGTGCTTTAAAGATAAGAAAGTTTCAGCTCAAGATTGGGTTCAAAGATGCCTAGATCAAGGTCTTAAGTGTGTGGCGGTTACTGATCACAATACTGGCGAATGGACTTGAAACTAAAAATTATAATGGCGAGATCAAAGGGACGTGCGAGGATCGGAATTGGAGCGTTGGCAATCGGTTTAAAATGTACAATCCGTTGATGCAAAACTATGGCCATATTAAAGCGGTAGAGCAGCAATTAGCGGATTTCATAAACGTAAAATACAATTCTATGATCTCCTTCACGATGAGATGCAGGTTTAACATCGATCCTGAGCTGAAAGAAAAAAATCGGATCGGATGAGCTTATCGTTTACGATGTGGAACTCACCGAGTTCGTTGAGCGGAAACTGACGAGACTTAAAGCGGAGAACCCATCTCCACGATTTACTGATGATGAAGTTAGGTCTATCAAGGAGAGACTTGCTTCGCTTAATATAACAGACCCTGCTGATAGAGCTCAACATATTGAGCGGGCAAAAGCTTCAAAGGCTAGCTCAAAGTAGATTAAGGAGAGAGGTAGGCCCATATGATCCGTATTACTACACTTCCCGAGTTTGAGAGATTAATAGTAGGGTCGGGATTTATTACAATAAAAGACAAGCCTATCAAGACGGTAAAAGTACATGTTGTGAATTGCCCACATGTTAGCGAAACTAATTTCACAAAGAAAGTCATAGAGAACAAAGAGGAAAACGGTTGCTACTATTGGAAAAGCATCTTAATTGAAGCTGTTTCAGAATTACAAGCAGAACCATGCTTGCTATGTGGGTAGGTGAAGCATGAAACAAGGTCTATACGAACAAATCATCAACAACGTAACGATGAGGCAACTCGCTGAACTGGACTCGACTCTGTATGACATCGGGAAGGAGTCGTTGGATGCCGAGGAAGCGAGGAAGCTGCTTTCGAACTATTTGGCGATGGTCACACGCAGGGCGCTGAAGGCGGTACGTGAGCAGAACAGCAATGATGAGGAAGCAATTTTCGCGCAGGTGCGAACCTGTAATGATATAATTGCAACCCTCAAGGATAGCTTAGGGCAAGCGGAGTACGAGGAGCTACAGCTGGATGAACAGGGCGAGGTACTTACCTACGTTTATTCGAAGCTGAATCATATTCGAGGTGTTAGGGCCGAGAAGGTTCTTCGACCTACAACCCCGATATCGCAAAGCTCGTTGTTCACCGGGGCGCATTCGGAGCCGAATATGATGAGCGAATTGAAGCATGAGATCGTTACGTCGGATCAGATTGATTGGCTCGTTTCGTTCATTAAGTGGAGCGGGCTTCGCGTTCTGATGGAGCAGCTTGAGCAGTTTACGGCGAATGGCGGTCGTCTGCGCATCATCACGACAACCTATATGGAAGCGACCGATTACAAGGCGATTATGGAGCTCGGCAAGCTTCCGAACACGGAGATCAAAATCTCCTACGATACGGAGCGTACGCGTCTTCATGCCAAAGCTTACATGTTTAAAAGGGATACCGGATTTACGACGGCATATGTAGGCTCATCGAATCTATCCAATCCCGCGCTTACGAGCGGCTTGGAATGGAACTTGAAAGTAACCGAGAAGGATTCCTATGATGTGCTGAAGAAGATCGAAGCGACCTTCGAGAGCTACTGGAACGATCGGGAGTTTAAGGCCTTCCATCCCTCCGATGAGGAGCATGATCTGCTGCTCAAGGAAGCGCTGGGCAAGAAGAGGGAGCAGGGGCGGAACGACCTGACTTTCCATTTTGACATTACGCCTTATGACTACCAAAAGGACATTCTCGAGAAGCTGGAAGCACAGAGGACGTTGTATGGCAGGATGAAAAACCTGCTCGTTGCGGCGACGGGCGTCGGCAAAACGGTCATCTCCGCTTTCGACTACAGGCGATTCGCTCAGCGCAATCCGAGAGCGCGTCTGCTCTTCGTTGCGCATCGGGAAGAGATTTTGAAGCAAAGCATGGACACGTTCCGCTACATTATGAAGGATCTGAACTTCGGCGAGCTGCATGTCGGCAGTAATCAAGCGGAGTCTATCGATCACCTGTTCATCAGTATACAAAGCTTTAACTCTATGAAGCTCGCAGAGCGTACCACGTCGGATTTCTATGACTATATGGTCGTGGACGAGTTCCATCACGCGGCGGCACCGTCCTATCAGAAGCTGCTTGCTCACTATCAACCTAAGATATTGCTGGGGCTAACAGCTACGCCTGAGCGGATGGATGGCAAAGACATTTTACGTTTCTTTGACGAAACGATCGCGGCGGAGATTAAGTTGACGGATGCGATTGATCGCAAGCTGCTTGCGCCGTTCCAATATTTTGGAGTGACGGATAGTGTGGATTTATCGCAGGTGAAATGGTCGAGACGCGGCTACGATCTGCAAGAGCTGGAGAATCTGTATACGCATAATAAGATTCGAGCAACTCAGATTTTGAACAGCTTGAGAAAATACGTCACCGACTTGGACGATGTGAAAGGGCTCGGCTTCTGCGTAAGCGTCGACCATGCGTTGTATATGGCCAAGGTGTTCGAAGATGTGGGCATACCTGCGATAGCGCTGCATGGCGGTTCAAGCGACGAGGATCGTCAGCTCGTGAAGGGCAAGCTGGTGAGCGGCGAGCTCAAAATGATTTTTGTCGTCGATCTCTATAATGAAGGCGTGGATATTCCGGAGGTTAACACGGTTCTGTTCCTTCGTCCGACGGACAGCTTAACAGTGTTCCTGCAACAGCTTGGACGGGGACTGCGGTTGGCTGACGGGAAAGAATGCTTGACCGTGCTAGATTTTATTGGACAGGCTCATAAGGACTATAACTTCCAAGATAAGTTCCGTGCATTGCTCGGCAAAACGAAGCATTCCGTTCAGCATTACGTGGAGCATGGCTTCTCCAGTCTGCCGCGCGGAAGCTTCATTCAGTTGGAGAAGCAGTCTAAGGACTATATTCTCAGCAATCTGAAGCAGGCAACGACTAACCGGAAGCGATTGGTGAACAAGATGAAGTATTTTGAAGAAGATACCGGGATCAAGCTGACGCTTAAAAATTTCGTTCAATATCACGGCATGTCCTTATCCGAGTTCTACGGCGGGCGTACAGGTAATCGGATGTTCCGCAGGCTGATGGTAGAAGCGGGACTTCTCGATGACTACACCTTCGCCAAGGAAGATGAGCTGACGAAGCGGCTTCCAGCTTTGTTAAGCATGAATTCGCGTAGGCTGCTGAAATTCTTAATCTCGTACTTGGATGACGGAGCGCAGGCGGAGTCGGAAGAAGAGCGGCTGATGCTGAATGTGTTCTACTACACCTTCTATCGGACCGCGCCAGCGAATCTAGGTTTTGAAGGAATTGAAGGCGGCATCCAGTCGGTTATGGACTGCCAGGCTTTCAAGGATGAAGTATTGGACATCCTGAAATATAACAGCACTCATATCGATTTCGTCGACAAAAGGAATGAACTGCCATACGCTTGTCCACTCGATCTGCACTGCAAGTATTCAACCGATCAGGTGTTAGCCGCGTTCAGTTACTGGAACGAGGAGAAAGCGCCGAGCTTCCGCGAGGGCGTAAAATATTTTGAAGACAAGAAGACGGATATTTTCTTTATTACGCTGAATAAGTCGGATAAGGATTTCTCGCCATCGACTCTGTATGAGGACTATGCGATGAATGAACGTCTCTTCCATTGGCAGACGCAGAGTAAGATTTCCGAGCAAACGAATACGGCTCAGCGATACATCCACCATAAGAAGACGGGCAACCGGATCGCACTGTTCGTGAGGGAATATAAAGAGGAGAACAACTACACCGCTTCATTCGTGTTCTTAGGTGAAGCTGAGTACGTCAGGCACGAAGGAAGCAAGCCGATGAGCATCATTTGGCGTCTGAAGGAAGACATGCCTGCGGCGCTGGTGCCAGTGGCGAACAAAGTGATTGTATAGGATGTGAACGGAAATGATTGAGGTAGCAGCTGCCATTATCGAAGATGAAGCGGGTCGAATACTGATTGCACGGCGAGCCAAAGGGAAGTCGCAGGAGGGGATGTGGGAGTTTCCCGGTGGCAAGCTGGAGCCGGGCGAATCGCCAGAGGACTGCTTACGTAGAGAGCTGCTGGAGGAAATGGGCATTACGATCGAGCCATATTCGTATGTCGGCGTAAATGAGCATGATTACGGGACGGTGATGATCAAGCTTATCGCATACAAAGCGAGATTCGTGAGCGGGGAGATCGTGCTGACGGATCATGATGATTATCGATGGGTTGGGACGGAGGAGTTCGAGGAGTATACGTTTGCTCCTGCGGATGTTCCGTTTTTGAGGATGTTGAATTGCAAACATTAGGTAACAATAAACACATGAAGAAAGTAAAGAATATAGATGAGTTAGAGATTAAAGCCGCAGCTCCAAGCTGCGGCTTTTCCAATTTTGTCAGTAGTTGCAGGATTGTGTAGAACGGTGGAGAATTTAATTTCCATAAGGGTAATTTTACCTAAATAAGGGATGGGTTAAATAAACGATGAACACATTAGATTACTGGCGCAACAGTTTAGCCGATGCTGACCGATTAAATCCGAATTTCGATAATATGAAAAAAAGTTCTATTTCAATAGATTTGGATAATATTAAGACTGGGACAGTTCCCCACGAAACCACAGTTAAACTATTTGGACAAAATTATAAAAATAATCAAATATCTTCTATTCCGGTTCTCTTATGTCCCATTATTGCTTACATCAAAAAAGAACACAGCAGAAGCAAAGGCAATCACCCAGAAACGCTGACTCCCCTATGGGTTCCAGCCCTTCTTAATAAGGAAGGTCGTTTACTAGTAGCGAGTAAGAAGAATCCATGGATTCCAAGGGACTACTTAGACCCTTGTTTGAGTGGCGTTTTTCCTATTAGCACACTTAGCGCAGTCKATCAGTTTCTTACGGAAAAACCTTTTAAATTCGATAATTKGAAGGACTACTGGGCTCATACGGTTCAGATGTTCTCTGAGCTAACTGATATGGAACTAAATGAATTTAATCATGAGCAATACACTCCAACCACAGAGTCCTATATTTTGTGTAATGAGCAGATGTCAGGAACGACTACGGCTGTACAGATGCTCTACGATCATATTCGAGAAAACAAGCCGACGACGACACTGCTGAACCATTTTGCCACAATAGAAGACCGACCTCAAGAAGCAGCCGAGTCCATAGAGAATTCCTTTCGAACATCATCCAGACACTATGGGCAGATGGGGCAGCAATACCCGTTATCGGCATCGCAAAGAGAGTCGATTCATAACTGGGTTAACATTGATACTGGGGAGTTGTTAGCCCTTAATGGTCCACCAGGAACAGGAAAAACGACTTTTTTGCAGAGCGTCATTTCGACTTCATGGATTGAAGCCGCGTTAAAGCAGAGCGAGCCACCAATCATGGTCGTTTCATCTTCTAATAATCAACCCGTAACCAATGTCATTGAAAGCTTCGCCAAAATACAAGAGGTTCAGCATCCTCTAGCAGGACGGTGGATACCTCAAGTAGAGGGATACGGATCGTATTTGGCTTCCAGCATAAAAAAAGAAAAAGAGTTAAAACCCCATTGGCAAACCATTAAAATGGACTCTTCAGGCAAGAAAGGTCTACTTGCAAGTATAGAAAATTTAGATGATGTATCTAAAGCCGCATACGAGTATCTAGAGCATGCAACTAGATTCAGCGGTATACAATTCGTAAAAGTAGAAGATGCAGTTGATTATCTTCATCAAAGTCTAGTCGATTGTGTGAACCGTATGGAGCAAATTATTGATACTTATGATCGACTACTCCAATTCGAAGGAGACCTAAACAATAAGTATCCCGAAGGCATAGCAGTCTTTAAAGAACAAGCTGCAGAGAAAATTAACAAACATAAATTGGGGTTAAAAACGACTGAGGAACTACATGCGGAATGTAGTGAATATATGAACAAGTGGCCACTTAAATGGTTTTTGTTCATTCCGATCGTTAGAAAGATCAAAAACGACAGAGATCGGAAGTTTCTCGAATCTAAAGGAATCTATGATGCGGCAAGTGAGGATCAAGTTAGAACTTACTTTAATCATACAATAGCAAATCTTCAACAGGCTATTTCGAATATCGAAGATAGCTGTAGAGTGGCTGAGCAAGATGAGCAACAGCTGTCTCTTCTTAGACAAAGCTCTGACCAGCATAGAAATCAAATGATTGACGAAATCTTAATGTACTTTCCTGATGAAGAAGGGCAAGGCAGAATCGATAACGATCCATTAGCATTACTGGACCGAACCTTAAGATATGAAGCATTCAAGCTTGCCGTTCACTACTGGGAAGGGCGATGGATATTAGAGACAAGAGACATGTTAAATGATCCCAACTTTAAGCAAACGAAAGGGATCAATAGTCAGCAAAAGCTATGGAGACGTTATGCTAAGCTTACTCCGTGCTTCGTAACGACGTTATTTATGGTGCCTTCCTTTTTTAAAGCATGGCAGGGAAGCGACCGATATTTATACGAGTTCATAGATACATTGATTATCGACGAGGCTGGGCAAGTAACGCCGGAATTGGCAGGTGCCTCATTTGCTCTGGCAAAGAAAGCGTTGATTGTAGGTGATATCTTGCAAATTGAACCGATATGGAATATTCCCGTTGCTATAGATGTAGGGAATCTATTAGAGTATGGCGTCGTCAATGATGAGCAAGTTGCATTCGAATTTAGTAGCGAGAAAGGGATTACGGCGTCTGGCGGTTCGGTTATGCTGGCAGCTAGAAGAAAGTCGAAGTATACGTTGTCCGAACACGACGGTGGGATGTGGCTTGTGGAGCATCGTCGATGCGTTCCGGAAATTATTAACTATTGTAATGAACTGGCTTATAAAGGAAGACTTGAACCAAAGAGACCATCACTGTCCTCTTACCACTTGCCGCATATGGGATATGCCCATATCCCAGGAGAAGCGAAGAGAAAAAATGGGAGCTATTATAACGAGATAGAGGCTGACGCTATTGTAAGTTGGATTCATCGCAATCAGGATCTATTGACAGAACCTTATGCTAAGGATGGATCTGATTCGAAAACGATAGATCAGGTTATAGCCATCATCACGCCATTTTTCCAACAAAAAAAGCTGATACTGGATAAGCTGGCTAGAACCGAGCTAAAAGCTATGAAAAATATTACGGTCGGGACTGTGCATGCCCTGCAAGGAGCAGAAAGGCCCGTAGTTTTATTTTCTCCCGTCTATGATGGGAATTCCGCATCCTCTCTCTTTTTTGATGCAGGTGTAAACATGTTGAATGTGGCCGTCTCGCGCGCACAAGATAGCTTTTTAGTGTTTGGGGATATGCGTATATTCGATCCGTCGGCTAATACGCCATCGGGTCTATTAGCCCGTTATCTGTTTGCTTTAGAAGAACAGGAAATCCAAAACGTAGAGATGCCAATGTACTACAAAACGCGCCTTGCATTGCCAGTGGATCATATTCGAGATCTGGAAGGACATCGAACCATACTTGCTAATAGTATTCGTACTGCCAATAAGGAGGTTCATATTGTTTCTCCATTTTTGTCCTCGAATGCATTGGAAGCTGACGGATTGGAAACAGTGTGCAAGGAGGCCATTGGAAAAGGGATAGAGATTGTGGTTTACACCGATGAGGCACTGAATAAACGCCATGGTTTATTATTCCCACATTTCATAAGAGCAAAAGAGATGTTAACCGAATGGGGCGTACAAGTTGTGATTACGAAGCGCGTTCATAGTAAGGCGCTCTGGGTTGACAAGGATATGCTTATTGAAGGCTCGTTTAATTGGCTCTCGGCGGTTCGAAAGCCTAATAGCCAGTGGTGTCGCTATGAGACCTCTTTAATTTTCCGTGGGGACAAAGTACTTGAGATGATAGGAAAGATTAAAGAAGATCTTGAAAAACGGATGCTTGTGGCGCAAAAATAGTAATTCTAACTAGACGGTATGGAGGAACAAGATGGAGATTCTGTATATATGGTTTAATGACTACGGGCCCTTTCAGAAACAKGGCTTTCAGTTGGATGCCCAATTGAGATTTGAATTCGATGCAAATGATGGCTTTCTATCTGTTTCACGTAATCCTGAATACATACCGGGATTTTTCCGATATAAGGATACAACCGCGGAAGATTCGGCCGTCATATCTAATATCACAGCAATCGTTGGAGAGAACGGAGCTGGAAAGACGCGTTTTCTTGATTATATAAAATACGTACTGGTTCGAGCACAAAACAGGGATATATACCAAGCTTTGGTCGTAATCCGGGACGCGCGAAACGATGTCATCATCTTGTACGATGATTCTGTTATCCCTCGCTTGCAAGTGAAGGATCCTAATGGCTATCTCTCGAATCCGCAGCAGTATAGGAAGGCGGAAAGTTCACTTAAGCTGCCGGAGAGCTCGGTAATATTTTATTCGGGTATATTCGACCATACATATGAAGAACAGTTAAATAACTACTATAACTTATCTACGAACTACCTTGTCCGTAAAGATAAAGTCCGACGGATGGAGGAGGGAATGGACATGGAGAAGCAGCACTTGCTCGACGTGCATCGGGACGAGGATTTGAATCGGCAAGTCATTCTTGTACATGAGTTCCCGAATACGTTCGACGAGCCTCTACCCGTTCGAATTCCAGAACAGCTAATCGTTAGGATCAGAGAGTTCGATGCAAATGACGACAAAAGCTTAGGTGGATTTGCTTATTTCTATAGTCAGATACATGAATATGTCGATAATAAATTGATCGAAATCGTGCAATCGATTCAACAGCAACCTTCAAATGATCATCGGATATTGGCGAAACGGGAATTATTCAAGTACCGTGCCCATCGGGCGTTATTTCGTAGCTTTTTGAAGGAATTATCGATTTACATGAACGAGCATCTGTTAAAGGAAAATGATTCTCTTATGGATCTTACAAGCGTTGTTTCTGGTAAGAAATCTTTTTTGAGTTATACAAAGAAGTTCTTCCAAGCGATGTATAACAGGTCTGTAACACCTGAAGATAGGACTTGGATAGATCACCTTAATGGAATGGTCGATGTTTTCACTGAGTTTTCACACGCCGTCGATCCCAAAGACTGGACCGACTCGACCTTCACGATTCCGGTGCGGGCTCAGTCCGTTAAGTCGAGTGAATCACACCGATTCATTAAGTTGTACCGTGGCTCTTATCAAGCATTTCCGTACCTGGATTTCGACTGGCCGTTGAGTTCCGGTGAGAAAGCTTTCCTGAACCTGCTCTCGCGACTGTATACAAGAGCGGACGGACAACCGTTCGGCAGCAATGTCTACCTTACCCCAAAAGTAATATTGCTAATAGATGAGGGAGAGCTGTATTTCCATCCGGAATGGCAGCGAGTCTTTATTAATCGCTTAATTCGTTTCTTGTCGGCCATTTATGGACCGAATCGCCGTGTCCAGATCATTATTACTTCGCATTCCCCGTTCCTGCTTTCCGATTTGCCCGCCTCAAGCGTCAATTACTTGAAACGCGATGGCGCGAAAACGACGGTATCGGATGGACTTTATGGAGACGAGATGAAATCAACATTCGCCGCCAATATTCATGATTTGTACAAAAGAGGCTTCTTTATGAAATCCACTTTCGGTGAGTTCGCGCAGGATAAAATTAACGGTGTGATCAGGGACCTCAAGAAACTAGAGGATGAGCAGTATGAACAGCTCGTGAAAGAAAAGCAAGTGCAACCACTGCAGAAAGCAGAGCTTGAGTCTTTACTTGACGTAATTCGTTTGATTGGCGAGCCTGTACTTTCGGGGAAATTGTTGGAAATGTATAACAACTTATTACCTGAGCGCAGACAAGAGGAGCGCACGAGGCAGCAGTACGAATTTTGGAAGCAAGAAATGAAACGCCTCGGCATTCCGGAGGAGCGGAATGATTAACATCTATGATACGGAACAAGACCAGCTGGCTAAGGAACATTATAATGAAATTGCCGACCATATTGGAAAAAGCCGAAAATATCAAACGGATATGTTCGATAACTGGTTTGGCAGCTTTGACAGCAGTTATAATTTAGAGTTGGTAATCACGGCTAAGCCACAAAAACTTCTAGAGATACGGAATAAGTGTGGAGTTCCAGGTGTTTATCCTGATTATATTAAATACTTGGTAAATATGTATGAAGATAAATTTTCATTACGGAAAAAATCTATTGGAAATAAAGGCTATAATGCTCTTGTTATGACAGACCGTCTTGGTATTCGCGTCTGCCCGCTATGCAATCGGAATCATATAGGCAATATTGACAGAGGAGCGCGTGGAAGAAAACGAACATGTCAGCTCGATCATTTTCATAATAAGTTCAAGTATCCGTTTTTGGCTATGTCTTTCTTTAATTTGATCCCCTCCTGTCCCAGCTGCAATCATACGAAAGGGACGGATGACATAGACGCTTCGCCCTACGATGAGCATAAGGATATGGAAAATTTGTTTCGGATCCATTTCAATATTCAAGACGTAGAGTCGATTCTCGAGGAGAGGTTGTTGTCCGTTTCGCTTACTGAGGACCCGAGCGTAACACGTAACGTAGACGTGTTAGGTTTAAAAAGTTTGTATAAAACTCACAACGATGTAGCCTTTGAGATATTGCAGAGGTTCAGATTTTACTCCGATTTGTATCGAGAGGATGTGCATAAAGCCTTCCCGGGTTTATTTAAAAGCGAAGACGAGATCCAGAACAGGTTGTTTGGAAACTATCTGCAAAAGGAGAACATGAAAAAGCAGGTTTTGGCCAAGTTGAAGAGGGATATTTATGAGCAGTTGCAGCAATACGTCCAGCATAAAGGTGCTGGGGCGATTTGATATCTTATATATTGTGTAACGGAAAAGGTAGGAGCAGCAGGGGATTTGTGGAGTGAAAGGCATAAGTCATGACAGAAGAAGGCCCATGCGTCGTCGGCGCATGGGTTCTTTGTCTTGAGTCGTGACGAGGGCAGTTCACAACTTCCTTAATTCATCCAGAATATCCTCAGGATTCAAGCGCATCATAAAATCCGGATTGACATAAGCAGAGCGGATAATGCCGGATTCGTCGATCATGAAGGTKGAAGGAATGGGGAGTATCCACCGATCGGTCGCGTTGTATTCGGCCAGATTCAGCTGGAACAGGTTCGTCATGATCTCCTGCATGTACGGCGGTACGTCGTACAAAATATTGTAAAAGGCGGCCACCAGACCGTTGGTATCGCTCAGCACCTGGAACTGCAGTTCTTCCTTCTCCTGATGGGACAGCATGTTGTCCGGGCTTTGCGGGCTAACGGCGATGAGCCTGGCGCCCAGCGCTTTAATCTCCGGCAGCACTTTCTGATATGCCCGGAGCTGGGAGTTGCAGTAAGGACACCAACCTCCGCGGTAGAAGGTTAGAACGACAGGCCCTTTGGCCAGTTCGTCGTACAATTGAACGGGAGTGCCCATCGCGTTTTTCAGCGAAAAATCTTTCGCCTTCTGCCCCTCCTGCAGGCCATACTGGATTCCCGACTCCTGCTGCTCCCGGATCGAACGGAACATCGCGGCTTGGACTTCTGCGGGCGAATGGGCGATGAACTGTTGTTTCATTTCTGTTAGCAATTGATTTAATGACATGAATGAATCTCCTCCCACTATTACCTATTATTTTATAAACCCAATAATCAGAAAAACGATGCCAATCGCGATCGAGAGGTAGCCGGCAACTTTTTTTACAGGACCGCCCCACTTTGCCAATTTGCGTAGAATGGAAATGGAAAAGACTGCAACAGCCGCGAGTATCACGCCTTTCCCTAACGAATAGGTAGTCATGAGCAACGCTCCGTGAAGCGGACTCCCCTGAAGTGCAATATAGCTAATCAGCGCAAAAAAGGTGGGGATTGCACAAGGCGAAATGACAAGTCCATAAGGAATCCCTAGTTTGAAAGCGGCCGCGTTGCCTTGGGGGAGTTCCGGCCGGCCGGGCGACTTTTGGAAAGTAGGCATTGCGAATGAAATGACGCCAAGCAATTGCAGTCCAGCCAATATGTCAAAGAGAGGCGGAACCCAGTTGAGTAAACGATATTTCTCGACAAAGGGCAGGAACTGTTGGCCGAGCAGCGCGATGATTAGACCAGTCAACAGCGAAGTGACAACCATACCCAATATAAAGTTGACAGCTAGCAGAACGGCCTTTCTTTTATCGCCGGCTGCTCCTCTCTGGACATAATTCGCAAACATAGCAAGCACAGGCATATAGCATGCCAATATAGCGCTCACGATTCCGACGATGAACACAAGAATGTAAGTAGAGGCAGAAATGCCGCCTTCAATAGTGAAATGATATAATTCTTCCATTAGTTTCTCCTTTGATCTAGTGAATGACTTTCGGGATTGAACAATTCATATACGCGTTCGCGAAGCTTAGACAGTGAGGGTACAGAGCCGAATTCGACTTTCCCATTGATGAGAATCGCTCCGGCGCTGAAAATATTCAGCTCCTGGAGACGTTCAAACTGATCAACCACATGTAACTCCTGAGTCTCGATTTGCGGATATTCCGCCGCTATTTGCTTAACTAGATTTAACGCTTTTTGACAAATTGAACACCCTGGTCCAGCTGTTACAACCTCAATGAGCAAAAGAACTCCTCCTTCTTACCATTCTGTTAAACATCCCCCATGCAAAAGGAAGATTTGCTTTGATTATAATGATCGGGCTGTTAAATTCCTGTTAAGTGAAGCTCTAGAAAACCGTATGATTTTCCTCGCATCGCGAAAATGTGTGATAATCTATTGTAAAAGTAGGAAGGGGTGGTGACATGCGAATCCTCATAGTCGAAGATGAGGAAGATCTTTCACGTGCGTTAGCCAAGGGTTTAAGACGGGAAGGTTATGCAGTGGATATCGCCCTTGACGGGCTAACCGGGTGGGAGATGGCGGATACCAATGATTACGATGTGATTCTCCTTGATATCAATCTTCCGGAGCTGGATGGTATTTCACTTTGTCAACGAATTCGCCAGTCCTCGCACCATAGCAATGTGTTTATCCTCATGCTGACAGCGCGCAGCCATCCGGACGAGGTGGAGGAAGGACTCGATTCAGGCGCGGATGACTATCTCCGTAAACCCTTTGTGTTCAATGAGCTGCTTGCCCGCATCAGGGCGCTCCTTCGGCGTAGTTCACCAGTTAAAAGCACCGTCCTGCAGTTCGATCAGCTTACCCTTGATTCCAAAACGAAGGAAGTTTGGTTCGAGAACGTTCTTCTTTCATTAACGAGAAAAGAATTCGGGTTGCTCGAATATCTGATGCTGCATCCCGGCGAGGTCAATTCGTCCGAAAGGCTTCTTGAGCATGTTTGGGATATCCATGCGGACCCGCTTACCTCAACGGTCCGGGTTCACATCAATTCCTTGCGCAGAAAGCTCTCGCAACATGATCCGGAGACAGGAGAAAGGTATATTCAGACCGTTCAAGGTTATGGGTACAAATGGGCTCCGAGCACGGCTGGGAAGAAAGAGGAAACGACATGAGACGATGGAACCGGCTTTCCCTGCGTGCCAGAGTGACGCTGTTTTCTATTCTTTTTTTGGCGATATTGATTACTTTATATGTGGGTATCGAGTCTTTTTTCTCCGTTTACGGAATTGTATCCGAGCTGCAGGGGCAAATCATAAGCTTGGTTGTCGTTCTAACGGGCATGATTCTCAGCTCGCACTGGCTCGCCGTGATTATCCTGAAACCCGTGAAACGGATGAGCGAAACGGCTGCCGGAATAACGGCGACCACCCTGCACAAACGTCTAGAGATTGACCTGCTCCATGATGAATTGAAGAAGCTTGGGATCGTATTTAACACGATGCTGGACGGGCTGGAACACTCCTTTAATCAGCAGGCCCGTTTTGTTTCCGCGGCCGCGCATGAATTAAGGACGCCGCTCTCCATCCTGCGCACGAATCTTGAAGTAGCCGGAGACAGCGACGGCATTGATCCAAGCGAATGGAGCGATTACAGGGAGACAACGGAGCGGACGCTTTCGCGACTAGAATCTTTAACGGAGGATTTGCTGCTGCTGGCTGACGGAACATACGATCGGACGGATAAAGAACACAACGTCGTAGAACTTGCACCCATTCTCGCAGAGGCAATCTCATTTATGGAACCGATGGCAGTCAAATACGGGGTGACGCTTCATCTGATGGAGCCTTGCGCCGCTTTGGTTAAGGGGGAAGAAAGCTTCTTATTCTTGGTCTTTCGAAATCTGCTGGACAACGCCATCCGGTATAATCGGCCAAATGGGAACGTTACTCTGCAGGTCGTGCATGAAGATGGACGGGTCGTGGTTCGGGTTTCGGACACGGGAAAGGGAATATCCTCTCAGTCCAAGGAGCTGGTGTTTGAGAGGTTTTATCGAACCGACTCGTCACGGGCACGCAGGCTTGGCGGGGCTGGTCTAGGTCTATCGATCGTTCGTCATTTGCTTGCATATTTCCAGGGGACCGTTGAACTGGAGACGAGTTCCGAATCAGGAAGCGTGTTTAAGGTCACGCTGATTCGGGGTTAAGATACTCGACTTCATGAGAGGAGCCATGTTCTTGATGAGCAGTCAGTGTCTGCTCATCGTTCAATTAGGGGCGGCTATTCATAGTCGTCCTTTGTTATTTACCCATCCAGCGACTGATGAATGATTTAAGGTAATAATGCCCCCGTAAAGGATAAGTCTGCCTCATTGGAACTCGATTGCAACCCTCGTATGATAAAATCAGTCCACATATTTACAGAGTATGTTCGGGAAATGATGACAGGATGAAAAGAAGTAGTAAGGTTACGTTATTGCACGTACGCTTATCGCTCTTTGAATCCTGTTGTTTTTTTGAGTTTTTGAAAACGCTATCATTGTATCGACTGTGGACGGACGCGCTTTACCAAGATCGGTAAAAAATGATTCTCACACAGGGGGCTGATCAAGAGTAGATAGACAACGCATGAAAGGTTTAGTAGTTGCTAGCTTAAATGTTGGCTAAAGAGCTAAGGGATCTATGCAAAACCTAAAAAATATGAAGTATGGAGGAAATTTTATAATGATGAAGAGACGGTTATTAGCATCGTTACTTGTGACAGCGATGCTACTTACTTTGTTTTCTCCGGTTATGACAGTAAGCGCAGCATGGGGAGATAACGTAAATCTTTTAACCGTAAATGCAGGTACAGATAGTAATACGGCGACATCCGCCGTTGCGCCGGACGGACAGACAGCGTGGAGCCTGAATACCGGAACCTCGAAGAACGGAGCGCCTTGGGACAACCTCTTCACGCCGAATGTGTCGCCTTTAAGAGATGTATCTGCTTATAAGGACGGCTACTTTGTATTCGAGATGTACGTTCCGAGTGAGAGCTTCAAAAGTATGCAAGGAAATAACTGGATCGTCATCGTAAGCGACAGCAATCCCTCTAGTGACAAGTTCAACAATGATTCTCGTCTCCAGCTTAATCTAAGCGGTGTCACGAATGCAGCGGTGGGCACATGGGCGACGGTCTATACGAAATTATCGTCTTCAAGTACCGTAGCTGGTAACTTCAATGACGCTTGGTTGGACAAAGTAACCAGACTGGCTATGCATCTGCAATGGGGTACGAGTGTCCCTAGCGCCCCGGTCTTCATCAAGAATCCGCGTTTCCAGAAAAGCAATCTAGGCATTCCTCTCTCACCATCAGCGGTCCCCGCACTTAACGTAGCAACGAGAACAGCATCCACGAACGCACCCGCTACCGGGCAAGCGGTAGAATTCGCAATAAGCCAAGATGGGAATGCTCCTACATCCGGTTGGGCAGATGGAATTCTCAATAGTGGCGTGTATTCATATCAATTCGCCACATTACCCTCGGTAACTACCTACTATGTATTCGCGCGCACGAAAGCAAACAGCAGTTATCCCTTCATCGGCGCATCTACAAGAACTACGGTAACATCTACTAGCGATCAAACAGTGGTTAATAATGCAGCAGCGTCTCTGACATGGGATACGATTAAAGGCAGTAATACTTCGAATACCGATGTGAAATCAGCACTTAGTCTTCCGACGCTAATAGGAACAACGAACGTCGCATGGACCTCGAACAATGCGGCAATTAGCAGCATCGGAATCGTCAATCGGTTGTTGAATAGAGAAGTAGACAAAACCGTCGTACTCACAGCGACCATAACGAAGGGCACTGCAAGTACTACGAAAACCTTCACTGTGACGGTGAAAGCTGCGCCGGCGGCGGTCAACGCTCAGGCTGCGACATTCTTCCCTAATTCGAATGAAGGAGCAAATGCTGTTGCACCGGACGGCAACAATGCGTTCAAGCTGGGCGCTGGAAGAATCGGCGCAGGCATCGAACGGATCTGGGATGCTCGCTTTATTAACAGTAGCGGCAACCAGGATCTATTAGGTTACGCGAATCAATATTTTGTATTTGATATGTTTGTTACGCATGCGGATCTATTGAATTTCAACGGGAACAACTGGATTGCCATATCGGCAGGCGGCAATAATATTGACACCAATTCGCGTCTTAATCTTAACGTTAGCGAAATGCGAAATGGACCTGCTAACGGATGGATTACGGTAGCTGCACAATTATCAGCAGCCAATTCTCCTAATGGTTTCAATCCCGTTAATCTGGATACGGTAGAATCAGGAAGATTGCAATTGCAATGGGCAGCTCTGCCCCAAGGCGACATCTACATGAAGAACCCGCGCTTCCAGAGCACTACGGATTCACCGAGACCGATTCCCGCAGCTGTTGTGACGGCTAGCAACGTAACGTTATCGTCAGCAGCGCCGACGAACGGTCAGGCTGTGCAGTTCGCGATCAACACGACCGGCAGCACTCCTGCAGCAGGGGATTGGACGACGGGTACTCTGAGTGGAGGCGTGTATTCCGCGACATTAACGAAACCAGCAGGGAACATCTACTATACATTCGCTCGCACGGCTCAAAGTACGCAGTATCCTTTTGCAGGAACGCATACAAGAGTTCAAGTCGAGTATAATGCCGATAGTCAGGCCATAGCGGATGCAGCCGCTAATCTGACTTGGAACACGATCAGAAATGCGAATACCGTTCAATCCGAAGTGAAAACGGCGTTGACGCTTGCGACAACAGGTACGAATGGTACTTCTATCGCATGGTCGGCTACACCGACAGGTATCATTAATACAGCAACTGGCAGTGTAACTCGCGACGCTAGCCAAGACAAAGCCGTAGCCCTTACGGCGACAATAACCAAAGGCAGCGGAACGCCTGTTACAAAAACGTTTAATTTGACCGTACTCCGTACGGCTGCCGAGCCTGCTACAGTGTTCATTGACATCAACGATGCTAACACATTCGTTCAATCGGGCAACAAGCTTCAAGGTAACGGCATTGGCATCAGCCTGAGCGGAGACATTACCCCGGTGGTAGTCGCGCCACAAAGTGGTGTAGGCTCTGCGCAGGTAGGCGACTTCATGTACGTCATTGTAGATGACCTTAAGCTTAAGCAAGTCAACAAGGTCCAATTAGAGGTCAAATACTGGAGACCGAGCGCGACCGGCGGTATTTCGTTACACTACAACACCATATATCCTGGCAGTTTCTCCGGGTATGATGCGTATCGATCAGCGAGCCTTCCGGCGACAGGAAGCGGCAACACTTGGGTAACTTCACAAGTTGTGCTTAACGGATCTAACTTCGCGATAGGCGCACAAAACCAAGGCGCGCACTTACGTTTCGCTACAGCAGGAGCAATCATTCAGAGCATTCGAATAACCGAAATTGCTCCAACGGATGCAGAAGCGATACAGCTTGCTTCAGACGCGCTGACTTGGGACGCGATCAAAGGCGCGAATACCAATCAAGATTTGGTTGAAACCAATCTGACTCTTGCCGCATCAGGCTCGGCGGGCACGAACATTGTGTGGACATCTAACAATAATACGGTTATCAACAGCACCACCGGCGCTGTTAATCGCCAAGCAAATAATGTATCCGTAACCCTTACGGCGACAATAAGCAAAGGTACGGCAACTTCGGTTGTTAAAACCTTTAATATTGTCGTTCGCGGAACAGGTATCGGAACCGACGAGGGTGCAGTAGCTAATATGATCAACAAACTGACATGGAATCTAATCAAAGGTGTAAATACATCTCAGAGTAATGTGACAACGAACTTAGTGCTTCCGTCGACGGGTGAGAATACGACGGATATTACATGGACGACATCCGCGGCTAATCTCATTACCGCAGCAGGCGTAATCCCGACCAGCCGTCCAGACAGCGGCGGTACTGTAACGCTTACGGCAACGGTAAAGAGAGGTCTGGCAGGCGCTCTTGTAACCCAGACTAAGTCATTCGTGCTGACAGTCCCGAATCGATACGATTACGCGAAACATATGAGAACGGCAATCGATCAAGTGAACGACGCGAAGGATTGGGCGATCTCTGACTTTAACGTACTCGCTTTCGGTGCGAAGACAGAAGCGATGGCAGCGACAGAAGGCTTAGTTAACTTCGATAACAGAGCGGCATTCCAAGCGGCGATTGACGCGGCTTACAATGATGGCGGCGGCGTAGTGTATATTCCAGCGGGGACCTATGCGTTCCGTTCGGAAACTACCGGCACAATCAGCGTGAAAAGCACGACAGGCAATACAACCTACTCATACAAACAAGTATTAAACTTGCGAGCAGGCGTACAGCTCCGCGGCGAATGGGATAACCCGGATGCGGCTGGTTACGATGGCAAAATCGACGGAACGATTCTCGCAGTCTATGCCGGACATAACTCCGCTAACTATGACACGTATGTTGACTCTGACGAGCGTGAGAACCAGACTGGCGGCAAAAAAGTAGCGAACGTGTCCGATCGATTCATCGACATGGAGCAAGGCACAGGTGTAAGCAACCTGTCCGTATGGTACCCGAATCAGGATATTAATGCGACAACCCTTGTTGAGAAGAGAAACGCAGATGGTCAGAAGACAGGACAATTTGAGAACATCAAAGGCATTCCGTATCCGTGGACGTTCTATCAAAGAACCGGAAACAGCGTGACGCTGGATAACGTGACTTTGGTCAACGCTTGGGGAGGTTTCATCTCCCTGCCGAGCGAGATGCATTATGTGCTGAACAGCAATATGACGGCTCTCTACAAGGGCATCGTGGTTCACACCTGTACGGACATTGGGCGTATCGAGAACGTTAATGTGAATCCGAAATACTGGGCGAATTCGGGACTGGGCGGCGCACCTTCTCTAGCGAACGCGAGAACGTACACAAGAGCGAATGCGACCGGATTCATGATGCACCGTTCCGACTGGGAGTACGTATCGGGATTGAACATTTCCGGCTACAAGACGGGGATGTGGATCGGAAGAGAGCCTGGCGGCGACGAAGCTCCGAACGCGCAGTTCTATGGAGTGAAGGTTGAAGACAGTGTAACAGGTATGTACATTGACAACGTCAACGGCTTCGGTCTGCTGATCTCCAATTCGGAATTCGGCGGCGATACGGCAGTACAATTCGACGAACGCTTCAACACGTCGGTTCAATTCAACGGTGTTGCATTCAAAGGTCCAATTGTAAGCAACGCCAGAGGCGGAGTTATATCGTTCGAGGACAGTACGTTCGATCAATATAGCAATTACGCGCTGAATTTCCTTAACCGAGGCAACGCACTAGTCAGTCAGAGCAACTTCAAGCAGGCTGGCAACCATGTCAATCTTGGAGCGAACTTCGGGGCGTTCAAGTCGGTGAACTCAGGCTATAACTTAAACATCGAGAGCGCTAACCTTGCCGCGCATATCAGTAACCTGAACCTTGACGTAGACGGTGGCGGCAGTAGCACGACCAAACAGATCGTCAATGACGTCGAATATTTGTTCGAACCGATTCCGAAGAATGTCAAAACAGATATTGACGTACATCCAAAACCGACATCAGACGCAGTGCTCAGACTTGACTTCCCGCGCTCGTTAACAAGCAGCGCACCGACCGTGGATATCTCTGTGAGATTGCAAGAAGCGCTCAACTATATTAAAGCGAATCACGGCGGCGGCACGATCTATCTGCCAGGTGGAAGATATCGCTTGGATAATCCAGTCATTGTTCCTGAGGGTGTTGAGCTCAGAGGAACATGGGATGTACAGCACCATACGCAAGGCGGCGGCACGGCGATATTCACCAATTATACCGGTGGCGCTCAGGGAGAGAACGGAGCTTCTCTCATTCAGCTTAAGTCAAATGCAGGTCTACGAGGACTTATCATTACGCAAGCCAATATCACTAGCGTCAATCTCACTAACCCTGAGCAAACGCTCAAAGCTCCGTTCTTGGTACAAGGACAGGGGGCAGGCGTATATGCGATCAACTTAACGATACCTATAGGCGATAAAGGGATAGATCTCGCATCCTACAAAACCGACGGCCACTATGTCGATTATCTAGGCGGTACGCTCCTCAGAGCAGGCATCTGGGTTGGAGGCGGAGCGGAGGGCGGATTTATTCGCAATATGCAATTCAATCCGCATTACGCATTGCGACTTCCAGGAGGTCAAGGATACACGGCACCTTCAGGCGATTTGTACGGATTCGTACAAAGATACATGAGTGCGCTCAAATTCGCTGATGTGGAAGATCAGACGATCTTCAACAACTTCGTGTTCGGTTCGGTATACGGCATCCACTTCCTGAAGAGAAATCTCGGGAATGGCCAGTTCGCATATCCGGGCAAGATGACGATGATCGGTCACGGTTCGGACGGAACGACGTACGCGCTCTATGTGGAAGACGCAGACCAACATACCAAAATCATCGCGATCAACTCGGAATTGGTTAATACGAACATCGCGACAGAGCCGAACAGATCGTATGTCAGAATGGGCGATGTTGCGAATACGACCAAAATCCACCCTAACGCTGAACTTGTCCTATACAACAGTGCGTTCTGGGGAAGCCCGACAGTGGCGGGAGCGATCGTCAATAACGGTATCGTTCGATTCCAGCAAGCTAACTTCACTCAGTTGCCTGGCGACAATCCGGGTATAGATGTCACTGCCGGCAAAGCACATGTGTACTCTTCTTACTTCCAGCCGTCTAAGAACGGCCAGAATAACAATGTGTATGCCATGCTGCGCCAAGGTGGCACATCGATCGAGCTAAGCAATAACTATTACGCATCTGGTCTCAGAAACAGCGCCCCAGCGAATAACCCGTACGGTATTTACGGTGCGGATTTGGCGGCGGAGCCGTTCGTGTTCAACATCACTCAAAATGGAGCAGCACAGCAATTAAACTTTAAGTTTAATGTCGGAGGAAGAACCTCTGCACCGGGGACAGTAACGATTGCTTCCCCCTCTGGGTATGCTGGAGGTTTCACTCCGGTTCCATTCGCCGGTCTTGCGGCAGGCCAATCTGTAACGATAGATTTACCGCATTATGTTGCAGGTCTGGTCACCTTCAAGCTACAGCTCAACGATGGCAAATCCTATACGTATAAGGCCAAAGTTGACTCGGCTTATGCCGAGAAGGTAAGCTCTGTCGGAGCAGACAACCCGGCGAAGATTGCTGCAACTCCGGCCTATGTAATGAACACCGAAGATTATGTAACGATGGGAACATGGGGTGGACCGCAAGACCTCAGCGTACAGTCGCGTTTCGCATGGGACAACAACAATCTATATGCGTACATTGTCGTCACGGACGATGTGCACTATAGCAGCCAGACTGGTGGAGACATATGGAAACAGGATAGCTTGCAATTAGGCATCGATCTACTCAATCCTGCTACCAACAGCACGACGCGGAATGAATTCGGATTCGCGCGGGGCAATGGCGGCGGAAACGTCGTATGGGCATGGACACGTCCTACAGGCGCCAATGCACCGACTGCTCCGATCACGAATATCGTGGCCAATATTACGAGAGATGAAGCTGCGAAGACGACGATTTACGCTTTGACAATTCCGTTTAATACGCTTCATAATGCACCTGCAGCGCTGCTGGCGAACGAAAGAATCGGCGTATCGGTCATGCTGAATGATTCTGACGGATCGAACGAGTCTGACGGTACCAGAACCACATTCGAAGTTGAAGGCGGACACCTGAAGAATTCGAGTTTATTTACAGCGTTACATCTGTTAACGGCAGGCGAATACAATACAATGCTTGAGGCATCGGCAACCGTTGCCGTCAATAAAGCTGTCACGTCTGGATCAGCTGCAGATATCGCTATGGCACGTAACTTTATCGCGATTATGCCAAACGGCCAAGCTAAGACAGCGTTACTGGCGTTACTTCCGTAGCAAAGCTGTGAAATCTACATGGTGTCTTCCCAGCCAAGCCAGAACCTGAGTAAAACCAACCGTTACATCAAGCACTAATGAAATCCCCGGTGTCTATATGCGCCGGGGATTTTTTTGTGCGCCACGCATGGCGACTAACTAGGCGGTGAAAGTCCGCTGTGGAGGTTTGTAGTTACCAACCACTAGCGAAGAGCAAGGATGTCAGAGCCTCGACTTTCTCCAAGCCAATACGTTCTTCTTTTTGCAAATTCGAACTCAAAGTTCATGAAAGTAATATTGCCCCCGTAAAGGATAAGACTGCCTCATTGGAACTCTATTGCAACACTCGTATGATAATATCAGTCCACATATTTACAGAGTGTGATCGGGAAATGATTGCAGGATAAGAAGAAGTAGTGAGATTACGTTATTGCACGTACGCTTATCGCTCTTTGAATCCTGTTATTTTTTTGGGCTCGTGAAAACGCTAACATCGGATCGATTGTGGACGGATGGGCTGTTTAAATATTTTACATAAGGAAGAGTAGAGGTGATGCGGTGGCGGGCATACAAGCGGGAAAGTGTTGACAGGCCACACATGAGGGGTTCAATTATTATGAATTGTTGCGCTAATCGTATAGAGGTTAGAGTTATGGGATCTCTTCAAAACCCAATTACACGATGCATGGAGGAAATTTAAGCATGATAAAAAGACGGTTATTAGCATCTTTACTTGTGACAGCGATGCTACTTACTTTGTTTTCTCCGCCTAGAACGGTCAGTGCGGCATGGGGAGATGACTTAACTCTCTTGACCGTAAATGCGGGCGCGGATGGAAATACGGCGACAGAAACCGTTGCGCCGGACGGACAGACAGCGTGGAGCTTAAACACCGGAACCTCGAAGGCCGGAGGTCCTTGGGATAACCTCTTCACGCCGAATGTGGCGCCTCTAAGAGATGTATCCGCCTACAAAGACGGATACCTTGCGTTCGAGATGTATATTCCAAGTGCGAGCTTCAAAAATATGCAAGGAAACAACTGGCTCGTCATCGTGAGCGACGGTAATAATGACTTTAACACCAATTCTCGTCTCCAGCTTGATATAAGCGGTGTCACGAACGGAGAGGTGGGCACTTGGGCGACGGTCTATACGAAGTTATCTTCGTCAAGCACCGTAGCCGGGAGCTTCAATGACGCCTGGCTAAACCAAGTAAACAGATTGGCCATGCATCTGCAATGGGATACGAGTGTCCCTAGCACCCCTGTTTTCATCAAAAATCCGCGTTTCCAGAAAAGCGCGTTAGGCGTTCCGAGTTCGCCTTCAACGGTTCCCTCGCTTGACGTAGCAACGCGAACCGTAACGGCGGACGCACCTGCTAGCGGCCAAGCTGTGGAATTCGCAATAAGCGAAAATGGAATCGCTCCCACATCCGGTTGGGTGGATGGCGTTAATATCGATGACGTGTATACGCATCAATTCGCTTCATTACCAACAGCCGACACCTACTATGTATTCGCTCGCGCGAAAGCAGACAGCAATTACAACTTCGTCGGTCCATCTTCAAGAATTACGGTAACGTCAATTGACGAACAAGTATTGGTAGATGACGCGGCTGCGTCTCTGACATGGGATACGATTAAAGGCAGCAATACTTCGAATACCGATGTCAAATCACAGCTTATCCTTCCGACTGCAATAGGTACAACGAATGTAGCATGGTCTTCGGACAATGCGGCTATTAGCAGCACCGGAAGCGTAAATCGTCTATTGAATAGAGAAGCAGACAAAACCGTCGTACTCACGGCGACTATAACCAAGGGTACAGCAAGTGCTACTCAGACGATTACGGTGACGGTGAAAGCCGTGCCGGCGGCGGTAAACGCTCTGGCTGCGACGTATTTCCCTAATATAGAAGAGGGAACGATCAGCGCGGTTGCGCCGGACGGAAATAACGCGGTTAAGCTGGGCGCTGGGAAAATAGGCGCCGGCGCTGAAAGGCTTTGGGATGCCCGCTTTATTAATAGCGGCGGCAACCAAGATTTATTAGGTTACGCGAATCAATATTTTGTTTTTGATATGTATGTTACGCATGCGGACCTTCTGAATTTCAGCGGCAATAACTGGGTCGCAATCGCGTCTGGCGGTAACAATCTGGATACCAACTCGCGTCTTAGCCTTAATGTCAGCGAAATGAGAAATGGACATGTCAATGAATGGATGACTGTCTATGTGCAATTATCGGGAGCCAATTCTCCGAATGGTTTCAATCCCGTTACTTTGAATACGGTAGAGTCAGCGAGATTGCAAATGCAATGGGCTGCCGTGCCTCAAGGCGACATCTATGTGAAGAACCCGCGTTTCCAGAATAACGTGGATTCGCCGAGACCTATCGCTGCATCTGTTGAGGTATCGAATAACGTTACGTTATCGTCAGCAGCGCCGGCAAATGGTCAGGCTGTACAGTTCGCAATCAACACCACCGGCAATACTCCTGCAGTCGGCGATTGGACGACGGGGACGCTAAGTGCAGGCGTTTATACTGCGGCATTCACCAAGCCCGCAGGCAACACCTATTACACATTCGCGCGCACGGCTCAAAATACGCAATATCCTTTTGCAGGAACGCATACGAGAGTGAAAGTGGAGCATCTGGACGACGATCAAGCCATAGCGGACGCGAAAGCGAAGCTGACTTGGGACACGATCAGGAATTTGAATGCGATTCAATCCGAAGTAAGAACGGCGTTGACTCTGCCGACAACAGGTGCGAACGGTACGGCTATCGCATGGTCGGCTGCACCGACAGGTATCATTAATACGACAACGGGCGGAGTAACCCGTGACGCAGACGAAGATCAAGCCGTAACCCTTACGGCGACCATTACCAAAGGTGCTGCAGCATCGGTTACCAAAGCTTTTAGTCTGACGGTAGCCAGTACGACTAACGAGCTTGCCGAAGTGTTCATTGACTTCAATAATGCTGCAACCTTTGCTGAAGTTGATGAAATTGGAAGCGGATTCGGCGATGGCGGAGATCCGGCGGGACCATATCCTGGCCTTCAAGGCGACGGCATAGGCATTAGCCTCACCGGTGACGGCAGCGCGGTTGAACGAGTAACGCAAGACGGTGTTAATGCTGTGAAGGTTGGCAGCTTTATATACGTCATTGCAGACGACCCTCAGCTTAAGCTGGCCAACATGGTCGAATTAGAGGTCAAATACTGGAGACCGAGCGCAGCCAGCGGTATTTCGTTGCAGTATAACACCATCTATGCCGGCAACTTCTCCGGGTTTGATGCTTATCGATCAGCAAGTATCCCGGCGACAGGAAGCGGCAACGCTTGGGTAACGTCCAAAGTTGCGCTTAACGGAGCTAACTTTGCGATCGGCGCGCAGAATCAAGGAGCGCACCTCCGTATCGGTACGGCCGGAGCCATCATTCAGAGCATACGCATAACCGAAATTCCTCCAACGGATGAACAAGCGGTCCAGCTTGCTTCGGAAGCGCTGACTTGGGACGCGATCAAGGGCGTCAATACGAGACAAGATCTGGTTGAAACGGATTTGACGCTTGCCGAGGCTGGTTCGGCGAGAACGCACATTGCGTGGACTTCTACCGATGACACGGTTATCAACAGCGAGACCGGCGCAGTAGCTCGTCAAGAAGCTAATGAAGCCGTAACCCTCACGGCGACTATCAGCAAAGGTACGGCAGCACCGGTTGTAAAAACCTTTACGATCGTCGTTCGCGGAACAGGTACCGGAACCGACGAGGATGCGGTGAATGCGATGGTGAACAAGCTGACATGGGATTTAATCAAAGGCGTGAATACTTCTGAGGGCAATGTGACAACGAACTTGGTTCTTCCGTCCATGGGCGACAATATGACGGATATTACATGGGCGACATCCGCTGCTAACCTCATCACCGCTGCAGGCGTCATACCGACGAACCGTCCTGACGGCGGCGGTAACGTAACGCTTACGGCGACGATTAAGAGAGGTCCGGTAGCCGCTCCCGTAACCCAGACGAAAACATTTGCGTTGACGGTTCCGAATCGATATGATTTCGCCAAACACATGAGAGCGGCAATCGCTCAGGTGAACGATGCGAAGGATTGGGCGATCTCCGACTTTAACGTAATCGCTTTCGGAGCGAAGACAGAAGAGATGGCAGAAGACGAAAACTTAGTTGATTTCGATAATAGAGAGGCTTTCCAAGCAGCGATTGACGCGGCTTATAGTGACGGCGGCGGCGTCGTCTACATTCCGGCGGGAACCTATGCGTTCCGTACGGAAACGACCGGCACAATAAGCGTTAAAAGCACGACCGGCAATACAACCTATGAATATAAACAAGTATTGAATTTGCGGGCAGGCGTACAGCTCCGTGGCGAATGGGATAACCCGGATGCGGAGGATTACGACGGTCAAATCGACGGGACCATTCTCGCCGTCTATGCCGGACATAATTCCGCCAATTATGACACGTATGTTGACTCTGACGAGCGTGAAAATCAGACAGGCGGCAAAAAAGTAGCTAACGTGTCCGATAGATTCATAGACATGGAACAAGGCACGGGCGTAACGAACCTTTCCGTATGGTATCCGAATCAGGATATTACTGCTAGAACGACTGTTGAAAAGAGGAACGCAGACGGTCAGAAGACAGGGGAATTCGAGGACATCAAAGGAATTCCGTATCCGTGGACGTTCTATCAGAGAACCGGGAACAGCGTGACGCTGGATAACGTGACTCTGGTCAACGCATGGGGAGGCTTCATCTCTCTGCCGAGCGAGATGCATTATGTTCTGAACAGCAAGATGACGGCTCTCTACAAAGGCGTCGTGATTCACACGTGTACGGACATCGGACGGATCGAGAACGTGAACATGAACCCGAAATACTGGGCGAATTCGGGACTTGACGGCGCACCGTCCCTAGCGGACGCGAGAGCGTACACAAGAGCGAATGCTACCGGATTCATGATGCACCGTTCGGACTGGGAGTACGTATCGGGATTGAACATTTCCGGATACAAGACGGGGATGTGGATCGGAAGAGAACCGGGCGGCGACGAAGCTCCGAACGCGCAGTTCTACGGATTGAAAATCGAGGACAGTGAAACAGGCATGTATATCGACAACGTCAACGGTTTCGGTCTGTTGATCTCGAATTCGGAATTCGGCGGCGATACTGCCGTACAGTTCGACGAACGTTTCAACACATCTGTTCAATTCAACGGTGTTGACTTCAAAGGTCCGATTGTAAGCAACGCCAGAGGCGGAGTTATATCGTTCGAGGATAGTACGTTCGACGAATATGACAATTACGCGCTGAACCTCCTTAATCGAGGCAACGCATTAGTCAGTCAGAGCAACTTCAAACAGGCTGACAAACATGTCAATCTCGGAGCCAACTTCGGGACGTTCAAATCGGTCAATTCCGGTTATAACCTTAACATCGAGAGTGCTGACCTTGCCGGGCACATCGATAACCTTAATCTTGACGTTAAGGCTGACGGTAGCAACACGACCGTACAGATCGTGAACAACGTTGATTATCTGTTTGAACCGATTCCGAAAGACGTAAAAACGGATATTGACGTACACCCGAGACCGACATCGGACGCAGTGCTTAGACTTGACTTCCCGCGCTCGTTAACAGGCAACGCTCCGACCGTGGATATATCGGTAAGACTGCAAGAAGCTCTAGATTATATTAAAGATAATTACGGCGGCGGCACGATCTATCTGCCAGGCGGAAGATACAGGCTGAATAATCCTGTCATCGTTCCCGAGGGTGTTGAGCTCAGAGGAACATGGGACGTACAGCACCATACGCAAGGCGGCGGCACGGCCATATTTACGGCTTACACCGGTGGCGCTCAGGGAGAAAACGGACCTTCTCTTATTCAGTTGAAGGCAAACGCAGGTCTCAGAGGACTTAACATCACGCAAGCGAATATAACCAGCGTCAACCTAGCTGACCCTAACCAAACGTTGAAAGCTCCGTTCTTGGTACAGGGACAAGGCGCAGGCGTATATGCCATCAACTTAACGATCCCGATAGGCGATAAAGGCATAGACCTTGCTTCCTATCGCACCGATGGTCACTATGTCGATTATTTAGGCGGCACGCTCCTCAGAGCAGGCATCTGGGTCGGAGGAGGCGCGGAAGGCGGATTTATCAGAAATATGCAATTCAATCCGCATTACGCGTTGAGACTTCCAGGAGGTCAAGGCTATACGGCACCTTCCGGCGATTTGTACGGATTCGTGCAAAGATACATGAGTGCGCTCAAATTCTCTGATGTGGAAGACCAGACGATATTCAACAATTTCGTATTCGGTTCGGTGTACGGCGTACACTTCCTGAAACGAGACTTGGGGAACGGAGAATACGCTTACCCAGGCAAGATGACGATGATCGGTCACGGTTCGGACGGAACCACGTATGCTCTCTATGTGGAAGACGCGGACGAACATACCAAAATCATCGCGATCAACTCGGAATTGGTTAATACGAACATCGCGACGGAGCCGAACAGAGCATATGTCAGAATGGGCGATGTTGCGAATACCGCCAAAATCCACCCTAACGCTGAACTTGTCCTATACAACAGCGCGTTCTGGGGAAGCCCGACGGTAGCGGGAGCGATCGTAAATAACGGTATCGTTCGTTTCCAGCAAGCAAACTTCACTCAGCTGCCTGGCAACAATCCGGGTATAGATGTCACCGCCGGAACAGCGCATGTATACTCCTCTTACTTCCAGCCGTCCAAGGATGGCCAGAATAATAATGTGTATGCCATGTTGCGCGAAGGCGGCACAGCGATAGAGCTTAGCAACAATTACTACGCATCCGGGCTTAGAAACAGCACCCCGGCGGGTAATCCATACGGCATTTACGGCGCGGATTTAATGGCGGAACCGTTTGTATTCAACCTAACCGACAACGGCGACCAACAACAAATCAACTTCAAGTATAATGTCGGAGGAAGATCCTCTGCGCCTGGGACATTGTCCATTGTTTCCCCGGCGGCTTATGCTGAAGATTTCACGCCGGTCGCATTCGACGCGCTTGCGGCAGGCGAATCCGTAACCGTAGATTTACCGTATTATGTTGCAGGTCTAATGACATTCAAGCTGCAACTCGAAGACGGAAAATCATACACCTATACGGCCAAATATGATGCAGCTTACGCTGAAAAGGTAAGCTCCGCCGGCTCGGAAAATCCGGCAAAGAATGCCGCAACTCCGGCATTCGTAATGGATACCGAAGATTATCTAACAATGGGGACGTGGGATGGTCCGCAAGACCTCAGCGCAGAATCGCATTTCGCGTGGGACGACAGCAATCTATATGCGTACATTGTCGTTACAGACGATGTGCACTACAATAACCAGTCCGGCGTGAATATTTGGAGAGAGGATAGCTTGCAGTTAGGCATTGATCTACGCAACCCTGTAAACAACAGTACGCTGCGGAATGAATTGGGCTTCACGCTCACCAATGACAACCAAGTTGTCGTATTCCCTTGGACTCGTCCTACAGGCGGCAATGCGCCGACTGCTCCGGTAACGGATATCGTGGCAAAGGTTACGAGAGATGAAGCTGCGAAAACGACGATTTACGATCTGAAAATTCCGTTTAATACGGTGCATATCAATGCTGCATCGGAGCTCGCGAACGGAAGAATCGGAATATCGACGATGTTCAATGAATCGGACGGCTCGAATGAATCGGATGGTTCCAGATCGACATATGAAGTCGTAAGCGGACACTTAAAGAATTCAAGCTTGTTTACGGATTTATACTTGTTAAACGCAGGCGAATACAATGAAAAGCTTGAAGAATCGGCAACGGCTGCCGTTGATAAGGCTGTCGCTTCTGAATTAGCTGCCGATATCGCTATGGCTCGCAACTTTGTCGCTATTATGGCAGACGGCGCAGTGAAGACGAATCTTCAGAACCAGATCGATGCGGTCGCCGTGTCCTATACCGTCACGTTCAAGGATTGGAATGGAACGGTCCTGAAGACGGAAACGGTAAATCATGGACAGGATGCAACCGCACCGACGCAGCCGTCGCGCACAGGGTACAATTTCACGGGATGGAGCGTCGCATTCACGAATGTGAGATCGGATTTGAACGTTATAGCGCAGTATACGGCTATTCCGAAAAATCCGAGCAATTCAGGCAACGGGTCGGTACCGTCAACTACAGAGATTACTGTAGATAGCAGCGGAAACGTAACGGTTAGCACGGCGCCAACGATGAATGATTCGTCCCAAATTGCACAATCCAACTTGTCCCAAACCGAGATTGAAAATGCATTCGGACGGGCAACTGGAGATTCAAAACAGATTAAAGTAAAATTATCCGTCACCCCGAATGCGAAGGGTTACGCATTAGGGATTCCGACCTCCTGGTTCAAGGGAGACACCGTTAGCTCGGTCGTTATCGAAACACCGTTTGGCTCGGTTGTCGTGTCGAGCGCGATGTTGAGCGCAGCTCAATTGCAAAGCGCCGGCCAAACCGTAACCATCGTTGTTCGCCAAGCGGATACGAGCGGATGGAATCAACCGCTTATCGATGAGATCGGCAATCATCCGGCATTGGATCTGTTGGTCATGTTTGACAACAAAGAAGTCGCTTGGAGCAATACCGAAGCGCCGGTTACAATCATGGTACCGTATACACCGACGGCATCGGAGAAACAAAATGCCGATCAGCTTGTCGTCTGGTACGTAGACGGCGAAGGCAATGCAACGCCTGTTCCTAACGGCAGATATGACAACGCAACGGGCCAAATCGTGTTCCGAACTTCGCACTTTAGCCAGTATGCAGTCGTATATGCTGCGCCTAAGTTCAGCGACTTGTCGCGTGTAGCTTGGGCAGCCAAGGCAATCGAAGCGTTGGCGGCTAGAGGCGTAATCGAAGGTGCGTCGGCAACGACCTTTGAGCCAAAGACTGCAATCAGCAGAGGGGAATTCCTCGCGCAATTGATCAGACTCCTTGAGCTGGACGCTGCATTCACGGACAACTTTGCTGATGTAGATGCAAGCTCGCCGTATTACAAAGAGCTTGGAATCGGCCGCGCGCTTGGCATTGTCGCAGGCGTTGGCGGGAACAAGTTCTTGCCTGATACGGAAATCAGCAGAGAAGATGTTGCCGCAATCATTAAGCGTGCGCTTGATCTATGGCAGAACAAGCTGCCGGAAGTATCGTCCAAGTCAATCGACGATTTCAAGGACGGTGCGCAGTCAGCGTCATATGCAAGAGAAGGCTTGGCTTATCTGCTTAGCGTCGGTTTACTCCAAGGAAACAGCAACAACACCTTGAATCCGAAGGGCAACCTGACTCGCGCAGAAGCAGCGGTTATCTTGTATGGAATCTATACGCGTTCACACTAAGGAATAGAGAGAAGAAGCCAGGGAGAGCTCCCTGGCTTCTTCTTCGTTTCTTACTATTCTTTTATTATTCTTTCATTGGAGGTTTTTATAATAAGTCTATCTAGTAGAACAGCTGAGGAGCGAGAGGGAAATGATGTTTATGATGAGATTATCCGGTCCACCGCAAGTGTTGATAAAAGGATTTACGGTTCGAATTCTATTGGGATTGATGGTATTTGCTTTGATATCTTCTTCATTCGCGCTGCCTGCGTCGGCAGACGCCGGCAGCGATTGGACGCACTGCGCGGATGAAGGAGGAACATGTTCCCCTTCCGGGACGAAAGAGCTGCGTTTCGGAGCGGATACCCGATATGTGACGAAAATCATTACCGGCGACGTGACGTGTTCGGCGACGGGATTGTCCGTAACGGATCCCGCGGTCGGCACCGTGAAAACTTGCGATATTCGCGACTTGCAGCTTGATAGCGGAGTGACCGCAAACGGCAGCGGAGATCATCGGACCGTTACGGTTACATTTAGCGTTTATGCGGCACAAACGGGCACGATAGAAGATTTGAGAAACAAAATAACGGTGCAGAAGACGGGGGAGGAAACCTTCTCGCCGCTGGGTACGAACGATATTGTCTCGGATGTAACGGCTGCGGCTTCGTCAAGCGCGTTCTCCATTCACTTCGAGCACGCGTTGGTCGGATCGGAGAACATCATCCGAATCGATGCCGAGGCATTCGAAGATAGCTCCGCGGTTCCTTACGATCAGACCCTGATTATCGATAGTATCCGATTCGGGGAAGGGACGGAAAGCAGTCCTTATGAGATTGCGACCGCAGAACAGCTCTTTAAGATCAGGGACGAAGTGGGGATTGGCGATTATTATAAGCTGACAGATGATATTGATTTGAGCGGCTATTCCGCGGGCGAGGGCTGGATGCCGATTGGCGATATGAATACGCAGGTTTTCGAAGGTTATTTGGATGGGAACGGCTATACGATCCGAAATTTAACGATTAACATGCCCGGCAGCAATGCCGTCGGTTTATTTGGCAGTACCAGCGCGTATGCCGTTCTTACAAATATGAAACTGGAAGACGTCTCGATTAACGCGGATACTTATGTAGGGGGTTTGGTCGGATACAACCAAGGCGCCATTAGCAACAGCAGCGTCACGGGAACCGTTAACGGCGTAAGCAGCGTAGGCGGATTGGTCGGTTTTAATATCAATTACGCTCCGATCAGCAACAGCTATGCCGCAGCCAATGTCGAAGCCCGTACACGCGCTGCTGGTGGACTAGTAGGTTCCAATGATGCAAGAATTAGCGGCAGCCACGCTCAGGGAAGCGTGTCGGGAGGTAGCTATATCGGGGGCCTGGTCGGCTGGAACTATGGGAATGGGATGATCAGCAACAGCTTTGCATCGGGAAGCGGGAGAGGAAATGACACGATAGGCGGTTTGGTTGGTATGAGTCAGGGTTATATTCTCACGAGCTACGCAACGGGGAGTGTAGCCGATGGTTGGGGTATGGGCGGCTTAGTAGGTGCCCAGGTTGCAGGATTGATCAACAACAGCTATTACGACATTCCTGTCGATAATGGTCTTGGTACGTACGTAACAACCGAAGCCATGAAGCTGCATTATACGTATGTCGGATTTGATTTTTCAGAAGGTACAGGGGCGTGGGGGATGAATTCTTCCTATAATAATGGCTTTCCTTACCTTAAGGCAGCGGTACCTTCAGCCGTAATTAGCGTAGGCGTAAGTCCATCCGCTTCGATCGTGGTTGCGGGAGCAACGAAGCAGTTGACTGCCGTAGTGGTAACGGCGGGCGGAGCAGTTCAAGACGTAACCTGGACAAGCAACGATAATTCGAATGTATTCGTTGATGCGGACGGCTTGGTGACGGTTGCCTCGGATGCAGCGACAGGCGACTACGTCATTACGGCAACGTCAACGGCGGATACGAGTAAAATAGGAACGGCAACGGTCACGGTCCTGCTTAACTTATCCGGCGTAGGCATTAATGTATTAGGCGGCAAAATAACCGGTACGTCAGCGGCTATGGAATATAGCCTGGATTCAACGGACGGAACGGGTGGAACGTGGCTGAGCGCAAGCGATACGAATACAGATATCACGTTCACGGCTGGGAATCTATATGTTCGCGAAGCGGCGCTGCCGACAAATTATCGCCTGGTGGCATCCATCGCTAGTGCGGCAGAAGCGCCGAGCGGCGTATCCGCGAATTTGTCCGGCGGGCAGGCTGCCGTGAAGCTTGTAGGTGCTAACCTAACGATGGAATACAGCAGGGATGGCGGCACAACCTGGCAAGCCGTGACACCCATGATTGAAGCGGGAACGGCAACGATTGACGTATCGGTATTTCCGAATGACAATCTGCAAGTTCGAACAGCGGCAACGACTAGTGCTCTGGCTTCTCTGGCAACGACGAAGTTGAATGTAGGATCCGTGACAAGCGTAACGGTAGGTCCGGCAACAGCTACAGTCGTTCAGGGAGCGAATCAGCAACTGACAGCTGCCGTATCAGTAGTGGGAGGAGCACCGCGAACCGTAACTTGGACAAGCAGCGATAACACGAATGTAACCGTTGACGCGAATGGTATCGTAACGGTTGCCGCAAACGCGGTGCCAGGCAACTATGTCGTTACGGCGACATCAACCTTCGATACAAGCAAATCTGGATCAGCAACGATTGCCGTAAAAGCAGCACCTGCCGGGCCATCGGGTGGGGGAAGCAATCCAACCATCGAATCGCCTCTAATCTCCACTGACGGTACATTGACGCTTCCAATCGGAACCAAAGGCGAGGTTAGTTTGGATGGTGCTGTGAAGGTGTCCATTCCGGCAGGCGCAACAAACGAAGAACTGCGAGTAACGATCACCAAAGTGCTGGACACGAAGGCGCTTCTAACACCTGAAGAAGTGCTGGCAAGCCCGATCTTTGAAATTTTGAAAAACGTATCGGGCAATTTCAGCAAGCCGGTAACTTTGACCTTTGCTTTCGATCCCGCACTATTAAAAAATGATCAAAAGCCGGCTGTGTTCTACTATGACGAAACGAAGAAAGTATGGGTGAAAATCGGGGGTGTCGTCGACGGAAATCATATTTCCGTAGAGGTTGATCACTTTACGAAGTTCGCTGTCATGGCCACGGATGAGCCCGTCAAAGAGAATGTTAGTTTCAATGATATTAAGGGACACTGGGCTGAGTCGAACATCAAGCAAGCGGTCAGTAGCGGAATCGTTACGGGTTATCCGAATGGTAATTTCAAGCCGGATTCCACGGTGAGTCGTGCGGAGTTCGCGGTCATGCTGATGAACTCGTTGCAGCGGGCCGGAGATGGAGCGGCATTGACGTTCACCGATGAGGCTAAGATCGGAGACTGGGCAAAGAAGGCGATCGCGCAAGCCGTCCAACTAGGCATTATTACCGGCTATGACGATGGTACCTTCCGTCCGGATGCAACGATTACTCGCAGTGAAATGGCAGTTATGGTTGCAAGAACGCTGAAACTATCCATCGATGAGAATGCCGTAACCGGCTTCGCAGACGACAAGACCATCCCGTCATGGGCGAAGGGCGCAGTAGCGGCAGTTGAGAAGATTGGCCTTATGGTAGGTTCAGGAGCAAATAAATTCAACTCCGATGCAAAAACGAACAGAGCGGAAGCCGTAACCGTACTGATGAGAATGTTGGAGCAACTGAATAAATAGATGAACAAATGAAGGGGTACCCTGGGGCGTTGGAACAAACGGCTTTAGGGTAACCCTTTTTACTGGAAAACCGCATTATCTACCTTTAGTAAGCTTCGTTTTACTTTGTTTTCTTGCGCGAATGGGAGGCTACTCGTGATCCTTTTGCGGATTTTTTATTTTTCGTTTTAACCTTTTCATTAGGTAGACTGGATAGGAACGCTTTTGGTCCAAAAAAAGAGCCGGCCATTTTGATCATTGGCTGCAACTGCTGAAAGATGCTGAAAAATTTTTGGGCATTTCCCATCAAGGACATGATTCCATCGAATCCACCTAATCGATTGGACGTGGCAAACTCATTGTCTGAGGAAGGAGTAGCGGGAGAATTTTCTGGAATAATGGAACCATTCAAAGCTTCACTTTCAGTAGGAAGAATCGCGGTAGTACGTGCTTTGTGCATTCGCTTCACTTCGGATCACTTTCCTTTTCTATTCTTATTTTTTTTGGTATTTTATGCGCAATAGTCTTTCGATGATTGGATATTTGTCACCGAGACTTTCAATCTACTGGATTGGCCTTGATAAGGTAGAGATTAATACCCTTTCCATAAGATAATTTTCCCCCTCCCCCCTCCAAGGGCATCAGTTATGATGAAAGTGATATTGACATCGATCCTGCGGAGGAATAGCCCATGTACAAAGTAATGATCGTGGACGACGAATTGGTAGTCAGGGATGGACTTAAGCAAACGATCGAGTGGGAGGAGCACGGCTTCGCRCTGATCGGGGATTACGAGAATGGCAGAGACGCATGGGAAGCGATCGAAGCCTTCAAGCCGGATCTGATTATCTCGGACATCAGCATGCCGCTTATGGACGGGCTGGAGCTGGCGGGAATGGTTTTAACCCATTATCCATATATCAAAATGATCATTCTGACCGGATACGATCAGTTCGAGTATGCGCAGCAAGCGATTCGGCTCAAGGTGTCGGACTTCATTCTGAAGCCAATCACCGCGAAAGATATGCGAGCGCTGCTGGGCAAAGTCCGGCTGGAGATGGACGAAGAGACGAAGCGGCGCGAGGATCTCGGCCGGCTGCGCAGCCAGCTCCATCTGAGCTTGCCGCTGCTTCGGGAACGGTTCTTGGAGCGGCTTGTCGTGCTTGGTCTTGGAAGGCAGGAAATCGAGGGGCAATTCGCGTTTTTTGGGTTGCCTGCGCTGAAGCCTCCGTTCATCGTTATGCTGGCGGACATTGACGACTTCGGCGAACGCGACGCATGGATGGACGATGGTCACGACGCGGAGTTTTTTCGGTTTGCCGTTTATAATATTTTCGAAGAGGTCATCTCGGCTCGCAGCAACGCGCTCCTGTTTCGTACGAGGGAGGAGCGGCTTGTTGTCATTCTGAACGGAGCCGATGGAGAGGACGAACTATACGTTGGGGCCTACGGGATGGCGGAGGAAGCAAGGCACCACATTGAGAGATACCTGAAGTTCACCGTGACGATCGGCATTGGGCGAGCCTGTTCGTCGCCGGAGCAGCTTCCGGTATCCTACAAGAGCGCCCAATCCGCTCTGGATTATCGATTCCAGCTGGGGAAGAATCGGATCCTCAGCATCAATGATCTGGAAGGAAGCGAAGGCCGGGAGATGCCGTCTGCGCTGCCCGGCGACTGGGAACGCAAGCTGTCCGCATCGGTCAAGACGGGCTCGGGAGAAGCGGCGTGCCGCCAAATCGAGTGCTTGATCGAGGAATTCAGACGCTCGCGGATGCCGATCGAGGCGGTATTTCTGCAGACGCAGAGAATCGTTCTGACGCTTATGAACGTCATGCAAGAGCTCGGAGCGCATAAGGCGGAGGATCTGGGGAAACGCCAGCTATGGCTGACGGACATTTATCGTTTCAAAACGCTGGACGAGATCGAGGTCTGGCTGAAGGTGATCGCGAGCGAGCTGGCGGAGTCCGCACTGGACAATCGCAATCTGGTCGCCAGCAATCAGATTGCCAAGGCGACCGAATATATTGAAGATCATTATGCCGAGGAGAAGCTGTCGCTTCAGCACCTGTGCCGGCACACTCTGATGAGCACGAGCTATTTCAGCCTTCTCTTCAAGCAATATACCGGAGAGACCTTCGTCGAATACTTGACCCGGGTACGGCTCGAGAGAGCGAAGGAGCTTCTTCTTGCCACCTCGCTCAAATTTTACGAGATCGCGTCGCAGGTAGGCTACGCAGATCCGAATTACTTCAGCATCCTGTTCAAGAAGCATACGGGCTCGTCTCCGCGGGATTTCCGGGAGAAGCAGGCAAAGGAGAGTCTAAGCTGACATGTTCCGAGAACGCCGGCCGTTATTCCCGCTTTTTCCGCTAAAAAGCATTCAATCGAGCATTGCCTTTGCGTTCTCCGTTCTGATCCTGCTGACGATCGCGGCGACGAGCCTGTTCGCTTATCGGCTCTCCGTCAATGCCGTCGAGAGAAACTCGAAGGGCTATATTCAGGAAGTCATCAACCAGGTGAACACGAACATCCAGTCCTATGTCGATAACATGGAGAACATATCCCTGCTCGCAATGACGAATAAGGACGTGAAATATTACATCTCCAGCAACAGCTTCATCGGGAACGAAGGACGCCGCCCTTATGAGAAGCGGATCTCGGACCTTTTCCAATCCATTCTCTACACCCGCAAGGATATTGCTTCCATAATGGTATTCGGCTACAACGGCCGATTCGTCTCCGATCGCCGGATCACGACGCTGAACCCGAACGCGAAGGTGGAGGAGCAAGCCTGGTACATGAACGCGCAGAGGGAAGGCGGCAAGTCGGTTATCTCTGAGCCCCATGTGCAGAACATCATTCAGAACGAATATCGCTGGGTCGTCTCGCTGAGCCGGGAGCTGAAGAACTCGGACGGTATGACGGCTGACGGCATCTTTCTCGTCGATTTGAATTTAAGCGTCATTAACGATCTATTGAGTCAAATCAACCTTGGCAAAAAAGGCTGCGTATTCATTGTCGACGGCAGCGGCAATATCGTTTACCACCCAGAGCAGCAGCTCATCTACAGCAACCTGCGCTCCGAGCAGATCGCCGAGGTCGTACAAGCGGGAAGCGGGACTACGTTCAAGGTGGAGGACGAAGAGGGCAAACGTTTCTATTCGGTCAAGGACACAAGCTTCGGGTGGAAAATCGTCGGGGTCGCCTATGCGGAAGACCTGATCGGCTATAAAAGCACGCTGATCAACTTCTTGTTCATCACGCTCGGCGGCGTAGCGGTCTCCCTCGTCATCTCCGTTATGCTGTCGCGCCGGCTGTCGCGGCCGATTCGCAATCTGCAGCGGAACATGCGGAAGGTGGAGAAGGGCAACTTCGACGTACAGGCCGAAGTGACGCAGATGAACGAGATCGGCCAGCTTGCGCGAACGTTCAACATGATGGTCGGGCAGATCAAGAACCTGATGCAGGAAATCTTCGACACGCACGAGAACAAGCGCAAGAGCGAGCTTCAGCTGCTGCAGGCGCAGATCAATCCCCATTTTCTATATAACACGCTCGATTCGATCGTGTGGATGGCGGAGACGAAGAAGCACGAGGAGGTCGTTGAAATGACTTCCGCTCTCGCCAAGCTATTCCGGGCGGGCATCACGAAGGAGCAGGAGCTTGTCCCGATTCGGATCGAGCTTGAGCATATTACCAACTACCTGCTCATTCAGAAGATGAGATATTCAAGCAAGTTTGACTACCGGTTGGACATTTCCGACTCGATTCTGGGCTATAAGACGCTTAAGATTTTGCTTCAGCCCTTTGTTGAGAACGCGATCTATCACGGCATTCGCAATAAGCCCGACAGCGGAACGATCGTCATCCGAGGCATGGAGACGCCAGACGCCATTGTATTCGAGATTGAGGACGACGGACTTGGCATGACGGAGGAGCAGCTGGACAAAATCTGGGAAGCGCCGGACGGAGAGTGGAAAAACGGAGGGATCGGCATTCGCAACGTGAACGAAAGAATTCGATTGTACTTCGGACACGCCTACGAAATCTCTATCCGAAGCGAGCTGGCAGAGGGGACCTGCGTGACCATTCGCATCCCCAAGATTGAGGGATCGGGAGGTGCGGGCTGATGCGGCTTCAGAGGTTTACGGTAGGAATGGGATTGCTGGTTCTGGCGACCGCACTATTCACCGTATTTTACTTCCAGCTCTATAAAGGAGGCACGGCGAGCGAGCCGAGAATCGCGGTTATGCTGAAATCCACCAACGTGCGCTCAGACTTCTGGCAGACGGTTCGCGAAGGTGCGGTTGCGGGAGTTAAGGGGAGCGGTGCCCGGCTCGAGGTMATAGGCTCGCTGCAGGATACCGATGCGGCGGCTCAGGTTCGGCTGCTCGAGGACGTCCTCATGCGGAAGCCGGAAGCGCTCGTTGTCGCGCCGATCGAGGACGCCGGGGTGAGGAGCGTACTTGCGCGCATCCGGGAAGCTGGCATCAAGCTGGTCGTGATGGATATGCCGATGGGCTCGGATTTTGACGGGGTGACGTTATCCAGCAATTACGCGGAAGCCGGCAGGCAGGCTGGAGAGGTCGCCGCTGCGGAAACGGCGGGAGCTCCGCGCGTGGCGGTTCTGAGCGATTACGAGTCGTCCAGCGTATCGGCAGAGAGAGTCAAGGGAATTCGGGAGGCGATCGATGCTAACGAGAACAGCTTCGTCGGAACCTTTTACAGCGACAATAATGAAGATCGCGCCTATGTACTCGCGACGAATCTTCTTAGCTCCGAACCGGACATGAACGCGATCATCGCACTGAGCGAGCCGGCGGCTCTGGGGGCGGCCAAAGCGGTGGAGGAAGCGGGCAAGCAGAATACGGTGAAGCTTATCGCCTTCGACAGCTCGCTCTACGAGATCAAGCTATTGGAGGAAGGCAGCCTGAGCGCCATGATCGTTCAGCGGCCATTTAACATGGGGTATCTCGGGGTGCGCACGGCTCTGAAGTTAATCGACCGCAAGACGGTTCCGAGGATGACGTATATCGATTCCATCGTCGTGACGAGAGACAATATGTACTCTCCGGAAAACCAGAAGCTGCTGTTTCCATTCAGGTAGAGGGCCCGGATATGCGGGATGAAGAGGGAGGAATAGGAATGAAGCGGGGGAGTGCTCGCGCGTTATTGCTGGTATGTATACTGTCGGCAGCAACGCTGCTAGGGGCGTGCTCGGACAAGGAGTCGCAGCCGATCGTCACTGAGGAGGAGAAGCAGTCGGTTATCCGTTTCGTCGCCGCGGAATACAGCACGGAGAGCAAGCCGTTCCTGGAAAAGCTTGTCCGGGAGTTCGAGATTCAAAACCCGGAAATTATCGTTGATCTTCAGGTCGCCAACTGGAACGTGCTGGATGGGATCTACACGTCGATGCTGAGCAAAAACAGCCCCCCCGATCTGCTCATCACGAACGTATACGCGCATTTCGCCAATGCCGGCAAGCTGAACGATCTGAACGAGATTATTTCTCCGGAGCTGAAAGCCAAGCTGTATCCGAATCTGATGCAGATGGATCGAATCGGGAACAAGCAGTACGCGCTTCCGTATGTGGCGTCGATTCGCAACTTGTACTATAACGAAGAGCTGTTCGAAGGGGCGGGAATCGGGGCGCCGCCGAAGACGTGGAGCGAGCTGATGGAGGACGCGCGCAAAATCAAAGAGACGAGCGCCGCTCACGGCTTCGGCGTGGATTTGACGGACGACGAGATTCAGGCTTACTTGTCTTACTTCTTCTTCGGTTCCGGCGGCGGTTGGATCAAGGACGGCAAGTGGGTCATCAACTCTCCCGAGAATGTGCAGGGACTGACCTATCTCAAGGAGCTGTACGGTCAAGGGCTGACCGATTCGGAGCCGACGGTGACGACCCGCGACGAGAAGCAACGGATCATGGGCGACGGCAAGCTCGGCATGATGATCTCCGGCAACTACTTCGCGTCCGTCGTGACGCGAGAGTCGCCCGGCCTGCGCTGGGGAAGCGGTCCGCTCCCGGTCAGAGACGGGATGCCGCCGATTTCATTCGGGGTTCAGGATGTGCTGGTCTCCTTCCAGACCGACCATACGGACAAGGCGGCACTCATGAAGTTTCTCGATTTTCTTTATGATGACAATAACTACGAGGACATGATCGTTCGGGAAGGCTTTATCCCGGTTACGTCTACCGTCGGAAGCAGGCTGTCTCAATCCGATTCGGCGATGAAGCAGTACTTGGAGGAGCTGGGCAAGGCCAAGTTCTATCCAATTCAGGAGCCCGCCTGGCAAGCGGTTATGGATATAAGCCGCAAAATGGGCGATGCCGTCCTCTACGACAACCTGTCGCCGCAGGACGCGCTCGACCAGCTTCAGAAGTTCGCGGAGACCCGTAGCACGCAATAGCGGGCAGAGCGGCGTTCAGCCGCACAATAAGAAAATACTAGAGATTATTTGGAAGATATTCGATAGAGACGCGAAGCCCTCCCCGATATGATGGTTACAGGCGCCGAACATGGCGCAAACCAGCATATACGGGGAGGGTTTTTGCAATATGGTGACAAACAAAAAATGGGCAGCGCTTTGCCTTGCCGCTGTCATGATGATCGCGCTGCTGGCAGGCTGCGGCTCGAACGGCAACGGGAATAACGGGGGCGCAACCAAAGCGCCGAGCACTAATGCAACCGAAGAGCCAAGTACAAATGCAACCGAAGAGCCGAGCACAGGCTCGTCCGAGACGAAGCTGACCGGCGATTTCGAGATTCAATACTTCGTCGGCGGTTATGGCGACAAGTGGTGGAAGAAGGTTATCGCTGATTTCGCAGCGGCGAATCCAGAGCTGAACATCAAGGAGAGCGCCGGTCCGAAAATCAACGAGCAGAACAAACCGCGCTGGATCGGGGGCAACCCGCCGGATTTCGTCTACATTGACGGTCCGAACCTGAACGACCGCCAGATGGTCGAAGACGGCCAGCTCGAGGACCTGACCGACTGGCTGAAGGATGCCAAGAACATCGACGGCGACAAGATCCTCGACGCGCTGGCTCAACAGCCGCAGCAATATGACGGCAAGATCTACAATATCCCGCTCGTTCTGAACTCGTGGGGCATTTTCTGGGATAAGGCTCTCTTCAAGGAGAAGGGCTACGCCGAACCGGCCGACTTCCAATCGTTCCTCGAAGTCAGCGAGAAAATTAAGGCAGACGGCATTACGCCGTATATCCATACCGGCAAATATCCTTACTACATCAACGGCTCGATCCTGTATCCGGCGATCGTCTCTAACAATAACGACGACTTCACGATCCTGCAGGACATGGCGGCGAACAAGATCGAAGCTTACCAAAGCCCGGCCGTGCTCGCGGCTCTGAACCAAATCGCGGAAATGCGCGACAAGGGTCTGATCGACAAGGCGGCCATCCAAATCAACCATACCGACTCGCAAATGATGTTCCTGCAGCACAAGGACGCGTTCATCTCCAACGGCCTCTGGCTGCCGAACGAAATGGCGAAGGACGTACCGGCAGGCTTCGACTTCGGCTTCATTCCGTCGCTCACTCAGAAGCCGGGCGGCAAGGTCGTCGCGAACACGTCCACCGCTACTGTCGCAATCGCTAAGAATGCGAAGAACAAAGAAGCGGCAAAGGCGTTCCTGCAGTTCGTGTTCTCCAAGGCTCAAGCTTCTCAGTGGGCAGAGCTAAGCGGCGCTCCTTCCAACATCAAGGGCGACATCAGCAGCTCGAATGCGCCTAGCTTCGTTAAGGATGCAGCGAAGTACCTGACGGATCCGAACACGGTCGTCATCCCGACGATTACGTTCAACGCGGACGTCGATACGGAAATGCAGAATGCGACCGATGCGTTGACCATCGGCAAGATTACGCCGGAAGAGTGGGTTAAGCGCGTGACCGATGTCGTGGCCAAGGTCAAGTAACGTTGTCTAGCGTATCTATTTGAAAAACCGTGGAAGCGGAGGCAAACCCAGGGCGCGAGCCTGAAGGATGCCTCCGCGAATTTACTTGAAAGGAAGGCGGGCCTGCATGAAGTCGGTATCGGAAAAGCTTCAGCGCAACTTGTTCATCGCCACGTTCATCGTTCCGACTCTCGTATTTTTCTTCATTTTCACCATCTATCCGGTCATTCAGGCGCTGTACTACTCGATGTTCGATTGGTCGGGGATGTCGGATACGAAGGAATTCATCGGCTTCGACAACTTCGCGAATATGTTCAAAGACCCGATCGTTCTAAGAGCCATCGGCAACGATTACCTTCTCGTCGCGGGCAAGATCGTCGGAATCATGGTTCTGGCAACGTTCTTTGCCGTCGCGTTGACACGCTTTAATTTCAAGCTGGCAGGCTTTTTTCGGTCGATCTTTTTTATCCCGAACGTGATCTCCGTCGTCGTCATCGGCGTGCTGTGGAACTTCATCTATAACCCGCAGATCGGCTTCCTGAACGGATTTCTCTCCCTGTTTACGGAAGAGAAGGTTACGATCGCCTGGCTCGGCTTCACCTCGCATACGATTTATATGCTGCTGCCTCCAGCCATCTGGGCAGGTATCGGCTTCTATATGATTCTCATGATCGCGGCGATTCAGAATATCCCGGAGTCCTACTACGAGGCGGCCCAACTGGAAGGCGCGAGCCAGTGGATGCAGTTCAAGAGCATCACAGTTCCTCTCATCTGGGAGCAGATGAAGGTATCCATCATCAACATCATGATGACGACGCTTAACGGTTCCTTCGTCATCGTGTGGATCATGACTGAAGGCGGACCGGACAATTCGACTCATGTTATGGGCTCGTACCTGTACCAGATGGCTTTCCGGCAATATCATTTCGGCTACGCGGCGGCTATTGGGGTGCTTATTCTCGTTCTATCCCTGATCACCACGGTCATCTTGCAGCGGCTGCTCCGTCATGAATCGGTCGAACTGAGCTAGAGGTCAAAGGGAGGACAACATAATGAATATGGGGATCAAAAATCCGGTCGTTAAACTTATTTTCTTCGCCATTCTTGTCATATGGAGCATCTCCGTGCTGTATCCGCTGTTGTGGACGCTGCTGGACGCTTTGAAAAACAACGAGCAGTTTTTCCTTAACGCGCCGTGGGCGCTGCCCGATTTTCCATTGCTGTGGTCGAATTTCGCTTATGTCTGGAACAAGTATCATTTCGACCAGTACTTTATCAACTCGATCGTGGTAACGGGCGGCTCGACGCTGCTCGGCCTGCTGCTGTCCGCTACGACCGCTTATGCGCTCGCCCGGTACAAATTCAAAGGAAGCAACGGGTTGTATTTGCTCTACATTTCGTCGATGATGGTTCCGTTTATTTTGGCGCTTATCCCGTTGTTTTTCCTCATGGATTCCATGAATCTGATCAATACCAAAATCGGTCTTATCTTCGTCTATACGTCCAGCGTCATCGCGTTCGGCGTGTTCGTGCTGGTCGGCTTCTTCAAGTCGTTGCCGAAGGAGCTCGAGGAAGCCGCGGTTATCGACGGAGCCTCCCATTACGGAACGTTCTTCCGCGTTATGCTGCCGCTGTCGCAGCCTGGGCTGATTACGGTCGGTATCGTGAACGTCCTGAACATCTGGAACGAATATATCGTTGGCACCATCCTGATTAACGATCCTACGCAGTATACGCTGCCCATCGAAATTGGGATTATGCAGGCCGAAATGCAATACCGCACGGAATGGGGGCCGCTGTTCGCGGCGCTTCTCATGACGATCGTTCCGGTGCTAATCGTCTATATTAATTTCCAGAAGAAAATCGCCAGCGGAATTACGGCGGGAGCAGTCAAGTAGTTGAAACAGCGACAACCATGGACTAGAAAATAAAGTCCTAAATTGTCGCTGTTTTATTAAACGCTCTCCGTTAGTTAAGCGTTCGCCTTACACGATCCTGTTGACGTCATATTGCTTTGCTACAATCCAACCATTCAATCCGTATGAAGAATAGATTACATAATATAGGTATCCTTCTGTCATAAGTCGATTAGATAATTCATCGATACTTTCATAAGACAACGGCCAGCAATAGTCTTTTTGTTTCTCTAACAATTCATTGTTATCTTCGAAAAATAGGTTCACCCCATATTCTTGAATGTTCAAGATCGTACTTCCTTCTAGTTGGGTTTCGAATCGATGAGCTAGTACATCTCCAAATGAAACTTTCACTTGTTCGCAGTTACTGGATGCTTCCGTATATAGAATTATTTTGTGATTTTTTAAATCCACTTGATAAGATGTGATTTCGTTATCATGAACACTAATCATCTGCCCCCTCCTCAGTAAGCATTTTCTTACACTCTTTCACTGATGGTTCATTTGCGTTAAACTCCCGTTAGCGTAATGCTTAAATATCCTAATTAACGTTTCTTAATATCATAAACTGTAACAAAAGCGGTCTCATTAAAACCAAATTGTCTGCTTACAATGACATAGCTTTCATCGAAAATGTCAATAACATCACCGGTTATTAAGGTAGGCAATGAAACTTTTGTTTCCTGTTCAAACAAACAATTATCGCCAACAAAGAAACGAGTTATAAAAAATTCGATTGGCGGAAAATCAGGTTCATGCTTTATGAGCTTCAACATTTGTCACCTCATTTTTAATAGCAATTACTTCGAATACGGCGACTAGCCGCCTCATTATTCTTTGTACTAAGGTTCTCCGTTAGCGCAATGATCTGGCTTTTTATTTATGATTCATAACAGTTCCCCGCGCTTCAGGACCAGTTCCTACCTCTGTCGGCTTCAAAAAGCAAAAACTTGCCGTTACTTGTGATACGGTTCACCGCGCTGTCTGTAACGGCAAGTTTGAAGGTCATCCTTTACTGCCCGTCAATGTCTACCTCTAAACCGTTTAATCGCATCCTCGGTCACCGGCTCGAAGAGGTTAAGAAGGTTGCCGTCGGGATCGCGGAACAGCATAGAACGGTTCCCCCACGGCATCGTGGTCGGTTCCTTTACCCAATTATCGACAAATGGCTTCAAGCGTACATATTCGGCCTCGACATCGTCGACGCGGAACTCAATAATGACAGTGCGATTGTTAGCCCCCACTACGGAACCGGCGCCGAATAGCTGCGCCGTCTGGGAGTGGCCGATTGCAAGGGTGGATGATGACACAACGAGTTCGGCAAATACAGGCGCGAGTCGCTCCGCCGAAATCCCCAGGACTTTCTCATAGAACTCGACGAGGCGATCCACGTCGTCAGTAATGATGCGTACAGAAGCGAAATTCACAAGATATCATCCTTCCTAATAATAATAGGTTTGGCTGTGTCCCACAGCTGTTGCAAAACATACTTTTACTTATTTATCTCCTTTACATTTACATGTCCAATTATAAAAAAACGCTACTGACAACGTTATGTCAGTAGCGTTTTAGAATTTTTTTGGCTTCCTCACGAATCCGATTTCGGAACGATTCGGGTTCCAACACGATTACGCCCGCTCCCCAGCCAAGCACCCATTGCAGCAATTCATCCAGCTGACGAACGCGTAAGACCACATCCAATCCATCTTGATGCTCTTTCATATCCTCTATGTAATGATAGTTTGATTCCTTCACCTTATCCGCGATGTCATGGTTAAATCGAAGGCAGACTCGCAAATGACGATCATCTAAAGGGGTATACTCCCTTAAGTCAAAATGCGCCGGGAGTTCGAATCGTTCGTCCAGTTCGATAAGTTTATCCATTCGGGACAACCGGAAATGGCGGATGTCTTGGCGTAGATCACACCGGGCCACAAGCATCCAAGATCCTTCAACGAGTACAAGGCCATAGGGAGCGGCTGTACGTTCGCTATGGCGGCTCCCCGTGGAATCCGTAATTCTTTTAGAATAATGAAATCTGATCTTTCGCCCATCTAATAGAGCTCGGCGGATCTTATCGAGATTTTCCCTTTCGTTTGACGGAGCTGCATGTTTGCCTGGAGCGAGCAATCGCAGCGACCTTCTTATACGGGAGGTCTCACTGCGGACACTGTCTGATAGAGTGACCTCGATTTTCCTCCTAGCAACATTAGCTCTATCACGATAATCATCATCAAATCGTTGCTCGATAAACTCTGTTCCTATAAGCAAGGTCACGGCTTCCTCTATTGTAAAACTGATCGGAGGTAGAAAATATCCCTCCATTAAGGTATACCCTGTGCCTGTAGTGCCTGTAATCGGCACGCCTGCTTCGCTGAGCGCCTGAATGTCGCGATAGATGGTCCTCACGCTGGTTTCAAATAGTGCCGCCAAATCTTCGGCGCGTACCACCTGCCTGCCTTGCAACTCCAGCACGATGGCCAACAAACGATCTGTTTTGTTCATTGACTGCCCCCTTGAAACGTAATACTGTACAACAGAAACTTGCCGTTACTTGTGATACGGTTCACCTCGCATGTTCCTAAAGTAGCCTGCCCTTTAGCTTAATGAAAATGGAGTAACTGCCCGATCGCAATCTGCTCCATGTTGAATTCAACTAAAGTTTCCAATTAGCGTAATAATTCGTCTGAGCTTACTTTTTTAAATAATTCGCTATAATGAGTTAGTCCAAAGTCTCTTTCAAGACCAGCTATGTTTTCCCAGAAATCGTCCTCGTTAAATCCTACAAAGTCTTCCATAATGTCCAAGGCAAGATTATGAAAAGCATGTGCTACTCGTAATACGCGATTAAAGTTATCTATATTGAATTCACCACTGTTTTTGATATCTAACAACGCTTGATAATTAAGGGCTAAATAGGCTTTTCTTTTGTTTTCTTTCAATGTTATCCACTCACTTCAACATAGTTTTGAATATTCAATATATTCGAGGTGATGGTCTCAATACCTCTCTATACTGTGAGTCCTTTAAGTTAATCTGCCCGTTAGCGTAAACAGCGGATGTCAGTCTTATACTTTCTTATCTTCGGATTCCTAGAACGCAAAAACTCCCGTCCCGATTCGATTAATCGGGGCGGGAGTTTTGTTTTTTAAGAAGTAATCGTTATCTTTGCGACGCTTTCCCGAACAATCAGCTTGTTTGGCAACAGCACTTTGGCAGGCAGCTTGTGACGCTTGTTCATCCGATCGATTAGGAGCTGTACCGCCCAGTTCCCCATCTCGACAATGGGCATTCCGACAGTCGTCAGCATCGGAGATACGTAACCGGATAGCTCGATATTGTCCATGCTAATAATCGACAGCTGCTCAGGCACCTTGATCTTTGCCTCCGTAAATCGTCGCAACGCGGCAATTGCTGCAATGTCCGTTGCGCAAAATACGGAAGTCGGAAGCGGGGAGGCTTTCGCCAGAAGCTCCTCGGCTCCCTGATAGCCGCCAGGCCCGTTCTGAGGGCAGTTGCTCACCAAGCTTTCCGAGCATTCCAGTCCGTATTGGTGAAGGGTATCGCGGTAGGCTTCGTATCTTACCTCGTTTAACGTCTCGCCAATATAACCAATTCGCTTGTGTCCGTTATCAATCAGATGTTTAATCGCAATTTGCGTAGCTTCATATCCGTCGCATATGACCTGATCACAGTTGGCAGCAATGACGTTTCGCCCTACATAGACCAGATTTTTGTAGTGCTTCTCCAGAAAATTCATGCTGTCGTTGCTGAAGCGGCCCAATATGATTGCGCCGTCCGTATGTGAGGATTCGATCTGATCAAGCAGTGCATCGGTCTCGATATCAAAGAGAGAATAGGAATGACGAACGGCATAACCCAGATCCAGCGCTTGCTGTTCGATGGCGCGAGACATCTGCGCAAAGAAAGGATCATCATCCAATTGTCTGGTACGACCCAATATGCACGAGATGGAAGGAGGGGACGACTTGCGGGAAGTACGTTTGCCAAGCTTGAGTTCTCTGGCATTCTGGTCCGGTACATAGCCGATTTCTTTCGCAACCATCCATACTCTGTCGCGCACTTCTTTAGTGGCAAATCTATTGTCAGGGGAATTCAAAATGCGCGATACGGTTGAGATGGACACGCCTGCCATAGCTGCTATCTGCTTTAAAGTCATCAGACATCCCCCTTTATTATTATTTGATTATGATAGCTCGTTTTTGCGCAAAATAAAAGCGGGTTTGCGTAAAGCGAACGCAAATTTATTCGAAATACTTAAGTGAAACGTTTGCGTAATGAGTGCTGGTTTTCCAAATCGAAAAAACATATAATAATATGAAAATTGTGCTGATTTTTTTATGGGCATTATAGGAGTGATACACATGTCGCTGACACACTTGGATAAACTTGAGGCTGAGGCGATCTACATTTTTCGGGAGGTTGCCGCTGAATGTGAACGCCCGGTTATGCTTTATTCGGTAGGTAAAGATTCGTCGGTCATGCTTCATCTGGCGATGAAAGCCTTTTACCCTGAAAAGCCGCCATTTCCGCTGCTTCAAATCGATACGAGCTGGAAATTCCGCGAAATGATCGAATTCCGTGATCGCAGAGCGAAGGAGCTCGGTGTTGAACTGATTGTTCATCGCAACGAAGCTGCTATTGCAGAGGGCATCAATCCGTTTGATCACGGATCTGCATATACGGATATTATGAAAACACAGGCGCTCAAAGAGGCGTTGACCAAGTATCAGTTTACCGCCGCTTTCGGCGGAGGACGACGCGATGAGGAGAAGTCTCGCGCTAAGGAGCGTATCTTCTCGTTCCGTAACGAGCAGCATACTTGGGATCCGAAGAACCAACGTCCGGAAATGTGGAAGCTTTATAATACCCGCATCAATAAGGGAGAAAGCATGCGCGTATTCCCAATCTCCAACTGGACGGAGAAGGACATATGGCAGTATATCCAACGCGAGAATATAGAGATTGTTCCGCTATATTTGGCAGCTGAACGCCCGGTTGTCTATCGTGACGGCAATATCATCATGGTGGACGATGATCGTATGCGGATGCTGCCGGGAGAAACTCCCGAAATGAAGATGGTGCGTTTCCGTACATTAGGCTGTTACCCTCTTACGGGCGGGGTTGAGTCGGAGGCTGATACGCTGGACGAGGTTATCGCAGAGACGTTATCGGCAACGACTTCCGAACGAACAAGCCGCGTCATTGACAAGGAAGCTGCAGGCAGCATGGAACGGCGCAAACGGGAGGGGTATTTCTAATGAGTAAGACAGAAAGCAGTCTTCTGAAATTTATTACTTGCGGCAGTGTGGACGACGGCAAGTCAACGCTTATCGGCCATATTCTATACGACTCGAAAATGCTATATGCCGATCAGGAGCAGGCTCTTATGCTCGACAGTCAGGTTGGCAGTCGGAACGGAGCTATCGACTATTCCCTATTGCTTGACGGTCTGATGGCTGAGCGTGAACAAGGCATTACGATTGATGTTGCTTACCGCTACTTCAATACCGAAAGACGCAGCTTTATCGTTGCTGATACGCCTGGGCATGAGGAATACACCCGCAATATGGCCGTTGGTGCGGCATTTGCCGATCTAGCCGTTATTTTGCTCGACGCCAAGCAGGGCGTTCTGGTGCAAACTCGTCGCCACGCTCGTATATGCGCGCTGATGGGAATTAAGCATTTTATATTCGCGGTTAACAAAATCGATCTTGTAGGCTACGATAAGCAACGTTTCTTGGACATTACCGAGGATATTCAGCAGCTTCGCAAGGAGCTTCGATTGGATAATGCCGTTATCATTCCTGTCTCGGCGACAGAAGGCGACAATGTAACGCAGCGTTCTGCCAATATGGAATGGTATGACGGTCCGACATTGCTGGAGCATCTGGAAACGGTGGATATTTCTACGGATATCACGGAGAGCGGCTTCTACATGCCTGTTCAGCGAGTAAGCCGTCCGGATCATAGCTTCCGCGGCTTCCAAGGACAGATCGAAGCAGGCAAGGTTGCCGTTGGCGACACGCTGACTATTCTGCCAAGCGGCGAGACGGCAGTCGTCAAATCTCTTCACATCGGAGAGAAGAAGGTAGACAGCGCGATCTCCGGTCAGCCTGTGACGATTCAACTTGATCGTGAGGTCGACGTATCACGCGGCTGCGTGCTGTCCAAAGATGCAGGCTTGAAAACATCGACCGTCCTTTCGACGACGCTGCTGTGGATGGATGAACAACAGCTCGTTCCGGGCAAGGAATACTGGATCAAGCTGGGCACGAAGCTGTTGCCTGCCTTGGTGACGGAGCTGCACCACAAGGTGGACGTCAATAACGGCAACTTGCTTGCGGCTACTACAGCGGTCAAAAACGAGCTAGTGAGCTGCGATATTGTTGTCTCTGAACCGCTCGTTGTCGATGAGTTTCTGCTGCACAAAACGATGGGCGGACTTATTCTGATTGATCGTGTTACGCACGCTACGGCGGCATGCGGGGTTGTTATATCCGTAGGCAGCGAGAATCAGGATGGCGTGTTCTTGCAGGACGGGAATACCAAGCAGCAAGTCAATCTGTTCGACAGCTTCTGGTACGAGCCCGATGTGAACATGGTACTGCGTCAGAAACATCCAGCGGCTACGTATAACAAAGGGGATGCGTTGCCTCTGCAGAGCGATCAATGCGGATATCCTGCCGATTTTGATCTGCAGTCGGATGCAGGCTTTGCTCATATCCGCGGCGGCCTATTCACAGGCTTCGGCCCTCGCGAGCCGCAATTGCCTTTGCTTGATGTGAACGGACTGGAAGCAGGTACCGGTGCAACCGGAGGTTTTGGCAAATATCGCAATATTCTCGTACGAGATAAAGGTTAAGCATTACGAGTAAGCTCGGCAAAAGAAAAGGTTCAAGCCCATGCGGCTTGAGCCTTTTTCGTTTTTATTTTTAAGGTTGGCTAAAGCTAGCTGCATTAAAGTTTAAATAGGACGAGAGGCGATAACATTATTTAAATAAAGGAGTGTTCATTCATGAAAACAAAAAAAACGAAGAAAATAAGCGCTATTACGTTGGCCCTATTACTTAGCGTATCTGCCGTGGGATGCTCTAACGCACAAGATGTCAGTGTGGATGCAGCAGTTACTCAAACAGAAATTACTCAAGAAACAAGCACACCGAGTTCAAGCGCGACAACGTCATCAAGCGAAACGACAACAGCGGAAGCTTCCGTACAAGACACATCGGAATTGTTCAGCGAACGGGATTTGGAACAGTCGGCGGACCTTGCAGGCGCAACTCAGATTAAATTAGAGAACGATCAAGACGTGACGCTGAATACAGAAGGTGTCTATGTCTTAAGTGGCGAGGTAACCAATGTGACGGTGGTAGTTGAAGCAGCCGAGGATGCGAAAGTTCAAATCGTCCTTGACGGCGTCCGAATTACCAATGAAGATTCACCTGCCATTTACGTGAAAGAAGCGGATAAAGTCTTCGTTACATCCACGGACAGCGAGAGCTATATGGAGGTTACCGGAAGCTATGTGGCGGATGGAGATACGAATTTGGATGCCGTTATTTTCTCCAGAGCAGATCTGACCCTGAATGGAACCGGAAGCTTGGATATTGTATCGAACGACGGGAACGGGATCTCTTCCAAGGATGATCTGAAAATTACAGGAGGCGTGTACAACATTCAGTCCTCTGCGGATGCCTTAGAGGCCAATGATGCGATCCTTATCAATGATGGAACGCTTACGATCAATTCGGGCAAGGATGCCCTGCACAGCGAGAACGACGAGGATGCTGCTCTTGGATATATCATTATTAAAGGCGGCGACTTCAAGATCTCCGCTGGCGACGATGCTATCCAAGGTAACAGCTTTGTACAAATCGATGGCGGCACGATTAACATAGAGACCAGCGAAGAAGGTATCGAGTCGACGAGCATCAAGATTAATGACGGACAAATCACGTTGTATGCGAAGGATGACGGGATTAACGCCTCGCAAAAAGTCGATGGTCAAGTCGTTATTGAAGTCAATGGAGGCACTATTAATGTAAGTATGGGCAGCKGGGATACGGACGCCTTTGATTCGAATGGCGATCTCTATATTAACGGAGGCACCATAACGGTTGAAGCCTCGTCAGCTTTTGATGCGGATGGTACAGCTCAATTAAACGGCGGAGATGTTACGGTCAATGGAGAAAAAATCACTCAAATCACCCTATCGCAAGGAGGCGGTGGCCGAGGAGGTGCAGGGGGCGGTAGAGGAATGGGCCGCCAATAGTCCAGTAGTCGAATAGGAGACGGTTCTTTCCGGCCGAAACGAGGTTCAAGCCCATGCGGCTTGAGCCTTTTTAGGTTATTATAGAGTATGACTGTCTCAACTGGCAGTTTATAATAGAGAACATAGGTGAATGACATGTCCTGGAGCAAATTGAAGCAGCAGTTGGAGAGCTTTCTCAGTCCGGCGTTAAACGGAAGGGTCGAATACCGAGCAACGGGCTACCGTTATTTGCCCGATAAAGCCGGACTTTGTTATATTGCGGCGGACAAGAAGAACGTGCTCAATATGATCGATAAAACGACCTTGATCCGTTGGTATGAGACGGAGCTGGACATTAAGAATGATGCTGGCATCTACATCCCGATCACTGACGAAGAAATCGAAGCCGTACGCAAAGGCGCGTCGGGAGTCATTCCGGAGGATCGGCTTCAAGTGATGGCTAGAAGCAGGAAAAAAGCAGAGCTAGCCAAGCAGCTGATGACGGCGCAAGCCTCATTAAGCAAATCGAACTTCGTCGTGACGGCGAATGCGTTTCTATCCACTTCGATCGAGGCGAGCATGGAGAGCAACGATATTTTATTGAATATTTTAGCCTTGGTCGACAAACGAGTCGGGAAGAAGCGGTTGTTGAACATAGCCGACCAAATGAAGCTAAAGCATCCCGCTGTCCAGTATTTTTATGAGCTGCGGCTTAGTACGTAATGAACATTAATAACTCATTCATTTAAACGGGCAAGGCCATCTTACTACATAGGAGCTGTCTGACGGAACATGATCAAGAAAGAGCTTGCGCATATTCGCAAACAATTTAAGCTGGATAATGATTTGCTTAATCTTTTCGAGATTCTTAACGTGTACATCATGAAAGAAAGCAACGAAATTTATCATTACGAGCGTCAGCCGTTCGCCATGTTGGACAGAGAGAAGCAGGAGCTGTATATGAGCAACTTCAAAAAACTGCTGACCGGCGAATTGGATCAGAAGCAATTCGAGTTAAAGTTCATGGATGAAGCGGTGGACCCTTCACAGGTGCTTCTCCATCAAGCGTTGGTGACCGGCGATTCGGATGAATGGCATGATCTGATGATTCTGATGGTGGACAAAATGTTGGCGGATACGAAGTATGAACGGGATACGGTCGTTACTTTCGTCCGCGGACAATATTTTCGCCCGACCAAGGAAAGGAACGAAGAAGCCGAGGAGAGCGGAAAGGACGAGCTGTTCGTCAATCCGTTCATTCTGTGCAGCGTGAATTCTACGGAGCAACAGCGCAACACCCTTATGTTCGATTATGTCGAGAGGGAGTTCAAGTATAATGTCTTCGTGGATCCGATCATCAAATTGAACGCGCCGGAGCAAGGGTTTTTCTATCCTAGCGTGACGGACAACTATTCCGACGTGAATCGCATTATGTACTGCGCGGGTAAATCCAATGAACCGAATCCGCATTTTATCGAACAGGTCCTGAATGCCGAGAAGTCCGTGACGGCGCAGGAAGAGAGAGCTATTTTCGAGGAAATCGTGAAGGAAGTGGCAGGGGAGCAGCTCGATGCGGCAACGCTCGCTCATGTGTACGAGGAAATTCACCAGATCATCGAGAGTAGCGAAGAGGAAGAGCCCCCGAAACTGGATTATAAGGATGTAGCACATATGCTCACTGCAAGCGGCGTGGACAACGTGACGACGGAAAAGGTGGAATTGGCGTTCGAAACGGTTGTCGACGACAAAAATTATGAGCTCAAAGCGACCAGCGTCATACCGAAGTTTACTTCGAAATCGATTAAGATCGATACGAAGGTAGCTACGATTTCGGTCAGCCCGCAAGATTTAAAATATGTGAAACAGGTCAATTATAGAGGGAAACGATGCATCTTAATCGAGGTCGACGAAGATGCGGTTATTGAAGGATTTACGCTTACTACGGAGACGTTGTAGGGGAGCCATACAAATGATGAGGAGGAACTAACATGACAAACCGGGAGCTGTCGCCCGAACTAATTGAAGGGCTGCTCAAAACATTGAAAGGCCGATTCGAGAAAAACACGAACCGCCATGAGGACCTGTTATGGACCGATGTGCAGGCAAAGCTCGAGGCTAATCTTGAAAAACTGTGGTCGCTGGGTGAAATGGAAAAAACCGGCGGCGAACCGGACGTTGTTGGCCATGATAAGAAGACGGACGAATACATTTTCATTGATTGTTCAGCGGAAAGTCCGAAAGGCCGCAGAAGCATTTGTTATGACCGTGTTGCGCTGGATTCAAGAAAAGAGCATAAACCTGCCAATAGCGCTATGGATATGGCTGCCGACATGGGTATTGAGCTGTTAACGGAAGAACAATACCGGAAGCTGCAGGAATTCGGGAATTTTGATTTGAAAACATCGAGCTGGGTAATAACACCTGCTCCTATTAGAAAACTCGGAGGAGCCCTCTTTTGTGACCGCCGCTACGACACTGTCTTCGTGTACCACAATGGAGCAGAATCCTATTATGCTGCCAGAGGCTTTCGCGGGCTGCTAAGGGTATAACCTTATGCAAATAAAATAACTCATTTACCTCCAATGAACCCAGTGCCTCGACGGTACTGGGTTTGTTTGACGTACATGAATGTACGTTTTTCGTTATCACGTTAAAATTCGAATATATACGCAGTCCCGCTTAGTCCATATAATTTGAATCGTACCACTAAATGCGAAGGGAAAAGGGGAAAACGATGATTCGATATGCGAAGGTTGTAAAGCTATTAGCACTTTCGATTGCAATTGGACTATTACCGACATTAGCGGCATGCACGAGCGGCAACGGCAACAATAATAACACCGGAAACTCTACAGCCGCAACAAGCAGTCCAACAACAGACAATAGCAATAAAGAAGAGGCGACGGAAGCTTGGAAGCAGAAGTTCGATCCTCCGGTTACGATTACGACGGCCATCGTAGACGATGGCACCTCGAGGGGCAACGCGTTCAAGCCCGGTGAATCGATGGAGGACAACGCCAATACGCGTTGGATGAAAGAAAACATGGGAATCGACGTGAAATTCGATTTCATCGTGACCAAGCCGGAAGATTACGATACGAAGCTTCGCCTGCTGTTGTCCAGCGGAGGCAAGCTGCCTGACGCGTTCGCGGCAGGGAATGACCCGCTGCAAAACCTGCTGGCGGCGGATAAGCTGCTGCCTTTGGACGAAGCGATCGAGAAATACGCGCATCCCGAATATAAGAAAATGCTGGAGAAGTATGGCTACGCGCTCGGCGAAGTGAAGAAGGACGGCAAGATTTACGGTTTGCCGGCGTTCTTCATGGGCGACGAAGGCACGGTTATGTGGATTCGCAAAGACTGGTTGGATAATCTAGGACTTCAAGCGCCTACAACGCTGGACGAATTCGAGAACGTTCTGAAGCAGTTCACTGAAGGCGATCCGGATAAGAACGGCGTGAAGGACACAATCGGCTTGGCCGTGCCGCTCAAAGAAGGGCCTTGGACGTGGATGGGCCAGACGGACGCGATCGTCTCCGCTCTTACGGATCAAATGATCAATACGTACGACGTGCGCTTGTTCTGGAACAAGGGCGATGACGGCAAGCTGAGCTACGGCGCGATTCATCCGGACGCCAAGCTGTATCTGCAGAAGATGAGCGATTGGATGAGCAAAGGCTACATGGACAAGGAAGCCGGCATCAAGGATCCGGCCAAAGCTTCCGAGCTCGCGGCAAGCGGCAAGGCCGGCATTATGTTCGGACCGTTCTGGATGGGCGACTGGCCGCTCGGCGACGCAACGAAGAACAACCCGCAGGCCGACTTCCAGCCGTATCCGCTCCCCGCTGGGCCGACTGGCTTGACGGGACGCGCGGAGAAGCCGCTGACGCAGGGCTTCACGGTGTTCAACAAAGATTTCAAGCACATCGATGCCTGGTTCGCCTACTTTAACAAAATTATTGCGAAGAAGCTGGAATTGGCGGACGACCCGTACTTCGATCCGCGCTGGAAGGACGGCTACCATGAAGGTTACGATTACGTGAAACTGGACGGCAAAGTCATCAAGGGCAACTACGAAGCGGCAGGCGTACCGGCGGACCAATGGCCGCTCAAGGACGGCGCCACGATCGACATCCGCTTCATGATGACGAATATTCTCGGTAACTTCACGAGCATTCCGAACTCCAACAGCGAAGCGGTCAAGAAGTTCCTGGCCGACCCGAACGCCGAAGCGGTAACGTCCATGGAATTCGACGTCAAGCAAATGAAGCCTAGACAGCTAGCGGCTGCGGGCGTTCGGATTAACCAAACCGTCTCCGAAGGCAAAAACTATTTTACCGGTCCGATGACGGCAACGATGAAGTCGAAGGGCGAATTGCTTAAGAAGCTCGCTACGGAAAGCTATCTGAAGATCATTTACGGCGACAAGCCGATCGAATATTTCGATGATTTCGTTAAGCAATGGCTGGATAACGGCGGCCAGAAAATTACGGACGAAGTCAATGAATGGTACGCGAAAAACCAGTAAACCATCACGGATGACAGTTGAAGAATCAATAAATGGAAGGGGAGGAGAGGGCAGCCTTGGCTCGCTCGCTCCTCCTCGATTTTTTTAGGGGAAAGGGAGGGTTCGTAATGACGGCGTACTGGCGAAAAACTTGGCCATTTCATCTTTTATTGTTGCCGGCTTTGGCATTGGTCATCGTGTTTCAATATATTCCTTTGTTCGGGGCCGTTATTGCCTTCCAGGATTACGAGCCATGGCTAGGGATCAAAAATTCGCCATGGGTAGGCTTAGACCATTTCCGGTACCTGTTCACGTATCCGGACGGCAAGCAAATCATATGGAATACGTTAATTATTTCGGCGTTCAAGCTGGTCGTGAATTTGGTTATTCCGATTATTTTCGCTCTGCTGCTTAATGAAGTCGGCAAAATGTATTTCAAGAGAGCGGTGCAGACCTTCGTTTATTTGCCGCATTTCCTATCGTGGGTTATCCTGGGCGGCATTATGATCGATATTTTGTCGACGGAGGGCGGTATCGTCAATCGTCTCCTCAATTCATTCGGTATCGAGAGCATCTTCTTCTTGGGCAACGGTAACTGGTTCCGGTTCACGGTCGTGTTAAGCGACGTATGGAAGGAATTCGGATTTTCCGCGATTATTTTTCTCGCTACGCTGGTGGGAATCAATCCGGCTCTGTACGAAGCGGCCGAAATCGACGGGGCTACGCGCTGGCAGCAAGTGAGGCTGATCTCCGTTCCGCTGATGATGCCGATCGTGATCGTCGTCGCGACGTTGTCGCTCGGCAGGATACTGGATGCGGGCTTCGATCAAATTCTTAATATTTACAATCCACTCGTCTATTCGCATGGCGATATCATTGATACGTTCGTCTATCGGGAAGGCTTGAACAACGGACAGTTCAGCTTCGGAACGGCAGTAGGCCTATTCAAGTCGGCGATCGGCTTCGTTCTGATCGTCATCAGCTACAGACTGGCTTTCAAATTAGCCAACTATCGGATATTTTAATATAAGCTTGAGGAGGCAGAGACGATGCGCTATCGCTCTAGAGGGTACACCGCTTTTACGATCTCGAACACGATCTTTCTTAGTCTGCTGTCGCTGATTTGCATTCTACCTCTTCTTCACGTGCTTGCGATGTCTTTCAGCTCCCGGGCAGCCGCAACGGCGAATATCGTCAATTTCTGGCCCGTCGGCTTTACGATGGACGCTTACTTGAAGACGCTCAGCAACGCCATGTTCATCAAATCGCTGGGCTTCGGTCTCGAGCGGACGGTGTTGGGCACGGTGCTGTCAATGGCGGTCATCACGATGGCATCGTACAGCTTGTCGAAGTCCATTCATAAGTTCCCCGGCCGTCAAATTTACATCTGGGTGTTCGTCTTCACGATGCTATTCTCGGGCGGGCTGATCCCTTCTTATGTGTTGGTAAGCAAGCTGCATTTGATCGACACGATCTGGTCGTTGGTTCTGCCTACGGCCGTCAGCGTATGGAATATGATTTTGATGCTCAATTTCTTCCGGACGATTCCGCAGGAGCTTGAGGAGGCGGCCCATATCGACGGTGCCGGCCATTTGAGAGTGCTATGGAGCGTTTATTTGCCCGTATCGATGCCGTCCATTGCGACGTTGTCCTTATTCACGATGGTGTTCCATTGGAATTCATGGTTCGACGGCATGATCTACATGTCCAATCCGGACGGGTATCCGCTTGCGACTTATTTGCACTCCATGATTGTTAGTGACAACCTGTCGAGGGTCGGTGTAACATTGGATAGTGTAGCGAACTTTTCTAACCGAACGGTCAAATCGGCGCAAATCTTTATCGGGGCGCTGCCGATTCTGCTCGTCTATCCGTTTCTCCAAAAGTATTTCGTCAAAGGCATCGTGCTTGGCTCGGTGAAATCCTAGGGCGAATGCAAGAAACAATGAAAGCGCTATATTTCCAAGCGTAATCGACCCTCAAAAATAGAGATCAGATCAGGTGAGCCTCATGTACAGAATCAGACGCGGTCCGATTGGAAAATTGAATATTTTCACGAAAGTGATCATCGTTATCGTCCTGATGCTTATCCCGATCATACTCATGTACAATTCTTCGAATAAAACGAGTACGGGCGTTGTCGAGCAAGAGCTGCTTCAGATCAACCTGAATCGAATTAAATTTTTTGTTGAACAGATGGACGTCGAGGCGGACCGGCTATGGAGATCTGCTTTTGTCGTCGCCACCGACCCGGACACGCTGCAGCTGCAGCTGCACACTTCCGCCGAGCCCGCGTATTCCGTGTTGGCTTCGAAGAGGCTTCTGCTGCAGAAGCTGGATATGCAGTCGACCTCCTTCGAATGGGTCAATGATTTTACGGTGTATTCGCCTCTGTCGGAAATCGTCGTTTCTACGAACTTGAAGCAAAATTACGATGCGGAATACTTTAAGGACGCAGTCCAGGAGCGCTGGGATTATCGCGTCATCGTGGCGGACCGGGGACCGGAGAAGGCGTTCGTGCGCGATTTGATTACTCCGTTCGATATCCTTTCCAAGAAGGGCAATCCGAATTTGTATGTCGAAGTGATGTTCACGTCGGCTAATCTTGTGAAAATGCTCGAAAGGTTCATGCAAGGCAGTATCGGACAGCCGTTTCTCTACCATCCGGACTATGATCCGCTCGTGCCGCGGGACCTTGATCCCGATCTGATGGCCGCCATGGCGGACAAATTCGAGACCATTCGAGCGCAGAATCCGACCGAAGGATCGGTCAAGATTACGTTTCGGGATGAACCGTATCTCGTCAACTACGTCACCTCGGAATCGCTGGGCTGGTATATGGTTGATTTCCAGCCGATGAAGAAGGTGCTTGCGCCGATTGACCACAGCAAGCGAATGTTCTACGCTTCGGGCTTGCTGCTGCTGCTGATGGGCATTGCCTCCGCAGCGTTGCTGTACCGCAACGTACAGCTGCCGATCAACGATCTCATCCGAGCGGTCAAGTCGCTTCGGAAGGGCGTGTATAATCATCGGATTAAGCGCGAGAATCGCAACGAATTTCATTATTTGATCGAGCAGTTCAACCTGATGTCCGAGGACATTCAGACGCTCATCGACAAGGTGTATGCGGAGCAGCTTCACGCCAAGGAATCGTCGCTTAAGCATTTGCAAGCGCAGATCAATCCGCATTTCCTGTACAATAACTTCGCCTTTATTCAGAGTATGGCGCAGCTGGAACGAACGAAAGTGATTGTCGCCTTCACGCAGCATCTGAGCCAATACTACCGTTATACGACCCGAACGGAGCAGCAATTGACGGTATTAGCCGAGGAAATGGAATTGATTCGCAACTACTTGGAAATCCACCGGATGCAGTCCGAGCGTCTGCATTTTCATGAACATATGGAAGACGGCATGCCCGCTATTCTTATGCCGAGGCTGCTCATCCAGCCGCTCGTCGAGAACGCGATCGTGCACGGCATGGAAGGTAAGATCGGGAGCTTCGAGATCGTCATCACCGGCAGCATGACCGGGGATGGCTGGAAGCTATCCGTGGAAGACAATGGAGTCGGCATGCAACAAGCCGACTTGGAGGCGTTAAGGCATTCCTTAAACCTGCAGTCGAGCGCGGATCTTAGTCTGGGTCTGCGCAACGTCCATCAGCGCGTAAGAAACTACTTCGGGCAAACCTCGGGACTTCTGGTTGAGCATTCGCAGTTGGGCGGGCTTCGAGTGACGTTGGTGATTAAGAACGGAGGCGATTCCAATGTTGGAAGTTCTGATCGTGGATGATATCCCCTCTCAGGTGGACAGCTTCGCCGCTACGATTCCGAAGGAAGAGCTTGGCATCGGCCGTATTCACAAAGCCTATTCCGGGAGAGAAGCGCTGGCGCTTTATCGGGAACAAAACATCCATATCGTCATTACGGATATACGGATGCCGGAGATGAGCGGAATCGAGCTGATTCATGAAATTCGCGAAATGGGACGCAAAGTTAAAATCGTTGTCATATCGGGTTATGCGGATTTCGAATATGCGAAAAGCGTCGTCCCGTATAACACGTCCGGGTACTTAATGAAGCCGGTGAACCCGGACCAGATGAGGGAGACGCTGGGCAAGTTAGCGGAGGAAATCGCCGGCGAACAGAAGCTGCAACAGGAGCAGCATCGGGACGCCTATGCGTTTCGCGAGAACTTGCCCGCGCTCAAGGGCGAGCTGCTGAATCGTCTGCTGTACGGTTACGGCATTCCGATCGCGGAGCTGGAACGGAAGCTGTTTCTGTTGAACATCCCTTTTACCTTGCAGCAGAGAGTGGGCTTGTTCGTCGTCAGGCTAGAAGGAAAGCTTCAAGACTATGAAAGCATGGATAAAGAGCTTATCGAATATGCGGTTACGAATATGGCGGAGGAGCTGTTCCGGGACGCGTTCCATCTGTGGTTCTGCCGGGATTGCAACGAATATCTCGTTATGATCGTATCGGCCAAAGAAAGCGCGGACGCCAGCGAGCAGGATCTCCGGAATGAAATGGACGTTAGGGCCGCAGCGCTGAAGAAAAAGGTGGGCTCGCTGCTCAGCGGCAGCATATCCATCGTGCTGGCGGAGGATTGGGCGTATTTTCCCGAGGGCATCCCGGGACTGTATCGATCGGTCATCGATGGAATGAGGGCGATCGAGGAGAATCGGCAAAGCGTATTTATGAGGATCGCGGGCAATTCCGATCGGGTGCAGATCGGAACGCTCACCTCGCTGTATCGGCCTCCCCTTCTCATTCATTTGCTCGATACGGGCAACTGGGTGCATGCGGAGGAGAAGCTGATCGAGATATTCGCCGAGCTGAGAAGCAAGAACTATCCTCCCGAGCATGCCAATGAAGCTTATTTTGCCATTGCTAACGCCTACCAGTACATGGCGCACAAGAAAGGGAAGCTGCTTAGCGAGATCGGCGCCTCCTCCTTCGGGCTCATGCCGGCCGCGCCTTCGCTTAACCAGTTGGAGAAGTGGGCCTTCTTCATGCTCCGAAGTCTTAGAGAGCAGTCGGAGGATGGGGGCGAGAAGCAGGCGAGCATGGTTGACAAGGTTCATAAATTCATCGAGGAGAACATGGACGGCAATCTGTCGATGCAGACGATCGCGGCGCATATCGGCCTTCATCCCGCCTACTTGTCGAGAGCCTACCGGGCGGAGACGGGAAACAATCTGAGCGATCACATCCAACGCTACCGGATGGAATTAGCCTCTTACATGCTGCGCAGCAGCGACAAAAAAATATACGAGATTGCCCAAACGATCGGTTATCAGGCAGTCCCGCATTTTATAAAGCTGTTCAAAGCTTTTTCGAATATGACCCCGCAGGAATTCCGCGATAGGGCGGGGATGTCGTGATCTATAGGCAAGCGAGCCCCTTTCTTAACGCGGAAGGGGCTTGTTTTTATTTTATGACAGCGACGATTTTGTTAATGACTACAAAGATGTTTCTTCCCGTTTGGTTTTTTAATTGGACGACTCCGCCTTTCACTCTAATGACTACTCCAATTATTTCTTCTCCTGACACCGTTTTAAGCACAACAGCATTCCCGCGGGAATGTTTCAATATTTTATGAACAAGCATGGATATCCCTCCCATCCAATCTAATAATCTATTAATATGAGATTGATATGGAAGGGTTCGGGCTTCGGGTGTTTTTCTAATGGACACTACGGACGCTTAGCGATCGTTTAATGCTCTGCGTAGTTTCTAATGGACATTACGGATCGTTACAGGCGCTTAAGTAACTAAACTAGTATTCGTATGCCATCTAAGCGTCGCTTTTGTCCATTAGCACCTAGGTGACTGTCGATTGTTAGTTTAAGCGGCTATTTTGTCCGTTATCGGCTAATTAAAAAGTCAGCTAGCTTATAGACGCGGTATCGTTGTTTATCTCCAATGTTCAGCAACAAGTTCTTATCCATTAACTCTTGCAACGTACGTCTAGCCTGCCTATCAGATCGTTGGAGATGAACTGCGAGCTCTCCGGAGGTAAAGGGGCGAAGCAGTCGGCGAGCAAAGCGCAGCGTTTCAGCTTCATCCCAGCAAAGGCCAGCCGTCACGGGCATCGCGACAAACTTGCCTACAAAAGAAAGCGCTAGTTGCCTGCAAAGTTCGGGTTCTTCCTTAATCGATAAGTAGGCAATGGGGAGGAACAACCAGTCGTCAAGTCCAAGCAGCGCTTGCTTCATGCACAGATCCTTAAATCTCCAAGCCTCGATGTCCCTAGCATGTGAGCGGTATCCATGAATTTCGATGCAGCCTTTGGCTCCCAAGGGCATGTACGCCAGATCGAGATAGCGATACTTATTGTTAAGGTCGCGGAGCTCCCATTCGGGATACAAGTGATCCAGGTTGCCTATTGTCGGATACCAGATCGATCTTAGAAACTCAATCGTTGCATGACCTAACCCGCTCTTAAGCCGTTCGCGTCTTCTCGGATTGGATTCTGCGGAAATTTGCTCCTTTAACCATTCCTCGATTCTCCTATCAATAACAGTCACCAACATCACCCCCGTCACCTGAAAATAGAAAAGCCGCCCTGACCACGATCCCTTAATAGGGTTCAAGATCAAAGCGGCATGTGCTTCACGCCAAATGCATTGGATAGTTGGAGTATACCGGATAATAGTAACTGCTGCAATATCGCGAGCTTCTAAGTGCCACTGAACGATATGTAATCAGAATCTAGCAATCTTCATTGATCCGATAATACCAGCATATGGTACAATAGGACGAAATCAAGAGGAGCTATATGAACAACAAGGAGACAAGCCCCGATGATGCGAGTAATGATAGTTGACGATGAAGAAGATGCGCTGGATCTATTGGAAATATTGCTCGGTCAGATCGGGGGCGTCGAGGTCGCCGGAAGATATGTCAATCCGATTCAAGCGATCGATGCTTTGACCCAGTCTCCTGTTGATGCCGTGTTTCTGGATAACCAGATGCCCGGAATGAAGGGGACGGAAGCTGCTAGAAAGATCAGAAGCATGATCCCTCAAATACCAATCGTATTCACGACGGCCTACGCGGAATACGCGGTCGAAGCGTTCGAAATACAGTCGACCGACTACCTATTGAAACCTTTTACGAAAGATAGATTGCAGAACACGGTTGCGCGCATTAATCAAACCTTATCCGAATCCGTCGGTCAGACGCGCCAGAGCGCAAGCGCCGCCTCGACCGTCAACTGTCTGGGAGGCTTCCATTTCGGGGTGCCGGGCGATGCCAACAAGGCTCTGGCATGGAAAACGAAAAAGGAAAAGGAACTTTGCGCGTTTCTGATCCACCATGAAGGAAAATCCGTGAATACCGCATCCATTATCGAGGCATTATGGCCGGGCTACGATCTGAACAAGGCGAAAACGTATTTGTACACCTGCCTGTCCTATCTAAGAAGAAGCTTGGCGGAGCATCATATCCCGATCCATATCCGCAAAGCGGACCAAGGATTCGTCGCCGAATTGGACGGGCTCGCGGTCGATGCAACCGAATTCGAGCGGCTGCTGAGGGGCGTAATGTCCGAAGAGGCCATGGATGAACGGACCTACGACACAATGAACAGGATGTATAAAGGCGAATACATGGAAGCTTGCGATTTCGGCTGGGCCACCGCCAGACAGCTGGAGATCAAAGCCTCTTACGTCCGCGCGCTTCGCAAAGGGTACGCGTATTTTCGAAGACAGGGCAATCGCGCGCTCGCGGCGGATGGCATGCAGAACCTGTTGTCGCTTGTCCCCGATTCCGAGATCGACGGACGCGAGCTGATTCGGCTGCACCTGGAGACGGGCAATCGGAATGAAGCGTATCGAGTCTGTCTGCAGCTGGAGCATGCGGTGCGCAATCAATTAGGCGCAGAGCTGGAGGAGGAGACGCTGGAGTTAATCCGGCAGACGAGAGACAAGACGGAGCGGCAAGCCCGATGAGAAAAAAAGCCGCGGCGGCGATTATTACGTTATCTCTATTGTTGGCAACTTACGGGCTGCTGTTGACCTATTTCTCCATGAATAAGAAACCTATGCCTGTAGCGGCGAACGGTGCCATGGACTTAAGCGCATGGAATTTCGAAGAAGACGGAGTCGTCAGGCTGGACGGGAAGTGGGCGTTTTATCCGGATCGACTTCTTGAAGGTCTAACTTCCCTCCCATCCGCCGCTGCTGGGGGATCAACGCCTGCGTTGATTCAGGTCCCCGGGTCATGGTCCAAGCAGATGAATACGATTGGCATGGCGACCTATCGCCTGCAGCTTCGAATCGATGATGCAAGCGCGGTGTATGGATTGAAAACAGCGTCTATCCACATTTCCAATAGGCTCATCGTCAATGGCCAGGTCGTCGGATCAAGCGGGAATCCGGGCGAGAAGGTGCATTATCAAGCGCTTAACAAGCCGTACGTCAGCTACTTCACGCTGCAGCAGGGCTGGAATGAAATCTTGATTCAGGTGGCAAACCATGAATTCCACGTAAGCAGCGGAATCAACGAATCGCTTCAGCTTGGCAAGGCCGAGCAAATTGCGGGGCTGCGCGATCGGGCGACGGCGCATGATTGGATCGCGTTAACCGCCTTTCTGATCATGGGCTTGTATTTTATCGGACTGTTTTCCCAGCGGAGAAACGATCAATCGCTTGTCGTATTCGGCATCGTTTGCGTATTTATAGCTGCTTTCACGAGCGTCAGCGGCGAGCGGGTCCTATTCGACGTGGTCGGCCCGATCCCGTTCTGGCTGTATTTCCGCATTCAGATGATCCTGACGGTTGGCGTAGGGGCCGGATTTTTCTTGTATGTCTATACGGCCTTCCGGCCTTACAGCCACCAATGGCTCGCGCGGGGAGGTCTGATTGCGGGGGCGATCTTGACCTTGCTGCACATCGGCTTCGCCACCCAGATCACGACGGGGCCGTTTCGCTTGCTGACGTCGTTATACGTGACTTTCGCGTTGCTCTATGCAACCTACGTATTCGTATGCGCGGTCCTGCACAAAGTGGCGGGCAGCTGGTATTTGGCCATGGCGGCTATGGCATTGAACGTACTGGTGCTGAACCAGAATATGTACGTTTATTTCGGCGTGCCGATCTATTCGCTGCCTCCGATCGAACCTTTTCTTGTCCTGCTGATGCTTGCGTTCTTGATGTCGCTCCGGTTCTCGAACGCGTTCCAGAAAATCGAGGAGCTGTCCGGGCAATTGATGCAAGCGGACAAGCTGAAGGATGATTTCCTGGCCCGAACCTCGCATGAATTCAAGACGCCGCTTCATGGCGTGATGAATATTTCCCGTTCGATGCTGGACGATGCGGCACATCCGCCTACCGCCGAGCAGCGGGAAAAGCTCCAGCTGGTTACCGACATTACGAGGAAGCTTTCGCAGCTCGTGTACGATATCTTGGACCTGTCCAAGCTGAAGCAAGGCGAGCTGAGAATCGTTCCGGTGCCGATCGATGTCCGCTCGGTCGCGGAGGCGCAAGTGCGTTTCTATTCCTATCTGTGCACGGAAAACGATATTCAGCTGGTGAATATGATCCCAGCCGAGCTGTCTCCCGCTTTGGCGGATGAAGTTCGAATGAGCCAAGTTATCGGAAACTTGCTGGACAATGCGATTAAACATACGAAGCACGGAAGGATCGTCATTACCGGAAGGGAGCATGAAGGCGGGCTCGAAATCGCGGTGCACGACACGGGAACGGGCATTGAACCGGAGGACCTTCCGTTCATCTTCGAACCGTTCAAATCGTTGGAGGGAACACGGCAACGCGACTTCGGATTAGGCCTTTCGATCGCCAAGCAGCTGGTCGAGCTGCAGAAGGGGACGCTTTCGGTTGCGTCCGCGCCCGGAGTCGGTTCTACCTTTACGTTCACGCTTCCCGTCGCCGGCGACAGAAGCGCAGAGGCATTGCTCTTATCCTATTCAAGTCCCCTAGTCATGCCCAAGGAGACCGAATATTCCTTCGAGACGCCTCATCATGCGAATGTCGACGGCAAGCATACGGTACTGATCGTCGACGATCAGTACGTGAACTTGAAGGTTTTATTGGATGCGCTTCAAGCGCTCGACTATCGCGTGATCGCGGTCAAGAACGGGTACGAGGCGCTGGAGCAAATCGACCGGTCGTGCAGAATCGATCTCGTTATTCTCGATCTAATGATGCCGGGCATGTCGGGATATGAAGTGTGCCAGGAAATTCGCAAGCGATACTCGCTGCTGGAGCTGCCCGTCCTGATGGTGACGGCGGCCTTTCAACCCCAAGACAAGGTGGCGGCATTCCAGGCCGGGGCAAACGATTATTTGCCTAAGCCGTTCGATCTGGAGGAGCTGAAGGCCAGAATCGGCAGCTTGTTATCGATGAAGGAATCGCTAGGCCGTGCGGTCCATATGGAAGTGGCATTCCTGCAATCGCAGATCAAGCCGCACTTCTTGTACAACGTGCTGAACAGCATCGTGGCATCAAGCTATAAGGATGTGGATCGCGCGCGGAAGATGATTGCCGATCTCGCGGATTACTTGCGGGGAAGCTTCCGGTTCAGCAACGCGGACGAGCGCATCGGATTTGCCGAAGAATTCAGCCTCATTCGAACGTACGTGGATATCGAGCAAGCCCGTTTCAAGGATCGCATTCGCTTCGAATATGATATTGCGGAGGCTACCTACGGTTTGCGCATGCCGCCGCTGCTATTGCAGCCGCTTGTCGAGAATGCGATCCGACATGGCATCGGCGATCGCATTGAAGGCGGCACGGTGACGATGACGGCGGTAGAGTCGGACGGAGAGTGGCGTTTCGTCGTGGCCGACGACGGCGTCGGCATCTCCCCGGAACGCTTGAAGACGCTGCTTGAACGAGGCGGTCCCGACGATTCTCAAGGGGTCGGTTTACGAAATATTAACAAACGGTTGAAATACGAATACGGCATTTCGCTGGAACTGGATAGCGAACCGGGAAGAGGTACGAAAGTGACCATACGAATCCCGGCTTCCCCGGTTTAACGGACTGTAACGATTCAATCAACAGGCTCTCGTCGATTTTCGACGGAGCCTGTTTTTTTAAAATATAAGTAAGTATAAAATTGTACGCTTATACTAGGCTTTTATTTCATCCGCGAAACGTTAGCTTACGCCGCCAGAGGACGGCGATAGCCGTTTACGCTTGTGGAGAAATATGTCGGTTTTTAAGGTTTTTTTAAGGTGTCTTCCGTTATGCTGGGCTAGTACTTGAGGACTAAGCAACGAAATGATAATCCGGAGAGGAAGATGCAAATTGGTCCCGGCAACGAGAAGAAGCAACAACTACGATAGAATACGAAAAACGGCATATATTTTGCTTGCCGTTATCCTTTTCATACCGCTAATTGCGAGCGGCGGAGGCAGGGCATCGGCGGCGGCCGGATGGTCTATGATCGACGGCGGCGGACCGAACGGGATTAACGTAAACCCTGCCAACATGGCGGAGTATGCTGCTATGACCGTATTTAATGATGAAGTCTATGTGGCGTGGCAAGAAAGAGTCGTCAATCCCTACTCGCCTAATAACCAAATTAGAGTCAAGAAACGTAGCGGCACGAACTGGGTCAGCATCGATGGCAACGGATTGAACGTAGATGCCTCCAAACCGGGAATCAGACCCGCTATGGCCGAATTCGACGGTCAACTTTATATCGCATGGACAGAAAAGAATGCGGCGTATATCGATCAAGTTCGGATCAAGAAGTACAACGGCACAAGCTGGACAAGCGCTGAAGGCGGAAGCACGGCCGGAATTAACGCGGATGTTTCTAAGAATGCCAGCATTGTTAATCTGGCGGTATACAACGATGCTTTGTATGCGGCTTGGTCTGAAGCCGGACAGTTGCTAGTCAAGAAGTATGACGGCACCGCATGGACGAGCGTCGACGGCGCCGTGACAAACGCAGCTTCTCCCGTGATGGCCGTATTAGGCGATGACTTAATTGCGGTATGGTTTGAATTGGTCGGATCCAATTATCAAATCCGAGCGAAAAAATATGACGGTACGAGCTGGACGGCGATTGACGGCGGATCGCCCGGTTTGAATATCGTTGGTTCGAAAAGCGCGACTAATCCGTCGGTAGCCGTCGCGGGCGATGCCTTGTACGTAGCATGGGACGAACCGATTGGTAATACGGATAACCAAGTTCGGGTCAAGAAATATGACGGTACCTCCTGGTCGAGCGTTGACGGCGGCGGCGAGTACGGTTTAAACGAGAATCCTGCTTTCCGCGGCAACTATGTTGAATTGACGTCCGTCAATAACGAATTGTATGCGGTGTGGCAAGAGCACACGGGATCGGGTACCGTTTTCAAAATTCGCGTTAAGAAGTATGACGGTACGGTTTGGACGAGTGCCGAGGGTGGCCTGAACGGTTTGATTGTGGATGCTACGAAAACCGCCCAATACCCTGCGGTAACCGTGTTAGACGAAACGATATACGTATCGTGGCAGGAGAAGAACAGCGTCGTGGAACAAATTCGTGTAGCCTCGTATACGCCCCCGCCTCCGCCGGCGGTCAAAAGCGTAGACGTTAGTCCGAGCAGCGCGAACGTCGCGAGAGGACAGAGCAGGCAGTTGACAGCTACGGTAGATGCGGTAGGAGGAGCTGCGGCAACGGTCACTTGGACGAGCAGCGATGCTGACGGCAAGGTAGCGGTGAGCGGTACCGGTAACGTCACTGTCGCGGCGGACGCTGCACTAGGCGATTACACGATAACGGCCGCTTCGAATTTCAATTCCAGCAAAACGGCAACGGCGACGATAACCGTTACGGAGGCGCCGGCCGTGAACAGCGTCAGCGTTAGCCCGAGCACCGATAGCGTCATGCAAGGAGACAGCATTCACCTTACGGCTACGGTTGACGCGGCAGGAGGAGCCGCGACAACGGTCACTTGGACGAGCAGCGATGCGCATGGCAAGGTAGCGGTGAGCATCACGGGGGATGTAACCGTGGCTGCGGACGCCGTGCCAGGTGATTATACGATAACGGCAACGTCGAATTTCGATACTAGCAAAAAAGGCACGGCGACGATTACCGTCACGGAAGCTCCGGCCATTAGAAGCGTCAGCGTGAGCCCAAGCAACGACAGCGTCGTTCAAGGAGATAGTCTTCAGCTTACAGCTACGGTAGACGCAGCTGGAGGAGCTGCGACGACGGTCACATGGACAAGCAGCGATACCGACGATAAGGTAACGGTGGACAGCACGGGGAATGTCACTGTAGCGGAGGACGCCGAGCCGGACAATTATACGATAACGGCGACGTCGACCTTCAATATCGGCAAAAAAGGGACGGCAACGATAACGGTAACGGCATCGACGGCCGTAAACGGCGTAAGCGTAAGCCCAAGCAGTGCAGGCATCGTGCAGGGAGAAAGCAGGCAGCTTACTGCCTTGGTAGACGCGGTAGGAGAGGCAGAGACGACGGTCTCGTGGACTAGCAATGATGCCGGCGACAAAGTAACGGTGGACAGCACGGGCAATGTGACCGTAGCGGAGGACGCCGAGCCGGGCGATTATATCATCACGGCGACCTCGACCTTCGATAGCAGCAAGACGGGAATGGCGACGATAACGGTCACGGCAGCGCCGACGTATACGATTGCTCAAATTTCGAACGAGACGTTAACGGCACTGACTCAGGGCTACGAATCCGGTACCCAAGAGAAGAAAAACATTCCGGTCGTGAATACCGGAAGCGGCGATTTGGAGAATCTGTCGGTCTCGCTTAGCGGTTCGCACGCTGACGATTTTACAATTACGCAGCCGGATCCCAGGACTTTAGCCGGGGGCGAATCAACTAGCTTCGACATAGTTGGCAAAGACGATTTGTCGGCTGGCACCTACACGGCAACGGTTACGGTATCCGCGGACCGCATGACGCCCGTAACGTTTACCGTCACGCAATCGGTGAACTTGCCGGATGCTCCCGCAAATCCGCAAAATCTCGAGGCTGTCGGCGGCGACCGTGAAGTTATGCTGAGCTGGAGTACCGTGCCGGATACGACGCAATACCGCATTTATATGGCGACGGATGACGATCAGAGCAACTACGTTGAGATCGCGACTGTAACATCTTCCACTTACAGCGTACAGGATCTGGTCAACGGCACCACCTATTATTTTGTGGTAAAAGCGGAAAATGCGGGAGTCCTTAGCGAGGTATCGAATCAAGCGAGCGCGACTCCGTCGACCGTTCCGGGAGCGCCGACGCATGTGAAGGCAACGGCAGGTAACGGGCGTGCCGTCGTTACGTTCAGGGCACCGGCCGATAACGGCGGAAGTCCGATCACGGGTTACGAGGTGATCATTTCACCGGGAGGTACGGTCGTGACCGGGGGGACAAGTCCGATTACGATAACGGGATTAACGAATGGAACAAGCTATACCTTTACGGTAAAAGCGATCAATGACGCGGGCAGCAGCGAGGCTTCCGAAGAATCGAACGCCGTTACTCCGAGAGCGTCCCATACGCCGACGCCGTCTGAGCCTTCTACGCCAACAACGCCGGACACGACGAACACGGGCGTGGATATCCTTGTTAACGGGAAAGTCGAGAATGCGGGCACCGCTACGGTAGCAAAGCGAAATGATCAGACCGAAATAACGGTAGCCGTGGATCAGAAAAAACTGGATGAGAGGCTGGCTGCCGAAGGGGCAAATGCCGTCGTCACGATACCGATCAACCAGACATTCGATATCTTCGTTGCGGAACTGAACGGTCAAATGGTGAGAAATATGGAGGACAAGCAAGCCGTTCTCGAGTTCAAAACCGAGCATGCGACCTACACGCTTCCTGCGCAGCAAATCAATATCGGCGCAATATCGGAGCAACTCGGCAAGTTAATGGCCTTGCAAGATATTAAAGTACGGATCGAGATCTCTGTCCCGACAGCCGATACATTGAAGTTGGCGGAGAACGCGGCGGCCAACGGTTCATTCGAGCTTGCCGCTCCGCCTCTCAACTTTACGGTAACAGCCGTGTACGGAGACCGGATCGTCGAAGTAACGAAGTTCGATGCCTACGTGGAAAGAACGATCGCGATTCCGGACGGCATTGATCCGAACAAGATTACGACGGGCGTTGTCGTCGAGCAGGATGGATCGGTACGCCATGTACCGACTAAGGTTCGAATGAACAATGGGAAGTACGAGGCCCAAATCAACAGCTTGACGAACAGCACGTATGCGGTCGTCTGGCATCCGATCGAATTTAGCGACGTGGCGAAGCATTGGGCGAAAAACGCCGTAAACGACATGGGTTCCCGGATGGTCGTCGACGGAACGGGCAACGGCATGTTCAGTCCTAGCCGGGACATCACCCGCGCCGAATTTACAGCCATCATCGTCCGCGGATTAGGCCTCAAGCTGGAGAATGGAGCAACGCCATTCTCGGATGTGTTGCCGGAAGATTGGTACGGCAGCGCGGTCAATACGGCTTATTCCTATGGGATTGTCAAGGGCATGGAAGACGGCAATTTCCGGCCGAACGACAAGATTACGAGAGAACAGGCCATGGTGATTCTGTCCAAGGCGATGGCGATAACCGGTCTGAAAGACCAGTTGCTTGAACAATCGTCTGAAGTTGCGCTTCTTCCGTTCGGAGATGCAGCCAGAGTGTCCCCATGGGCGCAAAGCAGCGTTGCGGACAATGTGCAGGCCGGCATTGTAATGGGAAGAAACGGGGCTTTGCTAGCTCCGAAGGCTTACATGACCAGAGCCGAGGTTGCAACGACGATACAGCGGTTATTGCAAAAATCGGGTCTGATATAAGCAGTTAAAGTCACTAGGACAATGAGATAAGCGGAACGGAGGCTGCCAAAGCCGAGCGTTCCGCTTTTTTTATGAACTCAGAAAGTATTTTGTGTCAGTCGGAATTTGGTGTCGGAATTTGGTGTTTTCTTCTGCAGAGGCTCTTTTTTGGACGGAACTGTGCCTCAGTGTGGGTCGTCGCTTTATTGCACTAAAAACGTCCAAAAAAACTATTGTACATAAAAACGTCCAGAAAAATATTTGGACACAAATATGTCCAATATCTAAGTTGTTGCATCCTCAGGCTAATGTTTTTATGATATACTCATAGAGATCATTCTACCTAAAAAATGCAGGGGAGGTTTCAAATGGGTAGACAATCTTATATGACGATTGCACTTGATGTCAAAAACTCCACGAAGCGTGAATTAGTTACGAAAGAGCTTAAAGAAATAGCCAAGAAACTTAATTCGAGATTAAAAAACGAGCTAATCAATAAAGAGTGCTTAATTCCATTTACCATTCGAAGAGGAGATGAATTGATTGCGATCTTTTCATCTTTCTCGAGAGGTTACGATGCTTATTTCGAATTATATAGTCTTATGAATGCTGTCTCGGAAAACGATCTTAGATTTTCTGCCTATATTGGAATTGGACTCGGCTTTATAGATGAAACCGATGAAACCAATCTCGATTTCATTAATGGATCTTCAATAAACAGCGCATTTCGCGCAAGAGACTATTATTTAAAAAAAAGCAAATCGTATTCAAAGCAATACAATCAATACAATAAATATATTAGCACATTCGTATATTCGTTAGAGGATGGGACCCCTTATGAAGTCATCAATCATCTGTTAAGCTATATCAACGAAAATGGTGAAAAGAGGACCGACAAACAGAAGGAAGTCGTGGCGCTTATTGAGAACAATCCTGAAATTACAAATGTTGAAATTGCCGATCATATCGGTATTACGGAAAACGGCGTCTATAAAATCGTCCAGAGATCCAACTACCAGTTAGTTAAGGATGCACAGTTCAGCCTTAAGAAGCTGCTCGATTTTATCCAACAAAACTATAGAGAAGGAGAGCATCATGCTTAATTATTTTGTTATTTTCGTATTTGCTTATTTATTGGCTGAGTTCTGCTTAAGGCCGGAATACGTGATAAAGGAAAAATACAAAAAGACGATTGTATACGTTCAAAGCTTTATTTATCCGATTGTCTTGATAGCCGTTTTGATTCTATATTCTAGTTTTAAGCAAATGGGACTAGCGATCGCAATCATCGCAGTTGCTCATTACATATTCAAGCTGGCATTTCGTTTTTTAAATACAAATGAATCATTTTTCGCTAATAAAAAAACAATCCTGTTCGTGAGCGAATTATTGCTTCATGTTGGCGTTATATATGCAACTCTGTACTATGTTGTAAACGGATTCAGCGGTACTCATAAAGATAATGTTCTGAAGCTTTATCATTTTTTATCGGGAACGGGCGATATCCTATCGAGCGAGACTAAAGTATATTGTTTCCTCATCGTCGTTGTATTCTCAACAGCGGTTACTTCTGTGCTGATTGCTCTTATTACTAAAGATGTGATTCAGCCAAGTATGGAATCTGCAGATATTGAAAAGGGACAAGCTCTTGCAGAAGCCGAAACCGTGCAACAGCAAGCTGCCGCTGGGGCTGAGGAAAGGACTGTAACCGAATATACGAGAGAGTTGCTATTTCCGCCCTTTCAGGCGTTTCCATCAGGTTCAATAACGGACAGCGAGAAGAAAGGAACGGAGTCCTATATTAAAAGCGAAGTTGATGCATTGCATAAGCTCACGCAAAAAGAGTATAGAGATTTTCATATGGAAAGAACGTTAGAGATTACAGAAAAAGAAGATGGAAAAACAGAGGTCAAAAATAAAATATCGTACAATATCAGCCGGTTTAACGATTCCTCGCCACGAGTAGCCAGCTATATCGGAATCATAGAAAGGTTTTTGATAGCCGTTTTAGTTGTAAAAGGGGCCTATACCGGAATTGCTTTCCTAGGGGCTTTAAAGGCGATGACGCGTTATAAACAATTCGACGACAAAGGTTACGCGGAGAAATTTTTGCTGGGTACGCTTATAAGCGCTCTAACGGGAGTGATATGCGGACTCTTGATTATGAGAATATTTGATTTAGTAGCCAAATAAACCGTATATCTTTTGATAATCGAGGCGATTCTCCGATTCAATCCTCTTCCTGTATTCATGCCATATATGAAAACAAGGGAGGAATGTAGGATGCCTAATAGCGTTACGCTTTGTGAGCGTTTTTCTACCATTATCGGGGGGCAATCCGGCTTTGCAGGCGGCAAATGCGTCTCGACTATCAACCGAAATGGGATAAGAGCCACTATTTAGGGAAAAAGATTTCAGGTAACGTCCTCGTTTTCGTTCGAATCCTTAAATGCGAAGACAGGAAAGGCTCTATGTTTAGGAAGAGCGGCATTTCAAGAGAAGAGGTAAATACTTTCCTGCTGGCTATTCGTAGTCAAGGTGTAAAGGTGTCGTCCGTCCATAACGAATGGTTATTAGACAGGCATAATTTGATTTATATCAATATTGAAACAGTAGAGAAGCCGCTAATATTTGCTAGAAAAGTGAGGCTAGCATTAAATATGGTAGCTGCTCGTTAATTTTTGATCGGAATTATAAACAAGCAAATGCATTCTCTTCACATACGGGCAAACTCGAATCAAGGCGGTCAAGGCGCGATCAAACTGACTAAAAAGAGTGGCAAGAGCAAGCGCAAGCTTCGTAGGCGTAAATAATAAGAATCGACACAAATATCAAACAGGAAACGGAACGATCCCTCGATCCGCTTCCTGTTTATTTTGTTAAGACAGCATGATTTGATACAATAGTGTGGAGAGAAGAGAGAGCAAAGGGAGATAAAACAAAATGCCTGCCATTATTTCGAAACCATTTGACCAAGACATGCAGACCTTATTAGGCGAATTGAAATCCGGTTATCATGCTGGGGAACTCAGCAAGAAGGATAGCTCGGAAATTCCGAAAGAAATACATTTGATTGAAGCTGGCTCTAATATGGTCGGCTACGGCGTGATTTGGGAATACGCTAATGGGAAACAGTTAATCCACAAGGCGGAAAAAGATTATTTTAACGATGACGAGAAGTATCTGGAGAAGGATTTCTATATTGATATTAAAAACAAATCTGATTTTATATTCATTGAAGCGCTGGATGTTCTGAAGGAATATGAGGGTAGTGGATATGCGGCTTTCTTTATTAACTGGCTTAAATCGAAATACCCTAATCAAACAATGTACGTGTACACCTTAGATAAATCGCGCAACTTTTGGTTTAAGCAAGGCTTTGAGGTTCTGGGAAGTACGGCATGGATGACCTATAATTAGTATGGTTTTGGCTTCGTTTCTTCTAATGGACACTACGAACGCTCAGCGATCATTTTATGCTAGGTACCGTTTCTAATGGACATTAAGGTACGTTACACGCACGTAATGAATCAAAAAAGCATTCATATGCCTTCTTAGCGTCGCTTCTGTCCATTAGCCCTCCGAAAACAGTCGATGAATTAACTGTTGTTGCCAAAAACTTACTTGTGAGCTATAGTAGTGTTAATTTAATAGAGTATGGGTGCTGGATGAAGTCCGGCTGAGATAGGGAACGTATTTCCCTGACCGTTAATCTGATCCAGGTAATGCTGGCGTAGAGAACTTATCGAATCGTAACCATTCGTTTATTCTCGAATGGTTTTTTTCTGTTGTTCGCGCCTTCTGCCAAGCGAAGGAGACTAAAAATGATTGATTCTATCATTACCAAGGTACAGCAGCAAGCGGAGGAGAGACAGGATGAACTGTTTGCTCTATTGGCTGATTTGATTGCTTTTCCTACCGTTAGCCCCCCCGCGCGAAATACGTTAGAGGCACAGCGGTATCTAGAGGAACAGCTTCAGAAAAGCGGCTTCGAAACGGAATTGTGGGAGGTGTACCCCGGCGATCCGAATGTTACCGCGGTTAAACCGGGCACTCAGCGGGATCACTATCAAAGCTTGCTGCTCAATGGCCACATGGACGTAGCCGAAGTAGGGGATACGCGGGAGTGGCAAGGTGATCCATTCAAACTAACGATGAAGGATGGCAGAGCTTACGGCAGAGGAACGGCGGATATGAAAGGGGGGCTCGCTGCCCTTCTGTTCGCCGTGAAGCTGCTTGAGGAAGCGGGAGTAGAGCTTAAAGGAGATTTGCTGTTTCATTCGGTCATTGGAGAAGAGGCAGGCGAGGCAGGAACTCGGGCTTGCATGGAGCGAGGATATAAGGCGGATCTAGCCGTAGTCGCGGATACGAGCGGGCTGGCCATCCAAGGACAAGGCGGAGTCATTACCGGCTGGGTTACGGTACAAAGTCCGGTCACCTACCATGACGGGATGAGATCGCGAATGATTCACGCGGGCGGCGGCGTTCAAGGCGCCAGCGCGATCGAGAAGATGGTCAAGCTAATCGCCGGACTTCAAGAGCTGGAGCGACACTTCGCGGTGACCAAATCTTATCCGGGTTTCCCGGCTGGCTCGAATACGATCAATCCGGCGGTTATCGAGGGAGGCCGTCATGCGGCATTCGTAGCAGACCGATGCTCTCTATGGATTACGGTACACTTTTATCCGAACGAGGACTATGAAACGGTAGCCGCCGAAATCGAGGAGCATCTGCTAAGAGTCGCAGAGGGGGATCCATGGTTGAGGAATCATCCTCCTACCTTCCGCTGGGGAGGCCGTTCGATGATCGAGGAACGGGGAGAGATATTCCCGTCATTAGTGCTGGATACGGAAGGCGAAGGGCTGAAAGCATTGTCCGCCATCCATCAAGAAGTGCTCGGCGTTGCGCCTGCCGTCGGTATGAGCCCGTCTGTGACGGATGCAGGCTGGCTGGGACGGGCAGGAATCGAGGCGCTTATCTACGGTCCGGGTGAGCTTGCAAAGGCTCATTCCGTAGACGAGAGTACAGACTGGCAAGAGCTGATCGATTACGTGAAAGTAATGATTGCTTTTATTGCGGACTGGTGCAATCGGATAAAGCCGGAAATGACGGAGAGCGGGCGATCAGCCTTGAATCATGATGAAAGGGGCGTGGATACGAATGAACCGATTCAGCGATAGGCTGTACCGTTCGGCCGAAGAGATATGGAGTAAGAGTCACGCTCATCCGTTCCTGACGGAACTACGAGACGGAACACTAGATCCCGAGCGCTTTATCTATTATCTCAAACAGGATTATGTGTACCTGATCGATTATGCCAAGATGTTCGCGATAGGCAGCATGAAAGCACGGGATCTCGACACGATGGTGAAGTTCGCGGAGCTGCTTCATTCTACGCTGAACGTGGAGATGGAGCTTCATCGGCAATACGCGGAGCGCTTCGGCGTAACGCGCGAGGCGCTTGCGCAGACGTGTCCTTCTCCGACCACGGTTGCGTATACGAAGTATTTGCTGGACACCGCTTCGCAAGGGCCGCTTTCAGAAGTAGTGGCAGCTCTGCTCCCATGCATGTGGAGCTACCGGGAGATCGGTGTCGCTTACTCGAAGGTTCCCGGCGCTTTGGACCACCTGCTGTATCGGGAATGGATCTTAATGTACAGCTCCGAGGAATTCGGGGCGCTTACCGACTGGTGTATCGGTCTGATGGATCGGCTCGCGGAGGGGCTTCCCGAGCAGGAACTTGCTACGTTGGAGGAACGCTTCGTCGTCGCGTCCAAGCTTGAGTATATGTTCTGGGATATGGCCTACCGGCAAGAGGAGTGGCCGGTTTGAGCATACGTAACATAGAAGAACGCCCGCCCGCTCTGTCGGTTCGCGGCCTTCGATTCTCCTTTCCCGGAGAGCCTCCCTTGTTCGACGCGCTGGATTTCGATATTAGGCCAGGCGAGTTCGTCAGTATTCTAGCGGCAAGCGGCAAAGGCAAGACTACCCTGTTCCGATTATTGAGCGGATTACTGACCCCACAGGCTGGAACGATTGCTATAGGAGCGGCGGGTGACTCCGCTGCAGTTGCGTCGAAAGGTGGGAACATCGGTTATATGCCCCAAAAGGATTGCCTCATGCCTTGGAGGACCGTGCTGGATAATGCTGCATTAGGGCTGGAACTAGGAGGGACAACGAAGCGTGAAGCTCGTCGTCAAGTCATGGAGCTGCTTCCGGGCTTAGGGCTGGAAGGGACGGAGCACAAATATCCGCATGAGCTGTCCGGCGGCATGCGCCAAAGAGTATCGTTCTTGCGTTCCCTGTTAGGGGGAGGGGAGCTGTTTCTGCTAGACGAGCCCTTCAGCGCTTTGGACGCGCTGACCCGAGTCGGCATGCAAGAATGGCTGCTGCAGGTATGGGAGCAGCACCGCAAAACGATTCTGTTCATCACCCATGACGTGGACGAAGCGCTGCTGCTGTCCGATCGGGTGCTTGTGGCGGCGCAATCACCGATTGCAACGCTTAGCGAGCTTGCCGTAAGTCTGCCCCGCCCTCGCAACTATGAAATTGCGCTGGATGAGGCATTCATAGACTTGAAGCGACAACTGCTAGGGTTGATCGGACGCGGTGCTCGGGGTTCAGAAGGAGGAAGGTCATGAGACGAAAGCACCTTTCAGCTTATGGGCCTGTGCTTGTTTTCGGATTGCTGCTGGTTGCCGGGTGGGAAGCCGGAACGACCATTTTCGATATTCCGCATTACATCATTCCTAAACTGTCGGATGTATTTGTATCCATGTGGGACAACGGACGGGTGCTGGGCAAACATTTTGCCGTTACCCTGGGAGAGGCATTGCTAGGGCTCGGAATTTCCGCCGTATTTGGCGTGCTGGCTGCCGTATGGATCGAAAGCTCGGGCTTAGCCAAGAAGACGATCTATCCGCTTCTTGTCATGTCCCAAACGATTCCCATTATCGCCTTATCGCCGATTATGGTGATGTGGTTTGGTTATGAAATATGGAGCAAGGTTGCCGTGGTGATCTTGTTTACGTTCTTTCCCATTGCCGTGAATACGGCAGACGGGTTCCGTTCCGCCGATCCCGATATCGGGGAGCTAATGCAGACGATGGGGGCAGGCAAGCGCGATCGCTTTTTGAAGTGGAAGATTCCATCCGCGCTGCCGGGATTTTTTACGGGACTGAAGATGGCTGCCGCTATTAGCGTCGGCGGAGCTACGCTGGGAGAATGGCTTGGCGGGGAGAGCGGTCTCGGCATGTATACGAAGCGGGCTTCCAACATGCTGCGGGGAGATGCGGTTTTCTCAGGGGTACTGCTGCTGTCGGCCATGGGCATTTTGCTGTTCCTTGCGGTGCTGGCAGTGGAAAAGGCGTTTCTTGCTCATCGAAGAAGGGCGTAACTATAAATATAAAATTTCTTTTAAGGAGGTTCATTGATGATTAAGTTTCGTTCAAGGAAAAAAGGTACATGGCTAACCATTGCTCTAGTATTGGCGCTAATAGGGGCTTCGGGTTGCAGCTCCAATAATAAAGCTTCGTCCGGAGAGACGGAGCTTACAGTACTGCTGGATTGGTATCCGAATGCCGTGCATACCTTCCTGTATGCGGCCGAGGAGCAGGGCTATTTTGAAGAAGCCGGATTGAAGGTCAAGCTCCAAACGCCTGCGGACACGAATGATGCGCTTAAGCTAGTCGCGACGGGTAAAGCCGACTTAGCTCTCAGCTACCAAATGCAGGTAGCGATATCTCGCGCCGAGGATATTCCGATCGTATCCGTCGGTGCAATCGTTCGTCATCCGCTTAATCAGCTCATGGTAATCGATTCGGGAGAAATTCATAGTCCCAAGGATCTCGTCGGCAAAAAAATCGGTTATCCCTCCATCCCTCTCGACGAAGCGATCGTGAATACGATGGTGAAATCGGACGGCGGCGATCCGGCGAAGCTCGATTACGTGGACGTCGGCTGGGATCTGATTCCGGCAATGACCACGAATAAGGTGGACGCAATTATCGGGGGCTACGTGAACCATGAGAAGCTGTTATTGGAGAAGGAAGGCGAGAAGCTGATTGCTTTCGATCCTTCCGAGTACGGAGTGCCGGATTATTATGAGTTGGTTCTGACAGCGAGCGAGGACGGACTGAAGAGCAATAGAGATGCGATCAAAAAATTTATGGAGGCAGCCGCCAAAGGGCAAGCATATACGGTGAGCCATCCGGATGAAGCGCTGCAAATTTTGCTCGATCAGCAAAGCGAAGAGTTTCCGCTGGACGCTGAAATCGAGAGAAAAAGCTTGGATATCTTGCTTCCTCTGATGGATGCGGGGACTGAGCCTTTCGGCAGCCAGTCTGAAGAATCATGGAGCTCCATCATCGATTGGCTGAAGGAGCAAGGGCAGATTAAGCAGGACGTTGATGCCGAGCAGGCATTCCGTCATTTATAAGGCGGCAAAGGAGCTAGAACAGGTGGACGAACGATATTCAAGACAAATGCTGTTTGCGCCAATCGGCGAAGCCGGGCAGCGGAAGCTGGCGAGCAGCGCGGTATGTATTGTGGGAATGGGCGCATTAGGCACGGTGCTCGCCAATCATATGGTCAGAGCCGGTGTAGGCTTGGTACGTTTTGTGGATCGGGATTACGTGGAACGAAGTAATTTGCAGCGGCAAATGTTATACGATGAAGATGACGTGTTGAATGGTTATCCGAAGGCCGTTGCGGCGGAGAAGAAACTCCGCAAGATCAATTCGGATGTCCGTCTCGAGGCGATTGTGGCCGATGTCACCGCCCATAATATCGATTCTTTGCTTATGGGCATGGATCTAGTGCTGGACGGGACGGATAATTTCCAAACGAGATTTCTATTAAACGATGCATGCTTTCGTATGGGCATTCCTTTCACGTACGGCGGCGCCGTCAGCTCGCGGGGAATGAGCGCCATTCTAGTCCCGGGCCGTACCCCGTGTCTGCGCTGCTTCCTTCAATCGGCGGATGCCGGCGGACAAACCTGCGATATGATCGGCGTCATATCTCCCGTGGTCGATATCGTAGCTTCCTATCAGGCGGTCGAGGCTCTGAAGTATTTGGTCGATGCGAATGACAATAGACGCAACAGCTTAGTCACGTTCGATATATGGAATAACCACTATTATGAAATGAAGCTTGGAGAGCCTGCGATTAATTGTCCTTGCTGTCAGTTAAAGGAGTATCCTGCCCTGGACAAATTCGACCAGGACTCGGCGATTTCCTTATGCGGGCGAGGCACGGTGCAGATCGCCGGAAGCGGGCCGCTGGATTTGGAGCTTTGGCGACATAGGCTGGAGCCTGTATGCGTAAAGATTATGGTGAATCCTTATTTGCTAAAGGCAGAGCTGCCGGACGGCGAACAGCTTGTGTTGTTCCCCGATGGCCGCGTATTCGTGCAGGGGACGGATGACTTGGTTCGGGCGAAAACCTTATATGCCCGTTATATCGGATCTTAATTAGGAGGGATACGGAAGATGAGGGATTTCCGTTTGTATGCAATAACCGGAGAGCAATTTCATCCGAATCGGGATTTGATCGAGGTCATGGAGGAAGCGATCCAAGGCGGAGTAGATATTATACAGCTGCGGGACAAAACAAGCGGCAAACAGGAGCTGCTGCGCAAAGCTAGGGAGCTTAGGGAACTAACCCGCAAGCATGACGTAACCTTTATCGTCAACGATCACATTGATGTTGCGATGGAGGTCGATGCGGACGGCATTCATTTAGGCCAAGGTGATGTATCCTTGCTGGATGCAAGAAAAATCGTAGGCGACAAAATTATCGGTATCTCCACGCATGCGCTTCAAGAAGCATGGCTGGCACAGCAACAAGGCGCGGATTATATCGGGGTCGGTCCCGTATACCGAACGGCGACTAAAGCGGATGTCGTCGATCCGGTGGGCGTCTCGTATGTGCGTGAGGTAACGCAGCATATCCGCATCCCATTCGTTGCGATTGGCGGAATTAAACTAAACAATGTGGATGAAGTCATTGCAGCGGGAGCGACGCGGATTTGCGCGGTTAGCGAGATTGTCGGGAGCAGCGATGTCAAAGGGACTTGTGAAGCGTTCCTAAGCAAGCTGAACAAATAGGGGGACACAGCACGTGGAACTTATTATCAATGGATTAAAGCAAGAACTGGACGTACGGACGATTCAAGAGGTCATTGAACATTATGGGCTGGCAGGAAAGCCGGTTGTCGTAGAAGCGGGCGGCGTTGTTCTGAAGACGGAACAATGGGCGGATACGGAAGTTCATCCCCGGATGCCCATTGAGCTCGTACACTTTGTAGGAGGAGGTTGACGAATGACACGCGATGTTCTGCGGATAGGCAACCATGAATTAACTTCACGCTTCTTCATCGGTACGGGGCTGTTCCCTAATCCATATGTTCAGATGGAAGCGATCAAAGCTTCTGGCGCTCAGGTGCTGACCTTTGCCATTCGGCGAATAAACCTGGAGTCCACGGAGGATGATTCGATCCTTCAGCATTTGCAGAATGAGCCATACACCTACCTGCCGAACACATCCGGTGCGCGAACGGCTGATGAAGCGGTGCGCATTGCTCGGTTGGCACGCGCCTCCGGCTTGAGCGATTGGATCAAGGTAGAGATTAGCGCGAATGAGCGCACGCTGCTGCCGGACCCGATCGAAACCTTGAAAGCAACGGAAATACTCGTCAAAGAAGGATTTACCGTTCTTCCTTATACATCGGACGACCCTATTATATGCAAGCGCCTTGAAGAGGCCGGGGCTGCGGCAGTCATGCCGGGAGCAGCACCGATCGGTACGGGACTTGGAATTCTTAATCCCTATAACCTTGGTCTAATCGTCGAGGAAGCGAAAGTGCCGATCATTGTGGATGCCGGTCTTGGTTCGGTGAGCGATGTAGCCCAGGCTATGGAGCTCGGTGTATCGGGCGTATTGATGAATACGCCCGTAGCGAAAGCGACCGACCCTGTAGGCATGGCGCAGGCGATGAGAATGGGGATTGAAGCCGGAAGGCTAGCGTATCTATCTGGACGTATCGAGAAGAAGCGATATGCGTCGGCAAGCAGCGGATTCGATGAGTATAAACTGAAGTAATCTGACTTCCTAAGAAAGCTGGTTGCGAAATGAAACAGAGTATTCTGATCATGGGCGGGGGAGTCATCGGGTTATCCTGCGCGCTCGAATTGCAGAGTCGGGGGCATCAGGTCACGGTGCTGGAAATTAATCGCTGCGGGGGACAGGCTTCCGGTGCGGCCGCGGGCATGCTGGCGCCTTATTCCGAGAATCTAGAAGGCCCCGATTCCTTTTTCCGATTTTGTCTGCAGAGCCTGCAGTTATATCCCGCATGGCAGCAAATGGTGAAGCAGGTCTCGGGCCGCAATTTCGAATATACCAACTCTGGCAGTCTCTATATTGCCTACCATGAGGCGGATTTGCTAGCCCTGGAAGGCAGGCTGCTATGGCAGCAGCAGTTCGGATCCTCCGGAAGCATACTGGAGGGAGATGCTTTGTTCGCTCTCGAGCCTAATCTGTCGAGGAACGTACGGGCAGCTCTTCATACGCCGGAAGAGAGCCATCTCTACGCGCCGCATTATGTAATCGCGCTTGAGCAAGCCTGCCGGTTAACAGGGGTCAACATTCATGAAAATTTGGGCAAGCTGACCGTCAGCGAATGGCGGGATGGAATTGTCGTTCAATCGGCGGATGAACGAAATTTTAGCGCGGATAGGCTGCTAGTATGCTCCGGAGCATGGGTACAGGAGCTTGCCGATACGTTCGGCATCCGCATTCCCGTATACCCGATCCGAGGCCAAATTTGTGCTTATGAGGCAGACGAGAAGCCTGTTCGGCATATGGTTTTTAGCAATCAGGGTTATCTAGTAGGCAAAGAAAACGGTACGTTGGTATGCGGAGCTTCGGAGGATGTTGCCGGCTTCGATACTTCGGTGACGGATAAGGGGATCGACCGGCTGAGGAAATGGAATAAACAAGCGTTTCCGTTCCTTGAGAATCGGACCCCATTCCACCGATGGGCAGGCCTGCGTCCTTCCACGCAAGACGGTTTTCCTTTGATCGGTTCATTGAAGGAAGCTAGCCATGTCGCATTCGCGGTCGGTCATTATCGCAACGGCATCCTGCTTAGTCCGGCTACCGCCAAACTTGCTGCCGATTGCCTGGAAGGCAAGGATACAGCCGAATATAATCAAGCTTTCTCACCGGAACGGTTTGGAAGAAGGGGTTGAGCGTATAGATGGATACCTATTCAAGACAACAGGTTGCAAGGGCTTTAACGATCGCGGGCTCCGATAGCGGTGGAGGCGCGGGCATTCAGGCCGATCTGAAAACGTTCCAAGAGCTTGGCGTCTTCGGCATGTCCGCCATCACGGCGGTGACTGCCCAGAATACGCTTGGCGTACATGGCGTATATCCAATGAGTCCAGATGCGATTATTGGGCAAATCCATGCGGTCGGCAACGATATCGGGGTTGATGCCGTGAAGACTGGCATGCTGTTCAGCAGCGAAATCATATTAGCAGTTGCCGAAGCGATCCGGACGTTCGGATGGACGAAGGTTGTCGTAGATCCGGTTATGGTAGCCAAAGGCGGCGCGGTACTTCTGCAAGAAGAGGCAATTCGCGCCTTAACGGGCAAGCTATTGCCGCTTACGGAAGTCGTGACGCCTAACATTCCGGAAGCCGAGCAGCTTACGGGCAACTCTATTCGGAGTAAAACGGATAAAGAAGAAGCGGCAAGGAGACTCGCCGGCTTCGGTGCCCGGTATGTCATTATCAAAGGTGGTCACGACGAGGGAGCGGAAGCCGTGGATTTGCTGTTCGACGGCCGTTATTTTACCGAGCTGGCAGGCAAGCGAATCGCTACGGGGCATACGCATGGCACGGGATGCACATTCTCAGCTGCTCTTGCAGCCGGACTCGCTAGGAGGCTTGATGTTGAGTGTGCGATGCGCGAGGCGAAAGCTTTCATCCAAGCTGCGATCGAAGACGGGATAAATATCGGCGGCGGCCGCGGACCAACGAACCACTGGGCGTACAAGCGCAGCCGAACGTCTATCTCCATGCTATATGACGAAAATACAAGCAAATAATGGCATACTTATCGATAATAAGTGCTACTGCCCAATTAAGCCGATGCCATTCAAGGATTGGATCAAAAATCAGCTAAAACCCTCTGAATTTAGGTTTTACTTTGCATAAGGTTGGGCGTATGATTTGTTCAACAACTAAATTAGTCAAACGCTAAATTCCCGAACAGGGAAACGGGGGACCCGACCGAAACCATCCGAATGGTTTCATGGGGTGAATCCTTTCGCTTGCCTTAGCAAGCATGAGGTAGGGCACTCTCAAGCCCGAATCCGACAGCTAACCTCGTAAGCGTATTGAGAGAGAACCGCGATCGTTCCTTGCATAGGCTCGTCTTTTTCGTTATGCAAGAAGTCCGAGAGTAGAGTATCTCTGCTCTCTGGGCTTCTTTTTGTTGCGTATAAGCATGGAAATTACGAGGAGGCTGCCCAATGAATGCGATCGAAATTAACAAACTGACCAAGACTTACGGCAAAGCAAGAGGAATAACTGATATTAGTTTTTCCATTGAAGAGGGAGAAATTTTTGGGTTTATCGGGCCGAACGGGGCAGGTAAATCAACGACGATCCGAACGTTATTGTCTCTCATCTATCCGACAAGCGGCAGCGCTACGATATTCGGTAAAGACTGCATCAAGTTTGCTCCGGAAATCAAAAAGGAAATCGGCTATTTGCCGTCGGAGGTTTTTTATTACGACAATATGAAGGTCGCAGACCTGTTGAATTACTCAGCCAGCTTTTTCAAAAAGGATTGCAAAAAAAGAATAAAAGAATTGGCTGAAATGATGGATCTGGATCTAACGAAAAAAATAGATGACCTGTCTTTAGGCAACAAAAAGAAAGTGGGTATCGTTCAAGGGCTGCTCCATAGCCCGAAGCTCATTATTCTTGATGAACCTACCAGCGGCCTTGATCCGCTCATGCAGCAAAAGTTTTTCGAATTGCTTGAAGAAGAGAATAAAAAAGGAGCCACAATATTATTCTCCTCCCATATCTTAAGCGAAGTTCAGCGGCTATGTAATCGAGTTGCGATTATTAAAGAAGGAAAGGTCGTTACGGTCGAAAAAATCAGTACTTTAAAAGAAAATAACTACAAAAAGTTTACGGTAGATACATCCGAACAACTAGAACGCGATTTCTTCAATATGGCCGGCGTGAACAATATTTCKGTGAATGGGAAAACAACGAGCTTTTTATTTAAAGGCAACATCAACCATGTGATGAGAAAAATAGCTGAAATTGAAATCGAGAACCTATGGATCGAAGAGCCGAACCTTGAGGAAATCTTTATGCATTATTATGAAAAAGGGGTCTGATCGGCGATGAATATGTTTGTGCATGAGTTGAAAGCGTACAGAAAATCGATGCTGATATGGACGCTCTCTTTAATTGGCATCATGATCTTATTCCTCTCGCTCTTTCCCGGCATGTCCAAGGACATTGACGAATTTACCAAGGTGCTGGAAGGCTATCCCGAAGGCGTCAGAAAAGCGCTAGGAATTGAGCTCGATAGCATAGGGACCCTATTAGGCTTTTATTCTTATATTTTCATGTACATTACGCTCTGCGGCGCTATTCAAGCGATGATTCTGGGAACGTCGATTGTTTCCAAGGAGGTCCGTGAGAAAACAGCAGACTTTCTCTTAACGAAACCTGTAACGCGCACGCAAATAATGACTTCCAAGCTGATGGCTGCAGTTGTTTCATTAGCGGTTACGAATGTTCTATATCTCATTGCGGCAAACCTCATGGCAGTCCAGATGAAGACGGAAGATTATAGCGGGAAACTATTTTTTATGATTTCGATAACCTTGTTGTTTATACAGCTCATTTTTCTTGCTATAGGAATTATCGTTTCCGTTGTGTTTCCTAAGATCAAGGCTGTGTTATCCGTTTCACTAGGTACCGTGTTCGCCTTTTTTGTAATCGGCATGCTCGTTGCGGCAGGCGATGATGGCGCCAAACGTTATTTGTCTCCGTTCAAATATTTTGACCCTAAGCTGATTATCGAAAGCTCCAAGTATGAAGCTTCCTATCTCACGGCTGCTATCGGCATCATTATCGTTTCCGTCGCTGCCAGCTACGCCGTCTATAGGAAAAAAGATGTTCATGCTGTATAAGAGAAAACGACAGGATGGGGTGCAAAATGAATGTTTTTTACAGGGAAATGAAGACGTACCGAAAATCGATTATTTTTTGGAGTATTGGAATCATTCTGTTGCTTGCAAGCGGTATGAACAAATATGAAGCAACGGCAGCAAGCGGACAGCTTAACAGCATGATGGAGGATATGCCCAAAGCTCTCAAAGCGTTTATGGGCTCGGGGGATCTGGATCTATCCAAGGCTAGCGGTTATTTTGGAATCTTGGCTATATACTTTTTGTTGATGGCAACGATCCATGCGGTCATGCTCGGAGCCAATATTATCGCAAAGGAAGAACGGGATAAAACGGCAGAGTTTTTATTCACGAAACCGGCATCGCGCAATCAAATCGTTACGGCGAAAATACTGGGGGCGTTAGCCAATATCCTAATATTTAATATCGTTGGCTGGGTTTCGAGCGTTGTTATCGTAGGTAAGTACAGTAATGGCGAAGCTGTAAATGATGATATTGCCATCGTTATGGCGGGAATGTTCATCTTACAGCTTCTCTTCCTAGTTATAGGAACGGTGATCGCGGCCGCGTACAAAAACCCGAAAAAGGCAGCCTCGCTTGCAACCGGCATCCTGCTTATCACGTTCATTCTATCGATTGCCATCGACTTGAACGAGAAACTCGAAACCTTGAAAGTGTTGACGCCGTTTAAATATTTTGAAGCAAAAGATATTATGTACGGCGGTGGGTTGGATGTTGTATTTGTCCTCTTATCTATCGTATGGATTGCAGTTTTGACGATAATGACGTATATATTATTTAGGAAACGCGATTTGCATGTTTAAGAGACTTATAAAAGGTAAAACCTCTATAAAAAAGGAAGTGTTGAACGATGAATTTAGAAGAGGTTATGCAAGAACTCGAAGCGCTTGGCAAGGAACGAATGAAGAAAATGTACATTTCCAATGGCGCGCACGAGCCGCTATTCGGCGTTGCTACGGGCGCTATGAAGCCTATTTTCAAAAAAACGAAAATCAATCAACCTTTGGCGGAGCAGCTCTACGCCACAGGTAACTACGATGCCATGTACTTTGCCGGCATTATTGCAGATCCCAATGCGATGACGGCGGCCGATTATGACCGCTGGATGGATACGGCTTATTTCTACATGCTGTCCGATTTTGTGGTTTCGGTTACGTTGGCAGAAGCGGATATTGCGCAAGAGGTTGCCGACAAATGGATCGCAAGCGGTGACGAGCTGCGAATGTCGGCGGGGTGGAGCTGTTACTGCTGGCTGCTGGGCAATCGGAAGGACAGTGAATTTGACGAAAGCAAATTAGCCAATATGCTCGATCTGGTGAGAAATACGATCCATGATGCTCCCGAACGCACGAAATATTCGATGAATAACTTTGTGTACACCGTGGCGATATCCTACGTGCCGCTCCATGAGAAGGCGGTCGAGACCGCAGAGGCAGTGGGCCCGGTAGAAGTCGGTAAAGACAAGAAACCAACCAAGCTCATACACGCTTTGGCTAACATTCAGAAGGAAGCGGCGAAAGGGAGGCTAGGATTCAAACGCAGGCATGTACGGTGTTAACAGATTTGCTTTAAAATATAGGAAAGTATACAAATGGGGATGTGCGAATGATGCACGTCCCCATTTGTATTTTATGTAATTGGTGCAGGATACATTTCCATCCTCATGAGATCGATGACCATGTTGCCGCCTTTAAGTATATCTAGACCAATAAGTCCATTAATGTATTTGATATCATCGTGAAATACGCCAAAATCAATTCTAAAATTTCTTCATGTTAAAGTTACCGAGCTGAACCTCATCTATCTGCTTTTGAAATGAATACTCATCTCCGCCAATTCCAAAGCTTCTTACAAGCGTATCTCCATTCTMGAAATGTATGCCGATTTCTGAAACAATATCAGAAGACAAAAGGGAATGCGCTGCGCCAGTATCAATGACTAAATTGTCGACAGTTAAAGAGCGCCCTTTATAACAAATGGTCATGGATGTTTGGAGTAAATTGTGAATATATTCAATCTGCATTTCGTCTACTCCTATATAAAGGGTTATGTCTAAGTTCAATAGCTATTTTCTCTTGGCCGGTATGGTAGACAATGTTGTTGTCCTTGCACTTAAATAATTGTTTAGTTGCTTCATCTGGATCTTGAATCGCTTTAACCAATGCGACTTCATCAACATACTGAATATTACCTTCGGTATGCGAAGTCAGGATTTCAAGCAGAACATACTGGCTGGGGTAAATATTCCGAACTTCTTGCCATTGCATAGTACATTCACCTCGCTATCAGCGTTTCTTGCAATAAATTATACCATATTACTGGATTGTCAATTGTTTCATTTTTCTCCGATACGCTTCTTAATAATTTCTTTTAATAATGGAAGAGTTGTTAGGAAGGTAAAAAAACAAGGCTCTAATCGTGAACGATACGATTGGAGCCTTGTTTTTTGTTCAATTGGAGGTTTAAGCCTCCATCTTCTGAGCGGAGTGCAGCTTGTAGTACCTGCCTCGCTGAGCCATCAGCTCGTCATGCGAGCCGGATTCGGCAATGCCTTTATCTGATACGTACATGATCCGGTCGCAATTCTTCACGGTGGAGAGGCGATGCGCGATGATGAATGAAGTGCGTCCTTTGAGCAATTCGTTCAAGCCTCGCTGAAGCAGGCGCTCGGTCTGAGCATCAATGGATGAAGTAGCTTCGTCCAATATAAGGATGCGCGGGTTAGCAAGCAGCGTGCGAGCGAACGAGATGAGCTGCCTTTGGCCTTGCGAAAGCTTCGAGCCCCGTTCGTTAACCTCCGTCATATAGCCCTTCTCGAACTCGCGAATGAATTCGTCGGCGCATACGGTTTTGGCAGCGGCTATAATCTCATCCTCGGTGGCGTCGAGCTTGCCGTAGCGGATATTGTCCATAATCGTGCCGGAGAAGATGAAGCTGTCCTGCAGCATGATGCCCATTTGACTGCGCAGCGACTTCAGCTTCACTTCTGCAATGTCATGGCCGTCGATGAGAATCCTACCGCTTGAAACGTTATAGAAGCGCGAGATCAGATTGACGACCGTCGTCTTGCCGGCGCCTGTCGGACCGACAAGAGCGATGCTCTCGCCAGCTTGAATATCGAAGCTCAGATTTTCCAGCACGTTGTGGCCTGGATCGTAGGCGAAGGTCATATCGTCGAACGTTACCCGTCCTTGGATAGGCGGCAGCTCCCGAGCCTTCGGAATATCGCTTACGGTCACCGGCTCGTCGAGCGTCTCGAAGATTCGTTCCAAATAAGCAACGGCGTTGATGAAGCTGTTATATAAGTTGGAAATGCTAAGGATCGGCTGCCAGAAGCGCGCTGCATAGCTGCTCATGGCAAGAATGACACCGAATGTGACCTCTTCCGGTCCAAGCGCCAACAAACCCACGAAATAGATGGCTGTCGTCACGATGGCCGCCAGGTTGTCTACCGAGAACGGAATCAAGAAGTTGAAATACATCGCTCTCATCCACGTTTTGCGGTAATTGCCGGACAGACGGGTCATAGTGCCTTCGTTATGCTGCTCGCGGGTGAAAATTTGGGTAACGCGAATGCCGCTTATGCTCTCCTGCATATAGGCGTTCATATTGGAGCTTTTGTTGGATACCGCTTGCCACGCCCGGCGCTGCTTAGTCTTAATGAGCAGCATGATGCCGAGGAAGATGGGCAGTCCTCCGAGAATGACAAGCGATAGCTTGGCATTAACGGCGAACATGAAGGCTCCGATGAAGAGAAGGTTCAAGATCTCCAATATGAAGTTAATGATGCCGTTGGACAGCACATCCGATACCGAGTTGACGTAATTGACGACCCGAATCAGAATCTTGCCCTGGGGGCGGTCGTCGTAATATTGGAACGGCAGCTCCTGCAAGTGCTTGAACAGATCCGTGCGGATATCGAAGATAATATCCTGTCCGACACGGGTCATGATGCGCGAGCGGATCGTTGCGAGAATGACGCTGACGACGATCGTAGCAAGCGTGAGCGCCGACAATCCGATAAGCGACAGCTTGTCCTTCGCGGGAATCGTCACGTCGACTACATGCTGAATGATGAGCGGCGCAGATAGCGCGATGCCCGCCGACAGGGCGCTAAGTATGAAAGCAATGATCATCGGTTTTTGGTGACGCCTTATATAGACAAGCGCCCGCCGGAAATGTCGGATGTCAAAGGGGGACTCCAAATCCTCGTCGATGTCGAATTTATTTCTGGCCATGAGTAGTCACTTCCCTTTCAATGCCCTCGTTCTGCAGAATGAACACGTCGTAGTAATAGCCGCGCTTCGCCAAGAGCTCGGCGTGCGTGCCTTCTTCAATGACGCGGCCGTTATCTAGAATAAGAATACGGTCTGCCTGTGCCGTCGTAGACACGCGCTGGGCGATAATGATCTTCGTGCAGGAGAAATCCAGTTCCCGCAGACTCTTCTGAATATGCTCCTCCGTCTCGAGATCGACAGCGGAGGTCGTGTCGTCGAGGATTAGGATCGGAGGCTGCACAGCCATGGCGCGAGCCAAAGCGATTCGCTGCTTCTGTCCGCCTGACAGGCCGACGCCGCGTTCGCCTACAATTGTATTGTAGCCGTCCGGCATCTTGCCGATGAAGTCGTGGGCGGCGGCGAGCTTCGCGAACCTCGTCACTTCTTCCTCCGGCATATCCGGATTGCCGTATGAAATATTGCCGTCTATCGTGTCGGAGAACAGCAGAACGTCCTGCGTGGCTATGCCGATATTGCCGCGAAGCTCATCCAGCTCCAGCTTGCGGACGTCGGTGCCGTCTACCAGGACGCTGCCCTTCGCTACGTCATAGAAGCGCGGAATCAGATTGATTAGCGTTGTTTTGCCAGATCCCGTTGCGCCCATGATGGCGATCGTCTCTCCGGGCTCGACGGTAAAACTGATATCCTCAAGCACCGTTACATTATCGTATTTGAAGCTAACTCGGTCGAATTGGATACGGCCTTGGTAGCGTCGTTTATCAACCGTATTATGCTCGTTAACGATGTCTGGATGAGCATAATAAACATCGATGATTTTGTTAAGGCTTGCAAAAAAGCGCTGAATGTCATTAATGATAATGCCGATGTTGCGCATAGGGTTGGACAGCCCCCATATGAGCGCGGAGAAGGCAGAGAATTCCCCGAAGGTGATGCGCCCGTCCATGATGTATAGACCTCCTGCAAGCATAAGGATTACGCTGAACGCCTGGGAGAAGGTTTCCAGGTAGGGGAAGTAGTCAAGCCATACCATAGCCGCAGTCTTGTTMGCTTTAGAATAGTTAACATTCTTCTCCGTGAACTTCTGGACCTCGAATTCTTCTCTAGCGAATGCCTTGACGACGCGATTGCCGGCGATATTTTCCTGAGTGGTCGTATTAAGCTGCGAGAGGCGTTCCCGTAGATCGATATACATGGGGCGGACGCGTCTGGCGAAAATAAAGGCCACGATAAAGATCGGTGGCGACAGAATCAGCAGCCATAAGGTGAGCTCGACGTCGATGAAGAAGAAATAGACGACTGCCGCTACAAATACGGTCAACGATTCGATGATCGTCTTGATGATCCACGCCAAGGAGTGTCTTACCATATCAAGATCGCCCGTCATCTTGGTCATCAGGTCGCCCGTACGATTGCGATCGTAGTATTTCATGTCCTGGCCCTGAATTTTGTTGTACAAATAAATTCGGACACGGTACAGCATGTTTTGCGAAGCTCGTTCGTACATGAGGGTTGTAAAATAGGACAAACCCGTGCGCAGCAAGGTAAAGCCGATCATGCCGAGGCAAAGACCGATCAGCAGCGCCTTCTCGCGCGATAGATTTTGCATGGCATTGTCGCCTACGATAAAGGTATCGACAATGCGTTGACCGATGTACGGGTTAATAATGGTGAGCGAAGAGCCTACTACAGATAGGATCAACGCAAGAACATACCGTACACGATCCCCCTTCAAATTGTGCCATAACCACTTGAATTGAAACATCTGATCACCGGTTTCTGTAAGTTTCTAAATTCTGAACTTCGGATTGAAAAGCCCCCCCTGTTCATGGATGGGTTGCATCCAATCGAACTGAGACGGCTCCTCTTGAATATTACTATGGAAATTATAACATGTGAATTGGAAATATTGCGGAACATTTTTTTTATATTTAATTGGTACAAATTTATATGACAATGATATATATCTAAGGGTGAATATATGCAAAAACACTAATTTTCAGCCGAAATACATTAATTTTTTATTGCGGGGATTGTTGGGCGTTGGCCCGGTTGCCATCGTACCTTGGATTATGGTAACGTAGAATTATTAATGTGAAGGGGGTGAGGTAGGTGAATCACGAAATGGCCAACAACCGTATTAGCCAGCTGCCGATTGCAACGGCTGGCATTGTTCATGCATTTTCCGCGAACGGGATCAGTCTGTCCAATTACGATCATACGTTTGAACCATTCGCGAGAAGACGCCTACCTTAACCACAACGGATTGTTTTATTGTCCAGAGGGTCGCGGGCTTGTTGCCGCGGCTCTTTTTTTGTGTACGCAAGGAGGGTCTTCATCCAACAGGAGGCTCTTTAAATGATAATAGTGAACATTCAACGTATAAAAAAATACCATGCGGCGAACCTTGTTTTGGACGGGGTGACGCTGCAGCTTCAAGAGAGTGAAAAGGTCGGTCTGATCGGCTGCAACGGCAGCGGTAAATCGACGCTGCTTCGGCTTATATCGGGTCATGATGGGATCGACGAGGGGATGCTGACCGTCAAGAAGGATTTGCGAATCGGCTACTTGCCGCAAATTCCCGCGGAATTCGAAGAGCTTACCGTTTATGAGGTGCTCGCTTACGGAGTTCGGGAGCTTATGGTCACGCAGCGGGAAATGTCGGAGCTGGAGGAGCGAATGTCCGGCTCTGAAGCTGCATCGAATTCGGAAGAGATGGAGAGATTGCTGGAGGCTTATGCCCTTGCGCAAGAGCGCTTTGAACGAGGCGGCGGCTACGAGATGGATACGGCTATTGATCAAGTGGCGAGCGGATTGCAAATCGATCGGCGCAATGACGGGCGGAAGTTCGGCAGCTTGTCCGGGGGAGAGAAGACTCGTATTGTTCTGGCGTCCCAGCTGGTCGTTCGTCCGGCCTTGCTGCTGCTGGACGAACCGACGAATCATCTGGATCTTAAAGGAATCGAGTGGCTCGAGCAGTTTCTGCAGCGTTACGAAGGCGCATGCGTGATCGTGTCGCATGATCGTTATTTCCTCGATGCCGTGGGAACGAAGATGATCGAGCTGGAGGATGGCGAAGCTCATACGTACCTCACCAACTACAGCGGGTACATCAAGGAGAAGGAAGAGCGTCTTATGCAGCAGTTCGCTCAATATCAAGAGCAGCAGAAGGCGATCAAAAAAATGAAAGAAACGATTCGACAGCTGGAGGAATGGGGGCGCATCGGAGGAAACGAGAAGTTTTTCAAACGGGCAGCCTCGATCCGCAAAGCCTTGGAGAGGATGGAGACCGTGAAACGTCCCGTCTTGGAGCGGAAAACGGCGGATTTCGAGCTGTCTCCTCTTGAGCGATCCGGTCGAAAGGTCCTCGCATTCGAAGGCGTGATGAAGCAATTCGGAGGAAAAGCGATTTTGAATGGAGCAGAGGGAAGTCTGATGTACGGCGAGAAGGTCATGCTGCTCGGAGACAACGGATCGGGAAAAACGACGCTGTTCAAGCTGCTTCAGAGCGTCATGGAACCGGATGCCGGCAAGATGGAGCTGGGAGCGCGCGTGGAGATCGGTTATTTGGCGCAGCAGGAGCCGGTGAGCGATCAGAAGCTGACGGTACTCGATTATTTCCGCATCGAGGGAGGCTTGGAGGAAGGGGAGGCAAGAAGCGTGCTGGCTCAATATTTGTTCTATGGCGCCGACGTGTTCAAGCCGCTGCACATGATCTCGGGAGGCGAATGGTCGCGCCTGCGCTTAGCCTTGCTGGTGAGGCGGAAGCCGAACTTGCTTCTGCTGGATGAGCCGACGAACCATCTCGATGTCGCCTCGCGGGAAGCGCTTGAGGAAGCGCTTGAGCAATTTCCAGGCACGATATTGGCGATTTCCCATGACCGATATTTCATTAATCGACTTGCGAAGCGCGTATGGGAGCTGGAGCAAGGCAAGATTACCGCTTATCTCGGCAATTACGATGACTATAAGGTGAAACGCGGAGAAAGGCAGGTATCTGCCCCCGTGGTGCTGCTGCCGAAGCCGAAGGAAGCTAAAGAGGCTCCAGGCGGCTCGGAGCGCCATAACGAACGAAAGCGCGAGCAGGTAGAGCTCGAGATTGCCGTTATGGAAGAGGAACTAGCTCTTGCGGATATAGAATTGCACCAGCTTGATCATAGCGGCGATACCGCACGCCTTGAAGCCAAATGGCACGACAGGGAAGAGGCACAGTCCAAGCTCGATGCGCTTATGGCCTTATGGCTGGAGCTGTCGGACTCCACTCCATGAACCAAATATTTTCGTGGAAAAAGGACCTCGGACTTCACTTTAAAGTGGAGTTCGAGGTCCTCTCGCGTTGTATAAACGGGATATTTTCATGAATTTCATACAGTCTAATCGGTCCCAATCGTCTGTTAAGCGATTTTGAGTGGAAAACATACAGTCAAAACCGGCATTTTAGCCGCAGCAGGGTTTCACCGTCCATTTGACTGTATAAAATCCAACCAAACTCCGATATCGTATCGTTTCCAGCCATTTGACTGCACAAAATCCACTCAAAAGGCTAAGGCATCTCAAAATTAAAGCTGTTTCAAGAACGCTACGATCGTAAGCAAGCCTTTGTCGAAATTCTCGAGATTGAAATGCTCGTTCGGCGCGTGCAGGTTTTCGTCCGGGAGGCCGAAGCCCATCATGACGACGGGAGCTTGCAGGATGCGAGAGAACGTCTCGACGATCGGAATAGAACCGCCGTCCTTCGTGAACAGCGCACGAGTGCCGTATACTTGCTCATAAGCGTCCGCTGCCTTCTGCAGCATTGGATGCGAAGGATCCATATTGAATGCGCGGGCTTGTTCACCGCGTCGAATGACCAGCTTCGCTCCGGGCATGACATGGGACTCCAGATGTGCCGTAATCCGATCAAGGGTGAGCGCGGGATCCTGATCACCGACGAGACGGCAGGTGATCTTGGCATGAGCTTCCTTCGGGATGACGGTTTTTGTGCCTTCGCCTTGGAAGCCGCCATAAACGCCGTTCAGCTCAAGCGTCGGTCTTGCGCCCGTCCGCTCAACGAAGGAATAGCCTTCTTCCCCGTAGAGGGCTTCGAGACCAAGATTGCTTCGTAACTGCTCGTCATTGTGATTTTGCTTGAGAAATTCCGCGCGCATGTCCGAGGAGAGCTCCGGCACGCCTTCGTAGAAGCCGTCAACCGCGACTCGTCCTTGGTCGTCATGCAGGGAAGCGAGCAGAGATACGAGCGCATGCAGCGCGTTCGGAACGCCGCCGCCGAATGTGCCGGAATGCAGATCGGTATTGGCAGTCGTGATCGCGACTTCAAGCGAGCAAAGTCCGCGCAAGCCCGTCGAAATAGCCGGTTTTCCCGGAGCTAGAAGCGAGGTGTCAGATATAAGCACGACATCCGCAGCCAGCTTGTCGGCATGCTCCTTCATAAAAGCAGGCAGATTCGGGCTTGAAATCTCCTCTTCGCCTTCGATGCAAATCTTCACGTTTACCGGAAGGTCATTTTCTTGCTCCAAAAGCGCTTCAATTACTTTCATATGTAGGAACAGCTGTCCTTTATCATCCGTTGCGCCGCGCGCATACAGCTTGCCGCCGCGGATGGTTGGTTCGAATGGAGGGGTGTCCCAGAGATGCAGCGGATCAACGGGCTGCACGTCATAGTGACCGTAGATAAGTACGGTCGGTTTGCCAGGCGCGCCTAAATGCTCGGCATATACGATCGGATGACCTTTCGTGGGAATGATCTCGACCTTCTGCAGGCTGGCTGTCTCCAACTTGTCAGCCACCCATTTCGCGGCATCAATCATATCGTTCTTATGCTCGGACAATGCCGAGATGCTCGGTATCGTTAGAAATTGCTTCAACTCATCCAGATGTTGTTCCTTTTTGTTCCGAAAATAGCTCTCGTAGCTCACAGGCAGCACCTCCTCATTTATTGTAGTTTTAGTATACCTGTTCAGACGGTGAAGTAAAACTTGTCTAAATGGGAGGGAATGCCCTGATTATCTTTCGAGGCTTCGGAACCCGTTCTAATCGCCAACAAGTCGCCCATTATCATTCCATTGCCCATACATTTTGTTAGTACAGGTATGCTCGATAAATTTGGCTAATCGATTTTGAAACAAGGCAGCGTCTTGGCGCACGGACTGGATATTGTCGATCCGAATACGGACATAGAGCTCGGGCAAGCCTTGAAAGTTCTCATAGAGCACTTCGTCCTCGCGTAATTGAGCTAATATATCTTCATGAATAACGAAGGATTCAGCACTCATATCAGGCAGAACTTTACGTCCTGCCTCCGTCATTAAACCTAGTTTCTCCGTACGGCGGACGCGCTCTTTATTGAGCTCGGTCCATTTGCTCTTATTTCTGCGAGGTGAAAATCGCTGCGCTGTCTGCGTGTCGTTCATTTTTTTCTTCGTGCTGTCAATCCAACCGAAACATAACGCTTCTTCAACGAAATCCACGTAGTGTAAGGAGTAATCATTTGTAACTATCCAACAATAATCTTCCGTACCATGATTGTCGCTTAGCCATTGCCGCCACTCTTGCCGACTTTCTACATGTACGATGTTATCAATGATCATGGTTTCGATCGCCCTTCATGAAGTTCAACATGTCCAAGTAATGCTGATTGTACATGATGCCTAACACGTTACCGAACGGATCGATAACCGAAGCCGTGATGAAGCTTTCCCCGCGGTGTTGAATCGGTTCGTACTCCGCAGCTCCCATCGCTTTCAGTCGGCTTACTGTCGCATCAATATCATCCACATGCCAGTACATAATGGAACCGCCAAAGCCGGCTGTTGCTTGGGGAGGAGCATATTTGCGATTAATCAATCCCAGCTCATGCTGATAGTCGCCAACGCGGAACTCGGCATAGACGAGCTTGCCATCGGGTCCCGACCGTTCAAAGTAAGGCGCAATTCCAAGCAGCTCCGCGTACCATTTCGACGCAGCCTCCATATCTTCTGCCCAGTAGCTGATTGTTGCAAATCCTCTTAGTGTTTGGGTTGTATTCATCGTTCTTTCCTCCAATGTTTTTGTTGTTGACTTCATTGTAAGCAACAATGTCTGACAATAGTGTGTCAGTGATTCAGAACTCTTTTTTACAGTAAATATAGCAACTCTATTCTAGTTATTTATCCGGTTCAATCCTGTCCATGCATTCATACCATAATTGAAAACAGGGGAGGAATAGCTTTATGCCCATAAATGAATCGTTATGTGATCAGTTCTCAAGGATTATCGGAGGGGAATCCGGCTTTGCCGGAGGCAAATGTGTCTCTACTATTAATCGCAATGAAATAAAAGGCAAGATTCTAAGGAAAAGGTTTCGAGTTACGTCCTCTTTCTCGTTCGAGTCATTGAATGTAAGAACAGGCAAGGCCCTCTGTTTGGGTAGAGCAGCTTTCTTGCAAACGGAAGTGAATCGATTTATTAAGGCTATTCGCAATCAAGGCATTAAGGTGTCTTCTGTCCACAATGAATGGCTATTCGAGCAGCCACGTTTAATTTATATCAATATTGAAGCCGTGGACAAACCGCTTGCATTCGCTAGAAAAGTCAGACGCGCGTTACGAGCGGCAATGAAAAAGGAGCATTCCTCGAGATGAGGGATGCTGTTTTTTTGTGATTGGAGCTTACTCTGCATTATTTTTTTCTAACTTTTATTTCCCATCCCCATCCGCTCCTAATCGTTTATAATCGTAACAAAGCAAAGTCGGTAAACGAAGAGTTCCTTCGGCATGCTGTTCTGTATGGAGCTTGGAGGAAAAGGTGAGTGCAAACCATGAATAACCGAATTATCGATATAGGAGTCAACCTGATGCATCGTTCGTTTCATCAGGATCGCGAGCTGGTCGTGGAGCGGGCGGAGGCTAATCAGGTCGGTCCCTTGATCCTTACTGGAACGAGCTTGAGGAGCAGCTCGGAAGCAGCTCGTTATGCGAGCCGTTACCCAGGGAAGCTATATGCTACTGCGGGTGTCCATCCCCATGACGCCAAGAGCTGCGACGGGCAGACGATAGCTAAGCTGCGACAATTGGCGGCGAACCCTGAGGTTGTTGCCATTGGGGAATGCGGTCTAGACTATAACCGTGATTTCTCGCCGCGCGATGTCCAGAGAAAGTGGTTTGGCGAGCAGATTCGATTGGCGCATGAGCTGGACATGCCGTTATTTCTGCATGACCGGGAAGCATTTACGGATTTTATCGGAATGCTTAAGGAATGTGAGGTGAAGAATGCGGTTGTCCACTGTTTTACAGGTACACAAGCAGAGCTTAAAGCCTATCTCGAAATGGGGCTCCATATCGGGATTACGGGCTGGATATGCGATGAGCGAAGAGGCAAACATCTGAGAGAACTCGTCCGAATGATTCCACTGGACCGGCTAATGATCGAGACGGATGCGCCGTTCCTGACACCGCGTGATTTGAAGGAAAAGCCGGCTGGCGGGCGCAATGAGCCTGCATTCCTGCAGCACATTCTGCGCACCGTGGCGCACTGCGTCGGGCAGCCTGAAGAGGTGGTCGCCCAGGCAACGACGAGGACGGCGACTGCGTTCTTCCGAATTTGATCATCATAGTGAGTATAAAAAAACCGCGAAGCCTTGAAGCTTCGCGGTTTTGCGTCATTATTCGATCCATTCTTTCATTATTCTTTTATTTGTCCTCGTTACACTTAGGTTAGTAGGCACAAGCGAGGATGGCACGACGAATAGGGAATGGGAGGAATTAAGATGATGATCGCAAGATTAAGAAGAACGACAGCTATGCTATTAGCACTCAGCTTGTTCGCAAGCTTACTGCTGGCAGTGGGATTGCCGCCAAGCACTGCGCACGCGGCAGAGGATACGACGAATTTCTCAGGGGGAGACGGCACCGCCGAAAATCCTTATAAAGTGTCCAGTGCGGCTGAGTTGGGTCGTGTCACGTTGCCTGGTCCGGGAGCGTACTTCCAGCAGATCGCCCCTATTGATCTGACTGGCGACAATTGGACTCCGCTAGGATTGTTTAGCGGGCATTACGACGGCAATGGCTTTACGATCTCGAATATGACGATTGTATCTTCTGCTCAGAGTATAGGCTTGTTCTCGGAATTGAATATCGGGGCTTCGCTTAACGATGTGACTCTAGAGCAATTTACGATTCAAGCTTCAGGGTCAAATTCGTACGTAGGCGGCTTGGCAGGTCATACTTATTCGGGAGCGGATATCGTTGACAGCAGCAGCAGCGGCTCCATTTTCTTCACAGAAGGGAATTCGATCGGCGGCATAGTCGGCCTTAGTGAAGGGAAGGTCAGTCAAAGCTCAAGTGCAATTGCGATCACAACCAGCGGCGGCACCGTATATGGCGTGGGCGGTCTAATCGGAGCAAATTACGGCGATATAGAAGGAAGCAGCACAAGCGGTACTATAGTTCTGAATAATAATAACGTTTATACCGGTGGCTTGTCCGGAGTGAACGAAGCAACGGTAAGGGAAAGCTCAAGCTCCGTTGCGGTAACGCTAGAGGCAAGTGGATCGCCAGGCGGGTTGGTTGGATATAATCGCCCAGGACGTTTCATTATCAACAGCTACGCAACAGGGCAGGTGAGAGGAAACGCCAGCGCAACTGCAGGTGGCTTAGTCGGCAGAAGTTCCGGCGATATCAGCGGCAGCTATAGCACGGGTAATACCCACACTGGCTCGGGAGGCATGGCTGGCGGTTTGGTCGGCTATAAAGCTGGCGGTACGATAAACAACAGCTACAGTACAGGCAATGCAAGCGGCAGCTCCGCTGTATTCGTTGGCGGCTTCATCGGAATGAACAATGAAGGCGACGTCAATGACAGCTACAGCACAGGCAGCGCCAGCGGCGGAACGGATGCCAACGGCGGTCTGATCGGTTTTAAGCAGGGGGCAGGCAGTATTAACGATAGCTATTACTTGACCGGGAGCGGGGCTTCGTCATTTGGCGGATCGCCTAAGACTGCCGAGCAGTTGAAGCAGCAGCTAACCTTCGGCTCATGGGATTTCGATCATGCATGGAGAATCGTGGACGGATTCACGTATCCGGCACTCGATTGGCAGCCATATTCAGCTGACGAATCTACTGCTATCGATTATTTGAGCTTGACTTGGGATGTCATCAAGGGGGCTAACAGCACGGCATTGAATGTAACGGAGGATCTCGTTCTACCTGCGACAGGCGACTTTGGCTCTTCTATTACATGGAGCGCATCACAATCCGGTTACATCAATACGTCTACAGGCGCTGTGACCAGGGCAACCGATGACGACCATGAAGTGACGCTTACTGCGACGATCTCGATTGCAGGAGGTACGGTACGAACCAAGGATTTTGTCGTGGCCATTATCGAGGCTCCAAACAACAAACCGAACCGCAAAGGAGACGCAGCGGAGACGGTAGAAGCCAAAGTGACGCTAAATACGCCATATACGCTTAACCTCGGGGCGATCTTCGAGGATGCGGACGGCGACCCGCTTAGTTATAAAGTATCTGTAGGAGGCGAGGCGGCTGTAGCGGCTTCCGAGACCTATTCTTACACGCCGGTTACGGCCGATGCAGTGACGCTGGTCTTCACGGCCAGCGATGAGGAAGAGGCTTCGAATGATACGTATACGGTGGAGCTGACGGTGAATCGAAAACCTGACCGACAAGGGGACAAGACCGCTACGGCAGAAGCAACGGTGATGGTCAATACAGCGTATACGCTCGATCTCGCTACCATTTTTGAAGACGAAGACAATGATGATTTGACCTATAAGGTGTCCGTKAACSGAGCAACGGCGGCAGCTGCCGACAGCAATTATTCGTATACGCCGACGGCGGCAGGCATAACGACGCTAGCGTTCACGGCCAATGACGAAATGGCGGATTCGACAGATACGTATACGGTTGAGCTGACAGCCAATACCGTTCCCGTTCGCCGGGGGGGAATTAGCGCAGCGGCTGAGGCGACCGTGACGGTAAATACGCTCTATACATTGAATCTAGCGACGATCTTCGAGGATACGGACGGGGATGCTCTTTCTTACCTAGTTTCCGTTAACGGGGCGACGGCAGTGGCGGCAGCAAGCACCTATTCCTACACGCCAATGACGACAGCAACGGTGACGCTCGTATTCACAGCCAACGATGGCACCATCGATTCTGCAGACACGTATACGTTGGAGCTGTCCGTTAATTCTCTGCCTTCGCGCAAAGCTGATGCAAACGCGACGGCGGCGGCAGCCATAACGGTGAATGATCCGTATACGATCGATCTGGCAGCGATCTTCGAGGATGCAGATGACGATGATTTGACTTATAAAGTGTCTATTAAGGGCGCTGCCGCAATAACGGTAGTCAGCCCGTATACGTATACACCTACTTCTGCGGGTACAATGACGCTTGTGTTCAGAGCAAATGACGGATTGACGGACTCTGCGGATACCTTTACGGTGACGCTGACCGTAACTCGTCCAGCCGGAAGCAGCGGCGGGGGAAGTATCCCGCCTGCCCTGCCTGAATATGAAGTGACGCTCGCCAGCGCTGCCGGTGAAGCGAAATTACCAGTGAAAGTGGATACTGCAGCAGGCCGCGCTACTTTAGTGCTTACCAGAGAGCAGGCTAAGTCTATTTTCGCCACAGTAAATCCGACGTTAGTCCAAATGCCGGTCATTCCAGGCGTAGACCGCTACACGGTTGAGGTGCCTGCTAATATGCTCACAGGTACGACGGGTGAAGGCGAGCTCGTATTCGAGACCGATGCGGGGAGTATCACGGTTCCAGCCGATATGCTGAAGGACACGGCGAATACGGAAGGGAAGACCGCGGGCATTACGATTGGCGAAGGCAATAAGTCGGGTTTGTCACCTGAGACGGCTGCAGCAATTGGTGATCGCCCGTTGGTGGAGTTGACGTTAGAGCTGAATGGAGTGAAGGTGCCATGGAGCAATCCGAATGCACCTGTTCGTATTACCATTCCATATGCGCCAACAGCGAAGGAGCTGGAGAACCCTGAGCATATCGTTATCTGGTATATCGACGGCAGCGGCAACGTGATCTCGATTCCGAGCGGGCGTTACGATGCGAAGAGCGGAACCGTTACCTTTGTTACGACACACTTCAGCGCATACGGGGTAGCCTACGCCAAACGTACTTTCGACGATTTGAACCAAGCGGAGTGGGCAAAGCAAGCGATAGAAATAATGGCCTCCAAAGGCATCATTAACGGAATCACGACAGAAGCCTTTGCTCCTAAAGCACAGATTACTAGAGCCGATTATGTCGTGCTGCTGGTCAGAACATTAGGACTGAGTGCGGCATTCGAAGGCAACTTCGCCGACGTTTCGCTGGACGCTTATTATTACGAAGCGCTGGGCGTTGCGAAGCAGCTGGGGATTATTACGGGAAGCGGCGGCAATGAATTCCGTCCGCAGGACAATATCACAAGGCAAGACATGGCGGCGATGACGGCTCGCGCGCTAGAGAAGGTGAAAGGACTAGCGGCAGCGGCTGATACCGCAGTCCTTGATGGCTACAACGACAATGCTGATATTGCCGGATATGCGCAAGCAAGCATGGCAGCTCTAGTCCAAGAGGGACTTATCTCTGGATCGGGAGGCAAGCTGAACCCGCAAGCGCTGACGACTCGCGCGGAAGCGGCAATGTTTCTGTACCGAATATACAACCGATACGCATGATCATGAGGGGCGGGCCTGGAATAGGCTGCGCCCCTTAGTTTTCTTGTATGCCGCTGCTTATTTAACCTCCTAAATAAAAGATGTGATTTCCCTTATTTGGATTGAAGAGCAAGGTCTTCTCCTTTATAATTGGAGGTGATTCAAGAATTTGTCAACAAACTGGAGGAGTAGTCCATGTTAGTAGGAAAAGGCGCAGTACGTGAAATGGCGAATGATATCGATAAAGTAGTTAGAGAAATTGATCAGATTACACAATCCAAGATTGACCGTGTCGCTGACAAAATCGACTCCGAGCTCAACTCTTGCGGCCGTGAATTAACGAATGCCGCGACGACATTGTCTCAAGTAAAGCCGCTGATCGACAGGCTGGTCGGGCAAGTGGGACAGAACGCTCCTGACCATGTTCAGGTTCTTGTTACTTCCATTGCACAAGAGGTCATGTCCAAAGTGATCGCTGCAACAGGCAATATCGACGAAGTTCAACGCAACATCAAGGATGTTGACAAGCTGACGAACGAAATCGATAGCTTGACAGACGAAATCGACAAGCTGACGAATAAGATCGACGAGATCACTGATAAATATCAGAAATAAGGAGGCTCGTCATAATGAGCGATTACACACCGCCGGTTGGCCAGAACAACTACATGGGTGGATGGGGAAACCAGCAAGCGAAGGAAACCGCGCTAAGAATCGACCATCTGGCTGACAAAGCCAAGTTCGGCATCGAAATGCTTGGAACAGGCTTGATTGGTATTGATGCATTGGAGAAAGAGCTGATCGAGCTATCGAATGCTCCCCAAGCTCCGACTCAAGTGCAAATCAGATCGCTTGCTCATCGTCTCGATTCCCATCAGAAACAGCTTGAGCAAGGGCTGAATCGCATTAAAGATATGATGAACGATATTGACCGCGCTACGGATTCCATTCAGGGGCCGCGCACAAACTGGTAACGACATTCAGCGTACAGCCATTATAGGTTTTTATATGAGAACTAAGACCGCGAAGCATGCTGCTGCGCGGTTTTTTCGTTTTTTGTCCTTATAGTGTCTGCACTGTGCTATACTTGTATGTTATGATGTAATGAAACGGTTAGTGGAGACCGCTACAACGGATATTATAGTTGCTTGCGTGACTAATATAGGCAAGTATAACTAAGGAGACTATATGACATTTAACGATTTGAATCTTTCACCTTCGATACTAAAAGCTTTAAGCAAAGAGAACTATACAACGCCTACACCGATTCAGGAACAGTCGATTCCGGCAGTGCTGGAAGGCAGAGATTTACTTGGTTGTGCCCAGACGGGTACAGGAAAGACGGCGGCGTTTTCTTTGCCGATCATTCAGCTGTTAAGCGAGCAGAAATCGAGTCCGAACACGGGACGCCGCATTCGCTCATTAATATTGACTCCGACAAGGGAGTTGGCTATTCAAATTGCCGACAACATTAAGGCGTATAGCCAGTATACCGATATCCGTTGTTGCGCTATCGTTGGCGGCGTGTCGCAGAAGCAGCAGGAGCGTGCGCTTCAACAAGGCGCGGATATTATTATCGCAACGCCGGGCCGACTCATCGATCTCATCAATCAAAAACGTATTGATCTGCAGCATGTTCAAATTTTGGTGCTTGATGAAGCTGACCGGATGCTCGATATGGGCTTTATCCATGATGTGAAACGAATTATTGCCAAAATGCCTAGTAAGAAGCAAACCCTTTTCTTCTCGGCAACGATGCCGCCGGAAATATCGAAAATGATTAAATCGATACTCATTAATCCGGTAAAAGTCGAAATCACGCCGGTATCCTCTACGGTTGATCGAATAGAGCAATCGATTTATTTGTTGGAAAACGGGAAAAAACAAGCGTTATTGAACGACTTGCTGCAAGATAAAACGATTGCTTCGGCGTTGGTATTTACTCGGACGAAACGCGGTGCCGACCGCGTTACGCGAGATCTATCTCACGCAGGAATTACGGCACAAGCCATTCATGGCAATAAGTCGCAAAACGATCGCCAGAATGCGTTAAGAAACTTCAAGAATGGCGCAACGCGAGTACTCGTGGCAACGGATATCGCGGCACGGGGCATAGATGTGGATGAGCTTTCTCATGTATTCAACTTCAACCTTCCCGAAATTCCGGAAACCTACGTGCATCGTATTGGCCGTACGGGCAGAGCTGGAAATAGCGGAATCGCAATCTCGTTCTGCGAGGCGGAGGAGCTTTCGAACCTGAAGGATATTGAGAAGTTGATCGGCAAAAGCATTCCTGAAATGAAAGATCATCCGTATCCGATGCGGAATAAACCTGTTACCAAAGCTGCGATAGCAGCAGCGGCGGCAGCAGCTAAGCCAAAAGCTTCGAAACCGGCTGGCGCTAGACCGCCAGCATCCAAATCGAACTATGCAAAGCCGGCAGCATCCAAGTCTGACGGATCTAAGGCGAGGCCAGTGCGCAAGCCGAAGTCAGAGTGGTTTGCCAAGAGAAGCGCAACGAGCAAATAAGAAAAAGTGTTGACGTAACGATATTCCTATGTTAAATTTGTGGAAATTAAAGGCAATGTAACCATTTGGGTTCAACCTCGTGTATACGCGGTTGGGCCCTTTTTTGCGTTGTCTTAATCTACCTAATTCTAAGGAGAGTGCCCAAGAGTATGAATGAAGAAGCGATTTACCACCGTTCCAAATTTAATTGGACCTATGCTTACGATGATCGCACCCTGCATATCCGAATTCGAACGAAAAAAGCGGATATGAAACAAATTACTCTTTATTATGGCGACAAATATAGCTGGGAGCACGTAAATGATCGTATCCCCATGGTTCATTGGGTATCTGACGGTAAGTTCGATTATTGGGAGGCTGCCATACAGCCGAAGCTGCGCAGGGTAGCTTATTATTTTGCCTTGAATGATGGTGAAAGAACAGTCTACTTATCGGAGAAAGGCCTTTTTGACGAACCGCCGGTCATTTTTTATGAAGGCTTATACGATTTCCCGTTCCTAAATCCTGCTGATGTTCATAAGCCGCCGGCATGGGTGAAGAAAGCCGTGTTTTATCAAATATTTCCGGAGCGGTTCGCGAACGGAGATGCGTCCAATGATCCTGAAGGGACTGAGCAATGGGGCGGCAAGCCAACTCCCCATAACTTTTTTGGCGGCGATCTGCAAGGCATTATCGATCATCTTGATTATGTGAGCGCGCTTGGCATTAACGCGATTTATATGAATCCGGTATTCGAAGGAACGACTAACCATAAATACGATACGAAGGATTATTTGAAAGTCGATCCGCATTTCGGCACGAATGATACGTTGAAGCAGCTCGTGAAAGCGTGCCATGAACGAGGAATGCGGGTATTGCTTGACGCCGTATTCAATCACTCGGGTCACACGTTTGAACCTTTTGTCGATGTCATGCAAAAGGGAGCCTCTTCCCCTTACGCCGATTGGTTCCACATACGCGAATGGCCGCTCACCGTGAAGGATGGCCTGCCGACCTATGACACGTTCGCCTTCGAACCGATCATGCCGAAGTTGAATACAGAGAACGCCGAAGTGAAAGCGTATCTTCTGAAAGTCGCAACGTATTGGATTGAAGAAGTGGGAATCGACGGTTGGAGACTCGATGTAGCGAATGAGGTGGATCATGCCTTCTGGAGAGAGTTCCGACAAACGGTAAAGGCTGTTAATCCGGAAGCCTATATTTTAGGGGAAATTATGAATGATTCTTTGCCATGGTTGCTTGGCGATCAATTCGATGCGGTCATGAATTATCCCTTCACAAAAGCGTGTCTCGATTTCTTTGCCCACAATCGAATCGGTGCATCGGAGCTCGTTAATAGGCTCAGCGGGCAATTGACCAGCTATTCGAGACAAGTAAATGAAGTTGCCTTTAATTTGCTCGGCAGTCATGATACGGTACGATTGCTCACGCTTTGCGGCGGCAACTTAGAGCGGCTGAAGCTCGCAACGTTGTTCCAGCTTACGTTCCCGGGCGCGCCTTGTATCTATTACGGCGATGAGATCGGTATGGATGGAGGATATGATCCCGATAATCGCAAATGTATGGAATGGGATCCGGAGAAGCAGAACGGCGATTTGCTTCAGTTTTTCAAGCGGCTCATCTCCTTGCGTCACCAATATGCTGCCCTGCAAGATGGAACACTGACCTTTGTATCTGACCAGGACAACGATCAGCATTTAATATATGAGCGTCGAGACGACCGGGATCTTTTCGTGATCCTTATTAATCGTTCGCAGACCGCTTCAACCTTACGGACCACTGTATCCGGGGAAGCATGGACTGATGTCATGTCTGGGAAAGAAGTGGTTACTTCGCAAGGTCAATTGAGCTATGAGCTTCCTGCGTACGGTTACGCGATATTGCATCAACAGAAATAGTTTGTTTACTAGAAATTTTGGATTTGACTTTCCCATTGCATCCTTAAGCCGAATACCCTGAGCCGTGCAGTTAATTTTGTTGCTGCACGGCTTTTTCCGTTTTGGCGGGCGTTCGTCACGAAATGGGTTATTGATGCATAAGCTTCATTTGGAGGGGATCGGATGCTCTTTGCCCTGTTTCAGATTATCGGAGGCGTTATTCTTTCGTTCGGATGGATTCCGCAAATTGCGCAAATCATCCGAACAAAATCGGTGAAGGACTTGAATCAGAAAACGTTCTGGCTGCTATTCGCCGGCATCGGACTTATGGAGGTCTATGCGGTTAGCTTAGCGCTCGATGGCGTTGGTTATGCATTCTTGATCACGAATACGATGTCCTTGGTTCTTATTGTCTTTATCCTTGCTTTAATCTTGATGTACAGAGGTAAAGAAAAGTAAGTTTTCCTCTGGCCATTTGAATATGAAACTATTAACCTCTCTAGGTCGTTTATAATAGAGTCGTACCTAAGAGAGGAGATTATCATGATTAGGAAAGCAAGTCTGCTTGTATTTATATTTGTACTGCTGTTCGCAAATCAAACGTTCGCCTATGACGTACAGCTCCAGCCCTTCAAAGACGAAAAAGATGATTATTCGAAGGAGTCCATCTATACGTTATCGGCGCTGGGCATTATTAGCGGTTACGAGGATCGAACCTATCGACCGGAAGCCGACTTATCGAGGGAAGCGTTCATTAAGCTGCTCGTCACGGCGGCTCAATTGGATACGAGCGCTGCTGCCGCGTCCCGACTACCTGGCGATGTGGCGAAAAATCGTTGGTCTGCGCCGTTCATTTCGGTTGCCTATGAACGTGGATGGCTCGATCGTTTATTAGATAGCAAGGGATTGTTCCAACCAACGAAGACGATTACGAGACAAGAGGTTGCGATGCTGGTAGGGCAGTCGCTGCTGGAGTCGGAGAAGGAAGAGACAAGGAAGCAATGGTTGTCCACGGAGTGGAAGAAGGAACGGGATGCAAGAGCCTTCAAGGATCATTCCAGTATAACGACTGCTATACAACCTTATGTATACTATGCGGCGCACCGCGGCATTATGGAGGGCGATTCAAGCGGCTTTAAGCCGGCCGAGCCGCTTATTCGCAAGCAGGCGGCGGCTGTTATTTATCGACTATTAGACAAGCGGATATCCGAGCAGAAGGTTGATTTTACCGGCTATTATGCGGTTCAATCTTATCCTGCGATTAATCAGATGGACAAGCTCGCGAATGTAATCTTTGGTTGGTCGCACTTAGAGTATAGCACTGCGGGAACGGCTAAGCTGAATACGAGCGCGACGGTCAATCGCATTCCGAACGGTTACGAGGAGGTCATTGCTGCGGCCGATGCAGCGGGGCTCTCGAAGGAGCTAATGGTATTCGCAGACGGCAGCAGCAAGCTGGCAGACTTCTTGAAGGATCTGCCTGCACAAGCTGCCTTTATCGAATCGTTGGTAGCGACCGTGAACGATCCAGCTTACTCGTTCACCGGCGTGAGCATCGACTTCGAAGGCTTGAAGGATGCGGCAAGCGCGGCAGATTACGTGCGATTCCTGCAAGCGTTGAAGGCTCAGTTAGGCTCACGCACATTGTCCGTGGCCGTGCCTCCGATCCATTATTACAAAGGCTATGATTTGAAGGAGATCGGCAAGCTGGCAGATACCGTTATACTGATGGCTTATGACTTCACCCATGACGCGAGCAAGCTGCCTTCGGCTCCGCTGCCGCTCGTTAACGATACGGTGGCCACGGCGCTGAAGGTTATACCGAGAGAGAAGCTCGTGCTGGGCATCTCCAAGCAGGCGAATCAGTGGGTAACGACGAATGGCGTCACCGGATCTGTGCTCAGCCCAGCCATCACGGATGTAGAAAAGCGGCTGGCGATGTCAGGAGTGAAGATCTCATGGCCGATGCCTTATTTCGTGACCAAAGCGACTTTCGCGGATACGAGCAGCAGTCATGAACTATTTTATGAAGATACGCAAAGTATAGCGAAGAAGCTATGGCTCGCGAAGTATTACGGTCTGAAGGGCGTGTCCTTGTGGCATATGGGCAATTACACCCAATCGGACTGGAAGCTGGTCGGCGAGCAGGCTGCATCCTAACACCGATTAACCATATGGGCTGTCCCTATAGCTATTAGGCTTGCGGGGCGGCTCTTTCTCTTTCCTGTGAAATTATGCTATGTTGGGAGTGTAGCAGCGATTGCTTGCGGGATGTGAATTGGAGGCATGAACAGGCAATGAATAAGCGAATACTTATCGTCGAGGACGATAGCTCGATTTCGAATATTATTAAGATGAATTTGACGATCGTCGGATATGAGACCGAACAGGCGTATGATGGCATTGAAGCGCTGGAGACGATCCGCAGCGGCAAGTTCGACCTGATCCTGCTCGATGTGATGATTCCCCGTATGGACGGATTCGAGCTGATGGAGAAGATAAGGCCGCTGGAAGTTCCGGTTATTTTCTTAACGGCTAGGGAGTCGGTGTTCGACAAGGTAAGCGGCTTGAAGCTGGGAGCGGACGACTACATGGTCAAGCCGTTCGAGGCGATCGAACTGCTGGCGCGTATCGAGACGGTATTAAGGCGTTACGGCAAGGAAGATTCGGTCATTGCCTTTCACCATATTCGAGTATACTTGGACAAGCGTGAAGTGACGACGCACGATACGGTTGCTGAGCTCACACCGAAGGAGTATGAATTGCTGATCGTTCTGATCAGAAATAAGAACATCGCCTTGTCGCGGGAGCAGTTCATCGAGAAGGTGTGGGGCGGCGATTTCTACGGCGAGACGAGAACCGTCGATATGCATATTAAGTCATTAAGGAAGAAGCTCGGTCTGCAGGAGCACATCAAGACGATCTACAAGATCGGCTACAGGCTGGAGGATTAGCCGATGAAATTTTGGCAGAAAATATGTCTGTTCTCTATTATTACGTTCATCGTCATATTCAATGCAGCTTCCATCATGGTCATCGAACGAAACCATAGCAAAATGCTGCTGCAGGAGATCAACAACACGTTGAGCGCGAACATGAGCATTAACTCAAGCGTGAACGCGATCGTGCCGATCCTGCGCATTTACGATTCCATTGATTACGAGAAAACCGTGCTTACGAATATCGCTCAGGAGTTCGTGGAGAAGAACAGCGGCCAGGGCAACTACCTTGAAATTGCGGGCGACCAGAACAAAACGATCTATAGTAACCTGGACTTTGACATGCCGGCAGACCGCGAGGAGCAGAAGGGGCTGCAGCCGGACGAGATCAAATATATTTTGAGAGATATCGACAGCCGTACTATGCTCTTCACAACGAACGTAACGGACATTAATCAGAAAAGCTATGTATTCACCTACGTCAAGGATGTTTCGCCGCTTTATGCGGAACGGGTGGAGCAGTACCGGTTATTCATTCAAATCGACATTGGCGCATGCTTGCTCTACATGATCGTGATGTTCTTCATCAGCAAAGGGCTGACGAAGCCGATCGAGAATATGGTTCGTACAGCCAAGGAGATCGCTCAAGGTCAGTTCTCGGAGCGGGTACAGCTGAAATCCCGTGATGAAATCGGCATATTGGCGACTAATTTCAATGAGATGGCATCGGTCGTCGAGGATAAAATCATCGAGCTGGAACGCAACAACAGCGCACAGCAGCGTTTCATCAATAATATTACCCATGAGCTGAAGACGCCGTTAACGTCGATCATTGGATATGCCAATTATATGCGGACGACCAAATACGACGAGGCGGCTTTTCTTGAAGGGGTTAACGTGATTTACAATGAGGGCAAGAGGCTCGAGGCGTTGTCGACGAAGCTGATGGATTTGATCCTGCTGACCGACAGACAGCCCCTGATGAAGCCGGACAACTTGAAGGATATTGTAGCGGAGATGGAATCTTCGCTCAGGTTAATTGCCAGCGCGAAGGCGATCGAGCTTGAGCTGCTGTGCGAGGATAGTCCTTTGCTGGCTGAGAAGGATTTGATTAAGGTCATCATATTCAATCTAGTGGACAATGCGGTCAAAGCTTCAAGCGAGAAGGGACGAGTCACGATCCGTACGGCAATGCAAGGAGAGGCATGCGTGCTTGAAGTCGCGGATGAGGGTAAAGGAATTGCCGAGGAGCATATCGCCAACATATTCGAGCCGTTCTATATGGCGGACAAAGCTCGAACGAGGAACAACAATGGAGCGGGGTTAGGGCTGTCGATCTGCCGGAGTATTGCGGAGCTTCATCATGGCGTGATCGAAGTGGCCAGCGAGCTTGGGCGAGGCACAACGATACGGGTTGTTTTCGGGCAACCAAACCGTGCAATCGAGGTGAGCGGAACATGAGAATGATCGCAACGCTGCTCGTTGTTTCGATATTCAGTATGCTGCTCGCCGGATGCGGCAGCTTCTACTCGAGTATTCCGAAAAATACCGTCATGGTCAAAAAAATCAATCAAGATAAGCCGGCCGAAGAGGTGGAATATAACGGCGTGCTTTCGGAAGAGTCCGTCAAGATGCTTAGCGTTAATGCGGTGAACAAATACTTTGGCCATAATCTGTCGGTGGACGATATATTGATCGAGACGACCTCTATGGATCAACAGCAGATCAAAGCGGTATTGGCGGATGCGACGAACGATATGAAAATGAAGCTGGGATTTCTAGTTGAGTATAAAGAGCAATTAGGCGAGGTCGCTAACGGCATCTACATGTCCACGATCGTTAACAAATACGATTCCGAGGATATATACGGCGTCGTCATGAACGCGAAGGATGGCGAAGTTGTCGGCCTCTCGAGAGTGGACGCAGAGAAACGTCCAACGTCCGTAGATAAAAAATTTGATATTAACGGCATGGTAGCCAAAGCAGATCAATTCATCGAGACGATGGGCGATTATACGCAGAGCGCATTGGAATGGGATGACAGCTACTATTTAAGCGGATATGTGACGGAATTGTACTATAAGAAAAAGGATAGCGACGTCGTTGAGTTAAGTGTGCTGATTAACACACTMACTGGCGAAGTTGTAGGCTTCTACAAAGATATTATGACCATCCTGCAGCTATGGATCGGCAAGCGAATGTACGAAATATCCAAGTAAGGAAAAAGAGACTGATTTTAGTCTCTTTTTTTTGCGTTTTTTTGATATTTTACAACTTCATTACAAGTCTATCTCACTTCTAATATGCCGCTTCGTTACACTAGCAGCATGTCACCGACGAAGATGGGAGAGTAAGCAATGACAAGAAATAGAAGGACGAAGCTCGTAGCCGTAACAGCCTTAGCGGTCATTACGCTTTCGATGATGACCGCATGTGACGGACGGGACGCGGACCCGCAGGCACAGGCTCAAGGAGCAAGCGGGACGAAAGCAGAAGGTTTGCCTCCAAAGAAGACGCCGTTGAAAGAAACAATGGCTGATGTAATAGAAGCGGACAAAGTCGCGTACGATTGGACGATTAAAGCATTGGTCAATCGGGAACATCCTCTCGAAGAATCCGAGGTGCCGGAAGACTTGGTGAAGGTGGAGGTGCCAACGGTGCTCGAGAATCCCGAAGTGAATCAACTGAGAGAGGAGCCGGCTGCGGCACTTAAGCAATTGTTCGCCGGGGCGGAGAAGGAAGGACATAAGCTGTATGCCCGTTCAGGCTATCGCTCCTTCAAGACGCAAGATGCGCTGTTCGCCGGTTATGCCAAGCAGGCGGGAGAGGAAGCAGCGAATCGTTATAGCGCGAAGGCAGGCCAAAGCGAGCACCAAACAGGACTTGCGATGGACGTAACGAGCGAAAGCGTATCGCTCAAGCTGACGGAAGATTTCGGCGAGAAGGAAGAAGGGAAATGGTTAGCGGCCCATGCTCACGAATATGGATTCATCATTAGATATCCGAAGGGCAAGGAAGACATTACCGGTTATATCTATGAACCATGGCATATTCGGTACTTAGGTATCGAGCTGGCGACTAAGGTGTTCGAGAGCGGACTGACCTATGAGCAATATGTGGATGAGGAGCAACAATCATGAGACGGGGAAAAGGGATGTGGAGGAAGAGGCTGGGAGCAGGAGTAATCTCATTGGCAATCATCGGAGCGGCAGTTGGCGTTGCTGTTTGGATACAGGGATATGAGGGCATCGTCGGCGCAAACAAGGGCGATGGCGAAAGCAAGAAGCCGCAGGCGTTGACGGTGGTGGAGCAGGGTCAGGAATCGGAGCAAGAAAAATCCGGCGACATTACGATTCAGCTTGCAGCCGTCGGCGATATTATGTTCCACAATACGCAGCTAGAGAGCGCATTAGTTGATGCAGGCAGCTATGATTTTAAGCCGGTATTCGAAGTGGTGAAGCCGATCATAGAAGAAGCGGATGTCGCGATCGCGAACTTTGAGACAACAACGGCTGGCAAGGACAAGTATCCTTACTCCGGATATCCGCGCTTCAACTCGCCTGATGAAGCGGTAGATGCGCTGCAGGAAGCGGGTTTCGACGTAATGACTACGGCTAACAATCATAGTCTCGATACAGGTAAGGACGGCGTCATTCGAACATTGGACACGATTCGCAATCACGCTATGGACACCGTCGGTACGTATGCGAGCCGGCCGGAATCGAGGGTGCTGATGAAGGAGGTTAAAGACATCAAGCTTGCTTTTTTATCCTATACGGAGCATGTCAATGGACTCGAGAGTATGCTTACGGCGGACGAGCTGGATGCCATGATCAATGTCGTGGATGAGCAGAAGATGAAGGAAGACATCGCATATGCAAAGGCGCAAGGAGCGGATCTTATCGTTGCATCGATCCACTGGGGCAATGAATATGAGCGCGAGCCGTCCGGCAGGCAGGAAGAGCTGGCTCAGATGCTGGCCGACTCCGGCGTTGCTATTATTCTTGGCAGCCACCCGCATGTCATTCAAAGATCGGAATGGCTGGACCAAACGTTTGTCATCTATTCAATGGGCAATTTCATATCAAATCAACGGGCCGAGACACTCGATAATGTGTACACGGAGGACGGCGTCATTGTTCGCTTCGAGATCAGCAAAAACCTCGAGACGGGCAAAACGGTCATTAGCAAGGTCGATTATGTTCCGACATGGGTGTATCGGGATAAGGAGCAAGGCGGCTCCGTATACACGTACAGGGTTTTGCCTGCGGAAGGCTACAAGGATAATAAGTCGGTTTCAGATGCTTTCAAAACAAGAATGGAACGCTCTTATAAAGATACGATGTCGCAAATGGATGTGAACGCGAATGCAAGTTAAATCGAGAAAAATAGGAAATATGAATAGAGACTTGATAGGTAGGAAGCGAGGTCGTTCGCGGCTTCGCGCTCTCATACTGTTGCTTGGTATTATCGCTTTGGCTATTATTCTTTGGCCTTCTTATGACCAGGACCCGCCTGTGCATACGAATGGCGACTCCGCTCTATCTGGAGTCTCGAATGAGTTGGAGAATGCCGGCGGATCTTCTTCGCCTTCGGAAGCCGAGCTACCTGGGTTTACAATCGTAATTGATGCCGGTCACGGCGGGAAGGACCCTGGAGCAAACGGGGCAAGCGGTAAAGAGGAGAAAGATTTTACGTTGTCACTGGCTCAGAAGGTGTATGCGCTGCTTGAGGAAGACCCGCTGTACAATCCGTACATGACGCGCACGGACGATACGTTCATCGAGCTGGAGAATCGCACTTTATATTCGAATGAGCTGAATACCGATGCTTTCCTATCCATCCACGGCAATACGTATGAGGATTCGAGCGTCACCGGGATGGAGACCTATTACGATGCGGCTAGCAGCTTTCCGCTGGCGAACATCATTCATAGGAAGCTTGCCGAGACGACCGGCTTTCCCGATCGGGAAGTCAAGCAGGAAGGCTGGAAGGTGCTTGATGGAAATGAGAGTCCTTCTATTCTCATGGAGCTCGGGTTCCTGACCAATCCCCAGGAAGAAGCGCAAATGCTGGACGAAGCTTGGCAAGACCAAGTGGCTCAGGCGATTGTGGATGGGTTGAAGGAGTATTTTTCTAATGCGGACGGCGCAGATGTTAGCGGAGAATTGCCGTGAATGCGCAATATCATCCCTTTCGTCTTAATCTTCGGAATCACTCCTCACGAGCAAGCATACATTTTGAAGGAAAATGGATAGCTATTCGCTTGAGTTGAGGAGGTCATTTAATGAAATGGTTTCAAAAGATCGCGGTAGCGCTGTTCGCGATCATCCTATTCGCGTCCACGTTAGGCCCGATTCCTAGTGCGTCCGCGATAGCTCGCATACTCACGTACAGCGTTTATGAAGGTGGGGATGTTTGGGCAGGGCAAAAACCGCTGAGCGTTCCTTATCTGATTGCCGGTCGGACGTATCGTTTCTCTTATACGGATGACAGTCATTTCACGACGACGGAGATACCAAGAGTGGATTTTGCTTTGGACAATAATCCTTCCTGGTTCAGAGCGCCTGGCTCTGGAGCGATTTTTCAAATTCCGATTGATCCCGCTTACTTGTCGGTAAGGCTTCGTTTGGGCGTTCTATTCAAACCTTTTATAGGCGACAACAGCTATGACGAACGGATTCTTGGTCCCTACAAGGTGCTGCAGCCAAGTTCTCCTTCGGATTTGGTCGCAACACCTAACAATGACGGCACGGTGAAAATTACGTGGACGGATCATACGAATATGGAATCTTATTACGAGATCAAGCGCGACGGTCCAGACGGGACGAAGACGTTCGTGGTAAGCAATACGGAAGACTATATCGGGCCGCTTGTTTACGAGGATAAGGCAACGGCGAAGAAAAACGATATTATTTATGCTTATACGGTTACACCGGTTGTAGACAAATACACGTTAACGGATGCGGAGTCGCTTGGTTGGATATCGACGCTTGTCCGGACGAAGGTTCGATTGAATATAGACCCTGATATCTTCGGGCCGATCGATATTATTATTGATTTACCAGATGTCACTTCACCTATCATTAAGCCGGATACACCGATTATTAAGTTGGATCCTAAATTTATGGAAATATGGAGCAAGGAACTCGTAAACATCGACAAGATTGTTCTGAACCGTATTAGCTTGAACAAAAACGCAATAACGCTGCAGAAGGGACAAAGCGAAACGCTGACGGCGACCATTCTGCCTGCTAACGCAGTGAACAAGAAGGTCGTGTGGAGCAGCGCGAATCCGGATATTGCAACGGTGGACAGCTCCGGCAAAGTAACAGCGGTTAACCCTGGTATTGCCAAGATTATCGCCAAGTCGGACGTTGGCGGATACAAGGATATTTGCACCGTTACGGTTGAAGATCCTACGGCGGGCTCCGGCAAGTTCCTTGATACAGTGGGCCACTGGGCCGAAGATGAAATTGCTACCGCAGTGAAGCTTGGCTTCGCCAGCGGCTACACAGACGGCAGCTTCAAGCCGAATGGCGGCATTACGCGTGCTGAATTCGCTACGCTGTTAATTAAGGCGTTGAATCCCGCCGTTGCGGGAGCGCCATTAACCTTCAAAGACAAAAACAAGATCGCTGCTTGGGCGCTTCCTTATGTAGAGAAAGCCGTAGCGTTAGGCATTATTAGCGGCTATACCGACGGCACGTTTCGACCGGGTGCGGGCATCACCCATACGGAGATGGTGTCCATGGTCGTCCGCGCTTCGAAGCTGGCGCTGTCCACGGGCGCATCTACTGGCTACGCGGACGAATCGGCTATTCCGAAGTGGGCGAAGGATAGTGTTGCCACAGCTGTGAAGCATAACATGATCCAAGCGGAAGCCACGCCTGGCAACAAGTTCGCTCCGGCAGCGCCATCGACTCGCGCGGAATCCGTATCGGTCATACTGGGGATGCTTCTCGCTATGAACCCGGTATAAGTCAGTAAGGTATGAACAAAATAACTGGAAAATGTACCGTTATTACGGCTCTACTTGCCTATTTTCATGATTAGATGGAATTTCTCCTGTTAATAACTCTGTATTTCGGTCGAATTGGTGACTGTGGCGAAATTAACATGAGGAATCCCTGTTATTCCAAATCAATAGGTCATTTCCGAAAAAATAACAGGGGAAATTCCCGTTATTTCAAGAACAGCGCTTGTTCACTCAATTGAGCATCGGACAAAAAAAGCTTAGCTCCGAGGGAGCTAAGCTTTTTATTATATAATTATTAATTAATGCTCGTCATCCTCAACCAGAACGCCAAGCTCGCGGTTCTTCTCCTTGAACTTCGCATTATGCGAGGAGACGTAAGCGACTTTATCGGCTTGCGGGTCGATGTATAATTTGGCGCTATTGAGCGCGTTAACGGCGTCGGTAAATGTGCCGGCTATCAGGTGAACCTTGCTGTCATGATCGACGAAGTCGCCCGCTGCGTAGATACCTGGAATATTCGTTTCCATGCGGCTCGATACGTTCACGTTCCAGTCGCCCATATCGAGGCCCCACTCTTTGATCGGGCCAAAATTGTACCGCAGTCCGTGGTTGACGATAACCGCATCGACGTCCAGTTGCTGCTTCTCACCCGTCTCTACATGGCTGATCATAACCTGATCAATGTCTTTGCCGTTGGAGCTTTGCAGGGAATCGACGGCATAAGGAGTAAGTACGTTGGCGGAGGAAGACTTCATCTGCCTTACGTTGCGCTCATGACCGCCGAACTTATCTCTGCGATGCACGACAGTCAAGCTGGCGGCAATCGGCTCGATCGCATTCGCCCAGTCTACCGCGGAGTCGCCTCCTCCGGAGATGAGCACCCGCTTGCCTCGGAAAATCTCCAATTCCTGCACCGTGTAATGAAGGTTGCTTACTTCGTATCGGTCAGCGCCTTCGATCTCTAACTTAGCCATCTGGAGGATGCCGTATCCGATAGCCAGCACGACTGTCTTCGTCCAGTGGCGTTCTCCTGTGGCCGATGTCAGAATGATCGAACCATCCTCTTGGCGCTCATAAGCGGTAATATGCTGTCCGAGCACAATAGTCGGATCGAATGTTTTGGCTTGCTGAACGAGCTGCTCGATGAGCTTCTCGCCTAATGTTGGCGTTACGCCGCCGACATCCCAGATCATTTTCTCCGGGTAGATTAGAATTCTGCCGCCGAGCTCTTCACGCGCCTCGATCAATTTCGTCTTCAAATCGCGCATACCGCTGTAGAAAGCGGTATACAAGCCGGCAGGCCCGCCGCCAATAATCGTAACATCGAATAACTTCAACTGTTGCTCGCTCATGTATAAATTCCTCTTCCCATTTATAATAATCGGTCTCCCCGATTGAAAGGCGATAAGTATCTTCTTCCATTATATTGATAACGATTATCATCGTCAACAATTAGCTATTATTCGTCGCTAATTTGGCACATGTTGTAGCTGGAAGGAGGTCGTATTATAATGAATTATGATTCATCGGAGGAGGTCGGTAGAGATGGCAAAACACTTTGCCGGTAAATGTAGCGACTCATGCAAAGCCTGATAGAAGGGGCGATACTTTGTATGGGGTGACTCGATATTGATAATAGATCGCCCGTGAAAGCTTATATCGTTATCGTTTCTAATTAGTGGGCTTTGCACCTTATATGCCATTCACAAATAATAAGGGGCTGAGAAGCAATGACAACACCATTTATTAGAAACCATCAATATAACTTGATTAAGAAGCTGGTAGGCCAGCTTCAGCATGCCTGCAATACGGTTGCCGACCGGAAGGTAATCGAAGCGGTCCGACAAAGCATGCTAATGAAAATAAGTGAGGCGTTTCCGCAGGCAACAGAGCAACAAAAGCAAATGCTTGATAGCGTATCGGCTATGCAGAGAACGGAGCAATTTGAGGCCTATTTGCAGGAGCTTGAGCCTTATGTAGAGAGCTTCGTGCAAGCAACGGATCAGCAGGTGAAGAAGCTGTTTCCGAAGGTGAAGAAGCTGAAGACTCCCGATCTGGCAGCTATTGATCTACGCAAGATCACGTATCTTGGCTGGACGGATATCGCTTCAAGCCGGATGTATCTTGCGTATGAGCTAGGCGGCAAGCTGGTTGGAGTCGAGGGCAGATTTACGCCTACGAATAAGAAGAGTGTATGCTTCGTATGCAATCGGCATGAGGAAGTCGCATTATTCACGGCCTTAACGAAGTCAAAGCCGGCCAACGCCTCAGCAGACTATTATAAAGCAATCGGTAACTATTTATGCGCGAGTAGCGAGGCATGCAACCGCAATATTACCGATACGGCAGCGTTGGAGAGATTTGTTCGGGATATTGTTGGTGAAGATAAATTTTAATTGGTTAAAACGAGCAGAGGGACTGTGCCATATATATTATGGACAGTCCCTCGCTGGTTCCCATCTTGCTATCCGCCAGGACGGGAATAGAAAATGGAGACGAACGACTGTACAGCAATTAGAATGAAAATAAGGCTGAAGCGGCAGGTTTCGCTTCAGCCTTATTTATTAACAAATGCCTATTCTTCCTCCTCGATAACCTGAACCTCGACCTTATTGGAATCCACTTCGAAGTCTAGCCCGGACAGCTCGAGCTTGAATACTAGAGTTGCTTGATTCGTTACCGTTCGATCGTCAGAGCCGCGAAGCGGACGGGCGATGAACGAGACGATGAACCCATCACCAGGTTTTAGCGTACCTAGCACGATACCGCTCGGGTCTTCTCCAGGACGCAGATCGCCATTTACCCTTACGCTGTTAGGGACAAATTCAAGCGGTTCGGGAATGACGTCGATCAGCCGAACATTGAGCAAAGTACGACTTCCCCTATTGGCGACTTCTATTGAATAGGTTACTTGTTCGTCTAATGTCACTTCGTCAGTGGATGCCGACTTCGTGACCAGTACCGGGGGCTCGCCAACGACGGTAATATCGTCTTCTGCGTCCTTAGGGGGAGCTTCTACGGTCACAACGGTAGCGACATTCGTAATAACTGAGCCGTTGCTTGCATCGAACGGTACGACGAATGTCATTTCCAGCGTTATCGTCTCGTTAATCGCCAGCGAATCGATCGTTCTGACGAATCCGAGCAGAGGGTCGGTAATGCGAAGCCCGGTGAGTTCGACGTTGCCGGTATTTGTCACCACGAGAGTATAACGAACCGTATCGCCTGGGGCGGCTGTCGGCCGATTCGCCGTCTTCGTTACCGTAAAGTTCGGTGAAGGCAGTACAGTAACGACAGCGGTATCTATGACGGAAGCTGTCTGATCGGATCCAGCAGTCGCTGTGTTCACGATCTCCGTCTCCGGGATCGTTCCACTAGGAATGACATAATCGATCGTGAACGTGATGGACTCATCCGAAGGAAGCTCCGCGATCACCCGATCGAATTGCAATACGKGATCGGACACTCGCACATTCGTCAGTGGCGCATTGGACAAGTTCGTGACTGTGATCGAATATCGGACAATCTCTCCCGGAACGGCGAGCGCAGTATTCGTTGTTTTCACGATGCTGAGATTATAATTAGGCGGTATGATAGGCGTCACAACGACGTTGGACGTGATGTCGCCGGGAAAGACATCGCCGCCGGGCACGCTCTGATAACTAAATACAACTTCTGCTTGGTTCGTAATAAACCCGTCCGCCGGCAACGATACGACTTCGACTTGATACATGACGACGATAGACTGATCGGGCGCCAAAGAGCCAAGGCTCACTCCGGTAATTGGATCGCCAGGCACGTCGATTCCGTCGACGGTAATGCTGCCCGGAACGAACGAGGTATCATTAGGCAAGCTGTCGAGGAGGAACATCGCATCGGCTGATACCGTCCCCGAATTGGTGATAACGACGGTATACGTTAAAATCTGACCAATTTCGGCAGCTGAGGCATCCACACTTTTGTCCACGGTAATACGAGGCGAATTGATATCGATATAGATACCGACCGCAAGGACGGCGTAGCCGTCATTCGTCGTTCGCAATTGGAAGGCAGCTGATGTCTGGTTGTTCGTCAACGTTGGGGAAATATCCACATTCGTAATATCCCAGCTCTGCCTGCCGCCTACGATTTGGGATCCCGGTTCTCCGTTAATTTGATTGCGGTCACCAAACGTTCCCGAGGTATCTAGAAGTCCGCTGTCGTTATTGATTTGCGAAGCGAAGAAGTTGTTGGCGAAGTTGTTAGGGCCGGACAGAATCGTTAAGTTCGTGTCGTCAGGGCCGAATAATACTTGATCGCCTACTTTATTGGCGTCGCCGTCTTGAGCGACGAGGGCCATTCTGCCGCTAACAGGCCCTTCGAACGGCGTCGCGAAGCCTGAGAGCGGAACCGTTACGGACGGATCACTTCCGAACGCGATCTCGACGATGCCCACGTTTAAGCTGAGATTTCGGAAGGGGAGGGCGGTATTTTCATAAACAACGCACAGTGTCCAGCCGCAGTTATTCGCGGTGCTGTTGCCTAGATCAATGTTGCCGACAACGCCGCCGACCGTATAAATCCCAGCTCCGCCGGCTTGAACCTGGGCAGTTACATTCGCGGAGCGAAAATAATTGGAAGTCGCATTACGATGTGATATTTGGGCTGTAGCGGGATCGGGCGTTATGCTGAACGTTGTTCCTTGCGGCGTAATCATCGAAACCTGCTTGTCGATGAACGCGAAGTAATTGTTCGTGCCGTTCGTTACTTCGTATGTTCCGGCCCATATCAGCTCCGCATAGAGAACTTCGCTGCCATCTGGCAGTCTTAATATAGCGCTTGCGCTGTCTAGATTGAAATCGGAGGTCGTCCCTGCAGGATAAGATCCGAATTGCATAGACGTATCCACCGTAACGAATGCTCCTATATAATCGCGAGTGCCGGGGACGCCCTCAGTTCCCGAACGGCTTAATCCTAACGTATTGCCGGTGAACGTAATCGCTCCGGTATCATTGCCGCTAAACCGAAGTACAAATGGCACTTTATCGCCTCCGCTAATAACTAGTTGTAACCACGATATGCCGCCACAGGCGAGCGCGTGCCACTCCACTTTTATTTTACCATGGGCATTTGCTTCGATCTTGTGTTAACATGTGCACTAACTAATCCAATAGCGATCATTAGAAGGTGATAACATGTCGATTCGAATTAAAATGCTGCTGTCCTTCACGGGCATGCTGGTCATAAGCCTGCTGTTCATCCTGCTCACCGCGAGCCTCTACACGATTGCAGCGACGGGGGATCTTCAGAGCTTTCGTGATATTTATAAGGTGCATTATCAGATCAATCCGTTGACGGAGCAGGGAGAGTCGATCTTCCAAGAGCTGAAGTATTTGGCCAAAAATGATCCCGACGAGCTCCAAAACAAGGAATTGCTGCGTGAATACGACATGAAGCTGAGAGCCGAGAAGTCGGGGCTCTACGTGAGGCGCGAGAGCAGCCAAATCTTCGAATCGCTGACGTTCAATCAGCCGGAGTTGAAGCAGGCGCTGCCGCCCTATGATCTGAGCAACAATCAAATACGAAGCACCTTTAACATCAGCGAACGATTTTACGCGTATGCGAAATTCGATTTCCAATATTCGGACGGAGACCGGGGAAGCGTATTCGTCATTCGGGAGCGAAGTCCTTTCGCGGAGCTGACTCGCAAGCTGCTTCCTGTCATGTCGCTCTTGCTAATCGGAGTGCTTATTATAGCCAACTTGCTGCTGTACCGCTGGATAACACGAAGCTTCATCAAGCCGCTTAATCAGCTAAGGAATTCCGCCGAACAAATCAAGGCAGGCAATCTCTCGTTCAAGCTTGAGCTCAGCTCCAATGACGAGGTCGGTCAATTAAACGAAGCTTTCGAGAGCATGCGTAAGCAGCTGCAGCAGTCCAACGAGCTGCGCAGACAGGATGAAGAGAACCGCAAAGAGCTTATCTCCAACATCTCGCATGACCTTCGCACGCCGATTACGAATATTAAAGGGTACATCGAGGGCATTCGAGACGGGGTAGCMAATACGCCCGAGAAAATGGAGACGTACGTCAACATCATTCACTCGAAAGCCGTCAGCATGGATAAGCTGGTCGATGAGCTGTTCCTGTACTCTAAGCTAGACTTGAATCAAGAACCATTTTTGTTCAAAGAGGTCGATATCGTCGCGTTTCTGGAAGACAGCATCGAGGAGCTGCAATATGATCTGGAGGACAAAGGGGTTTCCTTCAAGTGGGACAACCAAACTTCCGGCCCGCTCATCGCTTCTGTGGATTTGGATAAATTAAAGCGCACGGTTGTCAACATTGTGGATAATGCGATGAAGTATATGAACAAGGATCAGAAGCGGTTCGGCATTACGCTTCATGCCGATTCGGAATGGATCACGATGGCGTTCCAGGATAACGGCAGAGGGATATCGGAGGAGGCGATCCCTCAAATATTCGACCGGTTCTATCGCGCGGAGCAATCCCGCAATTCCTCGACGGGCGGCAGCGGGCTAGGACTGGCGATCGCTCGCCAAATCATTGACGAGCATGGCGGATTCATCCATGCGACAAGCGAGCTCGGAGCCGGAACGACGATTTATATTAAGCTGAAACGGCTGACCAACGAGGAGGCGAACATAAGCAATGACGAAAATTCTAATTATTGAAGACGAGGCGACGATTGCTCAGCTGGAACGGGACTATTTTGAACTCAACGGCTTCAGTGTCGATCTGTGCCACACCGGCGATGAGGGGCTGAAGCTTGCGCTTGGGGAGGACTACAGCCTTATCATCGTCGATTTGATGCTGCCGGGTCTGGACGGGTTCGAGCTATGCCGGCGCATCCGCGAGGTGAAGGAAGTGCCGATTCTCGTCGTGTCCGCGAAGAAGGAGGAGATCGACAAGATCCGCACGTTCAATCTAGGCGTCGACGACTTTATTACGAAGCCGTTCAGTCCAAGCGAATTGGTCGCAAGAGCGAAGGCCCATCTGACGCGTTACGAGCGGCTGCTTGGCAAGCATAAGCCTGCAGAGCAGGACGAAATCCATATTCGAGGGCTGCAAATCGACAAAGCGTCGCGCCGCGTGTTCGCTAGAGGCGAAGAGGTCGCGATTACGACGAAGGAATTCGACCTGCTCGTATTTCTGGCGAGCCATCCGAACCGCGTGTTCAGCAAAACAGAGCTGTTCGAGCGGATCTGGGGCATGGATTCCAGCGGCGATATCGCGACGGTTACGGTGCATATCCGCAAGCTTCGCGGGAAGCTTGAGGCCGAGCCGTCGAATCCGGAATATATCGAGACGGTGTGGGGAGCAGGCTATCGCTTCACCGTGTGAGTTTCGATAAAAATTAGACGCAGTTTATATTTTGTTAATCAATTTGCCCTCGGGAGTTTCTTTCTATCCTCTATGCTAGAGCTACAGGTAACAACAACCCATAGAGGAGTGAAATAAATGATGAACATGAATCCTATCGCCAAAAAAATCGCAACAATCTTAACCGTTACTGCTCTAGGTACAGCAGCAATGCCAGTCGTTGCGCAACAAGCACATGCAGCCACGAACGTCGCAAATATTGCAGCTTCGATTGCGCAGCTTACCAATCAGCAGATTGAAGCAGCGGTCAAGGAATTGAATAAACTCGGCATTATGAACGGGTATGTAGACCGTTCGTTGGGTGAATATAGACAAATTAGCCGTGCCGAATTGGCAACGCTGGTGTACAAAGTGTTCGACTTGGAGAACAAGGCGGCAACCGTGACAACAGAGCTTACGGATGTGAATCCGAACGCATGGTTTGCGCCTTACGCAACGAAGCTTGTCGGACTAGGCATTATGCAAGTCCAAGACGGAGCATTCAACCCGCAAGGAAAAGTATCGGATGCCGAGCTGTCGCAAGTCGTATCCAAAGCGCTGCAGCGGGATATCAAATCCGTCCAGCACTGGATGAGCGTCTTCTACGCGGAGAGCAGCATCGCAACGCGTGGCGAAACAGCATATTTGCTGCAAACCGCTCGCAAAGCGATTCCTTCCGAACAGGCCAAGCTTACGAGCGTTAGATCGCTGAATGCCATCACCTTAATTGTTACATTCGATAAGCCGCTTACAGCTGCGGATGAAGTGTTCGCCAAAGCGCAGACGGATTTTATTTTCAGCGGCGGTCTGACTTTGACGAATATGCCACGATTGAAAACAGGCTCGATCGCCGCAACCTATATTGTGCCGACCTCCGTCCAAAAGGCGGGAGAAACGTACAACCTGGCTTATAAAGGCACAGCGGCAGGCTCCTTCACGGGCAGCGGCACGAAATTGAATATGACGACGGCGAGCCAAGTGACAAACGATACATTCGAGCTGGCATCGCTGAAAGCTAGCGGCGTAATCGACTATGGCTACATTATTTCCGCATACAGCGGCGGCCGCGGAGCGAATGCTTTCGTTCTGAACGATCGCGAGCAAGCGAACGGCCAAACGTATCAAATTATTTCGTCCATGCAAGCTAGGCAAGTCGTTATTACACCTGAGGGCGGTGAACCGATCGTCGCGAAGTACGTTCCGTTCACGCAATCAACGGACGGGAAGCAAGAGCCGAAGTTCCGCTTGCCTGACGGTCTAACTCTGACTCCAGGGGTTAAATACACAGTGTCCTCCGACTGGGCGAATATCGCTAGCGCTTCGTTCGTTGCGAAATCGTTCGACTCGCTGCAAGTGGCTGGGGCGCAAGCGATTAGCGAAACGTCGATTGAAGTGACCCTGACGCAAGACCCGGGAGACGAACTGTTCTCCGGACGCAGCATAACGTTGACAGCACCGAATGGCGACGTGTTAACGGCAAGTTACAAATATTCGAGCCGCAAGGGCGCAACGGGCGTCTTCGATGTAACGAATAACGGCAAATTGATTGCCGGAACGACTTATGCAGTAACGCCTGTCGGCGACTGGGCAACTGCCGCAGCTTCCTCCGTAACCGTTACGCTCAAGTAAGTGAGGGCTTTATGACAAAATGGCTGATCATTGCCATAACCTTAAGCGGAATGCTCGTCATTCAAAGCTGCGCCGTACAAGAAGAGAAGACGCCGGAAAAAAAGGAGAGTGCATCGATGTCAGTAGAAGACAGGCTGATCCAAGCAGCGGAGCGCAGAGATTCGCTAACGATCGAGAAACTGATTCTGGAGGGCGCTAATCTAGACGTTCAAGATGCAAGCGGAAGAACAGCAGCGATGATCGCAACCTATAATAATGATCTAGCTTCGGCCAAAGCTCTTATTGAAGCGGGAGCGGACGTGAACCTGCTGGATCATATGCGGAATAGTCCATTTCTGTATGCGGGAGCAGAAGGTTATTTGGATATATTGAAGCTGACGATTGCGGCGGGAGCCGATCCCTCCATCACGAATCGATTCGGTGGAACGGCGCTTATCCCCGCCTCCGAGCACGGATATGTGGATGTGGTCAAGGAGCTTCTGACGCAAACGAAGGTAGAGGTGAACCACGTCAATAACCTTGGGTGGACGGCACTATTGGAAGCGATCATTTTGAACGACGGCAATGCAAGACAGCAGCAGACGATTCAATTGCTCATCGAGCACGAGGCAGACGTGAATATTCCAGACGGCAGCGGCGTTTCCCCATTGAAGCATGCTCAGAAGATGGGCTTCACGGAGATCGAAGCTATATTGCTGAAAGCTGGCGCGAAGTAGAAGCGTCCGGCAGAGAAGCAGCTAATAAGGATAAGGCGGTACGAGGTCATAACCTTGTACCGTCTTTTCTTTTCATAACGGGATACAAACCCTGTTTCCAATTTAACTTTTAGCTCATTATGGCTATAATGAATCGTATCTGATTATTAGGAGAGGAGCAGCTAGGCTATGGACGCAAACAAAACGGCATACGATACGATCGACGAATACATTGCCATGTTCACGCCTGAGGTGCAGGCCGTTCTTCAGCAATTAAGAAGCGTCATAAAGGAAGCCGCGCCGGAGGCTGCCGAAACGATCGGCTATCAGATGCCGGCTTTCAAGCATTACGGGAGTTTGGTCTTTTTTGCAGCGTACAAAAAACATATCGGCTTCTACCCGACTTCAAGCGGAATACCGCCGTTTCTAGAGGAATTGTCGGCTTACAAGGTGTCTAAAGGGGCAATTCAATTCCCGCTTGGCAAGCCGTTGCCCTACGATTTAATTCGTAGAATGGTTGCTTATCGAGTCGCAGAAAACGAACAAAAAGCAGCTGAAAAGGGCAAGAAAAAGTAGCCAAATGCCCCAATTCTGTGAAAACCCTAATCCTACGGGCCATGTAAGCGTGTTATAATCTTGCGAGTAGACGTAAGTCGGAACACGACCTAAATCTTATTATGCAGGAGGTACTCATGGTCAGAGAAGGAAAGCCGACAAACAGGCTGACGCTCGTCATGGTGTTGACGATGCTGTTGCTCTGTATCGGTCCGCTGTCCGTTGTATCCGCGCAAGATGGCGCGGTTGCGGAAGGCGTAACGATTAAGCTGGATGGCGAGATTATGAAGATGACCGATCCGGTTCGAACACAGGATGGAAGACTTTATGTTCCTGTATCCCGTATAGCTGACTTGCTCGGAGCAAGCGTAAGCTGGGACAAAGACAACGAGGAAGCAACGATACATACAGTATTGAAGGACAAAATCGTATTCGGAATAGGCGTTCCCGTCGTTTATTTCAACGGCGGCCGCTATATGATGGATGCTGCTCCGTTCATGACGGAAGGCAGAATCTATGTTCCGCTCCGCCATGCTGCCGAGCTGATGCATGCTAAGGTAAACTGGAATGCAGAGGATGCCATTCTAGACTTGGTAACGGTTCAGCCGGCTGTTACGACKGAAGAATACGGAATTGATGAGATTAGCAAGGAAATCGGCAGCACGAATGCGGAGCTGTTGAAGCGCAATGGAATTGATGCCAAAGCCGAACTTAAGGTGGGAACGAAGCTGAAGGTGGTCGTGCCTTCGATTCTGGATACGCCTGCTAAGCCGTATACAGAAGCAGACTTGATGCTGCTTGCTAAGATTACGATGGTTGAGGCGGGGTATGAGCCTTATGGGGGACAGCTTGGTATCGCCAACATTATTTTGAACCGTGTCAAGGACAGCCGTTTCCCGGACACGATCAAGGGCGTTATCTATTCCGGAAAGCAATTCCCGCCGGCACATAATGGCCTGCTTGATAAGAGCAAGCCGAATGCAAGCTCCTTGCGTGCCGCGAAGGATGCTTTGAACGGGAAGAACAACATTGAGGATGCGGTCTACTTCTTTAACCCGAAGGTATCCAAAGGCGAGTTCTGGTCCAGCCTCGACGTTATCGTAACGATCGGGCACCATAGCTTCGCAAAATAAAGCTTCGAACGAAGGTCCGTTATGACGATGAGTCATGACGGGCTTTTTTTTCCGTATAAAGAGTCGCTAGCGCCGTTGAGTCAGTCCTCATTCTACAGTAAAATGAATCTAATATTCATGATGCGGGAGSGGCGCTTGTATGGACAGCAAATACGAAGATCTGGCTGCTTATTTCGTGCAGACGCCAATTGATTTGTTCGGCGTGTATCGGACGGTACTAGGGGAAGGTCACCATGCGGGCCATAAGTACGAGCCTACCAAGAAATGCGCGCTGCTTGTCGCGCTTCGCGGCGACGCCGAGTTCATCTATGACGGAATCAGCTATATGCTGCAACCAGGCAGGGCCTTCCTCGGCGGGTACAATCGGCATATGGAGATTATTGTGCATTCGCAGGAATTCGAATATTTTCTTATTCATTACATGCCGGCTATTGCTGGACAGGCTGTCCTTTCAGTGATGTCCGAGGTGAACGTGCTGCATATCGAGATGGATGTAGCGCTGCTGCAGATGATGGAACAACTGCGGAAGCTATCTACAGGTCTTGGCAATATCGAGCTGCTGGAGAAAAAGACGCTCTTCTATCGCTTGGTCAACAAAGCGCTTCTATTCGAACGGTATCAGCAAAACAGCGACAGCCAGCCGATGATGGAGGGAACGATCGATTATATCCGTCAGCATTATATGGAGCCGATCACGTTGGAGAGTTTAGCGGGCCAGCAAGGGCTCAAGGCTAAGTACTTTTCGTATCTATTTCGCAAATACACGGGCATTGGCCCGATTGATTATTTAATAAAATACCGGATGAGCGTTGCTCATGAGCTCCTGATGAACGAGCCGTTCTCCGTGCGCGACATTGCGAGAAGCGTGGGTTATGCCGATGCTTATTACTTCAGCCGATTGTTCAAGAAACATTACCAGCTGTCACCAACGGACGTKAAGCGGCAACAGAGCAGAAATAATCCATCCTAGGTTCGGGAAATAATCTATTTGAAAAGCGATCCTGGAATGTTATCATTAACGATGATAATGAGAATCGCTATCAATGTAAGGGCGATATCGAAAGGGAGATTGAAATGAAGAAACGTAATATGCCGCTGCTGACAGCGTGCATCATTTTATTAGTGGCGCTGGTTGTCGGCGCGTGCTCGAACAATGCGGGCAACACCGGCAATAAGGGCGGCAATGCAACGAATGCGCCAAGCGAAGCGACCAACAGCCCATCGAATGAAGGAACGGGCACTACCGAGCAGGCTTCTTATCCAAGAGAAGTGGATAGCGCAGGCGGCGAGAAAGTGACGATCGAAGCGCAGCCGAAGATAGTCGCGCTCGTTCATTGGGGCTTAACGCAGGAGCTCATGAACTTCGATCTCGATTCGATCGCGATTACGCTGCCTTTCACCGAGAAGCAGTCGTTCCTCGGAACGGAAGTGTACAAACCGTATGTCGCGCAATACGATGATGTTTCTGTCGTAGGAGAGAATACGCAGGTGAATCTGGAAGCGTTGCTGCAGTATGCTCCCGATGTCATTCTAGCTGGCAGCGCGACGAATAAAGATATTGCCGATCAACTGAAACAGATCGCTCCGACCGTCTTTATCGATGAAGAGCAGACCAATGTATGGACGGATTGGCAGGGCGTTATGACGCAGTTGGGCGCTGTGCTCGGACTTGAAGACAACGCAAAAGCTAAGATTGATGAAGCTTCGGCTCAAGTCGAGCAAGCGAAGCAGCAGCTAGACGGCGTGGAAGGTACGGTTGCGTATCTGCAAGTGCGTGATAAGAACATCTGGCTGCAGGGCACGGCATATGCCGGCGATTACTATGCGCCGCTTGGCTTGACGCCGCCGAAGGAAGCGGAAGGCGACGGCGTAGAGCTGACGCTGGAAGGACTAGCCGCGATCAACCCGGACCATATTTTCCTCGGCTACTTCAATTACAACGATAAGTCGATGGCCGCACTCTCCGACGAGTGGGAGCAGAGCGAAGTATGGAAGAAGCTGAAAGCTGTTCAGTCGAACCAAGTGTACGCGATCGACGGCGAGCTGGCATTCGGTTATGGCCCAATCAGTCGCACCAACGGAACAGCCGCGATTGCCGAAGCTTTGAAGAAGTAAGCAGGATGACCATAGTAGAGCGTAAGTGAGAGAAGAATGGATCTTCTCCTGCTTGCGCTCTTATTATTTTGCCGGAAGAAGACGGCGACAGCCTTGTACGCTTAGTGTATGATATAGCTGTTCTTCATTATCATAAACGACATCATACAGGGGGAGACGGCCTTGAGAATGCCGAAGCCGTTATTCGTATCGCTGCGGACCAAATTCATATTTATGTTTTGCATAATGATTACGCTTCCATTTCTAATTAGCGGAGTGCTTACGTACAAAAAATATTCAGAGAACAGCCAGCGGGATGCCGAGGCGTATTCGGATCAGATTGCGGAACAAGTATCGATTAATCTGGAACGGTACATGAAAGAGATGGAGCGTATAACGATATCGTTATATTACGATCCGAACGTGCTGCAGATTCTTCAGAACCATAACGGTCCGCGCAAAGAGGACAACTATTTGAAGGTCGATGAAATATCGCGGATGAATAAGCTCATCGCATCAGGCATTATCGAACAGACGGAGATGGAAGGCATGTTCATCTTCGCGCTGGACGGCAGCTTGTTCAGCAATCTGCAGGAAACGGTTCGCAAGAGCTGGAAGCCGGATGAGAATCCCTGGATGCGGCAGGCGCAGCGTAAAGATGGCGGACTGACGGTCATCGCGCCGTCGGCGGGCAGCTATTACTTGGACAATCCGAAGCAGGTGCTGTCGCTAGCTAGGTTGATAAAGGACCCGGTGACGAACCATGAGCTTGGTTATGTGAAGGTCGACTTGACGAGCGAAGGGTTTCAAAAAATACTGACGTCGGTCAAAGTGACAAAAAACAGCGAGCTTTACGTCTTCAATGAAGATTTGGAGCGAATCTATCCGTTCGAGGATGCGCTGGGCTACGGTTATTACGATATTGTCGACAAAGCGAAGGAAGAGAATGTGCTCGTGTCGAGCCGAACGACGAATTACGGCGGTCTGAATATCGTCGGCATCATTCCGCGAGACGACGTGCTGTTCGCAGCTAAGCAGTTGACGAGCTTCACGTTATGGATATCGCTGGGCTCGTTGTTGATGGCCTATGCGGCTGCCGTCTTCACGTCGAGCAGACTGGTGAATCCGATCCGTCACTTGCAGAAGAAGATGAGGCGCGTTCAGAACGGTGAGTTCCATGAGAAGGCCGATGTGTTCTCGAATGACGAGATCGGCTTGCTGACCGAAGGGTTCAACAACATGGTGTCACAGATTGATACGATGATCAAGGACATGTACGAGCTTCGCCTGCGGGAGAAGGAATCGGAGCTGAACGCGCTCCAAAGCCAGATCAATCCTCACTTCTTGTACAACACGCTCGAATCAATTAGTATGGCAGCGCATAAGGACAAGAACGAGGCACTGTCAGATACGATCATGAGTCTAGGCAAGCTGCTTCGCTACACGGTGAACAAGCAGGAACGGCTTGTCTATTTGAAGGATGAGTTATCCTTCGTTGAGAGCTATCTGAACATTCAAGCGTTCCGGCTGGAGGATCGGCTGGAGAGCGAGCTGCTTGTCGATTTTTCACATGAGTATGCGCTTGTTCCGAAGCTGATCCTGCAGCCGCTAGTCGAGAATGCCATTGAGCACGGTCTTAGTACAGACACGCTTAAGCTGACGATCTCGACCAAGGTAGAGGGACAGGATCTGTACATTTACGTACAGGACAACGGCGTAGGCATACCGGCAGATCGGCGGGATATGATTGAGCGCAGAATGACGCTGCGGAACGAGGGAGCTGCCGATGCCGCGTCGGACAAGGACAGGGATCGGGACAGACTGAAGGATAACCGCACGAAGTCGAAGGGCTATGCGCTGCGCAACATACATCAGCGTTTGCTGATCCTGTATGGCGAGCCTTACGGCCTTTATATCGAATCGACTTCTGGCGAGACGGGAACTGTATTTTGCATAAGATTGCCTTTTCAGTGGGAGGAATAAAGGATGAACGTATTGCTCGTTGAGGACGAGATCAAGATAAGGCAAGGACTGCGCAAAGCGATAGAGGACGTCATAACGAATGGTCTTAGGCTGACGGAAGCAAGCAACGGACTCGAGGCGATCGAATGGCTTCAGACGCAGGAGCGAGTTGATCTTCTGATTACTGATATTCGGATGAGCGAGATGGATGGTCTTGAGCTGCTGAAGCGGCTTAAGCAGACGAATCGCGAGATGCCTATTATCGTTATTAGCGGCCATGACGAGTTCGTCTATGCGAGGGAAGCGATGCGGTACGGGGCGATCGATTATTTGCTCAAGCCGATTGATCGTGTCGAGTTGGCTCGCGTTATTGCGCGTGTACAGGAGAAGAACGGCAGCGGTGCGGGAACGGGGAGAGAGGACGATCCGAATGACACTAGCGACGACAAGCAGAGGCTCATGATCCGTAAGGTGAAGGAGTTCGTGAAGCAGTCGCTAGACCAAGATCTGTCGCTTCAGCTGCTGTCGCAGCAGGTGTACTTGCATCCGAAATATTTGTCGGATATATTCAAGCGCGAGACGGGGCAGAATCTTTCCGATTATGTAACGGAGCGAAGGCTGGAGAAAGCGAAGAAGCTGCTGAAGGAGACGACGCTTAAGATTTCCGAGATTGCTCCGTTATGCGGCTTCGCCAATCATAAATATTTTGCATCGCTCTTCAAGCAGCATATCGGCTGTACGCCGACGGAGTACAGAGAGCAATGATAAAGACCTTACGATATTAGACCATTTATGGAATTCGTGTCGTTATTGCGGCGCGAATTTTTTATTATAATCGATTTTGTAAGCGCTTATCACAAAGTGAGAGGGGATATATAAGATGAGAAAAAGCTTCCTGATACTATGCGTGATCCTGCTTGTCGCTTGCTTGACAGCAGCCTGCTCTTCAAAGTCGAACAACGGAGGAAAAGAGGCCGCGGGCGGTTCGGACGGCAAGCCGGTTAAGCTGACATTCAGCATTTGGGGCAATGATACGCACAAGGCGATGTATGAAACGTTGATTGAAAAGTACCGCGAGGACCACCCGAACGTGAGCGTGGAAATCATGACTATTCCGGCGGCCGACTACCAACAGAAGCTGTCGATCATGATGGCGTCGAAGACTGCTCCCGACGTGGTATGGCTGATGGAGAGAGCAATACCGCAATTCATGAACGCAGGACAGCTTGAAGATATTTCATCCATCAAGAGTGACGAGAGCTACAAAGCGGACGACCTCATTCCTGCTACGCTGGATCTGGTCACCGACGGCGACAAGCTGTACGGCATTCCGTTCTCCACACCGACGAACATGATCTACTACAATAAGACGCTATTTGAGGAAAAAGGTCTGAAAACGCCGCGTCAGCTGTACGAAGAGGGCAACTGGACGTACGAGGAAATGACGAAGGCGGCTACTGCGCTGACGCAGCCGGACAAAGGCATTTACGGCATGAACCTGATCCGTCCGGGCGGATGGAACACAAGCTGGATTGAATCGCTTCAAACGTTGGTCTGGGCATACGGAGCAGATTTCTTCAGTCCTGACGGCAAGAGCTTCACGCTTAATACGGCGGAAGGCGAAGCGGCGCTGCAATATTTCAGCGATGCGATGTTCGTTTCGAAGATTCATCCAAAGCCAGGCGATCAGACGACATTCGAATCGGGTAAGCTGGCAATGCAGCAAGACCTGTTCAGCTACATGGGCAAAGCGAAGGCTGTTACGGACTTCGAGTGGGATATCGCCCCAATGCCGAAAGGCCAAGGCGGACAAGGGACGACACTGGGCTACGCCGCTTACTTCGTAACGAAGGACAACGATCATGTAGAGGAAGCGAAAGAATTCGTTAAGTTCCTGACTAATTCGGATAATATGGCCGTAACCTCACAGTTCTTCGTGCCTAGCCGCAAGAGCGTGCTCGAATCCGACGCCTTTCTGGCGCAAGGCCCGTCCCCTGAAAGCGTGAAGGAAGCGGTGCTGGAGCAGATTGGCAATGCGAAGGTCAGACAGAGCTTCCAAAACTTCCAGAAGATTGACGAGAAGATGAAGCTGAACTTCGATGCTATCTATACGCAGACTGGAACCATTCAAGAGATGCTTGGCAAAATGGAGCAGGATTTGACGCCGATCTTAGGCGAGTAGCAGCGAAGGAGTGAGCGCAGCATGAAGATCGTTAACGCTGCTGTGATAGAGAGCGGGGCGGGGCTTAAGAAGCCCCGCCCTCGCAAAAACAGACTAAAGCGAAGAAACGCCATTTACGGTTATTTATTTATAGCGCCGATGATGCTCGGATTTTTTATCTTCATGGCAGGTCCGATCATCGCAGCTTTCGGGCTGAGCTTTACCGACTATTCGCTATTGCATCCGTCTTCATTCGTAGGCGCGGACAATTACGTCCATGTCCTGACAGAGGACGATATGTTCTGGACAACGGTTCGCAATACGCTGTATTTCTCGGCTGGACTAATACCGCTGAACTTGATTTTGGCGCTAATGCTGGCGCTGCTGCTCAATAAGAGACTCCCTGGAGCGGGGATATTCCGCACGGCGATCTTCACGCCGGTCGTGACGTCGATTATCGTATGGGCGATCGTATGGAAGTATGTTTTTGCAACGGATGCGGGCTTGCTTAATCAATTGTTAAGCTACTTCGGGATACAAGGCCCGGCGTGGCTGTATGACACCGCACTCGTAATGCCAGTCGTCATCATCGTAAGCGTGCTGAAGAAAGTCGGCATGAACATGGTTATTTTCCTAGCGGCGCTTCAGGATGTGCCGAAGATGTATTACGAAGCAGCCACGATTGACGGAGCCTCGAAGTGGAAGCAGTTTACGAACGTAACGCTGCCGATGATATCGCCGTCGCTTTTCCTAACGTTGATTATTACGTTGATCGGCTCGCTCAAGGTGTTCTCGCAGATCGTCGTCATGACGGACGGGGGACCGGGAGACAGCACTCACGTCCTTGTTTATTACATTTATCAATTGGCTTTCAAAACGTTCGATCTCGGCTATGCTTCGGCGGTGGCGTTCATTCTGTTCTTCCTCGTGTTGATTCTGACGATCGTACAATGGAATTTCCGCAAAAGGTGGGTGCATCATGAACAATAGGACGCTGCGTTATTTGTCTTCGGCAGTGCGCTATATGCTGCTCCTGCTCGTTACAGCCGTTATCATCACCCCGTTTCTGTGGATGGTGACGACCTCGCTCAAGCACGAAACGAAAGTATTCGAGTTTCCGCCGCAATGGCTGCCCAGCCCGATCGTTTGGGACAATTACCTTCAGGTGTTCAAGACGCAGCCGCTGTTCCTGGCTCAGTACTGGAACAGCTTGTACATCGCCGTTCTCGTAACGGTCGGCACTTGTATCGTGGCCGCGCTTGCAGGATATGCGTTCGCGAAGCTGTCTTTTCCGCTGAAGGGTGTGCTGTTCTTGATCTTGCTTAGCGGAATGATGATTCCGAACGAAGTAACGATCATACCGAACTTCATTTGGTTCACGAAACTTGGCTTGGTCGACAATCATTTTCCGCTAATCGTACCGCCTATTCTAGGGGCGGGAGGTATTTTCGGCGTGTTCTTGCTGAGGCAGTTCTACATTACGATTCCGAAGGAGCTCGACGAGGCTGCGGATATTGACGGATGCACGCCATGGCAGACATTTTGGCGCATTATGGTCCCCTTAGCTGCGCCAGCATTCGCAACTTTGTCGATCTTCACGTTCTTGAACAGCTGGGAAGACTTTCTCGATCCGCTTATCTATATCAGCTCGTCGGAGCTGTTCACGCTGCCGATTGCAATGAAGCTGTTCACCGATACGGCGGGAACGGCTTGGCATTTGCTGATGGCGGCATCGGTTATGGCGACGCTCCCGCTGCTTATGGTCTTCTTCTTCGCGCAAAAAAAATTCATCGAAGGCGTAGCTACAACGGGCTTAAAATAAGGGGGAAATGCAATGACTAAGGTATTGGAAGCTGATGTTGTCGTCGTCGGAGGCGGTCCGGCTGGGGTGAATGCGGCGATCGCGGCAGGACGAACGGGGGCATCAACGATATTGATAGAGCGTTATGGATTTATCGGCGGCATGTCGACAGCTGCGCTTGTCTACCCTTGGATGACGTATCATACGGTGGACGGCAAGCAGGTGATTTACGGCATTGCGCAGGAAATCATCGATAGGCTGGGTGCGATGAACGCATCGCCAGGACATGTAAGGGATACGGTCGGGTTCGTGCATACGATTACGCCGTATCATCCTGAGGTGTATAAGCTGTTGGCAGTGGAAATGTTGAGGGAAGCGGGCGTGAAGCTGATCTTGCACAGCTTCGTCGATTCGGTAGAGATGGACGGAGACCGCATTCGCTCCGTGCAGCTGACTTCGAAATCAGGTCGAATTGACGTGCGAGGACGCATATTTGTCGATACGACAGGCGATGCGGATCTCGCTTACTTGTCCGGCGCTCCTTGCTTGCAAGGACGCGACGGCGACCGGAAGACGCAGCCGATGACGATGAAGTTCCGGATGCGCGGCGTTGACCTTGGCCGAGTGAAGCAGTACATGCTCGATCATCCGGAGGAGTTCTATCATAAGACGCCGTTCAGCGAGCTGGCGGACTTGCCGTTATCCGGTGTTATGGGCTTCTTCAAGCACTGGAAGGAAGCGGATCTGCCGATCAATCGCGATCAGGTGCTGTTCTTCACCGGACCGAATGATGACGAGGTGCTCGTGAATACGACGCGTGTCCAAGGGCTGGATGGGACGAATGTGGAGGAGCTTACGGAGGCAGAGGAACTGGGCCGCAAACAGGTCATGATGGTTGCCGACTTCATGACGCGCAAGCTGCCGGGCTTTGAGAAAGCTTCAATTTCGCAAGTTGGCGCGCAGATCGGCATTCGTGAGACACGCCGCATTGACGGCAGGTATGTGCTGCAGGTGGACGATGTGGTGGAAGGTCKGCGATTCGACGATGTCATTGCCCGCAGCGGTTACCCGATCGATATTCACGATCCGTCGGGCAAAGGGGTAACCGCCGCTTGGGTGAAGGGCGACGGCGCTTACGATATCCCTTATCGCTGCCTGTTACCTCAGCGGATCGATAATTTGCTGAGCGCCGGCCGCTGTATATCGACGACGCATGAAGCATTGGCAACGACACGGTTGACGCCGAGCTGCATGGCGACGGGACAAGCGGCGGGTACGGCAGCCGGCATGGCGGCAGCACAAGGCATCGCTCCGCATGAGCTGGACGTGAAAGAGCTTCAGGCGAAGCTGCTTGAAGCGAACGTACATTTAGGATAATTGCAAGGAAGGATTGCGGCTGATGAATAGGTGGATGGGCAAGAGTTGGGCGACACTTGGCGATAGCATTACGGAGGCGAACGGCTATCAGCCGATCGTAGCCGAGGCGCTTGGCTTCGGGAGGGTGAGCAACTACGGTCGAGGCGGATGTCCGATGACGGCGGGAAGCGACCGGAACGAAGGGGCGACGGTGAACGTTGGCCGCAGACTGGTTGATAGCTACGATTGCATTACTGTATTCGCTGGCGTGAACGACTACCGTTTGAGTATGCCGCTCGGCACGCTTCTTCCGAACACCAGCAATGATTACGATGATCTTACGTTTATCGGCGCTTATTGTGCGCTTATTGAAGGGATATTGTCACGTGATCCATCGTGCAGGGTGAACCTTTGGACACCGCTGCAGCGGGACAAAGACGGCTACGATACGCGGATGCCGAATGAATGCGGACATCTGCTGCTCGATTACGTGCAGGCGGTTAGAGCGATCGGCGAGCGTTACGCGCTTCCGGTTCTTGACCTCTATGCGGTCAGCGGTTTCAACGCAGTCACGCTGCCTCACTTTACATCCGACGGCTTGCACCCGAACGAAGCCGGTCATGAGCGTATCGCGAGTCTAGCGATCGGCTTCCTCCGCACGATATAGAGAGCTGATCGCGAGTACGCTGTTGATGGCGAGTTAGCTCGCTGGCGTTATAAGAGCACATAGGCTCTTACAGCGACGAAGCCCGCGAGCTCGCTGGGCTGTAAGTGCACATATGCACTTACAGGCCAGTGGCCCTTGCGCAAGAACGATCAGGAACGTTGTAAGCGCAAATAGGCCCTTACAGCGACGAGGCCTGCGTACACGCTGGGCTGTAAGCGCGCATACGCACTTACAGCCTAACAAACAAAGAAGCCTACCCATGAAGGAGCATTGACTCCGCACATGGGTAGGCCTCTTTGCTGTTACTGCCCGTTGCCGGCCAACACGAGCTCCAGCAGCGTACGGAAACTGGCTGCCAACCTAGCTGGCGAGATGTTATCGGCCAGCGCGCCTTCCCGAATTTGCTCGATCGCCCGCACAGCTCGCGGTCCGGTTACGGTAAGCACCTTCACGTCGGCACCGATGAACGTCTTGATCTGGCTAGCAGCCATCGACAAATTGTCGTGCGAGCCTTGGTCGGTCCCGTTCATGCCGCCAAGTCCAGTGCCCGGCGAGTAGCCTTTGCTCGATAAGCCCTCGGTTTGGTCAAGCAGCTTGCGCTGCACGGCATCGTATTTCGATGCGGAAGCTTCGCGCTTCTCGGCTGCAAGAATGACTGTATCGTCGAATACGAAGACGCGGACATCGGGAATGCCGGCGCCGCTTAATCTTGACTCGAGATGAGCGGAGAAGCCGCTCGCGTTCAGCCCGGAGCTCCCGATCATGCTGTAGACATTAGTACCCATACCGCTGCTCGTATGGCCTTGCTTATTCGTAGTAAATTGTTTCGGCCCGTTCTCGCTCGGGATAACGTCGGGGTTGCTAAGCATCTTTGCATGCTGGGCGTGATCGGACTGGACATGTGTTTTCGGTTCGTCCGTTATACTGCTGGCGCATCCGGCAACGGTCAATACGATAGCAGACACGGTAAGCAGCTTGGTCATCATAACGATCATTCAATCATCAGCCTCCATAGGTGAGTGGTCTGCTTTTATAATGACCCTTTCCATCAAATGAATATTCATGGATTGTTGGAAAATAATAAAAGGGATCAAGGTGAAACAGCTGACGCCGTCCATTGGCGGCGCAGTTCGTTTCATTCCGGAGAAATATAGGCGAATGTATAGGAGTGAAACGATATACTGTCCTATATTTCAAGAAATCAATTACCAGGAGGTGCAAGTATTGGTACAGAACGATCAACGGAAGGCAGTTAGCAATAAGACGGTGGACGGCAGCTCTAGACGCCGGTTTCTCGTTAACTCGGGTTATGCGCTAGGCGGTCTTGTCGTCGGTGGAGCATTAGGCACGCTTATTAAGCCGAAGACGACGGAGGAGACTACTCCGGGTAAGCCAAGCGGCGAACAGACGGCTACTCCGAAAAACTACAACCAGGCGCTCATGTTCTTCACTCAAGAGCAGTTCCAAATTGCCGATAGCGCGATGGAGCGTATATTTCCCGAGGATGACACCGGTCCTGGAGCTAAGTCGCTTGGCATCGCCTTTTTCCTCGATCACCAGCTTGCGGGGGAGTGGGGCTTCAACAGCCGGGACTATATGTCCCCGCCATTCTACGCAGGCGAGAAGGAACAAGGCTATCAGGGCCGCTTGAAGCGCCGCGAGATATTCGAGATCGGGCTTCGGGAGCTGGAGAACTATAGCCAGCAGCAATACCAATTGCGCTTCGTGAAGCTGACACCGGAGCAGCAGGATGAGGTGCTGAAAGCGTTCGAGGGCGATACGGTGAAGCTGACAACGATCTCTGCAAGCAGCTTCTTCAAAATGCTGCGAAGCAGTACGCTCGAAGGCGCGTACAGCGATCCGCTTTACGGAGGCAATGCCAATATGGGCGGCTGGAAGATGCGTAATTATCCGGGCAATCAGATGGGCTATCTCGATGTAATCGAAAAAGAATTTACGAAAATCGAGCCGAGCAGTCTACAAGATCATTTGGTGAGCCATTAACATCTGCGACTGCATATAGAGGAGGATTACATGATATGGCCAAGACATTACCGAAGACCGATGTTGTCATCGTTGGGGTTGGCTGGGGCGGCGGCATTATCGCCTCCGAGCTGACGAAGCAAGGCTTGAATGTCGTCGGTCTAGAACGGGGCAAAGAACGGAAGACCGAAGATTATTACATGGTTCATGACGAGCTGCGTTACGCCCTTCGTTACGAGATGATGCAGGATTTATCCAAGGAGACGATTACGTTCCGCAGTAACGAGAAAATCCGCGCATTGCCCATGCGGCAATACGGCTCGTTCCTGCTCGGAGACGGGCTTGGCGGCTCCGGCGTACACTGGAACGGGCAGACATACCGTTTCTTGCCGTATGATTTTCAAATTCGCAGCAAGACGATCGAGCGGTATGGGAAAAACAAAATCCCGGCCGAAATGACGATTCAGGATTGGGGAATTACCTACGACGAGCTGGAACCGTATTTCGACAAATTCGAGAAGACGGCCGGCATCTCGGGCGAGGAAAACCCGCTTGGCGGGAAACGAAGCAATCCGTATCCGACGCCGCCGATGAAGAAATCGCCCGCGATGACGATGTTCCATGAAGCGACTACCCGACTTAAGCTGAAGCCGTACATGATGCCTTCTGCCAATCTGTCGCAGGACTACACCAACCCTGACGGCATCTCGCGGGCGGCCTGCCAATATTGCGGTTACTGCGAGCGGTTCGGGTGCGAATATGGAGCGAAGGCCGATCCGGTCGTAACGGTTATCCCGGTAGCGAACAAAACAGGCAAGTTCGAGATTCGGACGCATTCCAACGTACGTCGTATTCTACATAAGGGCGGCAAAGCAACCGGCGTCATGTATACGGACGTAACGACAGGCGAGGATATTATTCAGCCAGCGGACATCGTTGTCATGACGAGCTATGTGTTCAATAATGTAAGACTGCTGCTTATGTCGAACCTCGGCAAGCCGTACGATCCTTCTACGGGAACGGGGGCAATCGGCCGCAATTACGCGTATCAGGTCATTAAGGGCAGCGCCGCCGGCTTCTTCGAGAAGCAGCAGTTCAATACATTCGCAGGCGCTGGCGCGCTTGGCGTATCGATCGACGATTACAATGGCGACAACTTCGACCATTCCGATCTTAAGTTCATCCATGGCGGTGTCATCTCGCTTAGCCAAACGGGGGCGCGGCCGATTCAGAACAATACGACGCCATCGGGTACGCCGTCATGGGGTGCGGACTTCAAAGCGAAGTCCGTCTACTACGCGAATCGAACGCTTGGTGTAGGCACGCAAGGTTCATCGATGGCGTACAAGCATCATTTTCTCGATCTTGATCCGACCTACAAGGATGCGTTCGGCGATCCGCTTATTCGCATCACCTTCGATTTCGAGGATCAAGATCGCGAGATGGCGAAGTTTCTAGCGGAGAAATGCTCGGGTATTTTGAAAGAAATGGGCGCGGATAAGATCGACTATTTGAAGGAGCTTGGGCCATACGAGATTATGAGCTACCAATCGACCCATAATACAGGCGGCGTCATCATGGGCGCTTCGCCTGCCGATTCGGCAACAAATAATTACTGCCAGATGTGGGATGCCGAAAATGTTTTCGTGATGGGGGCAAGCTCCTTCCCGCAAAATGCCGGCTATAACCCGACAGCTACGGTTGGAGCGCTCGCTTATCGCACGGCGGAAGGCATTATGAAGTACAGGGAGAAGGGCGGTATGCTCGTCTAAGTCCGCAAGCGAACATAAAGAAGAAGGCCGCTCTCGCAGCTACGCGGGAGCGGCCTTCTTATTGGCACGACGAAAGCTATAACAGCTTCTGCACGTCATCCTTGCTGCGATCCGAAGCTGAAGCGGCTCCGTCGTCATCCACGATGCCGCGCGTCGAGCTGCGGAATTCGCGCAGCGTATCGCCGAAGGCGCGTCCAAGCAGAGGAAGCTTGGCCGGGCCGAAGACAATCAGCGCGATGACGAGAATGATAACGAGCCCTGAAACGCCGATGTTGTTGAACATGTGAATACTCTCCTTTAGTGCATGCCTAAGCATGTCATGGAAATGGGCATTAATGGTCTATTCTTACGTTCCGGATGGGGCAGGGGCAATCCTTCTGGAGAATCGCCAGGAAACAAGAACGCTGATCTCGAATAGCAGCAGCAACGGTACGGTGACGGACAAGTGGGAGACGAAGTCGGGCGGCGAGATGGACGCTCCGACAATAGCCAGTCCAACATAAGCATACTTGCGTACGTTTCGCAGCCGCTGCGGTGTCAGCAGCCCAAGTCTTGTCAGAAACAAGATGATGAGCGGCATCTCGAAGGCGATTCCGAGCGGGAATACGACGCTGAACAGAAAGGTGAAATAACGATCGATGCCGTACGTTTCCACAGCACCGACGTTCTGGTTCATTCCGATCATGAACTTCAGCATCATCGGGAATACAAGGAAGTAACTGAATGAGATGCCCGTAAGGAAAAGCATGAACGATACGGGCACATAAGCCAGCGTTCCCCGCGCTTCCGACTCCTTCAGTCCGGGTTTTACGAATGCCCATGCCTGGTAGAGAAGGACCGGCAGCGTGAACAATAAGGCGAAGATGAAGGCGCAGCGCAAATAGATGAACAAGCCGTCCGTGAAAGAGAAGACATTCCATTCGACTGCGCTGGCCGTAGGGCCCGACTTAATGTAACGGAGTATGCCCGGCGATACATACAAACCTCCGCTCATCGCGACGACGAAGCAGCCGAGCACGATCAGCAGCCTTTTGCGCAGCTCCGTTAAGTGATTGACCAGATCATCCTGTATATCGATAAGCTCACCCCGCTTTACATGCGTTCTATCGGTAAATTCGCTATGGCATTTTTAGGATAACCATTTCATAAGTCGTTATGCGCGTACGCGCTTTGTAATCCAATCTCGACAAGAAACGATAGAAGTTGCGCTGGAGCAACAAAGTTAGAGCCTTCAAAGTCTATTGTACAGCCTTAAAACTTCTTATTCGCTGCAAAACTGTTTCTCTAGACCCACATGAATGGTTGTTTGTATAATGGATCAGGTATTGAAAAAGGATAGACTAGGAACGCGGACAGAAGGAGATAGCGATGGAGAAGCCGAGCAGGCAAACGGGGACGACAGCAATCATAATCAGCCTGATTAGCAATCTGTTTCTAACAGCAATTAAACTAATTGTAGGCGTACTGGCAGGCAGCCAGGTACTAATAGCGGATGGCATACATAACGCAGGCGATGTCGTTGCTGCCGCAGCGGCATTGAGCGCAACCGTTATCGCCAAGAAGCCGCATGATTTCGATCATCCGTACGGACACGGGAAGGCAGAGGTAATCGGATCGGCCATCGTTGCCGTGATCATGCTAATTGCTGCTCTGTATATTGGGTATCATTCCGTGGAGTCGATGTTCCATCCAGCCGCGGAAGCGAGCTTCATTGCGCTGATTGCGGCAACGGTGTCGTTCATTTGGAAGCAGTGGCTGTACGTGTACTGCATTCGTCTTGGTCGTCGTACGAATAACAAGAGTCTGCTCGCCACGGCATACGACCACCTGGCCGACGTGTATGCCTCGATAGCTGCGGTTGTCGGTATTGGAGCGGGATTGATCGGCGATCATTACGGTATCACGATTCTTATGTATGGCGATCCGATCGCGGGATTGATCGTGGCGGCTTTGATCCTGAAGCTTGCGGCAGACATGGGACGCGAGGCTATCGATGTGCTTATGGACAAGATGGTCTCTTCGGAAAAGCTGGATCAGTATGAGGAGCTCGTCTTTTCCGTGACTGAGGTGAAGCGGATCGATCGGCTGCGCGCTAGGGAGCATGGACGATACATTATGATTGATGTTCGCGTAGGTGTGCCCGCCGAGCTGAGCATTCAAGAAGGACATGACGTTTCTAGAAAAATTAAATCGCTCATTATGGAGCAGCATGACGATGTGGAAGAGGTATTAATCCACCTGAATCCTTGGTACGAGGATGAGGGCGAGATGAAGCAGTCACCCCGCTTAAGCGAATAGCGGGCAGTGACTGCTTTTTTTATTTTAGCTAGATAACCGAAAAAAATAGCGATAGTCAATCGACACAGACAGATGCTACGATGGTTTAGAAGGCACCATTTTAAGGGAAAAGGTTGAGGTTATTAATGGTAGCTGAGGCATTCCTTATTTACGGCAGGCGTAATGACGCTCGGCTTTAGTTGATATTGAATAGCAGGAGTGGTTTCATTGGAACTGGCATGCGATTTTCCTGAAAATCATATGTTAAGCTCACGCGTTTTGCTTGATTTCTTGAATGAGGTTGAACGAAGAGAACTTGAAGTAAATAGCCTCGTATTGCTGCAGGACGGCAAAGCCACCACCCGTTTTTGGCGCGCTCCATATCGTGATGAATGTCCCCAATTGCTCTATTCGTTAAGCAAGAGCTTCACTTCGATAGCGGTCGGCATCGCTTGGGACGAAGGCTTGATCCGCCTAGACGATACGGTCATTTCGTATTTCCCGGATCGATCTCCGCCATTCGTCTCGGATAATCTTGCAGCTATGACGATCCATCATTTGCTGTCCATGAACGCAGGGCATGAGGACAATATTTATAACGCCGTAGCGGCGGAGCGGGATTGGGTTCGCGCCTTCCTCGCGCAGGAGGTTCAGCACAAGCCTGGCAGTTATTATCGATACAGTACGCATTGCACGTATATGCTTTCGGCAATCGTTGAGAAAGCAGCAGGACAAGGCCTCGTTGCGTTCTTGATGCCTCGTTTATTCATTCCTCTAAACATTCCAAAACCGGATTGGGAGACATGTCCGATGGGCATAACGGCTGGCGGAATGGGGCTGAGCCTATCTACCAGCAGCGTCGCCAAGTTCGGTCAAATGCTGCTGGACAAAGGCATTTACAGGGGGAGAAGAATCGTTTCAGAGCAGTATATTGAACTCGCGACAAACTTTCAAAGCGATAATAGCGGCTGGAGTGACCGCGTCGACTCCTCGCAAGGATACGGCTATCAGTTTCATTTGTGCCGCGGAGGCTGTTATCGGGGAGACGGCTCATTCGGTCAATTATGCTTCGTTGCACCTAAGCAAAGGCTCGTAATAGCGGTGACAGCAAGCTTCAAAAGCATGAACCGGTTACAGGAGCTGCTTGATCTGATCTATGCGTTTATTATTGATTCAATAGAAGCAAGCGGTACTTCCCTGCTTAACCGAAGCCATTATTCAGAATTGCAGTATCGCTTAGCTCAAATGGCGTATCCGCTCCAAGAGCTTCCGAACCATCGCGGTCAACAAATGAATTTACATAAACGCAGCTACCGAATCACGCGAGGGGCAAGCCACGATAACTATTTGCAGGATTCGAAGCGACCTCCCATACGGGTACAGTTCGAGCAAAACAAAGACGAGTTCGTCATGTTGCTTCATTTTTTGGAAGGCAAAGAGCGGCGTCTGAAATTCGATTTTAATAAAACACTGCATATTAAAGATATGTTTATCAAAGATCTGGCATGGCATGAGCAGCAAGTCGTGACCCATGCCCGCTGGGAGGGAACCGATAGTTTAATGCTTACTTTATTATATATTGAAACGCCCTATGTAGTGACCTATCGTGTTGTCATCGCGGAAGAGTCAATCTTGATACAGCATAAGATGAACGTATCATTGACCATGGAAGATTATGAGGTTGCTGGTGTGCTCGAATGAGAATGATATGTTGGCTGCATACGATAGTAGCCTAATTAAGGCGCGAAGCTTATGCTTCGCGCCTTTGTCATGCTCCCTGCAGGCTTCGTATGGAAAAGGCGGATAATAATTCCTTCACCGTGGGAAAATATTTAGGGCGGGAATGAGATTAATGCTGTTGTTTCTTATGCTTGAGATAGCTGCGTAAAATCTCTTTCCCGCGCATCGCGTACCACACAATTAACGGCAGCAATATATTGATGCCGAGTACGACATAAACGATGACCCACATGAACCATTCCGTGTTAATGAGGTGAAGGTAGAGCCACGAGTGGTAGAAGTCGAGGTTCAAGCGTGCTGCTCCTTTCTGTAGCTCATTCGGATTTCTATAATTCGACCTCGTTATTGTAATCCAATGATTTACAAGATATACGATCAAGCTAGGAGGCGGCGATAGTGTCAGTTGCACAAGATAAGCTGAAAGGGCCTTTCGTGACATCTTTGTCGGCAAATGCAGCTTTGCTCGACGAGATTCTAGGGCAAAGCGAGGATATTCAAAGACGAGAGATCAACTTATGCGGCAATCGTGACCATCCGGCAATTTGCTGGTTTCTAGATGGGATGGTCGATACGTCGGTCATCGATATGATATTAAGGACACTGGTCGTGACCGGCAATGAGCTCCACTTGGACCCCAGCGATTATAAGACTGCCGAATCGGTCATCTCGAACTTCCTGTACAACGCATCAGCAAAGCAGTGTCCAAGCCTTGAGAGCGGGATATCGGGTATATTGTCGGGTGACACGCTTATCGTCGTTGATGGCTTGGATGAAGCTATTATCGTATGCACGAAGGGCTGGCAAGAGCGAAGCGTCGAGGAGCCGTCGTCTGAGAACAATGTGCGCGGCCCAAGGGACGGCTTCACGGAGAGCATTCGCATCAATACGACACAAGTTCGCAGGCGCATTAAAGATCCGAATTTGCGGATTAAAGGCATGGTTATCGGCACGCGTACCCGAACGGAAATAAATATCGCTTATATCGATGATTTGGTGAAGGAAGGCCTTGTCGATGAAGTGATGAAGAGGCTCGAACATATTCGTATCGACGCGATTCTGGAGAGCGGCAATATCGAGGAGCTGATCGAGGACTCGCCGCTGTCTCCTTTCAATACCATACAGAGTACCGAGCGTCCCGATAAGGTAGCTTCCGCATTGCTTGAAGGAAGAGTAGCCATATTCGTCGACAATACGCCTGTCGTTTTAGTTGTTCCGACCTTCTTCTGGCAATACTTTCAGGCGCCTGACGATTATTACAACCGGTACTGGGTAGGCACCTTCTTCCGACTTGTACGTTACATGGCTTTCATCATCAGCCTCACGCTTCCGTCCTTCTATGTCATGCTCGTCTCGTTCCATCATGAGATGATTCCGACTTCGCTGGCGCTGACGATAGCATCCGGCCGCGAGGTCGTCCCCTTCCCTGTGCTGCTGGAGGCAATCATTATGGAGCTTGCTTTCGAATTAATGAGGGAAGCGGGGCTGCGCATGCCGAAGCCTATCGGACAAGCGGTCAGTATCGTCGGCTCGCTCATTATCGGACAAGCTGCCGTACAGGCTGGACTCGTATCGCCGTTCATGGTTATTGTCGTGGCGATTACAGGCATATCATCCTTCGCAATCCCGAGCTATTCTTCGTCTCTCGCTATACGAATCGTGCGTTTCCCATTATTGCTCGCTTCAGGCTTGTTCGGCTTGCTTGGTTTCGCGACGATGTTCTTCGCGCTGCTGCTGCACGCGCTATCCATTCGCTCCTTCGGCGAATCGTTCATGACGCCTGCCAGTCCGTTCCGCCCGCAGGATCAACGCGATATGCTGCTTAGACTACCGATATGGATGATGGATCAGCGGCCTGGCTTTGCGCAGGACAGCAAACGGATGGCTAATAATATGATGCCGCAGCCACCAGAGGAATGATAATAATGCAACGATTAATGAAGCGATTCCTAGTGATGATCGTCCTGCTGCTGCTTACTTCATGCATGGGACAACGGCAAATCAATGAGCTGGCGCTTGTGACGGCTGTCGGTTTAGATGTAGGAGAAGCACCGGGTTCAGTGAAGCTGTCGGTGCAGATTATCCGTCCTGCGGATGCGAGAGGGCAGACGGGCGCGCCGGCAGGCGGAACGGGAGAGCCGATCTATTCGGTCAGCAGCGAAGGGCGAACGATATTCGAAGCCATTCGCAACTTGGGGAGATTCACCTCCCGGAGAGTGTACTGGGCACATAATTTTCTCATTGTCATGAATGAGAAATATGCGAAACGAGGCATTTCGGATATGGTCGATTTCTTCACCCGCAATCACGAGCTGCGCATGAATACGTGGGTTGCTGTCACGCCTGACGAACCGGGCGAACTGATTTCCACGATTACAGGACTTGCAGTAGTGCCTGGCGAAGCGGTCGATCGGCTGTTTCGCGATAATGATGTTGTCGGACAGGCGCCAGGCACGAACATGATGATTTTGGAGGAGTCGTTTCTTAGCAGTTCCACTAACCCCGTCATTGCTAAGCTTACGCTTGTCCCGCGAGGCATCTCTAATAAGAAGCCCGAGCAGCACGGTTCGCTGATGCAAGTCGAACTGGCGGGAGCGGCAGCGTTCAAGGGAGACAGTATGGTAGGTTGGCTGAACGTGAAGGAGACAAGGGGACTGCTCTTTTTGCTAGAGCGGTTGAAGAGCGGAATCGAAGTCGTTCCTTGTCCGGATAAAAAGGGGTACATGTCGATAGAATTTGACGAGGCAGATTTGCAGGTGAAGCCGACGCTTAAGGACGATCGGCCATTTTTTCATATTCGACTGAAGTCGAAAGCGGATATCGTCGAGAACGGTTGTACCCAATCGGTTACCGTGTTGCGGAAAGAGATGGAGGCGCACCTGAAACAGCTGATGAAGGCTAAGATCGAGGATGTCATTGGGAAAGCCCAGAAGCAATACCACTCCGACTTCTTGAAGTTCGGCGACGTATTCCGTAATCACTACCCCATGGAGTGGAAGCTATTCAGTTCTAATTGGGACGAGATTTTCTCCGAAGCTGGGACGAGCATTGAGGTCCATACGACGATTAAGACGGCAGTGGTTAAGGCGGCCAGAAAGGGGATCAAATGACCAAAATTCAAATCTCGAACGGCATGTTCATCGCCATGATCGTCAATCTGATCTTCGTCAAAGCAATTGGCGTAACGGAAGGCGTGCTTGCGCGGAGCATTGGTCAAGATATGTGGATCGCTACGCTGATCGGAACCTTGCAAGGCATCGTCATAATGTACCTCACGTATCTCGCTATCAAGAAGACGCCTCATTTGGATTTTATCGGGCTCGGACAAGCTTTGCTTGGGAAATGGTTCGCCAAGATCGTAGCGCTGCTCATCTTCCTCTTCTACTTGGGGGCGATCGGTCCAGTCATGATAACGTTCGTCTATCATCTTCAGGAATATTTTTTGCCGGAAGCGCCTATCTCGCTGTTCGTCATTGCCTCGCTGCTTGTCGGTGCAATCGGCTGCTACTACGGGCTTGAAGTAATGGCAAGGCTTGCGCTCGTTGGACTGCTGTTTATATTCCTGCTAAACGTAATGATCATCATCGGTTCATTAAAAGAATTCGATATTCTAAACCTATTGCCGGTGCTGGAGCACGGGTTTCCGCGTACGGCTTTGGCCAGTTTGCAATTCGATTCGGACTGGGCCATGTCTACGATGCTGGCGGCGCTGTTGTTTCCTTTCGTCAAGGATGTGAAGAAGCGCGGCGGCATGCTGGGGATGGCGGGCATCGTTGTGAGCGGCGTTATGATTTCGATCTGGGCGATTCTAGAGGCGGCTGTGCTGTCTGCGGAAGTAACGAGCCAATATACGCTCGCATGCATGAAGCTTGCCCGCAATGCCCATATCGGTAACTTTTTGCAACGGTATGAAATGATTATGATCGCCTGCTATTCGTTGTCGATGCTGTTCATGGTCATGTTTTGCGTTTATGGTACATATGTCAGCGCAGCTCGAATATTTGGCCTTAAAAAAAGCAAAACGATGATTTTGCCTGCCAGCCTTATTCTCGGCATTTTCGGTTACTGGATCGTAGAGGATCACTTCCGTGCCATGGAATATTTGGAACAATATTGGCCGATAATCTCCCTGCCCATTGCCTTCGGACTTCCATTGCTGATGCTGGCGCTGCGGATGATGTTTGGCAAGAATCTGAAGAAGAAACAAGCTAACGCCTAGCTCGGAATTACCCCATTCGTATTGACATCGAAAAAGCAGTTATGGTATATAAAAGGAAGAATTAGCACTCTTATTGATTGAGTGCTAAGCGTAAAAGAAAGATTGGAAGGGAGCATTTCATTAATGACGAAGAAGCAATTTCAAGCCGAATCGAAACGACTGCTGGAGATGATGATTAACTCCATCTATACGCAGAGAGAAATTTTCCTCCGGGAACTGATTTCGAATGCCAGCGATGCGATTGATAAAATGTATTATAAAGCACTAGCCGACGACGGTCTCGTGTTCAACAAAGAAGATTACTTCATTAAAGTAACGGCGGACAAGGAGAGCCGTACCTTGACGATCTCGGACACGGGGATCGGCATGACGAAGGAGGACTTGGAGAACAATCTCGGCGTTATCGCGAAGAGCGGATCGCTTGCTTTCAAGAAAGAGAATGAAGCGAAGGACGGCCATAACATTATCGGTCAGTTCGGGGTAGGCTTCTATTCCGCATTCATGGTAGCCGATGAAGTTACGGTTGTTTCCCGCACGTTCGGCAGCGACGAGGCTTTTGTATGGCAGTCCACAGGAGCGGACGGTTATACGATTGAGGCAGGCGAGAAAGTAACGGTTGGTACAGATATTATTTTGACAATCAAGCCAAACACCGAAGACGACAACTATGATGAATTCCTCGAAGAGTATCGCCTTCGCTCCGTTATTAAGAAATATTCGGACTTCATTCGTTATCCGATTAAGATGGATATCAAGGGCTCGCGTCCGAAGGAAGGCAGCGAGAACGAGTTCGAGGAGTACCAAGAGGAGCAGACCGTCAACAGCATGGTGCCGATCTGGCGCCGCAACAAAAACGAACTGACAGCCGAGGACTACGAGAACTTCTACTTCGAGAAGCGTTACGGCTTCGACAAACCGCTTAAGCATATCCATGTGAGCGCGGATGGCGCAGTCGTGTATAATGCGATTCTATTCATTCCGGAGAACACGCCATTCGATTATTATACGAAGGAATACGAGAAAGGGCTTGAGCTCTATTCCAACGGCGTACTTATTATGGACAAGTGCGCGGACCTGCTGCCGGACTATTTCAGCTTCGTGAAAGGGATGGTCGATTCCGAGGACCTGTCGCTTAATATTTCCCGCGAGCTGCTGCAGCATGACCGCCAGTTGAAGCTGATTGCCAAGAATATTAAGAACAAGATCAAGTCGCAGCTCCAAAGCTTGCTGAAGGAAGAACGCGAGAAGTATGAAAGCTTCTACAAGTCTTTCGGCAGACAGCTTAAGTTCGGCGTATACAATGATTATGGCATGAACAAGGATGACCTGCAGAACTTGCTGATGTTCTACTCTTCCAAAGAGAAGAAGCAAGTCACACTGGATGAGTACATCTCCAGAATGCCGGAAGATCAGAAGTACATTTACTACGCGACTGGCCCATCGATCGAACGCATCGAGAAGCTTCCGCAGACGGAGCTTGTTTCCGACAAAGGTTACGAAATCCTGTACTTCACCGACGATATCGATGAGTTCGCAATCAAAATTATTGCGAAATACAAGGACAAAGAGTTCAAGTCCGTATCGAGCGGCGACTTGGGCATCGAGGCCGATGTCAAGGACGAGAAGAACGAAGCGGAAGAGAACGACAGCAAGGAGCTGTTCGCTTACATGCAGAGCCTGCTGACGGACAAGGTGAAGCAGGTCAAAGCTTCGAAACGTCTGAAATCCCATCCGGTGTGCTTGTCCGCTGAGGGCGAGGTTACGATTGAGATGGAGAAGGTGCTCCAAGCGATGCCTAGCGGCCAAGATGTGAAAGCAGACAAGGTGCTGGAGATTAACGTGAATCACGAAATCTACGCGAAGCTGAAGTCAGCGTTCGAAACCGACAAAGAGAAGCTGGGCCTGTACACAAGCCTGCTCTATAATCAAGCGCTTCTCATCGAAGGCTTGCCGATCCAGGATCCGGTCGAATTCACCAACGATATGTGCAAAATCATGGTTTAACATAGCTTAGTCCAAATGCCTCAATCTTAGCTGCTGCAGCGAGATTGGGGTATTTGTTTTTTCTGTTGCAATAAAAGTCTGCAAGATATTGTTCTCTTTCGGTAATTAGCATTTTTTCCCACGGCATTCATAGACTGTATGCTAGAATAGGTTATGAATCTGATAGAACGAGGAGATCAGTATGGTAGATAAAATCATTCGAGTGTTCAATATGATTAACGCGATTCAGACGAACCCCGGTATTACAGCCGCTGATCTAGCGCTGAAATGCAATGTTACGATTCGAACCGTATATCGCGATTTGGAGCTAATCGATCACATCGCACCGTTGACTAACGACGGCAGAGGAACGGGGTACCGATTTCTAGGCAAGTTTTTTATGTACCCGTTGGACTTCTCGGAGCAGGAGTCGCTTGTTTTTTCGTTGCTCCCCTCAGTGCTGGATAAGGATAAACTTCCGCCCGGCTTCGATACCGCTTACGATAAAGTGATGGCGACGCATAAGAAGGAGAAGTCGCAGCAGAACAGCATGATGGAGAGCATAGCCGACATCATTCAGATGGGTACGCCGGCTTATCGCAAGGAGAGCAAAAACCTGCTGCAGCCGATTCTTCAAGCAGCACTCGAGCAGCGGTCTATCGACACCGTCTATCATACGCAATCTCGCAACGAAACGACGGAGAGGCGAATCGACCCGTATTATCTCGTGCCGCGCGATCAACGTTTTTATATGATTGGTTATTGCCATTTGAAAAAGGATATTCGTACGTTCCGAGTTAGTCGGTTCATGAATGTCGCGTTAACCGACCAAAGATTCGATAAGAGCCGATTCAACATTCGGAAATATTTGAAAAACACGTGGTCGATCGATCGCGGCGACAAAAATACAGTGTTCAAGGTACGCTTCTCGGCTGAGATAGCGAGGTACATCAAGGAGGAGGAGCTATTCGTGCAACCGCGCATGAAGGATCTGCCGGATGGCTCACTCCTATTCGAAGTGACAGTGAACAATGAAAAGGAATTTATGAAGTGGGTATTGCAATACGGACCGGCGGCCGAGGTTATCGAACCGCAATCAGCGAGAGACGCCTTGAAGCAGCAATTGCACGCGTGGACGGATATGTACTAACTGCTGTTAAGTCAGTCTTTTATGAACGAATGTGCGAGTACGGTTTGCCGACACTTGAAAACGGAAATAATAGGGGCAATCACCTGTGTACATACAACGTAGCTCGGTGAGAACATGCAACAAGAAGGAGGCGATGCGCTCTGATCGGCATACATCCCGTACATCGCCGTCTCGCGGAGCTTACGCACAAAGCAAAGCGGCTTGGTGGGTATCATATTCTCACGCAGGCAGAGAAGCTGGAGCTTGACCATTGCTTAGCCGTTAATTTTGATTTGGTGTTCAAGCTGGATTGTTTGAAGTCGCTTGCCTTTGTTGCTCACGATAGCGGGGACATGGAATGGCAGCAGGACATTTGCGTCAAGATTGAACAAGTGGAGTCTAAGCTGCTTTAATAGTTAGACGAAGACAGGAGAGCCGTAAGGCTCTTTTTGTTTTAGAGTAGCCTTATTAGCAAAAGCAAAAGCTCTGGCATAATGGCCAGAGCCTTGTTCGTTCATTGAGCTTATTTGAAAAAGTCGTTGAAAATGGTCGCAATCGTTTTTTGGTCATGCGATATGGAGAACAGAACGTAATTGCCGTTGCGAATGATCTGATAGTTTTTTGCATCCTCATATTGATCTTGCAAGTACGTTTCGAATGTTTTGATAATGCTGGCTGCGCGGTTGTCGAACGCTTCTTGCACAGTAGCGTAGTCCTTATCAGTCTTAAGCTTCACGACAACAAGCTCAGTTGCTTTAACATTCATCATGGCTTGCTTGAATACGCCATCGGTTAGAAGCTTTTCGGGATCAATACCGTAAATGTCCTTAACGAGCTCGCCTTCTGCTGTTGCGAGAGGTCCGAATTCAATGTCTGTTGTGATTTTGGCAATGATATCGGAAACGCTAACAGATACTTCGGGCTTCTCCGTTGGCTTTGGTTTCGGTGTAGCGACTKGCTTCTGTGTTGGCTTAGTCGTTGCGCTTGGTTTATTTGTCGGCTTAGCCGTAGGTTTAGCAGTTGGTTTGGCTGTCGGTTTGGCAGTTGGCTTCGCTGTCGGCTTGGCCGTTGGTTTAGCCGTTGGGCTAGTTGCATTCTTTTCCACTGCCGGTGTTTCCGTCGGTTTATCAGTAGCAGTTCCCAGCTCCGGTGCGTCAGAAGCAGGTGTATCGCTTTCGGAGCTAGATGCATCCGAATCGGGCGCGTCCGATGCTGTGTCGTTTGCCGCTCCATTACTGTTGGAATTCGATTCGGTCACTGCACTGTTGCTGCCTTTGTTGCTGTTGTTGGCGTTCGCCGAATCATTGGAATTCGTACCGCAGCCTGCCATAACAATGGAGCATGCGATAATGATCGCTGTAAGCTTGGTCCATTTCTTGCTGTTGTAAGTCATTATGTAGTCCCCTCGCAGTTTTTTTCAACAACTAGACGGCGAGCGTGGACAAAAGGTTGCATTCATTTTATTACTCGCTTGCAGGTTCGTTTGCAAGTTCATGTTCTAGGCGGAAATCATCTGTCTTGCCGCTTTCATCCCAGATCTCCACGAATAGGGCATCGCAATTGTCGAAGTCCTCAGGTTTGAAGGAAAGAGCTTTCTCCTCATCTGTACCTACATATACATTCTCCATACCGTCTTCTTCATTAAAAGAAAGAATAACAAAAATCTTCATCGTTTATGCCTCCAAAGCTTTATATTTGCTTTGCAGTATATCACACGTCGGTGGTTTGTTCCTATATCATGAAAGCTCATATGGGTTAACTATATTGCAGAAAAGCAATCATTTGTTTCGTGGGGAGTTGAAATTCAGGAAAGAAAGTATTAAAATGAGAAAGGCGAAATGAACGATTCAATTGATTTTGCTTCAGGTTAAAAAAGTTTTTAAAAAAGCTTGACCAAACAGGACAAGCCATGGTATATTCTATTTCTGGCCGAGAGAAACACACGGTCGACACGAAAGAAAAGATTGTTCTTTGAAAACTGAACAACGAGCGAAACTGCCAGTTAAGAAGCTTCGGCTTCTGACTAAAAGCAATAAAAAGTTTTTGAGCAAGTCAAACACCTTTATGGAGAGTTTGATCCTGGCTCAGGACGAACGCTGGCGGCGTGCCTAATACATGCAAGTCGAGCGGGGTTATTCCTTCGGGGATAACTTAGCGGCGGACGGGTGAGTAACA